>NZ_SSXC01000016.1 GCF_021699055.1 Blastococcus sp. MG754426 | reverse complement strand
CACCCGCATCGTGCTGGGCCCCGAGGGTCAGCCCCTGGACGTGGGCCGCACCCCGGCCCCTCCGCAGGGGCCCGCCGCGAGCCTGCGAGTGGCGGGGGGGCGGAGGGGTCCTTTCATTCGCCGGCTGCGACGCCCCTGCCCACTGGTGCGACGTGCACCACCTGGTGCACTGGGCCGACGGCGGGGAGACCTCGCTGGAGAACTCAGGGCTGCTGTGCGAACGGCATCACACCAAGGTGCATCACGGATTCCGGATCGAACGCCGACCCGACGGCCGATGGCGCACCTACCGGCCCGACAGCACCGAGATCCTCATCCTGCCCCGCATCACCGCCGAACCGGCCAACTCCCGAGCCGGCTGACCCGTCACGCCCGCTCGACCTCCACCTGACCGCGCTCCGACCGGGGCCGGGGGATCCCTTCGGGGTGCACCGATCGCCCGGCGTCCGGCTGCGCGGCGTCGGCCTGCCCGGGTGCCGGCGGCTGGGGCTCGGGCACGGCCGGCCGTCCGAAGTGCCAGCCCTGGCCGTGGTCGACCCCGAGGGTCCGCAGTGCTTCGGCCTCGGTCGCCGTCTCGACGCCCTCGGCGACGACGCGCGCCTCCAGCCCGCGGGCGAAGTCGACCAGGGAGCGCACCAGCACGGTGCGCACCGGGTCGGTGTCCAGACCGCTGACGATGCTGCGGTCGAGCTTGATGACGTCGGGCGAGGTCAGCACGATGTGGCGGAGCGAGGAGAAGCCGGCGCCCACGTCGTCGATCGCCAGCCGCAGCCCGGCCGCCCGGAACGGGGCGAGGGTGGCGGCGAGCGTGTCGTAGTCGTCGACCGGGTCGTGCTCGGAGAGCTCCAGCAGCACGCGCTCCAGGGGCAGCTCGGCGAGCAGTGCGGCGCAGTCCGGCGTCAGCAACGTGCCCGGTGAGACGTTCATCGCCACGTACCCCTCGGTGTGCCGGAGGAGGTCGGCGGCGCGGCGCAGGGCGAGCAGCTCGAGCCGGTCGCCCAGGCCGACGCTGTGCGCCTCCTCGAAGACGACGTCGGGCGCCTGCTGCCACTCGCCGGGGAACCGGCTGAGCGCCTCGGCGCCCACCCGGACACCGGTGGCGAGGTCGACGATCGGCTGCAGCGCGACGACAGGCCCGCCGGTGGCGATGAGGGGCACCAGCCGGCCCTCGATGCCCGTGCGCCGGTGCTCCTCCCTGACCTGCGGCTCGATGATCACCGACGCGGCCGACGCGAGGACGTCCATCAGCGCCTTGTCGCGCTTGGTCAGGTCCTTGTCGGTGGTCAGGCCCGCGGCGCAGAAGGTGCCGTAGAGGGTGCCGTCGGAGAGCGTGACCGGCACCGAGACGTAGCTGCGGATGCGCGGCATGCGTGCGGCCGGCAGCTTCATCGCCTCGGGGTGCTTCCGGAGGTCGGGGATGACCGCGGGCAGCTTCCGGTCCAGGATCGCCTGGCACAGCGACGTCTCCTGCACCTGCGTGACCCCCTCCTGGAAGAGGAAGGGCACCGAGGACTCGACCACCTCGAGGTGCTGGGTGGTGCCGTCGAGCCGGGAGAGGAAGGCCACGGAGAGGCGGAGCGACTTCTTCGCCGTCCGCAGCAGGTCGGCGATCTGCTGCTCGGTGTCGGTGCGGTGCTTGCCCACCCCTGGGTCGTCGGCCTGCGGGCCGGGTCCCTGGAGCGGGCACCTCACCCGTCGGGGTGAGGTGCCCGGACGACGTCAGCCCAGCGAGGCGGTGAACGTGACGCTGTCGTCGGAGACGGTCGTGCACTCCATCGTCAGCGGTCCGGCCCCGACGCTCTGGCCCTCGGTGCAGGAGACCTCCTGGTCGCCCACGCTGAAGGTCGCCTCGCCGTCCTGGACCCCACCGAACGTGACGTTCGTGCCGAGGATCTCGACCGACTGGGTGTCGGAGCTCAGCGTCACCGAGCAGGAGGTCCCGGAGCAGTCGACGGCGTCGCCCACTGCGCCCGCTGCCTCGCTCGCCGACGTCGCCGCGGCACCGGTGTCATCCAGCACGGACGTGCCGGTGTTCGGCTCCTCGCCCGAGCACCCCGCCAGCGGGAAGAGCAGCACCGCACCCGCGGCAAGCGCCCCGCGGGTGAGCCTTCGCGTGTGTGTGGTGGCCATGGATCGAGGCTAGGTCGGCCGGTATCGCGCCGCGGCCCAGCTGACCGAACGTCACGCTACTGTGATCTGGGTCACTTTCTCGTCATCAAGGCCGCACGATGACCCCGGCACCGCCGGCCTCGACGGTGACGCGGTCCTCGCCGATGCCGACGTCGGTCAGCTCCTGGCCGAACGGCAGCGGGTCCATCGGGATGACGGCGGTGAACCGCTGTCGCAGCAGCAGCCGGCTGGCGTCGTCCAGGAAGGTGGCGGTGTCGATCTGCGTGGGCCGCACCGCGAGGTCGCCGTCCTCGGCCGCGATGACCGCCCGCGCGGAGGCGGAGAGCCGGCGGCCGAGCACCTCCACCGACCCGGTCACCAGCGCCTCCCCGTCCGGCCGGCCCGCGAGGCTGATCGGGCGGCCCGTCGCCTCCAGGTAGGCGTTCAGGTCGTCGTAGGTCAGCGTCGCCACCTCGCGGGTGCGCTCCAGGTAGACGACGTCCACGTCCTGGGTCAGCAGGTCGTGGAAGGGGACGTGGACGCCGGTCAGCTCGGCGTCCACCTGCTCGATGCGCAGGGGCCCGGCGCGCAGGTCCTCGACCAGGACGTCGACGCGTTCGTACCTCCCGGCGAGCAGCTGGGGAAGGAAGAACGTGCCGTGCACCTCGACCTCCGGCCGGGTGAGGACGCCGGTGGCCAGCTGCACGTTGCGCGCCAGCAGGCCCTCCGCCGCCCAACGGGCCAGCCGGTCGGCCCCCCACAGGAACAGCAGGACGCCGAGGGCGACGCTCGCGGCCAGGAGCAGCGTCGAGCGCCGCGGCCGCCGCCACGTCCGGGAGCCGGTCGCGGTGCTCATCGTCCGGCGGCCTCCAGGGTCTGCTCGTCCACCCGCCGGCCCGTGGGGGAACGCGCCGCGGTGACGGCGGTGTCGCGCAGCTCCTCCCGGGAGATCGCCTCGGTGTGGATGCGGCGGCTGGGCCAGCTGGCCCAGCGACCCAGGAGGGTGAGCAGGGCCGGGGTGAGCACCGGCCGCACGAGGAAGGTGTCGATGAGCAGGCCGACGCTCATCGTGAAAGCGACCTGGCGGAAGGTGTCGAGCGGGATGATGGCCACCATCGCGAAGGTCGTCGCGAGGATCACCCCCGCCGCGCTGATCGCCCGTGCGGTGGCCGGCATGGCGAAGGAGATCGCCTTGCTCAGCGGCATCCGGTTCGCGGCCTCCCAGATGGAGCCGACCGCGAACACGTTGTAGTCCGAGCCCAGCGCCAGCAGCAGGACGGCGGTGGCGAAGGGGGCGTAGAAGGTCAGCCCCGGGTCGCCGAGCCACCCCTGGAACACCAGGACGGTCAGCCCCATGGCCGCCGCGACGCCGAGGGCGCTGGTGAACAGGAGCGCGATCGGGGCGACGAGCGCGCGCAGGTAGAAGACAAGCACCAGCAGTTCGACGACGAGCGCGGCCAGCAGCGTGTAGCGCAGGTTCTGGCGGGTGATGTCCGCGAGCTCGGCGGCGATCGCGGTCTGGCCGGTGACCAGCACCTCGGCGTCCCCGAGGCCGGCGTCCGCGAGCAGCGGGTCGAGCCGGTCCTCGATCCGCCGCAGGTCCTCGATCGCCTCGGCGGCCAGCGGGTCGCTGTCGAGGACGACGACGAAGCGCGCGGCGTCGCCGTCGGCGGAGAAGACGACGCCGTAGGTGTCGGGCAGCGGGTTCTGCGCGGGCCCGAGCACGGTCGCCACCCCCGGCTGGGCGGCGAGCGCGCGCTGCACGGCCTCCAGCGCGGCGCGGTCCTGGGCGATACCCGGCCGCTCCAGGATGATCTCGGTGGGCGCCACCACCCCCCGGACCCCGGCCTCCTCGAGCACCGCGGCGCCGCGGCTGACCGGGTCGTCCTCGGGCAGGCCGCCGGTGAACGACAGGTCCAGGCGCAGCGAGCCGAGGGGCAGGGCGGCCACGACGAGCACGGCGCACCCGAGCAGGGCCGCCACCGCCGCGCCGCGCCGGCTGACCACGATGCGGACCAGCGGGCCGGCGCCGCGGACCGAGGGCGCCGGCCGCGGGCGCTCGGCGCCGGGCACGAACAGCCACCGGCCGAGGATGGCGAGCATCGCCGGCACGAGGGTGAGCGAGACGACGACCCCGATGACCACCGTCAGCGACAGCGCGGGGCCGAACGCGCGGAACAACTCGTAGTCGGCCGCCAGCAGCGCCGCCGTCCCCGCCGCGACCGTGACGCCGGCGGCGAAGACGATCGGCCCCTCCACGGCGACGGCGGCGCGAGCGGCCTCCAGACGGGGCAGGCCCCGGTCGAGCTCCCGGCGCAGCCCGGAGAAGAACAGCACGCAGTAGTCGGTGATCACGCCGATGAGGAGCGCCGCGATGAGCGGCTGGACCTGGTCGGGCAGGGAGAAGCCGAACGCCGCCGCCAGCACCCCGAGGCTGCGGATGGCGACCAGGTAGCCCAGCCCGGCGGTGAACAGCACCACGAAGGGGGCGACGACCGACCGGAAGACCAGCCCCACGACGACGGCGATGAGGACGAGCGTGGCCACCTCGAACACGTGGATCCGCGACTGCAGGTAGGACACCTGCTGGATCTGCGCCGGGACCACCCCGGTCACGTAGGTCTGCACGCCCGGCTGGTTCTCGAAGTGCGCGGCGTACTGGCGGGCGAGCGCCGTCGTCTGCGCCAGGGAGGTGAACGGCGTGACGTAGAGGTAGGTGACCGCGGTGTCCGGGGTGCCCGTGGGGATCGGGACGGCCGCGGCGACGTGCCCGCGCTCCCGGGGCACGGTGCCCTCGAGGTAGGCCTGCGTGTACGACAACGCCCACAGCGCCACGTCGGCGCGGGTGAGCACGCTCAGGCCGCCCGGGTCGTGCACCACCACCGAGGTGTCGGACAGGACCGGGAGCCGGAACAGCTGCAGGCTGCGCTGCTGCGCCTCGACGACGGGGCTGTCGGACGGGACCAGCGAGCCGATGCCCCCGCCGCCGCTGCTGCTGGCCGTGGGCAGGGCGGCCGACACCCAGACGGTGGCGAGGATCCACCCCACGACGACGAACCAGCGGGCCTTGACGACGGCGGTGCGGTAGGCGCGGGCGAGCAGGCGGAGCGGCCCGGGGGCGCGCGAGGCAGGCCGTCCGCCGGGGTTCATGCCGGCGGCGGGGGAGTCGTCGTCGGACCGCGCACCTGGCCCTCCAGCCTGGCCCAATCCCCGGTTGGCACCGCAGGCGCAGGGTAACCGGGGGCGGACGGGCCTGCCCGGCGAGCGGAGGGTCGACCATGGCCGAGTCCGGCACGAGGTCACCGGAGCCCCGCGAGGGGTGGCGGCGCGCCCTGCGCTGGTGGGGAAGGGCCGGCGCGTTCCTCGCCGGCCTGTTCCTCGGCGCGGTGCTCGTCGGGCTGCTCAGCGGGGGCACCGTCGTCGTCGCCAACCCGGTGCCGCTGGACCGCGCCGACGACCCGCTCGGGGCCGGCGGCGGCGCCGCGGAGGGTGGCGCCACCGGCCGGGTGACCATCGACGACGACTGCCTGCAGGCCGTCAACGCGGCGCAGGACGTCGCCCAGCTCGTCGACGAGATGGGCGAGGCGATCGTCGCCCTCAACGCCGCCCGGATGGACGAGGTCGTGCGGCGTCTGCAGCCCCTGCAACGGCGCCTCCAGGCCAGCCTGGAGACCTGCGAGGTGCGGGCGGGGACGGGCGGCGGCCCGACCGCCGCCGTCCCCGCCCCGTCGTCGCCGACGACGGGTCCGCCGGCTCCGGGGAGCCCGTCGGCCACCGACTGACCGGCGTCGCCCCGGCGGTCAGGGGCCCCGGCCGCGGGCGCCGTAGGCTGGTCTCCCGTGAGTCTCACCATCGGGATCGTCGGCCTGCCCAACGTCGGCAAGTCGACGCTCTTCAACGCCCTGACCAAGAACGACGTCCTCGCGGCGAACTACCCGTTCGCGACGATCGAGCCGAACGTCGGCGTGGTGGGCGTGCCCGACCCGCGGCTGGAGAAGCTGGCGGAGATCTTCGGCAGCCAGAAGATCATCCCGGCGACGGTCTCCTTCGTCGACATCGCCGGGATCGTGCGCGGCGCGAGCGAGGGTCAGGGTCTGGGCAACAAGTTCCTGGCGAACATCCGCGAGAGCGACGCGATCTGCCAGGTCATCCGCGTCTTCACCGACCCCGACGTCGTGCACGTCGAGGGCAAGGTCAGCCCGGCCGACGACATCGAGACGATCAACACCGAGCTGGTGCTGGCCGACATGCAGACGCTGGAGAAGGCGGTCCCGCGGCTGGAGAAGGAAGCCAAGAAGGACAAGGAGCGCGCCGCGCTGCTCGCCGCGGCCCAGGAAGCGCAGAAGGTGCTCGACGAGGGCAAGACCCTCTTCTCCGCCGGCGTCGACCCCGAGCCGCTGCGCGAGCTGACGCTGCTCACGACCAAGCCGTTCCTCTACGTCTTCAACGTCGACGCCGACGAGCTGGGCAACGCCGCGGTGCTCGACGAGCTGCGCGCGCTGGTGGCCCCGGCCGAGGCCATCTTCCTCGACGCGCAGACCGAGTCGGAGCTCATCGAGCTGCCGGCCGAGGAGGCCGCCGAGCTGCTGGAGTCGATCGGGCAGAACGAGCCGGGCCTCGACCAGCTCGCCAAGGTGGGGTTCCGCACCCTCGGGCTGCAGACCTACCTGACCGCCGGGCCGAAGGAGGCCCGGGCCTGGACGATCCCGGTCGGCGCCACCGCCCCGCAGGCCGCCGGCGTCATCCACACCGACTTCCAGCGCGGCTTCATCAAGGCCGAGATCGTCAGCTACGACCAGCTCGTCGAGGCCGGCTCCATGGCCGAGGCCAAGTCCAAGGGCTGGGTGCGCATGGAGGGCAAGGACTACGTCATGGCCGACGGCGACGTGGTGGAGTTCCGCTTCAACGTCTAGATCCTCAATATCTGTGCAGGTCAGCGGGCCGTGGCCTGAGCTAATGGCACCGTGGTGGCACACCACGCTTCGTCGACTGCTCGACGGGTGCGGTCCTCGGAGTCGGGCATCAGGTGTCCGTAGGTCTTTAGGACGAGCGTCGCGTTCTCGTGGCCCAGGCGTTCGGCGACCGCCACGACTGACTCGCCGGCCGCGAGGAGCACCGAGGCGTAGTGGTGCCGCAGGTCGTGGCTTGTCGTCCCCGTCGGCAGCCCCGCCTTTTCGACCGCTGCGGCGAAGATCATCGACCCGTAGTAGTCGTGCCGGTAAACCGCTCCGGTGGTGGTCGTGAAGATCGACCCGTCTTCGCCGGCCGGGAACTCGGCCAGGTGGGCGGCCAGCGCGTCGGCTACGACCTGGGGGAGTGGGACCGTTCGGCGTGACCGCGGCGTCTTCGGTTCCGACCGCATCTTGGCGCCGGGCGCGATCTGCCACTCGACGCGAGCCGTGCGCCGCAGGAAGTCGACGTCCTCGACCCGGAGGGCCAGCAGCTCCCCAATCCGCAGGCCGAGCCCTGCCTGAGTCAGCACCATCGCCCGGTTGCGCGCCGGCATGGCGTCGGCGAGCGCCTGCACCTGGGGCACAGTGAGCGGGATGACCCGGGGACGCTCATGCCGGGGGAGTGCCACCCGCACCACGGGCGAGGACGCCGTCAGCCGATCCAGCACGGCGCTGGCGTAGATCGACCGCAGCAGCGACACCAGGTTCCGCAGGGTGGATGGGGCGAGCACCTGAGCCCGGTCCGATGCCCATGCCTGCACCTCGGACGGTCGGACGGCAGACAGCCGCCGGTCGCCGAGCTTCGTGCCGGCGATGTGCGTCTCGATGAGGCTGGATACTCGCCGCGCCGTTGTCGGCCGGTGCGGGCGGGCCGAGGCCCACGCACGGGCGTACTCGGCGACGGTGACGCGGTGGCTGTGGTCGACGTACTGACCCCGGAGCTTGTCCGCCTCGACGGTGGCGGCGAACCGGTCGGCGTCCCCCTTCTTGCCAAACGTCTTCTTGCGCTGGCGCCCGTCAGGGTCGCGGAACCGGACGTCGTAGACCTTGGCGTCGCGGCCATTCCGACGGGTCAGCCGAGGCTCAACGCTCGCCATGCCGACCGTTCTCGTCCTCTAGGTGCGAGAGTTCAGCCGGGAGCGGGCCGGGGTCGCATCCCCACTCCCGAATGTCGGCGCGGATGCGCTCGAGCGACTCCTCGATCAGTCGAAGGCGTCCTTCATCGGCCCGTCGCTTCGACCGGCGCCACTCGTCGAGAGCTTGATCCTGCGCCCGGAAGTCCTTGATCACAGAGTTGTTCGACGCGGCGAAACCCTCCCCTGGGAACGCACCGTCGCCCGCGAACCACTTGGCCGCTGGCCAGGTCGCAGCATCAACTCCGGGCAGTAGCTCAACCGTGTCGAGGCGTCCGATGGGGAGGGCCAAGAGAAGCGGAGGGATGCGCAGGGCCCGGGCGAGCACGATCAGCTCAGCGACCGACACCGTGTCACGGCGGCCGGACTCGAGATTGGCGATGACGGACCTAGGGATCGCGTAACCGAGCTCTGCGGTGATGTCTGCCAGCTGTTGGGCGCTGAGTCCTTGGGCGACGCGGGTGCGTTGAACCTGATCGGCGATGGTCGCCGTCAGCCTCTTAGGCCACGGCGGCGGCTGTGTCATGAGGACACTCTACGTGTATCCGTTGACATCTGGCAACACAGGCTGCCATCCTCTTTTCGTCGTCACACAACCGACGGAGAGGATGTGTCTCAGTGACACAAGCCATCGATCGCCTCCTGAGTGCTCAGGAGCTCGCCGACTTCCTCGGCGTTCCCCTCGGAACGCTGTACCAGTGGCGCACAAAGGGCTCCGGTCCCCGTGGAATGCGCGTCGGCAAGCATGTCCGCTACCGCCGAACTGACGTCGATGCCTGGCTCGACCAGCAGGCGGATCAGCCTCGAGCGGGGGCCGCCTAATGGCCCTACAGCAGAAGCAGAACGCCCCCGCTCAGTTGGCGCTGAGCGAGGGCGGAAGCGAGATCCACATGGCGGCAGGTCTCGCGCTCGAGAGTAGCGGAGGCGCCCCATGAGCGTCATCCCTAGCGCGCTCCCTTGGGCGAGCGCACTCATCCAGGCCGCAGGCCAGCCGATCCCCGACTACGGATCGGCGGAGTGGGCTGCGCTGCCCGACGGCAGCCGGGCGAAGGTCGCCGCGTGCGTCATCGCCGCCGAGTGCTGGCGGACCTACACCGACCCGGCCGAAGTGGCTCTCAGGCTGCGCATCGAGCTCGACGCCGCCCGCGACTACGAGGAGCCGGCCGTCTGGTCCCCGGAGATCGTCGCCGAGGTGCGGCGCACCGCCGACCGCCCCACGTTCGCCGAGCTGTGCGAACGCCGCGGTGAGCCCGAGCGGGCCGCCAGAGCCCGCGAGAGCGCCGCCCGGATGCGGGAGGTGGCCTGATGGGGGTCCGACCGCTGCGCCTGTTCGAGGAGCCCCACCAGCGGGCCACTGTCCGCATCGAGGTCGGCGCCCGGTCGTGCTGGCTGTACGGCCGGGGCCTCGTCCGACTCCTCGAGGAGCTGGACATCGCCCGGATGCGCGACTGGCATCCGGACCGCAAGGGCGTGCTCATGTGCCCGATCAACCGGGTCGGGGACCTGCTGGCCCTGCTCGAGCACCGCGACCGGCGGATCGTCGAGCTGAGTTCGGTCGACCGGTGAGCCGCCGGCAGAACGTGCGGGACCGCTGGTACCGCCTGGTGATCCGTCACCACGGCGTCAGCGGGTCCTGCCGTGAGCTGCTCGCCTACATCGCCGTCTGCCACATGACCGACCTGGGGCACGTCAAGGTGCCGCGGGCCGAGCTGGCGAAGGCGCTGGACATCGCCGAGCACCGCGTGACCGTCCGCATCGGGGAGGCCGTCAAAGCCGGTCTGCTGACGCGGGTCGCTGGCGGCAAGAACGGCCAGACGATGCAGTACGCGGCGAGCTTCCCCAGCGGTCAGGGTGCCGCATCACGACACCCTCGACCCGAGGTTGAGGTATCGGGATTGCGACACCCTCAGAACGACACCCAGGAACCGGCCTCAGGGTGCCGCGATACGACACCCATACGCGCGCGCACTACTTACAAAACCCACGGCACACAGCCTGCGCCGATCGGGAGCCGTGCTGTCGGTGAAGCCGACCGCGCCTCTACAGACGGCAGCAACGGAGGCGAGTGGCAGCCCACTCCCTTCAAGCGCCCGTCTTCCGACTCGACGGGGCGAGTGGCATGACCGGCATCAACGTCCGCTTCCTCCGCGTGCTCGGCATCCGCGCCCGCGACCCCGGAGTCCTCGCCATCGTCGGCGACCACCGCGTGTCCTGGGACCCCCGCGGCTGGGACTGCGACTGCGGCGACCCCGAGTGCCGCCACGTCGACGTCGTCGCCGACCTACTCGATCCCCGCGTCACCGGGGGATCACGCACGACCCCATAAGCCCGATGACCACCACACCAGAAGGAGACCCGATGACCACCACCGAGACCGTCAAGGCCAACCCCCGGGCCTGGACCAACCGCGCCGGCGCCGACACCGCGTTCCGCGCCGCGCTCGCCCGAGGTGACTTCCCCACCGTCCCCGCGGCGATCACCACGACGATCGGAGCCGCCGACCGGCTCGCCGTCCTCGAGCGGGCGTACCGCGACGGCCCCACCGTCGCCGACGTCGTCAAGCGCGCCGCAGAAGACCTGACCACCGGCCGCCCCGTCGACCCCGCCGAGTTCGACGCGGCACTCATCGCCGCCACCCGCCGAGCTGACCTCGACGCCGCCCGGATGCAGATCAGCGGCACCCTGCACCGGCACGTGACCGCCGGGTGGCACACCGCCGTCGCCGACGCGCTCCCCGAGCTCCTGGCCGGCCTGCGCGACCAGCTCGCCGACCTGATGACCGAGATCCGGTCCGCCTGCCAGGCCCTCGGCGACCTGGACCCCGCCGACGCTGGAGCGGCCGCAGCCGCCACCAGCGCCCAGCGGAAGGCCCTGGTTGACCTGGGGGTGCTCGCCACCCGCTACGAGCGGCTGAGGATCGCTCAGCGGGCCGCCATCGTCGTCGGCGAGGAGCACCCGCCCGGCGGGTACGACACGCGCGCCGTGGTCCAGAGGACCTGGGCCGACGCCTTCGCCACCGGCGTGCACGAGTTCGCCAACGTGCCGTTCGAGGGCGCCGTGGACGAGGAGCCGGGCGGGGTGGCACGGCTGCGGTTGATCGCCCACCGCGACGACGTCTGGCTGCCCACCATGGAGCAGTTGCGCCAGGCGCACGCCGAGCTGTCGCTGGGCCGCGCCGAGGTTCGCGCCCGGCGTGCCGAGCAGGCCAAGCGTGACGGGCTGGTGGCCGCGTGACCGCCAAGCCGCTGAGTCAGCGCGCGTTCGAGTCAGCGCTGCGAATGGCTCAGCACGACAGCCGCGTTCCCCGACCCAAGCTCGAGGACTTCGCGCACCTCGACGTCGTGGCGTCCGGTGAGTCGCAGCAGGCCGCGCCGCCGCCGCGACAGGTCGCTGATCCTGCCGCTGTCGCGGACGTGCTCAGTCGGATGCAGGCCGAGACGCGGATCAAGTTCACCGAGCCCTCACCACAGCCGCAGTCGTGGACTCGGTGGCACGGACGGCTGGCCAGCGATGCGTGAGGCGACGGCGAGCCGCGCCGGTCACGGAGCGTCACTGACGGCGCGAGGGGGTGCGGCCTTCCCCAAGGGGGGTCATCAAGATCGGGACCGCCGGGAGCTGTCTTCGTGGTGCGGTGATGCCTCTTGCTCGATTCCGACCCGGGGGCGGTGACTGACCGTGACTGAGCCTCCGAGCGGGCTGGCGGCCCGGGGTCGCAGCTTCTGGGCTCATGCGACCGACGTCTACGAGCTGTCGCGGTCGGAGCTCGAGCTGCTGACCGAGGCGTGCCGGCTGATGGATGAGTGCGAGTCGCTGCGCAAGGCGATCGCCGAGGACGGCACGACGGTGGCGGGATCGACCGGTCAGCCTCGCGTGCATCCCGCTGTCGGCGAGCTGCGCCAGCACCGGCTGGCCCTGGGGCGGCTGCTGTCTCAGCTGGCTCTCCCTGACGAGGACGACGAGTCCCTGCCGACGCCGCTACAGGCCCGTGGGCGCGCTGCTGCCAGTAAGCGGTGGGCCGGGCACAGGAAGGGCGCGTGATGGCCCGCAGGAAGCCCGTGGAGCCGTCCCCGGACGAGGTGGCGGGGCTGCCGCACCGGGAGCTGCTGCGGTTCGTGCCGCCGCAGCCGGCGCCGAAGACGGAGGACGGGCGCCCGATGCCGTGGGCGGTCAAGTGGACGGCCGCTGACTTCGCCGCATGGCTGCGTGCCCGGGCCGCGTGGCGGGAGACGCACGCCGAGCCGCTGCCGGGCCTGCTCGGCCGCGAGCGCGTCGCACTGAACCAGATGGACCTGCCGCCGGCACTGGTCCGAGCCGAACGAGAAGCCAACGAGGCAAGGAAAGGAGGGTCGAGCTGATGGCGGATCGATCCGTAGTTGTCAGGCTGATGGCAAACATCGCCGACTTCAAGGCCCAGATGCAGCAGGCCGAGCGGTCGGTGAAGGGCGTCGGGGATCAGGCGGAGAAGACGCAGCGCGAGGCGTCGACCACGCTGGGGCGGCTAACGGAGTCTGCGCAGAAGAACGAGCAGGCTTGGAACACGGCCGGCACCACGCTCGCCGGTTTCGGGGCGGCCACGACGCTGGCGCTCGGCGCCACGATCAAGGCTGCCATTGACTGGGAGTCCGCCTGGGCTGGTGTGACCAAGACCGTCGATGGTTCTGCGGCGGAGATGGCCACGCTTGAGGGTGAGCTTCGCGGGCTGGCCCGCACTCTGCCTGCGACGCACCAGGAGATCGCCGCGGTCGCCGAGGCGGCCGGGCAGCTCGGCGTCAAGCGCGAAGACGTGGCCGCCTTCACCCGCACGATGATCGACCTCGGTGAGACGACGAACCTCACCGCCGACGAGGCGGCCACCAGCCTCGCGCAGATGATGAACGTCATGCGGACGTCCCCGCAGGACGTCGACCGCATGGGCGCTTCTCTCGTCGCGCTGGGCAACGCCGGTGCCTCGACTGAGGCGGACATCCTCAGCATGGCGCAGCGTCTCTCCGGCGCCGGTGCGCTGGTCGGGGCGACCGAGTCCGACGTTCTGGCGCTGGCATCCGCGATGGCCGACGTGGGCATCGAAGCGCAGCTCGGTGGCGGCGTGATGACCCGCGTGCTCCAGAAGATCCACACGGCGACCCTGGAGGGCGGCGAAGCCCTCGCCGGTTTCGCCGACGTCGCGGGCGTCTCGTCTGCCGAGTTCGCTCGCGCGTTTGAGGAAGACCCGATCCGCGCCGTCTCCCTGTTCACGCAGGGCCTCGACGACGTCAATTCGTCCGGTGGCAACGTGGTCGCCACGCTGTCGGACCTGGGGCTGAAGGGCACCGAGGAAGCGTCGGTGCTGCTCCGTCTCATGGGTGCCAGCGAGGGTCTCGCCACGTCGCTCGACACGAGCAGCAAGGCGTGGGAACAGAACTCGGCGCTGGTCGAGGAGGCGGCGAAGCGGTACGACACCACCGCGTCGAAGCTGGCTATCGCCCGCAACAACATCACCGATGCGGCCATCGAGATCGGCGAGGTTTTCCTCCCGGTCCTCGCAGAGCTGGCCGGTGGCCTGGCCGACGTGGCGGGCTGGTTCGCCGACCTTTCGGACCCCGCGCAAACGCTTGTCGCCAGCTTCGCCGGCCTCGCCGGTGTCGGGACCCTCGTCGCGGGCGCGTTCCTGCTGGTGTTCCCCCGGGTCATCGAGACGTATAAGGCGTTCCAGACGCTGAGCAGCACCATGCCCGGCGTCGCCTCCGGTCTCGGCAAGGTGGGCAAGGCCGCCGGCATCGCTGGCGTCGTCTTCGCACTGTCGCAGGCGGTCGACGCGCTCAAGGCGTCGGTGGGGACTGCTCCGGCGTCCATGGAAGAGACGACCGCAGCCCTGCTGGGCATGGGTGACTCGATGGAGCAGGTCGACGCGCAGTTCCGGGCGGCGGCTGCGGCTCCTCTGGCCGACGACATCAACGGCCTGGCCGATGCTGCCCGCCGGCTCACCGACCCGAGCAACCTGGAGCGCCTCAACAACTTCGGCGCCGAGCTGATC
Organism: Blastococcus sp. MG754426; assembly: GCF_021699055.1. Classification (GTDB taxonomy): domain Bacteria; phylum Actinomycetota; class Actinomycetes; order Mycobacteriales; family Geodermatophilaceae; genus Blastococcus. The sequence goes on along the minus strand of NZ_SSXC01000016.1, from coordinate 46,610 downwards.
TCCTTCGGCTCCGCTGAGGGTGTGGGCAGCCGGGAACGTCTGCTTGAGCAGCTCGACCAGATGGGCCAGTCGTTGGCGTTGATGGTGGAGTCCGGCAACGCGGAGATGGCGAAGGAGCAGTTCGCCATCCTGTCCGCGGAGTGGGAGCGCGGCGGCGGCACCGTCGAGGACCTCAAGAACCTGATGCCCGCCTACACCGAGGCGCTCAAGGGGGTGGAGAACGACCAGTCGCTGGCTGCCGAGTCGGCCGCACGCCAGGCGCAGAACACCGCGGCGCTGGCGCAGAACCTTGAGGCCGCCTACGGCAGCATTGAGGGCTATGCCGCTGCGATGGGCTACGGCGAGGAAGAGACCCAGGCGCTGATCGCCCGCACGGAGGAACTCGGTTCCACGCTCGCCGACTTCATCAACCCGCTCGGGGTCTACACGACCCTGCTGGACGAGAAGGTGGCAGCCGAGGAGGCGGCCGCAATCAAGGCCGCGGAGGCTGCCGGGGCGGGCGCCGATTCGTGGCGTGACTTCGTCGTCGACACCGGGGTCAGCTTCGACGAGTACATGCGCCGCCTCGAGGAGCAGGTGACCGCGCAGACCAACTGGCAGACCAACATGCTCATCCTCGCCGGCCGCGTGTCGCAGGGCACCCTCGATGAGCTGGCGCGCATGGGCCCGGAGGGTGCCCCGCTGGTCGCTGAACTGGTCAAGCGTTCCGACGCCGAGCTGGACCGGCTCGACGAGATCACTGCGCTTCGGGCGAAGGAAGCCACCGATGCCTGGGGTGCGCAACTGACGATGGCGCAGCCCGTACTCGCGGCGATTGCCGCGAAGGCTGGCCAGGGCGCCGCCGAGGCCGCCGCCCGCGAGCTGCAGGCCGGCACCACGACGATCGCACTGATCGCCCAGCAGTACGGCGTGGAGCTGGCGGCTGGCGTCAACCCGCTGCTGCGCGCTGTCGGCCGCAAGGCGATCAACCCGCGAGGCGGGTTCTTCGAGGCCGACGGCGGAGTCGTCGACTACTACGCAGACGGCGGCATGTCCGAGAACCACGTCGCGCAGATCGCCCGCGCCGGCGACTGGCGCGTCTGGGCCGAGCCCGAGACCGGCGGGCCGGCCTTCATCCCCCTCGCACACCACAACCGACTGGAGACCGCAGCATGACCCTCATCGCCTTCGCCGCCCACGCCGACCGGGCGGAGATCATCACCGACACCCTGACCTACACGCACACGGCCACGCGCATGGGCCACACGTCCAAGCTGCTGCCCCTGCCGCACCTGGACGCCGCGATCGTCGCCCAGGGCTCGACCGGCTTCGAGCGCCGCTGGCACATGCAGGCGCTCTACCTGGCCCAGCACGCCGCCGACTTCGACGAGTTCGCCCGCGAGGCGCCCGCGCACCTGGCGCACGTGTGGTCCGAGCTGGGCATCGACCTGGACGCCGAGAACATCGCGCACGGCCGCAGCGCCACCGTGACCCCCTCGGTCGTCTTCCTCGTCGGCTACTCGCCCCAGCGGCAGAGGTTCGTGGCCTACGGGTTCGCCTCCGACCACGGCTTCGCGCCGACCAAGCTCGATGGCCTGTACGCGATGCCCAGCCCGCTCGACCGGCGGCCCGGCGACCTCGAGCTGCACCGGCTTCGCGGTCACCTGCCTGCCGTCCTCGGCGACCAGGCCGACCGGGCCGTCGCCGCCCTCGGTCGGCTGCCCATCCAGCCGGCGCCGCGCCGCCCCGAGGAGTGGGTCGACCTGGCCAAGGCCGTCCGCCGCGACCGTGCCATGGCCGATCTGTACTCGGGTCTGAAGACCTACGTCGGTGGCGACGTCATGCTGACCGCGCTGCGCCGCGGGGAGTCCACCACCCGCCGCATCCACACCTTCAACGACTCCGGGTCGGACTTCGCCCGCATGATGGCCGGCTCGCTGCACCCGATGTCCCAGGCGTCGGCGTGCGAGTGCGACAGCGGCCGGCGCTTCGTCGACTGCTGCCTGGCTGCGATCGCCGACGAGCCGTGCCCCTGCCAGTCGGGCAAGGTCTTCGCGGCCTGCTGCAGCATCAACGCTGACATGTCGGCTACAGCCGTAGCCTGAGAGGTGGGACTGCCCCGCCGGGACGTGGGACCGGCGGGGCAGTCATCCGTCCGAGCAGGGCGGGACCCTGAGGTCCCGCCCTGCTCGCGTAGTTCTGGATAGTCTCCGCAGACTCTTACGGAACGGGGACGAATCGTGACTGCCAACGTCCGTCGAAACGGAACGCTGCTCCTGCTCGCCGCACTGCTCGCCATGCCGATGTTGTCGGCTTGCGGCGGTGACGCTGACGCCGAGACGTCCGGCACGGTGGCTACCAAGCAGCTACGGCTGACCGGTGCGCACGAGGAGTGCAAGCGAGTGGACAGGGGGTCAACCCTGAGCCTCGAGGATGACGGCAACACGATCGTGATCGACACAGGCAGCGAATACGGAGACCCGTCCGGCTACCTGTGTGTGATCGAGCAGCTCGACGTTCCGAGTTCCATCACCGCTCAGATGGACCGCACGAACGCGATGATGGGCGTGCAGCAGGCCGAGCACAACGGGTACGAGTTCAGCTGGTCGTACCACCCGGACAACGGGGTCAACATGGTCATCAGCGACACCCGGGCGACCGAAGGTTGAGGCGGGGACTAAACGCGCCCATCCCCTGACACCAGCGACCCCCTGAAAGGCCGTTAGAACGGCTCTCAGGGGGTTGCTGTGCGTAATGGCCCGGCTGTCGGAGAGCGGCAACGGCAGCGGGTCAGCTTCCGAGGACGAGGGCCAGCACCGAGACGACCACGGCGACGAGCGACAGTGCCGAAGTTGCGATCGCCAGCCAGAAGGAGCGCACTGCCAGCTCATGGCTTCGCTGAGCCGCTCGCTCCCGCGAACGTCGCTCGAGCTCATCCATGTAGTAGGACGTGCCGACGCTGGTGTGACCCGCCTTGGCGTCGTGCTCAGCGATCAGGTCCTCGTCGGAGGTGGCTCGCAGTTCCTCGATCTTCCGCACCATGTCATCGGACCCTAGGTGAGCGACTGAGCCCCCCACCGTCGCGCTGACGGTGGGGGGCTCAGTCGTGTCAGTCGCAGGTCAGTGGAGGCCGCACGCTGCCCCCTCGTACAGCGGGGCGCCGCACTCGCCGCACGTCGTCAGCTTCGGCGGCTCCACCTGCGCCAGCAACCGGCGCCGGGTGCCCTCGTCCAGATCGGGCGAGATGGCGAGCACGTTCGCCTCCTCGATGAAGCTCCACCGCCGGCCGTGCGGGATGTCCATCGTCACGATGACGAGTTCCTCCTCGATCCAGGCCTGGCTGAGCGAGAACAACAGGTCGTCGCGCTCGGCGAGCAGCGCGTCGCGCTCCTCAAGCAGAAGGGCGTGCCGCTCCTGCAAACGAGCGACTGCCGCAACGATCTCGTCCGCGGAGGGGGTGTGGTCGGTAGCGTCGTACATGGATCTCTGGCCTTTCTGAGGATGGCGAGGGGTCAAGGCCCTGTCTCGGTCGTGACACCGAGGCGGGGCCGTCTCTATGTGTGTATCCGGTTGCGCTGAGTAGTTACGGGCCGGGGCTGTTCCGGGGGTGAGACTGTGGCCCGATGGCACATCCATGGCACCGGACGCCGGAAAACCTCGGCAGACGACGACAAGCGTCGGAAGGCGTAATCGCAGGTCAGCGGCCGGCGGGCTACGTCCTCGCAGGTCAGCGAGCCGGGGGTATAGGTTCCGCTTCAACGTCTGACCGTCGGCGCAGGGGCGGAACAGGGGCTACAGCAGCGGCGTTCTGCTGTCGATGTCCCTGGTGGCCCGGAGCTGCCGGGGCGAGCCACGACCGAGGAGACCTGATGGACTACCTGCGACAGCTGCAGGCGGAGCGGCCGCTGCTCTTCGGGCTCCTGCTCCTGGTGGGCTTCATCGTCGCCTTCCAGCTCGCCATCTTCGTGATCCAGCTGGTCGTTGGGCCCTTCGGCCTGCCGGGCTGGGCGCCGATCGTGATCCTCGTGGGCGGATTGGTCCTCATCGCCCGCCGGCAGAACCGGTAGCTCTTCCGCCCAGGAGCGCGTTGAGCCGGGCCGCCTGCCGCGTGAGGTGCTCGCGCTCGGGCAGGTTCGGCGCGGACCGGGCCGCCTCGGCGTAGAGCCGCGCCGCGGTCGCGACGTCGCCGTCCTTCTCGTGCAGGTACGCCGCGACGGCGGTGTACCGGGGGAGCGCCGGGTCGAGCCCGGCCAGCGCGGCCAGCCCGGCCCGCGCACCGTCGGCCTCGCCGACCGCGACCGCCCGGTTGAGGCGGGCGATCGGGCTGCCCGTGACCCGCACCAGCTCGTCGTACCACTCGACGACCTGCACCCAGTCGGTCTCCTCGGCGGTGCGCGCGTCGGCGTGCAGCGCGGCGATCGCGGCCTGCGCCTGGAACTCGCCCAGCCGGTCGCGCGCCAGCGCCGCCTGGAGCACCTCGACCCCCTCCGCGATCAGCGCGGTGTCCCACGCGCCGCGGTCCTGCTCGGCCAGCGGGACGAGGCTCCCGTCGGGGCGGGTGCGTGCCGGGCGCCGCGCGTGGTGCAGCAGCATCAGCGCGAGCAGCCCCGCCACCTCCGGGTGGTCGCTGACGGCCGCGAGCTGCCGGGTCAGCCGGATCGCCTCCGCCGCGAGGTCGACGTCGCCGGAGTACCCCTCGTTGAAGACCAGGTACAGCACCCGCAGCACGGTGGCGATGTCCCCGGGCCGGTCGAACCGGACACCCGACACCGTCCGCTTGGCCCGGCTGATCCGCTGCGCCATCGTCGCCTCGGGCACGAGGTAGGCCTGGGCGATCTGCCGCGTGGTCAGCCCGCCGACCGCGCGCAGCGTGAGCGCCACCGCCGAGGCCGGCGTCAGCGACGGGTGCGCGCACAGGAAGTAGAGCCGCAGCGAGTCATCGGCCTCCTGCCCCGGCCCGGGCGCGGGCTCGGCGTCCACCCGTTCCTCGCGCCGCCGCCGGGACGTCTCGGCCCGCGTGGCGTCGAGGAACTTCCGCCAGGCCACCGTGACCAGCCAGCCCTGCGGGTCACGCGGTGGTCCCGCCGGCCACACCCGCACGGCCTCGACCAGGGCCTCCTGGACGGCGTCCTCGGCCGCCGCGAAGTCGGCTCCGCGGCGGCCGAGGACCCCGATCACGGTGGGGACGACCGCCCGCAGCAGGGTCTCGTCCACCGGTGCGGTCACTCCGTGATGGTCGGCGGCGCGGTCAGGAACGGGCGCAGCTCCAGCCACTCGTGGATCGGCTTCCCACCGGCACCCGGAGCCGCGGACAGCTCGCCGGCCAGTTCCACCGCCCGCTCGTGGCTGTCGACGTCGATCACCATCCAGCCGGCGATCAGGTCCTTCGTCTCGGCGAACGGGCCGTCGGTGACCGGCGGCCGGCCCTCGCCGTCGTAGCGGACCCACGTGCCCTCCGGGGCGAGCGCCTGCCCGTCCACGAACTCGCCGGTGCCCTCGAGCCGCGCGGCGAAGTCCTGCATGTACTGCACGTGGGCCGAGATCTCCTCCGGCGTCCACTTCTCCATCGGGACGTCGTTCACCGCCGCCGGCGCGCCGCGGTAGTGCTTGAGCAGCAGGTACTTGGCCATGGTGTTCTCCCTGGTGAGATACGGCCCATCGTGGCCGTCGCACCCCGGGGACGGAACCGCCCGCGCCTTCTCGACACGAGCCGCGGACAACTGGGGGGAGGAAGTCAGACCCGGCCGCGGAGGATGCGTCGCCAGTACACCTGCGGCAGCCCGTAGCGGTCGAAGAGCCACTGCCAACGGCGCGGCACGAACGGGTCCAGGAAGGGCACCGACGGCTGCGCCTGGTCGTCGCGGTCGACCTCGTTGAGCATCAGCTTGCGGCGGCTGACGGTGATCGGCATGACGGTGTAGCCGTCGTAGCGCTGCATCGACCGCCCCGTCTCGGCGGCCGTGATGTTCGTGCTCAGCGCGTGCACCTGCTTGCGCAGCGCGCCGCCGGACGGGCGGGTGGCGAGGTCGGCGGCGTCACCGAGGCCCCACACCGAGCCGTGACGGCGGTGCTGCATCGTCTCCGGGTCGACGTCCACCAGGCCGGGTGCCTCGTCGGCCGCGAGACCGGAGTCGGCGATCCACCGCGGTGCCCGGTAGTGCGGGACCGCGTGCGCGAAGGCGATGTCCTCCAGCACCCGCCGGCCGCCCGGCGAGCCGACCGCGACGGAGCGCAGGTCGCCGTCCACGCTCTCGATCCGCGCCTCGCGCAGCACCTCGACGCCGTAGCCGGCGAACACCTCCTCGAGGTACCGGTCCGCCTCCGGGATCCGCGTCGCGGTCGCCTCCGGCAGGACGAGGGTGACCCGGACGTCGCCGAGCACCCCGGCGCGCTGCCAGTGGTCGCACGCCATCAGCAGCGGCTTCAGCGCGGTCGGCCCGCAGGAGGCCGGCTCCGGGGGCACGGTGAAGACGGCAGACCCCGACCGCACCGACCGGATGCCCGGCCACACCAGCGGGGTGCTGCCCGGCACGTAGGAGGAGGCCGCCCACCCCTCGGTGTAGGCCCGCTGCAACCCCGGGGTCGCGTCCCAGTCCTCCACCAGGCCCGGGCACAGCACCAGCGTCGACCAGTGCAGGGTCCGGCCGCCGCGCGTGCGGACGGTGCGGGCGACCGGGTCGACGGCGTCGACGGCGTCGCGGATCCAGGAACACCCGTCCGGGACGACCTCGGCCATGGGGCGTTCCAGCTCGGCCATCGACGCCTCGCCGGCGGCGACGTAGTTCAGCAGCGGCTTGTACCGGTGCACCGGCTGCGGGGCCACCACGGTCACGTCGGTCACCCCGTCCCGGAGCAACCGCGCCGCCAGCGAGATCCCGGCGTTCCCGCCACCGACGATGAGCACGTTCGTCCCCGCCACGTCCGCTCCCTGCGATCAGGCCGCGGACCCCTGCTCAGCGCCGCAGCTCGGACACCCCGTCGAGCGTGCCCAGTTCCCGCGGGTTCCGAACCGGGTGCACGCGGCTGATCCGGCCGTCCTCGACGACGGAGGCCACCGCCGTCTCGAACGGGCCGCCCGGATCGAGCCGCGCGCCGACCGCACCGTCGAGCACGCGACACCCAGCGCGGCACCCTCAGAAGGAGACGAGCATCCCGACCGTCGTCGCGACCAGCGCGAAGCCGGCCAGCCGGAGCACCCGGATACCGGTGTGCCGCGTGTGCCCGGTTCCGCGCCGGGCCAGCACGACCCCGCCGGCCAGGGCGGTCGCGCCGGTGGCCAGGGCGGCGACCTCCATGAGCCCCCACGGTGAGGCGGTGGCGCTCAACCACCGGGTGGGCGGGGTGAACCCGAGCACCCAGCTGTACGAGGCGGCCCAGAACAGCAGAGCCAGGACGGCCAGGGCGAGCACCGGCCGCCGCCACCGGTCGACGCGGGCAGGACGGGCGGTCGCGGGGGTGTCGAGCACGTGGCGGAGGCTAGGGGAGCGGCGAGCAGAGCGGTGGCCCCGTCAGCGCGCGGGGGAGGTCAGCCGGCGAGGCGGGCGCACTCCTCGCAGCGCGCCACCTGGCGCGCCGAGGGCCAGTCCTGCGCGGCGGTGGCGCGCACCAGCTGGCCGCAGAGCGAGGACTCCAGCCCGTCGACCACCGGCTTGGCCACGGCGTGCGCGACGTCGGCGGCCCGCGCGAACCCGTCGTCACCGGGCCGGACGTCGGGTCCGATCCACCCGACCCGGATACCGATCACGAAGAGGCTCGCCGTCATGGCGCCAGCGTGGGCACCCGAGGTGTCCGGCGGGTGACGCGGCCCGGAACACTCGACGGCGACGCGGCGTCTCAGCGCTGCCCGGCCGGCCGGTAGACGACGTGCAGCACCCCCGTCGGCAGCGCCTCGGAGGAGACGAGCTCCAGCGGCGTCCGGTCCAGCTCGTCGGTCCAGCGCCGCTCGCCCGAGACCACGACGGGGTCGACCAGCAGCACCAGCTCGTCGAGCAGGCCGGCCGCCAGCAGGGACCGCACCGTGGTGAGGCTGCCGGACATGCCGATGGTCCCCTCGGTGCGCTCCTTGACCGCCCGCACGTCGTCCAGGCCCCGCAGCACCGTGGTCCCGGCCCAGTCGGAGCGCTCCAGCGTCGTCGACAGCACGTACTTCGGGACGGGGTTGATGAAGTCGGCGAACTCGTCGCTGTCGTTGCCCGGCCAGTACTGCGCCCACTGGTCGTGCAGCACCCGCCCCATGAGGTAGGACTCGCACCGCCCCAGGTGCCGGTCCACGGCCTTGCCCATCGCCTCGTCGAAGTACGGCCCGTGCCAGAGGTCGGGGCGCTCCGCCGAGCCGTCGACGGTCGTGAACAGGGAAGCGGCGATGTGTCCCACGGGGTCTCCTTCGAGCGAGCGGTCGTCGTGAACCTAGACGGGCAGGCCCCGGAGAACTCATCGGCCGGGCGCGCGGTCGCGGCCGGTCCCCGGCAGGCTGGCGGTGGTGGCCGGCCGGCGGCCCTTCCCCGGCGACCGCATCGACGTCCGGTTCCGGTACGAGTGGCACGACGACGAGGGCGGCACCTGGCGCTCCTACGGCAACGAGAACTGGGAGTTCGCCGCCGACGGCCTCATGCGCCGCCGGGCGGCCGGCATCGACGACGTGCCCATCGCGGCCGAGGAGCGGTGGATCCTCGGCCCGCGGGAGGACGGCGACAGCACCCCGTTGCCGCTGCGCTGAGCCGGCGCACCGGCCCGTCTCGGGGGTGCTCACGGGGAAGCCCCCGGTGACGTAGGCCCGCGGCATGCCCGCGTCCCACCCGGGCCGACCCTGAGCGCAGAACCAGGGGCGGTTCCGGGTGTCACCGGATGTCCAGGGCGCGACGTCGACGGCAGGCTCGTGGCATGACGAACTCGGTTCCTCTCCCTCCTCCCGCCGACGCCCCCGGCGAGGCGCAGCAGCCCCCGTCGGGGCGGCCGGAGCTCCGCCGCAGCACCACCGACCGGATGGCCGGCGGTGTCTGCGGCGGCCTGGCCGACTACAGCGGCATCGACGCCGTGCTCTGGCGCGTCGGCTTCGTCGGCCTCACCGTCGCCGGTGGGGCCGGTGTCCTGGTCTACCTGCTGCTCTGGGTGCTGATGCCCGCCGGACCGCCCCGCAGCGACGAGACCCCGAGCCCGCTGGAGCGGCTGGTCCAGCGGCTGCACGAGACCCTCACCGGGCGCCGGCCGGCCCCGCCGCGGTGACCCCGGCGGTCGACACGCGGACCGGCGCCGGCCCCCGACCGGCGCCGGTCCGCCACGATGGGCGGGCCACGGCCCCGAGCAGCGACGGAGCACCGACGTGACCCACCCCTCCGGATCCCAGCCGGCCCCGGCCGTCGTCCCGACGTTCTTCGTGCGGCAGCGGGTGACGATGATGGTCAACCGCTACGAGGTGCTGGCCGCGAACCCCGACGGCAGCGAGGGCCGGCTCCTCGCCCTCGCCGAGCAGAAGCGGATGAAGCTCCGCGAGGAGGTCGTCTTCTTCGCCGACGCGGGGAAGAGCCGGCGGGCGTTCTCCTTCAAGGCCCGGCAGCGCCTCGACGTCGGCGCCGAGCACGACGTCCTGGACGAGCACGGCCAGCCGATCGGCTACTTCCGCAAGGACTTCGGGGCCAGCCTGCTGCGCTCCACCTGGCACCTCTCCGCGCCGGGCGTCGAGGCGGTCGGCCGGGAGCGCAACCCGTTCATCGCGGTGCTGCGCCGGGTCTGGGACCTCATCCCGTTCCTGGACGCCATCCCGATGCCTTTCGTCTTCCACTTCGACTTCACCGACAGCCGGTCCGGGGTGCCCGTGATGAGCAGCCAGAAGCGGATCGCGCTGCGCGACCACTACACGGTGACCGTCCCCGACCCCCGGCTGGACGTCCGGGTGGCGGCGGCGATGGCGGTGGCCCTGGACGCGCTGCAGAGCCGCTGACCCGCGGGGAAGCAGCCGCGGCCGGACGGCGTTGCCCGGTGCAACCGACGCGAAAGGCTTGCACCGCAGATGAGCACCACCCTGTCCGTCCTCGACCTGGCACCCATCCCGCGCGGGGAGACCGCGAGCAGCGCCATCGCGGCCAGCGTCGCCCTCGCCCAGCGCGCCGAGGAGCACGGCTACGCGCGGGTCTGGTACGCCGAGCACCACAACATGCCCACGATCGCGTCGTCGGCCACCAGCGTGCTCATCGCCCACGTCGGCGCGCAGACCCGCAGCATCCGGCTGGGCGCCGGCGGCGTCATGCTGCCCAACCACTCGCCGCTGACGATCGCCGAGCAGTTCGGCACGCTGGACGCGATGTACCCGGGCCGCATCGACCTGGGCCTGGGACGCGCGCCCGGCAGCGACCAGAACACCATGTACGCGCTGCGCCGCGACCCGCGCTCGGCCGACACGTTCCCGCAGGACGTGCTCGAGCTGCAGGCCTACCTCGCCGGTGAGACGCGGGTGCCCGGCGTCGACGCGATCCCCGGCAAGGGCTCGCGGGTGCCGCTGTACGTGCTGGGCTCCTCGATGTTCGGCGCCACGCTCGCCGCCGCCCTGGGCCTGCCCTACGCCTTCGCCTCGCACTTCGCGCCCGCCATGCTGGAGCCCGCGGTCGCCGCCTACCGGCGGGAGTTCAAGCCCTCCGAGCAGCTCGCCGAGCCCTACGTCATCGCCGGTGTCAACGTGGTCGCCGCCGACAGCACCGCGGCCGCCCAGGACCAGCTCCAGGCGGTGCGCCGGAACCTGGCCGTCGGCCTGTTCGGCCGTGGCCGGGCGCTCACCGACGAGCAGGCCGACCAGCTGCTCGCCCAGGGCGCCGGCCAGCACGTCGGCACGATGCTCACCCACACCGCCGTCGGCACCCCGGACGAGGTGCGCGAGCACCTGGAGGGGTTCGCGAAGCTCGCCGACGCCGACGAGCTGATCGTCGCCCACCAGTCGGGGTCCCTCGAGGGGCGGCTGCGGTCGGTGGAGCTCGTCGCCGGGGCGATGGCTCCGCGCGCGCTGTGACGCACCCGTGTTTCGGCCCCCGGGGCGACGCGGGTAGGCGGCGGCGGTGACGTACTCGATCGTGGCCCGCGACCCGGAGACCGGGGAGATGGGCGTCGCCACGCAGTCCCAGGCCTTCGCGGTCGGCAACAGCGTCCCCTTCGCCCTCCCCGGGCACGGCGTCATCGCGACGCAGTCGATGGCCGAGCCCATGTACGGCGCCGTCGGCCTCGACCTGCTCCGCGGCGGTTTCACCGCCCAGGAGGTCCTGACGGCGCTCAGCAGCGTCGACCCGCAGCCCGAGCGCCGGCAGGTCGCCGTGCTGGGCCTGGCCGGCGACTTCGCCGTGTACACCGGAACCAGCTGCGTCGACGCCGCCGGGCACCTCATCGGCGACACCTGCGTCGCCCTGGCCAACATGGCCAGCTCCCCGGCGGTGTGGGAGGCGATGGTGGAGCGGTTCGAGGGCTCCTCGGGCCCGCTCGCCCAGCGGTTGCTCAACTCCCTGGTGGCGGGGGAGGAGGCCGGCGGGGACTTCCGGGGGCGCCGGTCGGCCGCGATCATGGTCGTCCGCGCGACCACCACCGGCCGCCCCTGGCACGACATGGTGGTCGACCTGCGGGTCGACGACTCCCCGGACCCGCTGGGTGTGCTGGCCGACCTCACCGTCACGCGCGCCCGCTACCAGGACGTCGTCCGCGCGTTCCAGCAGGCCATCGACGGCGACCCGGTCACCGCCGACCGCGAGCTGGAGCTGCTCCGGCCGATGGACCCGGTCAGCGAGCCCGACCAGCTGATGTGGCGGGCCGTCGTCGCGGCGCTCGCCGGACGGGAGGACGACGCCCGCGCGATGCTCGTCGACCTCGCCGCCACCGCGCCGCAGTTCATCGAGGCCGCCAGCCGATTCGGCAAGGCCGGGCTCATGCCGGCCGACGTCGTCGACCGGATCATCCCGCCGGTCCCGCCCAGCTGATCGCCGCGGCGCGACGGGCCTCTCCCCGGCCGTGCCGCCCGGGCCGGTGGTCCGGTACAGCGCGACGGCCGGGCCGCTCATCACGGTGACGACGGCGCCGGGGCCCGGAGAGCGCGACGGGCGGACACCCGGAGTGGGTGCCCGCCCGTCGCGGCGGCCCCGTCGTCGGACGGGGCCGGTGCTCAGCTCTTCGGCCGCGCGCCGGCGCGCAGGGCGCCGAGGAGGTCGTGGTTGAGCCGCGAGATCGTCTCCATCGAGATGCCCTTGGGGCAGGAGGCCGAGCACTCGCCGATGTTGGTGCAGCCGCCGAAGCCCTCGCGGTCCTGCTGCGCCACCATGTTGACCACGCGGTCGTTGCGCTCGGGCTGACCCTGGGGGAGCAGCCCCAGGTGCGTCACCTTCGCGGCGGTGAACAGCATCGAGGAGGCGTTCGGGCAGGCCGCCACGCAGGCGCCGCAGCCGATGCAGGTCGCGGCGTCGAACGCGGCGTCCGAGTCGGCCTTGGGCACCGGGGTGGCGTGCGCCTCCGGGGCGGTCCCGGTCGGGACGCTGATGTAGCCGCCGGCCTGGATGATCCGGTCGAACGCCCGCCGGTCGACCGCGAGGTCCTTGATGATCGGGAACGCGGTGGCCCGCCACGGCTCGATGTCGATCGTGTCGCCGTCGGCGAACGACCGCATGTGCAGCTGGCAGGTGGTCGTCTGCTGCGGGCCGTGCGCCTGGCCGTTGATCATGACGCCGCACATGCCGCAGATGCCCTCGCGGCAGTCGTGGTCGAAGGCGACCGGGTCGTCGCCCTGCATGATCAGCTGCTCGTTGAGCACGTCGAGCATCTCGAGGAACGACATGTCGGGGGAGATGTCGGTGATCTTGTAGGTCACCATCTTGCCCTTGACCGTCGGCCCCTGCTGGCGCCAGATGCGCAGCGTCAGGTTCATCCCGCGCTTGCTCTCCGCCCCGGGGTTGCCGACGCTGGAGCGCATCGCGCCTTCGTGTGTGGCTGTCACTTGTAGCTCCGCTGGGCGAGGTGGACGTACTCGTACTCGAGGGCTTCCCGGTGCAGCACCGGGGGCTGGCCCTCCGGCGTCCACTCCCAGGCCGCCACGTAGGCGAAGTTCTCGTCGTCGCGCAGCGCCTCGCCCTCCGGGGTCTGGCTCTCCGCGCGGAAGTGGCCGCCGCAGCTCTCGCGGCGGTGCAGGGCGTCGATGCACATCAGCTCGGCGAGCTCGATGAAGTCGGCGACCCGGCCGGCGTGCTCCAGCGTCTGGTTGAACGAGTGCCAGTCGCCGGTGACCTTCAGGTTGGTCCAGAACTCCTGGCGGATCTCCTGGATGCGGTCGATGGCCTTGCGCAGGCCCTCGTCCGTGCGCTCCATGCCGCAGAGGTCCCACATCAGCTGGCCGACCTCGCGGTGGAAGGACGCCGGGGTGCGGTTGCCGTTGATGCTGAGCAGCTTCTGCACCTGCTCCTGCACGCCGGTGAGCGCCTCCACCGCGGCCGGGTGGCTCTCGTCGACCTTCTCGAACGGGCCGTCGGCCAGGTAGCTGCTGATCGTCGACGGCAGCACGAAGTAGCCGTCGGCCAGGCCCTGCATGAGCGCCGAGGCGCCGAGCCGGTTCGCGCCGTGGTCGGAGAAGTTCGCCTCACCGATCACGAACATGCCCGGGATCGTCGACTGCAGGTCGTAGTCGACCCACAGGCCGCCCATCGTGTAGTGCACCGCCGGGTAGATCCGCATGGGGACCGCGTAGGGGTCCTCGCCCGTGATCTGGGCGTACATGTCGAAGAGGTTGCCGTACTTCGCCTCGACCGCCGGGCGGCCCAGCCGCTCGATCGCCTCGGCGAAGTCCAGGTACACCCCCAGCCCGCCGGGGCCGACGCCGCGGCCCTCGTCGCACACGTTCTTCGCCTGGCGGGAGGCGATGTCGCGGGGGACCAGGTTGCCGAACGAGGGGTAGAGCCGCTCGAGGTAGTAGTCGCGCTCGCTCTCGGGGATCTCCCGCGGGTCGCGGGTGTCGCCGCGCTCCTTGGGCACCCACACGCGGCCGTCGTTGCGGAGGGACTCCGACATCAGGGTCAGCTTCGACTGGTAGTCGCCCTTGACCGGGATGCAGGTGGGGTGGATCTGGGTGTAGCAGGGGTTGGCGAAGTACGCGCCCCGCTTGTGCGCCCGCCAGATCGCCGTGGCGTTGGAGCCCTTGGCGTTCGTGGACAGGTAGAAGACGTTGCCGTAGCCACCGCTGGCGATGACGACGGCGTCGGCGAAGTGGGTGCTGATCTCGCCGCTGACCAGGTCGCGGGCGACGATGCCGCGGGCGCGGCCGTCGACCACGATCAGGTCCAGCATCTCGGTGCGCGCGTGCTGCTCGACGCTGCCGGCCGCGATCTGCCGCTCGAGGGCCTGGTAGGCGCCGTAGAGCAGCTGCTGGCCCGTCTGGCCGCGGGCGTAGAAGGTGCGCGAGACCTGCGTGCCACCGAAGGAGCGGTTGTCGAGCAGGCCGCCGTACTCGCGGGCGAAGGGCACGCCCTGTGCGACGCACTGGTCGATGATGTTGACGCTGACCTCGGCGAGGCGGTGCACGTTGTTCTCGCGGGAGCGGAAGTCGCCGCCCTTGACCGTGTCGTAGAACAGCCGGTGCACGCTGTCGCCGTCGTTGCGGTAGTTCTTCGCGGCGTTGATCCCGCCCTGCGCGGCGACGCTGTGCGCGCGGCGCGGGCTGTCCTGGTACCAGAACGACTTCACCTTGTAGCCGGCCTCGCCCAGCGTGGCGGCGGCGGAACCGCCGGCCAGACCGGTGCCGACGACGATGACCGTCAGCTTGCGGCGGTTGGCCGGGTTGACCAGGCGGCCGCGGAACTTGCGCTCGCTCCAGCGCTCGCCGATCGGGACGTCGGTGGGGGCCTTGGTGTCGGCGATCGGCTCGCCGACGGTGAACAGCTCGAGAGGCATCGGGGGGAGCTCCTTAGTCGATGAGCCCGAAGAGGACGGAGAAGGGCACGAGCAGGAAGCCGATGGTCAGCACCGTCGCGAACGCCACGGCGAAGGCGCTGACGGTCTTCTCGCGGCGCCGGTTGCTCTGCCCCAGGGTCTGCGTGGCGCTCCAGATGCCGTGGCGCAGGTGCATGCCCAGGAGGATCACCGAGATGGCGTAGAAGATCGTGACGAAGGGGTTCTGGAAGCTGGCGACCAGCCGCTCGTACGGCGTGCTGTCGAAGCCCTCGGCGTTCACCGTGCCGGTGGTCAGGTCGAGGACGTGGTAGATGATGAACGCGCCGATGATCACGCCGCCCCAGCGCATGGTGCGCGATGCGTAGCTCTGCGCGGTGGCCTTCTTGGTGACGTAGCCCTGGGGGCGGGCCCGCTTGGCCTGGCGCCACAGCGAGACGGCGGCCCAGAAGTGCGCCACCACCGCGACCAGCAGCACGATGCGGATGGCCCAGAGCGTCGTCTGGCCCGGCAGCGCCGGGTTGCCGACCGTCCGGATCCAGCCCGAGTACGAGTTGAACGCCTCGGCGCCCGAGAAGGCCTTCAGGTTCCCGATCACGTGCGCGATCAGGTACAGCACCATGATGATGCCGCTGACGGCCATCACGGCCTTCTTGAAGACCGAGTTGGTCTTCGCCACCTTGGGGGTCCTGCGCTGCGCGTGCTCCACCGTCACCACAAGTCCCCACGCTAGGACTACACCGTGCTTGCCACCAACCAAACACGAGGTGACACACCTCATGTAAGGCGACCCTCACCGGGGAGCCCGCCGCCGCGCTCGACGTGACGCGGCCGGGCCGGTGGTCACACCGCCCCGCGGCGGGCAGGCTGTGCACGTGCCCACCCCCACCCGTGGCTTCCTCGGCCGCCGTCGCGAGCGCGACCCCCGGCTGCCCCCCGGCCAGTACGACGTCGGCGCCGACTGGCCGGTCCTCACCGCCGAGCCGACCCCGCGCATCACCCCGGAGACGTGGAGCATCACCGTCGACGGCCAGGTCGAGCAGCCCACCACCTGGTCGTGGGACGAGGCCCACCGGCTGCCCCCGTCGGAGTACCGCGGCGACATCCACTGCGTCACCACGTGGTCGAAGTTCGACACCCGCTTCTCGGGGGTCTCGGTCGACACGCTGCTGGACGCCGTCCGGCCGACCGCCGAGGCGCAGTTCGTCATGGCGACGTCGAAGACCGGCTACACCACCAACCTGCCGCTCGCCGACGTGACCGGGGGCAGGGCGTGGCTGGTCTGGGACTTCGACGGCCGCCCGCTCACCCCTGAGCACGGCGGGCCCGTCCGGCTGCTGGTGCCGCACCTGTACTTCTGGAAGAGCGCCAAGTGGATCAGCAAGCTCACGCTGCTCCGGCGCGACCAGCCCGGCTTCTGGGAGCAGAACGGCTACCACGACCGGGGCGACCCGTGGCGGCAGCAGCGGTACCAGGGTGATTGAGGACCCCGCCCCCCTCACCGCTCGCGAGCTCGCGGCGAGCATCTGGACGGGGCCGTGAGGGCGCCGTCAGGGGGGTGGCGGACGGCGACGGTCGCGGGCGTGCGGCGCCCGGTGCCCCGTTCGGTGCAGCTCCGGCTGGACGTCGCCGACCGGGTCGACCACCTGCCCGGCCAGCACTACGTGGTGCGGTTGACCGCGCCGGACGGCTACACCGCCCAGCGGTCGTACTCGGTGGCCTCGGCGCCGGGGGATCCGCTGGTCGAGCTGTTCGTCGAGCGGCTCGACGACGGCGAGGTCTCCACCCACCTGGCCGACGTCGTGGAGCCCGGCGACGTCCTCGAGGTCCGCGGGCCGATCGGCGGCTGGTTCGTGTGGGACACCGAGAGCCCGGCGCTGCTGGTCGCCGGCGGCAGCGGGGTGGTGCCGTTCGTGTCGATGCTGCGCACCGCGCGGGCGCTGGGGCGCACCGACCGGCTGCGCACCGCGGTCAGCGTGCGCACGCTGGAGCTGCTGCCCTACGCCGACGAGCTGCTCGACGCCGGCGCGCTGGTCGTGACCACCCGCGAGCCGCGCGGCATCCGGCCCGCGGGGCGGCTCACCGCCGTGGACCTGGTGCCGCTGTGGGAGCCGGGGCAGACGGCCTACGTCTGCGGATCCGCGGCGTTCGCGGGTGCGGCCACCCGGCTGCTGGAGACCCTGGGCACCCCGGCGGCGGACATCCGCGTCGAGCAGTTCGGCCCGAGCGGCTGAGGGCCCCGTCCGGGCCCTGGGCCGCCCGATGCTGTCAGCCGGCCGCGGTGGGGTTACCCGGGGTGGACAACCAGAGCTCGAAGAGCTCGTCCAGCTGCTGCCCCGACACCTCCTCCGCGAGGGCGACGAACTCCTCGGTCGTCGCCGTGCCGCCGGCCTGCGAGGCCACCCACCGCTGGACGATCGAGGTGAAGGCGTCGTCGCCCACCGCTCCGCGCAGCGCGTGGAGGGTCATCGCGCCGCGGTAGTAGACCGCGATGTCGAAGAGGTCCTCCGTGGCCGGGCCCGGGTCGCCGATGGTCAGGTCCCAGAACTCCGGCGGCGCACCGGCGGCGATGGCGTCGAACTCCTGCTGCGGCGTGGAGAGCCCCTCGCGCTCGAGCCACAGCCACTCGGCGTAGGTGGCGAACCCCTCGTTGAGCCAGATGTGCCGCCACTCGTCGATGCGCACCAGGTCGCCGATCCACTGGTGCGCGAGCTCGTGCACCACCACCAGGTCGCCGCTGACCGGGTCGGTGAAGAACACCGGCGCGTAGATCGACCGGGTCTGCGTCTCCAGCGCGAACTGGAACTCCGGGTGGTCGTCGACGATCCCGCCGGCCGGGCGGAACGGGTAGGGCCGGCCGAAGAACTCGGAGAGGAAGCCGATGATCTCCGGCTGCCGGGCCAGCGACGCCTCGGCGACCTCCCCGGCGGACGGGCCCTCCGCCTCGGGGTCGAGGTCGAGGGTGAACAGGTCGGGGTCGAGGGCGTCCCAGAACCGGATGCCGTCGGCCCGGTGCTCCCGCAGCTCGAACTCGCCGATCGCCAGCGTCACCAGGTAGGTGGCCATCGGCTCCTGCGCGCGCCACTCCCAGGTGGTCCACCCGTCCGCGGTGCGGCTGCCGCCCAGGACGCCGTTGGAGACGGCCTCCAGCCCCTCCGGCACGGTCGCCCGCACGTCGACCGAGGCGGCGTCGCGCGGGTGGTCGTTGGCGGGGAACCAGGTGGCCGCCCCGTCGGGCTGGCCGGCGACGACCGCCCCGTCGTCGGTGTGCATGAAACCGGAGGTGCCGAGCGCGTCGGTGATGGTCCCCGGCACGCCGTCGTAGGTGACCGTGGCGGCGAAGCGCTGCCCGGCGGGCAGCGCCCTCGCCGGCGTGATGGTGAGCTCGCCGCCCTCGCGCACCCACGTCGCCTCGGCCGAGCCCACCCGCACGGAGCGCACCTCCATGCCCTGCAGGTCCAGGTTGAAGGCGGAGAGGTCCTGCAGCGCCCGCGCGGTGATGGTCGCGACCCCGTCGAGGACGTCGGTGGCCGGGTCGTAGCGGAGGTCGAGGTCGTAGTGGAGGACGTCGTAGCCGCCGTTGCCGTCGAGCGGGAAGTAGGGGTCCCCGATGCCGGGGGCGCCCGGCGCGGGGCCCTCGTCGCCGAGCGCGGCGCCGGGGCTCAGGCCGAGCACCACCACGGTCGTCGCGGTCAGCAGCGGGAGTTTCCGGGACATGGCCGCTCCTCCGAGCCGTCGCGCCACCTGCTGCGCGGGGGAGCGCGACGGTAACGGCCCGGCGTCGGCTCGTTCGGTGTGCGACCGCGCGGCCCCGCGGCCGCCCCGCGTGGGGCCACCCCGTGGGCACGCGTCGTCGCGGGCTGCGACCGGCGGCGGGGCCCCCGAGGCGGACGCCGCCGGCGTCAGAGCCAGCCCCGCCGGCGGGCCTCGGTGACGGCGGCGTGCCGGTTGGGGGCGCCGAGCTTGGCCGCCGCGGCGGACAGGTGGTTGCGCACCGTGCCCGGGGAGAGGTGGGCCCGCGCGGCGATCTCCTCCACCGGCGCCCCGCCGGCGGCCAGCTCCAGGATGTCGGCCTCCCGCGGGGTCAGGGGGCTGTCCCCGGCGCTGATCGCCTCGGCGGCCAGCTCCGGGTCGACGTAGCGTCCTCCGCCGTGCACGGTGCGGACGACGGAGGTGAGCACCGCCGCGCTCACCGTCTTGGGCAGGAAGCCGCGGACGCCGGCCTCCAGCGCCCGCTTGAGGTGGCCCGGGCGGCCGTGCCCGGTGACGATCACCAGCCCGCAGCCGGGGACGACGGTCGCGAGCTCGGCGGCGAGCGAGATGCCGTCGCGGTCGGGCAGCTGGAGGTCGAGGACGGCGACGTCCGGCGCGTGCGCCCGGGCCATCGCGAGCGCCTCCGCGGCCGAGGCGGCCTCGGCGACGACCGACAGGTCCTCCTCCAGGGCAAGGAGAGCGGCCAGCGCCGAGCGGATCAGGTTCTCGTCGTCGGCCAGGAGCACGCGGATCACCGCGCCACCCCCGCGACGGCCCTCGGCAGCGTCGCCGCCAGCAGGAACCGGCCGTCCGCCGCGTGGGCGCGCAGTCGGCCGTCCAGCCCGGCCAGCCGCTCGGCCAGCCCGGTGAGGCCGTTGCCCCAGCCGCGGTCGCCGTCGCCGGTGCCGTCGTTGACCACGGACAGCTGCACCTCCTCCGGCGCGACGGACAGGGTGATCGTGCACTCCGTGGCGCGGCTGTGCCGCAGCACGTTGGTCACCGCCTCGCGCACCACCCAGCCGAACGCCGTCTGCACCTGCTCGGGCAGCGCGGTGCCGGCGTCCTCACCGGTGACGGTGCAGGCGACCCCGGCCGCCCGGAGCACCGAGCGGGCGCCGGCCAGCTCGCCGGCGAGGTCGACCGACCGGTACCCCCGCACCACCTCGCGCACCTCGCGCAGCGACCCCTCGGCGATGCGCGCGATGTCGGCCAGCTCCTCGGCGGCCCCCGGCTGGCCGCGGCGCACCAGCTCGCCGGCGAGCTGGCTCTTCACCGCGATGGTGGAGAGGTCGCGACCCATGACGTCGTGCAGGTCGCGGGCGAAGCGGAGCCGCTCCTCGGCGACCGCGAGCTGCAGCTGCACGCCGCGGCTGCGGGCCATCTCCTGCACCACGTCGAGCACCCACACCGAGAAGCGGAAGGCGAGCACCACCGCGAGCACCGCGATCGCGAGGACGACGCCCTGCGTCACGGCCGCGGCCACGGGGGTCCCGTCCAGGCCCGCGGCGACCCCGCTGAGCACCCCGATGGCGAGCGTGTGCGGGAGCAGCTGCCGGGTGGTCCAGACCGTCGAGCAGGCCGTCAGCACCATGCCGAGGGGCAGCGCCACCGACCACGGCACGACGGGGGAGGGGTCACCGGTGCGGAACGCCCAGGCACCGGCGGCGGCCATCACGCCGGCCGCCGCGAACGCGCCGGCCACCGGCCCGGCGGGGAGCGGCTCCTCCCGGCGGTGCGCGGCCAAGCCCCGGCGGGTCACCACCACCCCGCCGACGGCGGTGCCGGCGGCGCCCGCGAGGAACAGGGCGACGGCGGGGGCGGGCACGGGGGAGGTGGCCGCCCCCAGCACACCGACGGCGAACAGCGGCACCGCCCCGAGGAACGTGTAGAAGGACCACCGGGTGTAGAGCTCGATGCGCTCGGCGTCGGAGCGGCTCCTCCACCAGCGCATCACGGTCGGCACGCCGCCATGCTGCCGCACCGCCCCGGGGCGCCCCCGCTCACCGCCGCGGCGCCCAGCGGAACCAGCGCCGGGCGAGCGAGGCGCCGATGCCGAGCCATGCGGCGAGCACCGCCAGCGGGACCAGGGCCTCGGTCCACGCGCCGGCCCACCCGACCCCCTGGCCGTCCCAGGTGGTGCCGGCCAGGCCCAGCTGGGCGAGCTCGACCACCGGGGTCAGCGGCAGCATCCGGGCCGCGGTGGCGAGCACGTCGGGCAGCACGGAGAGGGGGAAGAACACCCCGCACAGCGAGGAGGACACCACCAGGAACGGCAGGGCGGTGATCTGGGCGCTCTCGGAGGTGCGGGTGAACGCGGTGCTCGCCGCCGCCAGCAGCAGCATGAGCGCCGCGCCGCCGACGAGCGCGACCAGCGGCAGGACGACGTCGACCGGCGCCGACCACTCCCCGAGGACGGCGACCCCGATCCCGACCAGCGCCACCTGGCCGACGGTGACCAGCAGCGTCGGGGCGGCGATCCCGAGGACCACCTCGGTGCCGGTCAGCTCGCCGGTGCGCATCCGCTGCAGCACCAGCTCCTGGCGGCGGGCGACGAACGTGGTGAGCAGGTTGTAGTAGGTCAGGAAGACCAGCATCACGCCGATGGCGCTGACCAGCAGCCGCGGGCCCACGGCGACCTCACCTCCCCCGACGCCGAGCGCGGGCACGGCGGCCACCAGCAGGAGCGGCAGCAGCACCGAGTTCACGACCGCGGTGCGGTTGCGGAGGAACAGCCTGGTCTCCGCGCCGGCGAGCGCGAGCGTGCGGCGGGTGCGGCTCGGCCCGGTGGCGGGCGGAGCGGTGGTCGTGGCGGTGGTCATCGGGTGCTCCCGGTCTCGAGGCGGGTCGGGTGGGTGGTGGGGTCGCCGTCGGCGACGGCGAGGAACGCCTGCTCCAGGGAGGCCGACCGCGCCTGGAGCCCACCCAGGGCGACGTCCTCGGCGGCGGCCCAGCCGAGCAGGGCGGTGAGCACCGGCTGCAGGTCGCGGGTGTGCAGCTCCACGCGGGGCGCGGGCTCGACCAGGCGCACGCCGGGCAGCGCCGGCAGCGGGGGCGCGGCCGGCCCGAGGGTGAAGCGGACGGTGGCCGGCTGCGTCCCGGTGATCTCCTCCGGGGTGCCCTCCAGCTCGATCCGGCCGGCGCGCAGGATCGCGATGCGGTCGGCGAGCTCCTCGGCCTCCTCGAGGTGGTGGGTGGTGAGCACCACGGCCGTGCCGCCCCGCACCATCTCCCGGACCAGCGACCAGACGGTGCGGCGGCTCTCCGGGTCCAGTCCGGTGGTCGGCTCGTCGAGCACCAGCACCCGCGGGCGCCCCAGCAGGGCCAGCGCGAGGTCCAGCCGGCGCCGTTCGCCGCCGGAGAGGCTGCGCACCCGGACGTCGGCGCGGTCTCCCATGCCGACCTGCGCCAGGGCCTCCTCGACCGGGCGCGAGCGGGTCAGCGTCCGCGCCCACGTGGTCACCGTCTCGGCGACGGTGAGGTCGCCCGGCAGCCCGCTCGACTGCAGCAGCACCCCCAGGTGCGGCCGGACCGCGGCGTGCTGCCGGAGGGGGTCGGCGCCCAGGATCCGCACCGTCCCGCCGTCGGGGCGCGCCAGGCCCTCCAGCACCTCCAGCGCGGAGGTCTTGCCGGCGCCGTTCACGCCGAGCAGCGCGAACACCTCGCCGGGGCGCACCTCGAAGGAGATGCCGCGCACCGCCTCGAAGTCGCCGTACCGGCGCCGCAGGTCGGTGACCTCGACGGCGGGCACGTCCCCGCGGGGGTGCGTCGGCCGCCGGCCGGGTTGCGCGTGGACGTCGGTCACGGGCCCTCCTCAGTGCGTCCGCCGGCCACCGTCGGGCCGGTCCTCCGGACGCACCTCCGACCCTGCCGCCCCGACGGAGCCGGGTCGGGTGCCGTCGTTCACAACCTGCGGCGCCCTCCGCACGGCCCACCCGTGACGCGTGTCATGGGTGCGCCCCATGCCGCGGGTGCCGGGCGGTGTGGCCGGCGGCGCTCCGGGTAGGGGCGCGGGAGGACGTGCCGCCCGTTCCCGGTCCCGGTGCCCCGGACGTCGAGGAGGAGCCGTGCAGGACCAGGACGAGGAGCGCACGCGCGCCGAGCTGGGGGAGACCGACGCCCCGGCCGAGGACGAGATCGCCGAGGCGTTCGACAAGATCGTCAGCGAGGGCGCGCAGCGGCTGCACCGCCGCTGGCGGGAGGTGCTGGCCACCGGGCTGGCCGGGGGGCTGGAGGTGGCCGTCGGCGTGCTGGCCCTCCTGGCCGTGCTCGAGGCGACCGGCAGCGAGCTGCTCGCCGGGCTGGCGTTCAGCATCGGCTTCGTCGCCCTCATGCTGGGACGCAGCGAGCTGTTCACCGAGGGCTTCCTGGTGCCCGTCACGGCCGTGTTCGCCCGACGCGCCAGCGGCGGGCAGCTGGCCAAGCTGTGGATCGGGACCCTCGTCGCGAACCTCGTCGGCGGCTGGCTGGTGATGTGGCTGGTCGTGCAGGGCTTCCCCGACCTGGCCGACGTCGCGCTGGAGTCGGCGCGGCACTTCGTGGAGGCGCCGCTGGACCTGCAGTCGGTCGCCCTGGCGTTCCTGGGCGGCAGCGTCATCACGCTCATGACGCGCATGCAGCACGGCGCGCACTCCGAGGGCGGCAAGATCGTCGCATCGGTGATCGGCGGCTTCCTGCTGGCCGGGCTCATGCTCTTCCACTCGATCCTCGACTCGCTGCTGATCTTCGGGGCCCTCCACGTCGGCGCCCCGTTCGGCTACGGGGACTGGCTGGCCTGGTTCTGGTACACCGTGCTGCTCAACATGGCCGGGGGGCTGCTCGTGGTGACGTTGATCCGGCTGGTGCGCAGCAAGGACCTGATCGAGCGGGAGCGCGCCGCCGTCGCCCGCGGCCGGTAGGGGCGCCGCCACCGGGTGCGGCGGGCGTCGGCCATCCTGGCGGCGTGATCGAGCTCCGCGGCCTGACCAAGCGCTACCGCGCCCGGGTGGCGGTCGACCGGCTCACCGTCACCGTGGAGCCGGGCCGGGTCACCGGCTTCCTGGGCCCCAACGGGTCGGGCAAGACGACGACGATCCGCTGCGCCCTCGGGCTGGCCCGGCCCACCGCGGGGACGGCGACGGTGCGGGGCCGCGCGTACCGCGACCTGGCCCACCCGCTGCGGGAGGTCGGCGCGCTGGTCGACCCGCGCGCCCGCCACCCGGGACGGACCGCGCACGCCCACCTGCTGGCGCTGGCGCGCGGCAACGGGCTACCCGTGCACCGGGTGGACGACGTGATCGAGCTGGTGGGGCTGACCCCGGTGGCCCACGAGCGGGTGCGCGGCTTCTCCCTCGGCATGGCGCAGCGGCTGGGGATCGCGGCGGCCCTGCTCGGCGACCCGGAGGTGCTGCTCCTCGACGAACCGGTCAACGGGCTGGACCCCGAGGGCATCCGCTGGGTGCGCGAGCTGCTGCGCGACCTCGCGGACGAGGGGCGGACGGTGCTGGTGTCCAGCCACCTGATGAGCGAGATGCAGGAGACGGCCGACCACCTCGTCGTCCTCGGCCGGGGCCGGCTGCTCGCCGACGTCCCGATGGCCGACCTCCTCGGCGCGCACACCGCCGTCCGGGTGCGCAGCCCGCAGGCGCCCGTGCTGGCGTCGGCGGTGCAGCGCGCCGGCGGGCACGTCGAGCTGGAGATCGACGGGGCGCTGCGCATCGACGGGCTGGCCGCCGCCGACGTCGGCGACCTCGCGCACGGCATCGGCGTCCGGCTGCACGAGCTCAGCCCGGTCACCGGCTCCCTGGAGGATGCCTACCTGGCCCTGACCGGGGACGACGTGGAGTACGGGGCGGTCGCCCCGTGAGCGGCGTCCCGTTCCGGGCGGTGCTCGCCGGCGAGTGGACCAAGCTCCGCTCGACCCGCTCCACGTGGTGGTGCTCGGGCCTCTTCGTGCTCCTGGCCGGCGGCGCCGGCTGGCTCGCGGCGGCGACGACGCAGTCGGCGCCGCGCGCGGACCTCGCCGTCAGCTCGGCGCTCACCGGCTTCGGCTTCGGGTCGGTGCCGCTCGTGGTCCTCGCGGTGCTGGTCGTCAGCGCCGAGTTCCGCACCGGCCTGGCGCTGGTCACCTTCACCGCGGTCCCGCGCCGCGGTCGGGTGCTCCTGGCCAAGACCATCGTCGTCGCCGGCTGGAGCGTGCTGCTCACCGCGCTGGTGGCCGCCGGGTGCCTGCTGGCCGCGAGCCGGCTCACCGCGGTCCCCGGCGGGATCCCGCCCACCGACCCCGACGTGCTGCGCCAGCTGTGGCTGCAGGTCGTGGGCGCGGCGCTGACCGCGGTGCTGGCGGTCGGCGCCGCCGCGCTGCTGCGCTCGACGGCCGGGGCGCTCGGCGCCGTCCTCGCGCTCGTCCTGGTGCTCCCCCCGGTGCTGGCGATCGCCGGTACCGAGCTCAGCCTGCGCATCTCGCGCCGGCTGCCGGCCTTCCGGGTGGGGGAGGACGCGTTCCTGTCGGTGGCCACCTCCTGGCAGACGGGGCTGCTGGTGGCCGGCGGCTGGGCGTTGGCGGCCTGGCTCCTGGGCCTCGCGGTGCTGGTGCGGCGGGACGTCTAGCTGCAGCCGGCGGCCCGGCGCACCGCCGCCGTGTAGCGGGCGGTGGCCAGCCGCTGGAGGGCCAGCGAGAGCGGGCCGGCCAGCCGCGCGGCCGGTGACGCGAGCCGGAAGAACACCCGCAGGGTGAAGACGACGTCGCCCGACGCCGTCAGCCGGACCGCGAAACGCTCCTCGCCGCTCTCCGGGTGGCCCGGGAGGGTGCCGTAGGCGAAGCCCCGCTCGTCGCCCCCGGTGCTGGCCCAGACCACCCGGCAGGGGATGTCGTAGCCGAACCGGGGCAGCCCCGCGGTGAGGACGACGACCGTGCCCGGGGTGCCGGCCGGTCCCGTCGCCCGGACCCGCAGCCCCGCGGCGCGCTGCGCCCGCCAGCCCAGGACCGCCTCCGCGGCGCGCTCGAACGCGGCGCGGCCGGTGCCCACCACCACCGAGTGCTCGGCGACCCGGTACCCGGCGGGCAACTCCGCGTCCGCCGTCGCGCCGACCTCGGCGTAGGTCAGCGGCGCACCGGCGAGCGCGACCGGGTCGAGCGCGCGCAGCAGTCCCACGTGGCCAGTCTCCGGCCACCCTCACGGTCAGACCACGTGGGGAGCGGCCAGCCGCCGGTGCAGCTCGGCGAGGGCGCCCGGGACCTCGGCGCCCGGCTCCTCGGACGGCGGGTCCCCCCGACGGGTGGCGCAGCCGCCCCGGCCGCGAGGGCGGGCGTAGGTTGGCCGTCACTGTGCTGCCCTCGGTCACCGCCACCCGCTACGTCACCCCGCTGCGCGAGGGTGGGTCGCTGCCCGGGCTCATGGAGGCCGACGACCTGGGCACCTACGTCGTCAAGTGGCGGGCGGCCGGCCAGGGCGTGAAGGTCCTGGTGGCCGAGGTGGTCTGCGCCGAGCTCGCCCGGGCCCTGGGGCTGCCGGTCCCCGCGCTGGTCACCGTCGACGTCGTGCCCGAGCTGGCCGTGGGCGAGCCCGACCACGAGGTGCAGGAGCTCCTGCAGCGCTCGGCCGGGCGGAACCTGGGACTGGACTACCTGCCCGGCGCGCTGGACTTCGAGGCCGGCGCCGACGGGGTCGACCCGGAGCTCGCCGGCCGGGTCCTGTGGTTCGACGCGCTGATCGGCAACGTCGACCGCTCCTGGCGCAACCCCAACATGCTGTTCTGGCACGGGCGGCTGCAGCTGATCGACCACGGTGCGGCGCTCACCTTCCACCACCACTGGCCCGGGGCCGCGGCGGCCGTCGAGCGCCCCTACGACGCCTCGGCGCACGCCCTGGTCGAGTGCAGCCCCGACGTGACGGCGGCCGACGCGGCGCTGGCCCACCGGGTGACCCGGGAGCTGCTGGGCCGGGTGCTCGCCCAGGTGCCCGACGAGTGGCTCGACGACCCCGCGGCCGGTCCGTCGCCCGACGAGGCCCGGGCCCGGTACGCCGGGCAGCTGCTGGCCCGGCTCGCGGCGCGCCCCGCGTGGCTGCCCGGGCTGGTCGCCGCGGCCGCCGCCGGGGGAGCGGGCCGCCGGCGCGCCCCGCGCGGGGAGAACCGGCCCGCGTGGCTCGGACCCCCGCCGCCCGAGGGGGTCAGCCAGCGGTGATGGACACCTTCGAGTACGCGGTGCTGCGGGTGGTGCCGCGCGTCGATCGCGGTGAGCTGCTCAACGCCGGCGTGATCGTCTACTGCCGGCAGCGCGACTACCTCGGGTCGCGGCTGCACCTGGACGCCGACCGGCTCCGCGCGCTGGACCCGACGGCCGACCCCGCGGCGATCGGCCGCGCGCTGCAGGCGGCCGCGGACGTCTGCTCGGCCGCCCCGGTGGCCGGCGCCGCCGGGCGCGAGGCCCTCGGGTCCCGGTTCCGCTGGCTCACCGCGCCGCGGAGCACCGTGGTCCAGCCGGGTCCCGTGCACACCGGGCTGACCGCCGATCCCGATGCCGAGGCCGACCGCCTCCTGGCGCTGCTGGTGCTGCCCGTCACCGGCTGACCGCGATCGGTGGCCGACTGCTCGCCGGCCGTTCACCCGGTTGCCACCGCTGCGTCGTCACGGCCCGTTTGGGTGCGAAGGCCCCCACAGCCCCGCGACCAGAGGGACCGATGACCGACATCCTCGAGCCGCGCAAGCGCGCGCTCCTGCCGCTGTTCTCCGGCATCCGCCACGGCAGCCGCAGCCACGCCACCTGCTACTACAAGTGCGGCAACGCCTGCGACACCGCCGTTCCGAACCAGACCGACAACCCGACGTTCGCCGAGGTCGTCGAGACCGCCTTCAGCCGCCGCAGCATGCTGAAGGCGGCCGGGGCGGGCGCGCTGCTCGTCGCCGCCGGACCGGTCGCCTCCGCGGCCGCCCGGGAGCAGCAGCCGGTGCCGACAGGTGGCGGCGTGACCCCTGCCCCGGGGAGCGACCTGACGTTCCAGCCGGTCGAGCAGAACTTCCTCGACGAGCTGGTCACGGCGAGCGGGTACCGCTACTCCGTCGTCATGCGGTGGGGCGACCCGGTGCTGCCGGGCGCGCCGCCGTTCCGCATCGACCGGCAGACCCCCGAGGCGCAGGCCATGCAGTTCGGCTACAACTGCGACTACATCGGCTTCCTGCCGCTGGACGACCGCGACCGCCAGGCGCTGCTCGTGGTCAACCACGAGTACACCAACGAGCAGCTGATGTTCGCCGGGGTGGCGAGCGAGTCCGCGCCGACCACGCCGGAGCAGAAGCGGATCGCCATGATGGCCCACGGCATCTCCGTCGTGGAGGTGCAGCGGCACGGGAGGACCGGCGAGTGGCGCCCGGTCCGCAACGGCCGGCGCAACCGCCGGATCACCGCGGACACACCGATGGAGCTCACCGGCCCCGCGGCCGGCTCCCCGTACCTGCGCACCAGCGCGGACCCGCAGGGACGCACCGTCCTCGGCACGCTGAACAACTGCGCCGGCGGCATGACCCCGTGGGGCACCACGCTGCACGGCGAGGAGAACTTCAACCAGTACTTCGGGACGACGACGCCGATCACCGAGAGCGCCAAGGAGCCCCGGCTGGCGCGCTACGGCGTCTCGACCACGCGCCCGGCCGGCCGGCGCTGGGACGAGGTCGACGCCCGCTTCGACCTGGCCCGCGAGCCCAACGAGGTGAACCGCTTCGGCTGGGTCGTCGAGGTGGACCCCTACGACCCGGCATCGACGCCGAAGAAGCGCACCGCGCTCGGCCGGTTCAAGCACGAGGGCGCCAACGTGCAGATCGCCGAGGACGGCCGCGTGGTCGCCTACTCCGGGGACGACGAGCGGTTCGACTACATCTACAAGTTCGTCTCGCGGAAGACCTACCGGCCCGGCACCGACAGCGCGTCGCGGGCGCACAACCTGACGCTGCTCGAGGACGGCGACCTGTACGTCGCCCGCTTCGTCGGCGACTCCCCGGCAGCGGAGATCGACGGCAGCGGCGCGCTGCCCGCGGACGGCGAGTTCGACGGCTACGGCGAGTGGATCCCGCTGGTGGAGGACGGCCGGTCGATGATCCCCGGCAAGGACGTCGCCTGGGTGCTCACCTTCACCCGCCTGGCCGCCGACCGCCTCGGCAAGCAGCTCGACGGCAACGGCGACTTCCCCGACCCGGCCAACCCGGTCGTCGTCGACCCGGCGCTGGTGCCGACCAGGATGGACCGGCCGGAGGACATCCAGGTCAACCCCGTCAACGGGCGGGTCTACGCGGCGCTCACCAACAACTCCGCCCGCACCGGCGTGAACGGCCGGCCGGGCGCCGACGAGGCCCACCCGCTCACCCGCTCCTACGCGTTCGAGCCCGCCGACGAGGAGGCCGGCACACCGGCCACCTTCGAGCAGCAGCCGGGCAACCGGAACGGGCACGTGATCGAGTGGGAGGAGACCGGGTCGGCCGGCGGGACCTCCTTCACCTGGCGGATCTTCCTGGTCTGCGGCGACCCGCAGTACCCGGGCACGTACTTCGCCGGGTACGACCGGTCGAAGGTCAGCGCCATCTCCTGCCCGGACAACCTGGAGTTCGACCCCGCCGGCAACCTGTGGATCTCCACGGACGGCAACGTGCTGTCGGTCCGCAACCAGGCCGTCGGCACCCTCGGCGGGACCAACGACGGGCTGTTCGCGGTGCCGACGGCGGGACCCGAGCGCGGGCACCTGAAGGCGTTCCTCACCGTGCCGCTGGGTGCCGAGTGCAGCGGGCCGCTGATCACCCGGGACGCCCGGTCGGTGTTCGTCGCCGTCCAGCACCCGGGGGAGACCACGGGGTCCACGGTGGAGAACCCCTCGAGCCGGTGGCCGGACTTCCAGGCGTACCGGCCCTTCCCGCGGCCCAGCGTCGCCGTCGTCTACCGCACCGACGGCGGGCGCGTCGGCAGCTGAGGACGGGCTCCCTCCACCCCACCCCTCGCACGCTCGGGAGGGGGCCGCACCGGCCCCCGCACCGCACGGTGCGGGGGCCGGCGCCGGTCAGGGGAGCAGCGCGTCGATCCGGCGGGCGAGCTCGAGGTCCAGCTCGCTCACCCCGCCCGCGGAGTGGCTGACCAGGGTCAGGTGCAGCGTCCGCCAGCGCAGGTCGACGTCGGGGTGGTGGTCCATCTCCTCGGCCACGTCGGCGATCGCCACGATGGCGGCGACGGCGTCGCGGAAGCTGGGCAGCTCGACGGTCCGGCGCAGGCCGTCGCCGTCGCCGCTCCACCGCGGCAGCGAGGCCAGCGCAGCGGCGAGTTCGTCATCGGGCAACCGCGGCGGGCGAGGCATGCCCCCATGGTGACGCACTCGAACGGCTGGTGACGTGCTGGAACGCCCCTCCGGTGGCTCGCGCCGAGCTTGCGAGGCGTGAGGGGGACGGGGGTTCGTCAGGTGTGGAGGCCGCACTCCGTCTTGGTGGAGCCCGCCCAGCGTCCGGCGCGCGGGTCCTCGCCCGGGGCGACCGGCCGGGTGCAGGGGGCGCAGCCGATCGAGCCGTAGCCGATCTCGAACAGCGGGTTCACCGGGATGGCGTGCTCGGCGATGTACCGGTCGACGTCGTCCTGCGTCCAGGCGGCGATGGGGTTGATCTTGACCATCTCGCGCTTGGCGTCCCAGTCGACGATCTTCGTGCCGGCGCGGGTCGGCGACTCGTCCCGCCGCACCCCCGACCCCCAGGCGACGTAGCCGGAGAGGGTCCGGGCCAGCGGCTGCACCTTGCGCAGCGAGCAGCACAGGTCGGGGTCGCGGTCGTGCAGCGCGGGGCCGAACTCGAGGTCCTGCTGGGCCACGGTCTGCTCGGGCTCGACGTTCACGAGCGTGATGGGCAGCACCGAGGAGATCCACTCGCGGGTGCCGATCGTCTCGGCGAAGTGGTAGCCGGTGTCCAGGAAGACGACGTGCACGCCGGGGATCGCCCGGGAGGCCAGGTGCGCGAGCAGCCCGTCGGCCATGGACGAGGTGATCGCGAACTCGTCGCCGAAGGTGTCGCCGGCCCAGGTGAGCACGGCGAGCGCCTGCTCAACCGGGTCGGCGATGCCGTCGAACCAGGCGTCGGCGGCCTGGGCCAGCAGCGGCGTCGGACGCAGCGCGATGGTCATCCCTGCACCCCCGTGGCGATCAGGCGGACCGAGAAGGCCCGCAGGCACGCGCCGCAGCGCCACCCGTCCTCGTACGGCGTGAGCTCCTCGTCGCCGCAGTACGGGCAGTGGAACACCGGCAGCTGGCGGGTCCTTCCCGACGTCGACTCCTCGCTCACAGCAGCCACTCCTCCTCGGCGCGGGCGACGTAGTGGGCGAAGGACTCACCCGGCGTCCGGCGCTCGAGGAAGCCGCGGAGCACGCGCTCGCAGTAGTCGGCGGTCTCGCCCTTGGTGACCTTGTGGCCGCGGAACTTGCGGCCGAAGGTGCGCTCCACGCCCAGGTGCCCACCCAGGTGCACCTGGAAGCCCTCGACCATCTCGCCGGCGTCGTCGCGCACCATCGAGCCCTTGAAGCCGATGTCGGCGGTCTGGAAGCGGGCGCAGCTGTTCGGGCAGCCGTTGATGTTGATCCCGATCGGGGTGTCGAAGTCGGGCAGCCGGCGCTCGAGCTCGGCGTAGACCTCCTGCGCGAAGTGCTTGGTCTCGACGATCGCCAGCTTGCAGAACTCCAGCCCGGTGCAGGCCATCGTCCCGCGGCGGAAGGCGCTGGGCCGCACCTGCAGGTCGTGCTCGGCCAGCGCGTCGACCAGCGCCTCGACCTTCTCGTCCGGGACGTCGAGGATGACCAGCTTCTGCTGCGTCGTCGTCCGGATGCGGCCCTGGCCGTACTCGTCGGCGAGGTCGGCGATCGTGGTGAGCAGCGTGCCGCTGATCCGGCCGGTGCGCAGCGCGAAGCCCACGGCGTTGCGGCCGTCCTTCTGCCGGCTGACACCGACGTGGTCGCGCTGGTCGTGCTTGGCCGGGGCGGGGGCCGGGCCGTCGGGCAGCGGCTCCTTCAGGTACTCGTCCTCCAGCACCTGGCGGAACTTCTCCGGGCCCCAGTCGGCCATGAGGAACTTGATGCGGGCGCGGTTGCGCTGCCGGCGGTAGCCGTAGTCGCGGAAGACGGCGGTGCAGGCGGCCCAGACGTCGGTCACCTGGTCGGGCCGGACGAAGACCCCGATCCGCTGGGCGAACATCGGGTTGGTGGACAGCCCGCCGCCGACCCACAGGTCGTAACCGGCCTCGCCCGCCTCGTTGACGACCCCGACGAACGAGACGTCGTCGATCTCGGGCTCGGTGCAGTGGTCGACGCAGCCCGACATCGACGTCTTCCACTTGCGCGGCAGGTTGCTGAACTCCGGGCTGCCGACGTACTTGGCGACGGTCTCGGCGATGACGTCGGTGGCGTCGACCACCTCGTCCTCGAGGATCCCGGCGAGCGGGCAGCCGAGCATCACGCGCGGCACGTCGCCGCAGGCCTCCATCGTGGAGAGGCCCACCGACTCCAGCCGGCGCCAGATCTCGGGCACGTCCTCGATGCGGATCCAGTGGTACTGGACGTTCTGCCGGTCGGTGACGTCGGCGACGTCCCGGCCGAACTCGGTGCTGATGCCGCCGAGTACGCGGAGCGCGTCGCTGGTCAGCTGCCCGCCGTCGATGCGGGCCCGCATCATGAAGTAGGAGTCCTCGAGCTCCTCGGGCTCCAGCACGGCGGTCTTGCCGCCGGGGATGCCCTGGGCGCGCTGGGTGTAGAGACCCATCCAGCGCATCCGGCCGCGGAGGTCGCCGGGGTCGATGCCCTCGAAGCCGGTCTTCGAGTAGATGTCCAGGATCCGCTGGCGCACCTCGAGGCCGTCGGAGTCCTTCTTCATCCGCTCGTTGGGGTTGAGCGGCTCGCGGTAGCCCAGCGCCCACTGGCCCTGACCCCGCTGGGGCCGGTTGCTGGTGCGGGTGGGGGTGCTCACGTGGCGTACTTCTTCCTGCGCTCGCCGACGGCCCGGCAGTCGGCCGGGGTGGGGCGCTGCTGGTTCGGGACGCAGCGGGACAGCTGCGCGGGGGACCTGGGTCAGCGCAGGGCGCGACAGGCGGCGCTGGAGACGAGCGCCAGGTCGATGTGCAGGCGCGCGACCAGGAGGCTGCCGCGGTCCGTCATGCCGGCGATCCTCCCACATCCCGCGCGGTCGGGTGCGGGGATCACCCGGCGGGGGCGGGCCCGGCGCCGCTCAGCGGGGCGTGGGTTCGCTGAACGACCGCCACGCGGTGTCGATGGCGACCAGCTCGGCGGCGTGCGGAGGCAGCGTCCCGGCGACGACGTCGGCGACGGTGACCCCCTCCAGCACGCGGCGGTAGGCCTCGCGGGCGGCGACCCAGACCTCGGCCAGCCCGGCGGCGTGGCCGGGGTAGGTGACCTCCTCGGGCCGCTGACCGTGCACCTCGGCCAGGAACCCCAGCTCGACCCGCATCACCCGGGCGATGGAGATCTCCGAGGCGGGCAGGGCCAGCCGGTACCCGCCGTCCCGGCCGCGCTGGCTGGTGACCAGGCGGGCGTGCTGCAGGTCGGCGAGGATCGCCTGGAGGAAGCGGTTGGGGATGCCCTGCGCGGTCGCGATGCGGTCGCAGGTCAGCGCCTCGGGTGCCGCCGCGGCGAGTTCCAGGACGGCGCGGACGGCGTAGTCGACCCGGGCGGTGATGCGCACGCTGCCCATACTGCCGTCATCTGCGAGAGTGCCCCGGTGTCCCGGCTGCGTTTCACCGCGTTGGTGGAGGCGCCGCTGACCGTGGCGTTCGACGTCGCCCGTGCGCTGGGCCGCCCGTGGCCGTTCCCGCTGCGCGAGGTGGGGTCCGTGCGCCCGGAGCGGGACGCCTTCGCCGCGCCGCTGGGTCCCCGCGGCCGGGTCGAGCACGTGCGCCGCTTCACGGCCACCGCGGCCGGCACGCGGGTCGAGGAGCAGGTCGAGTGGGCGACCGGGCTGCCCGGCCCGGTGGGGTGGGTCGCGGACCGGGCGCTGCGGCCGCGGGTGCAGCGGGCGATGCGGGCGCACCTGGACGCCCTGTCCGCCGGGGCCGCGCTGCGGGCGCGCGAGGTGGTCCAGGTCGTGGGCGCGGCGCTGGTCGAGGGGGACCGGGTGCTGGTCGCCCAGCGCTCGGGCGGGCCGTTCGACGGGTGCTGGGAGTTTCCCGGCGGAAAGGTCGACCCGGGGGAGACCGACCTCGCGGCGCTGGTCCGCGAGTGCGCCGAGGAGCTCGGGGTCACCGTCGCGCCCCGGTCCTTCCTCGGGGAGGTGCCGCTCGACGGGGTCGTCGCCGGAGGGGCACCCGGCGCCTCGACGATGCGGGTCTGGGAGGCGCGGATCACGCACGGCCGGCCGGTGGCGCGGGAGCACGCCGAGCTGCGGTGGGTGGGTGCGGCCGACCTCGACGCGCTCGACTGGATCCCCGCCGACCGCCCGCTGCTGCCCGCCGTCCGACTTCTCCTCACCAGGAGCTGACCCCTCTCCGGGCGTTTTGTGCACATAACGCCGGGGTGTGGACGACGGCATCGGCGATCCGGCGCCGGCCGCCAGGATCCGGCTCGTGCTCCTGCGCTCCCAGGGCCTCCACGGCGTGTTCGTCGGTGCCCACGCCGTCTCCGAGGGCGTCCTCAGCCGCCGCCAGTTGAGGGACGGCCCGTACGTGCGCGTGCTCCGCGGCGTCTACGCCGACCCGTCCCTCCCGCGGGACCACCTCCTGCGCTGCCGTGCGACCGCCCTCCTCATGCCGCCGGGGGCGGCGCTCGGTGCCCGCTCGGCAGCGGCCGTCCTCGGCGCGTCGCAGCCCGGCTACGGGGACCAGGTCACCGTGCTGGTGCCGGAGCAGCTCCAGTGGCGGGGGCCGGCCGGCGTCCGGGTGCGCCGGGTCGCCCTGCCGGCGGCCGACGTCGAGGTGACGGACGACGGCCTGCGGTGCACGACCCCGCTGCGCACCGCGTGGGACGTCGCCGCGCTCGAGTCGACCGCGACGGCGGTCGGCGTCCTCGACGCGATGGTGCGCGCCGACCTGCTCACGGTGGCGGGCCTCGCCGGGCTGGTCCGAGCGGGCGTCGGGCGGTGGGGTGTGGTACGCGCCCGCAGGGCGTTCGCGCTCGTCGATGCGCGGGCCGGGTCGCCGCCGGAGTCGTGGGTGCGGGTGGCGTGC
Source organism: Blastococcus sp. MG754426 (assembly GCF_021699055.1). GTDB lineage: Bacteria > Actinomycetota > Actinomycetes > Mycobacteriales > Geodermatophilaceae > Blastococcus. The sequence continues at coordinate 11,828 of NZ_SSXC01000016.1, read as the reverse complement.
GCCCTGGCCGGGCTCCCGGCACCGGTGCCGCAGTACGAGGTCGTCGAGGGCAGCGGGTCGTCGTCGAGTACGAGGGCGCCTATCACTTCGACGATCTGCAGATCGCGCGCGACGACGAGCGGTACCGCCGCCTCGCCGCCGCGGGGTGGCGGGTCGTCCGGCTCGCCGCCCACGACCTCCGGGACATGGACGCGGTCGTCGCGCGGATCCGGGCCGCGCTGCTCGGCTGAGCCCGGACCCCCCGGGCGTTGTGTGCACACAACGCCACACGGGTGCCACCCGGGCGCTTTGTGCACAAAACGCCCGACGGGCGCCGCCCCCTCGGGGGACGGCGCCCGTCGGGCGTCCTGGGAGGGCCCCGCCTACTTCTTGAAGGCGTCCTTGACCTTCTCGCCGGCCTGCTTGAGGTTGCCCTTGGACTCTTCCTTCTTGCCCTCGGCCTGGAGGTCGCGGTCGTCGGTCGCGTCGCCGAGCGCCTGCTTCCCCTTGCCGGACATCTCCTCGACCTTGTTCGTGAACTTCTCGGTGCCGGTCATCGCTGCCCTCCGGTCGTCGTCGGATCGACCAGCGGGTACCCGGCCCGGCAGCTCGTGACACGTCCCCGGGAAAGGCTTCGGCGCACCGGCCGGGACGACCGGAGGACGGCCCGCCGGACGCGCCGCGGGGCGTGGAAGTTACGGTTGCGGCGCGGATCGTGAGCCCAGGTCACAAGTCGGTGACGTCCGTGGACACCCCCTCCGAGGCGTGCCTAGGGTCCACCCGTCGCAGTCCCGGGCCTCCCTGGTCCGGTTGCGTCCGGCTCGAGACCAATCTGTCGACCACTCGCCCCCTCGGGGCCTGGTCGACCTGTCCGTTCCCCCCGCTGGTGCGGGTCGAGGGAGGCATTGCACGTGAAGTTGAGCAAGCGCAGAGGTGGGCTCGTCGCGGCCGGCGTCGCCGCCGCGATGATGCTGTCCGCCTGTGGTGGCAGCGATGACAACGGTGGCGGGAGCGGCGGCACCTCCGCCGAGGGTGGCGGCTCGTTCAGCGTCTACGTCGGTGAGCCGGAGAACGCGCTGATCCCGGGCAACACCACCGAGAGCGAGGGCCACCAGGTCATCTCCTCCCTGTGGACGGGTCTCGTCGAGTACGCCGCCGACGGCGCCGTCGAGTACACCGGTGTCGCGGAGTCGATCGAGTCCGAGGACAACACCACCTGGACCGTCACGCTCAAGGACGGCTGGACCTTCCACGACGGCACCCCGGTGACCGCGCAGTCCTTCGTCGACGCGTGGAACTACACCGCCTACAGCCCGAACGCCCAGGGCGCGTCGTACTTCTTCTCGAACATCCTCGGGTACGACGACCTGCAGGCCCCGACCGACGCCGAGGGCAACGTCACCGGCGACCCGGCCGCCCAGGAGATGAGCGGCCTCCGGGTCATCGACGACACCACCTTCGAGGTGGAGCTCGCCTCCCCGTTCGCCCAGTTCCCGGTGACCGTCGGCTACAACGCCTTCTGGCCGCTCCCCGAGGCCTTCTTCGAGGACCCCGAGGGCTTCGGCACGCAGCCGATCGGCAACGGCCCGTTCCAGGCCGAGGGCGAGTTCGTCCCCGGTCAGGGCATCACCGTCACCCGCTACGAGGACTTCGCCGGCGAGGACCCGGCGGTGGCCGACAGCGTGGAGTTCCGGGTCTACGCCGACCTGAACACCGGCTACAACGACCTGCAGGCGGGCAACCTCGACGTCCTGCCGGACCTGCCGCCGGACGCCCTGGCCTCGGCCGAGGACGTGCTCGGCGACCGCTTCCTCGAGGCGCCGTCGTCCGGGTTCACCTACCTGGGCTTCCCGACCTACGACGAGCGCTACTCCGACCCGCGGGTCCGGCAGGCGCTGTCGATGGCCGTCGACCGCCAGGCGATCTCCGACGCCATCTTCAACGGCAGCCGCACGCCGGCCGACGCCTACGTCGCCCCCGTCGTCGACGGTTACCGCGAGGGCGTCTGCGAGTACTGCGAGCTGGACGTCGACGCGGCGAACGCGCTCCTGGACGAGGCCGGCTTCGACCGCAGCCAGCCCATCGAGCTGTGGTTCAACGCGGGCGCCGGCCACGACGCCTGGGTGCAGGCCGTCGGCAACCAGCTGCGCGAGAACCTGGGCGTCGACTACGTCCTCCGGGGCGAGCTCGACTTCGCCGAGTACCTGCCGCTGCTCGACGAGCAGGGTGTGACCGGTCCGTTCCGCCTCGGCTGGAGCATGGACTACCCGAGCCCGCAGAACTACCTGGAGCCGCTGTACTCCACGGCCGCGCTGCCGCCGGCGGGTTCGAACGCCACGTTCTACTCGAACCCCGAGTTCGACGAGCTGATCCAGCAGGGCAACAGCGCCAGCAGCAACGAGGAGGCCCTGGACTTCTACAACCAGGCCGAGGACATCCTGCTGGAGGACATGCCGATCATCCCGATGTTCTTCGACCTCGAGCAGGCCGGGCACTCGGAGAACGTCAGCGACGTGGTGATCGACGTCTTCGGTGACATCGACGTCGCCAACGTGGTCCCGGTCAGCTGACCCACACCGCACCGCAGGCCGCCGCCGGGGATCCCCGCCCAGACCGGGCAGGGCTCCCCGGCGGTCGGCCGCTCGGGCTCGTCCCGCATCATGGACGACGCCTCCCCGCTCGCCACATGGGTGAGAGGCGTCCCGACCGAGGAGCGACATGGGCCGCTACATCGCGCGCCGCTTTCTACTCACCATCCCCGTCCTTCTCGGGGCCTCGTTCCTGATCTTCGCCCTGGTCTACGCGCTGCCGGGCGACCCCATCCGGGCGCTGGGGGGCGACCGCCCGCTGGCGCCGGCCGTGGTGGCCCAGCTGACCGACGAGTTCAACCTGAACGACCCGCTCTGGCTGCAGTACGTCAAGTACCTCGGTGACCTGCTCCAGGGCGACTTCGGCACCGACTTCCGTGGCCGCGAGGTCATCGACACCATCAGCCAGCGGATGCCGGTCACGGTCCAGCTGGCCGTGGTGGCCATCGCCTTCGAGATCCTCATCGGCATCGTCGCCGGCGTGCTGGCCGGCATCCGCAAGAACGGCTTCTTCGACAACGTCGTGCTGGTGAGCACCACGCTGATCGTCTCGATCCCGATCCTGGTGCTGGCGTTCATCGCGCAGTTCACCTTCGGGCTCCAGCTCGGCCTGTTCCCGATCGCCGGTGTGAACGAGGGCTGGTACAGCTTCCTGCTGCCCGGGCTGGTGCTCGCCGCGGGCTCGCTGGCCTACGTGGCGCGGCTGACCCGCACGAGCATCGCCGAGAACATGCGCGCCGACTACGTGCGGACCGCCCGGGCCAAGGGTCTGCCCCGCCGTGACGTGATCGTGCGGCACACCCTGCGCAACAGCCTGATCCCGGTGGTCACGTTCATCGGCGCCGACATCGGCACGCTCATGGGCGGTGCGATCGTCACCGAGACGGTGTTCAACCTGCCGGGCATCGGGCGGGCGGTCTTCGACGCCGTGCGGGCCCAGGAGGGCGCCGTCGTCGTGGGCATCGTGACGCTCCTGGTCTTCGTCTTCATCTTCTTCAACCTGGTCGTCGACGTGCTCTACGCCGTCCTCGACCCGAGGATCCGCTATGAGTGACCCGAACCTGACGACCCTGGGCCACGACGAGGCCGGGGCCGGTGGTGTGACCGGCGCGACCGACCAGCCGGGGGGCGAGGCGCGCCAGAACAGCCTGTGGAGCGACGCCTGGCGCCAGCTCCGGCGGAACGTGCTCTTCTGGATCGGCGCGGTCCTGGGGCTGCTCTTCGTCGCGATGGCGCTGCTGCCGTCGGTCTTCGCCCGGGGCGTCGACCCGCGCTCGTGCAACCTGTCGAACAGCAACGCCGAGCCCTCGGCGGAGCACTGGTTCGGCTTCGACCAGCAGGGCTGCGACTACCTGGCCAACGTCGTGTACGGCGCTCGGAACTCGCTGATCATCGGCCTGCTCGCCGTCGTCGTGATCCTGGTGCTCGGTGTCCTCGTCGGCGCCATCTCGGGCTTCTACGGCGGCGTGACCGACAGCATCCTGTCCCGGATCGCGGACATCTTCTACGCCCTGCCGCTGATCCTCGGTGCGCTGGTGGTCCTGCGCAGCGGCATCCTCGGCCGCGGTGTGGTCGCGGTGGCGATCGCGCTGGCCCTGTTCGGCTGGATGACCGCCATGCGGTTGGTCCGCTCGCAGGTGATCGCGATCAAGAACTCCGACTACGTCGCCGCGGCCCGGGCGATGGGCGCCTCCAACACCCGGATCCTCGTCCGGCACATCATGCCCAACGCCGTCGCCCCGGTGCTGGTCTACGCCACGATCACCATCGGCATCCTGATCGCGGCCGAGGCGACGCTGACCTTCCTCGGCGTCGGGCTGCAGCCGCCGGCGATCTCCTGGGGCCTGCAGATCAACACCGGGCAGAGCCTGCTGCGCACCGCGCCGCACGCGGTCCTCTTCCCGAGCCTCATCCTCACCCTGACGGTGATGGCCTTCGTCCTCATGGGTGACGCCCTGCGCGACGCCCTCGACCCGAAGCAGCGTTCATGAGCACCGCATCGTCGTCCGTCCCCACCAGCCCCGCCCGCGGTGCCGGGACGCCCATCCTCGAGGTCGACGACCTCCGGGTGCAGTTCCGCACCGGGTCGGGCCTGGTCAACGCCGTCAACGGCGTGAGCTACACCGTCTCGGAGGGGGAGACCCTCGCGATCCTGGGCGAGTCCGGCTCCGGGAAGTCCGTCTCCGCCCAGGCGATCATGGGCATCCTCGACACCCCGCCGGCGGAGATCACCAGCGGCCGGATCGTGTTCGAGGGGCGTGACCTGCTCACGCTGCCGGAGGAGGAGCAGCGCAAGGTCCGCGGGCCCGGGATCTCGATGATCTTCCAGGACGCGCTCTCCGCGCTGAATCCCGTGTACAGCGTCGGCTTCCAGATCGGCGAGATGTTCCGCGCGCACCGGGGCACCTCCCGCAAGGAGGCCAAGCAGCACGCCGTCGAGCTGATGGAGCGGGTCCGCATCCCGGCCGCCAAGGAGCGGGTGAACGACTACCCGCACCAGTTCTCCGGCGGCATGCGGCAGCGCGTCATGATCGCCATGGCGCTCGCGCTCGACCCGCGCATCCTCATCGCCGACGAGCCGACCACCGCGCTCGACGTCACCGTCCAGGCCCAGGTGATGGACCTGCTCAAGGACCTCCAGCGGGACACCGGGATGGGGCTCATCCTCATCACCCACGACCTCGGCGTGGTCAACGAGGTGGCCGACAACGTGGCCGTCATGTACGCCGGCCGCATCGTCGAGCGCGGCACCGTCGACGAGGTGTTCGGCAACCCCGCCCACCCCTACACCGACGGCCTGATGCGCTCCATCCCGCAGGTGGAGGTCAAGGGCGGCCGGCTCCAGCCGATCGGCGGGCAGCCGCCCAACCTGGCCGCCATCCCGTCGGGCTGCCCGTTCCACCCGCGCTGCCCCAAGCGGCGCACGGGTGCGCAGGCCGCACCCGGCCGCGACTGCGTCGCCGACGTCCCGCCGCTGCGGCTGGTCGTCCCGGGGCGCCAGGCGGCCTGCCACTACAGCGAGGAGGTCCTCGGTGTCTGACGCCAGCTCCGGGAGCAGCGCAGCCGACCCGTCCGCGGAGGTGGACCGGGCGCTGGCCGAGGCGGCCGCGAGCCGCCCGACGCACACGCCGGGTGACGTGCTGCTCGAGGTCAAGGACCTCAAGAAGCACTTCCCCCTGACCCAGGGCATCGTCCTCAAGCGCACGGTCGGCCACGTCCGCGCGGTCGACGGCGTCAACCTCTCGCTGCGCCGTGGCGAGACGGTCGGCCTGGTGGGGGAGTCCGGGTGCGGCAAGTCGACGGTCACCAAGATGCTGGTGGCCCTCGAGAAGCCGACCGACGGGCAGATCCTCTACAAGGGCGAGGACGTCACGCGGATGAGCGGCCGCGCGCTCAAGCAGTACCGGCGCGAGGTGCAGATCATCTTCCAGGACCCCTACGCCTCGCTGAACCCGCGCATGACCGTGGGCGACATCGTGGCCGAGGGCTGGTCGGTGCACGCGGACATCGCACCGAGGAAGGGGCGCCTGCAGCGCACCCAGGAGCTCATGGAGCGGGTCGGCCTCAACCCCGACTTCGTCAACCGCTACCCGCACCAGTTCTCCGGTGGCCAGCGGCAGCGCATCGGCATCGCGCGGGCCCTGGCCCTGCAGCCGGAGGTCATCGTCTGCGACGAGCCGGTGAGCGCCCTGGACGTCTCGGTGCAGGCGCAGGTGGTCAACCTGCTCGAGGACCTGCAGAACGACTTCGGGCTCTCCTACCTGTTCATCGCCCACGACCTGTCGGTGGTGCGCCACATCTCCGACCGCGTCGCGGTGATGTACCTGGGCAGCATCGTGGAGGAGGGCACCGACGCGCAGGTCTACGGCTCGCCCGCCCACCCCTACACGCAGGCGCTGCTCTCGTCGGTCCCGGTGCACGAACCGCACCTGCGCGGGCTCAAGGAGCGGATCCTGCTGCAGGGCGACGTGCCGAGCCCGGCCAACCCGCCGTCGGGCTGCCGGTTCCGCACCCGCTGCTGGAAGGCCCAGGACATCTGCGCCACCGAGCCGCCGGCCCTGGTCGACCGCGGCCAGGGGCACCCCTCGGCCTGCCACTTCGCCGAGGCGCGCGCCGTCGTCCCCACGGAGGGCTGAGCACCTCGCGCCGGGACCACCTGCCCTGATCCCGGCGCGTCCTCCCTCGCGGTGCGCCGTGGGGGAGGACGCGCCGCGGCGGGGGAGGACGTGGGCGCGGCCCGGCCCTGCTCGCACCGCACGCCGCCTCGGGGAGAATGGCCGACCGTGACCGCCGACCGACGCCTGCTCCTCGTCCACGCGCACCCCGACGACGAGACGATCAACAACGGGGCCACGATGGCCCGCTACGTCGCCGAGGGCGTCGGGGTCACCCTGCTCACCTGCACGCTGGGGGAGGAGGGCGAGATCCTGGTCCCCGAGCTGTCCCAGCTCGCCGCCGACCAGGCCGACCAGCTCGGGGGCTACCGCATCTGGGAGCTGCGCGGGGCGATGGCCGCCCTCGGCGTCGAGGACTTCCGCTTCCTCGGCGGGGCCGGGCGCTACCGCGACTCGGGGATGATGGGCACGCCGGCGAACGAGCACCCGCGGGCCTTCTGGAACGCCGACCTCGACGAGGCGGTGGCGCACGCCGTCGCCGTGGTCCGCGAGGTGCGCCCGCAGGTGGTCGTCACCTACGACGAGTTCGGTGGCTACGGGCACCCCGACCACATCCAGGCGCACCGGGTGGCCATGCGGGCGGTGGAGGCCGCGGCGGACCCGGGCCACCGGCCCGACCTCGGTGCCGCCTGGGAGGTGGCGAAGGTCTACTGGAACGCCATGCCTCGCTCGGTGGTGCGCGAGGGCGTCGAGGCCATGGCCGCCCTCGGCGAGGCCTCGCCGTTCGAGGGGCTGGGCGACCTCGACGAGATCCCCTTCGTGGTGCCCGACGAGGTCGTCACCTGCGCGGTGGACGCCCGGGCCTACGCCGGGCGCAAGGACGCCGCCATGCGCGCCCACCCGACCCAGATCACCGTCGACGGCCCGTTCTTCGCGCTGTCGAACAACCTGGGCCAGGAGGTGCTCGGCGTCGAGTACTACCGCCAGGTCGCGGGCGAGCGCGGCCCGGCCGCCGGGCCCGACGGCCGGGAGGACGACCTCTTCGCCGGTCTCCAGGGGTGACGGGCCGCGGGCCGGTCACGGTGGGCATCGGGATCGCCGCCGTCGTGGTCGCCGGGTGGCTGGCCGTCGTGGAGGTCCTCTGGCTGCCGCTGCGGGTGGGGGGCGTGCTGGTGCCGGTCTCGGTGGCGGCCGCGGTGGCCGGCAACCTGCTGCTGGTCGGTGCCGCGCTGCGGCTGAGCGGCTCCAAGGCTGTCGCCGCTCTCCCCGCCGTCACCTGGCTGGCCGTCGTGGTCGCGGCCATGGTGCGGCGCCCCGAGGGTGACCTGCTGCTGGTCTCCGGGGGCTCGCTCGGCCTCGTGAGCACGGCGTTCCTGCTGCTGGGGGTGCTGGCCGCGGCGCTCGCCCTGGGCCTGGCGCTGGGCACCCCCGCCCGCCGGGTCAGCCGGGCGGGGCCCACCGGTAGTGGTAGCGGTGGTGCTCGGTGAACCCCATCCGGGCGTAGAGGGCCAGCGCCGGGGCGTTGGACGCGGTCACCTGCAAGGCAGGACGTCGCCCCGCGGGCGCGGGCCTCCGTGGCCAGCGCCGCCATCACCGCCGTCGCCAGGCCGCGCCGACGGTAGGGCTCGTCGACGGTCACCGCGCTGACCACCAGCCACTCGTCGACGACCACACCGCGGGCCACCGCGGCCGGCCGGGCCGCCACGGGGTCGGGCCGGACGGAGGCGAACAGCGGCTGCTCGGCGTTGCGCAGGACGGCCGCCGCGGTGGCCGGGAGCGCCGCGCCCCGGTGCCGGTAGCCGGCCAGCCAGGCCGCGTCGGGTGCGTCGTCGAGCCGCACCGGGACGTCGACGGCGGGCCAGGGGCCCGCCGGCGCGACGAGCACCAGGACGTCCTCGTCGCGGGTCCACCCCGCGGCGGCGAACGCGGCGTCGGCGGCCTCGCCCCCGGGCACCGGGACGGCGGCGCACGGGCGCAGCCCCCGGTCGGCGTACCAGCCGGTGACGGTGTCGACCGCCGGGCGCAGGCCTCCCGGTGGGTCCCCGGTCACCAGCCCCGAGTTGGCCCGCCCGGTGAACCCGCCGCGGCGCGCAGCAGCCAGTCGCCGTAGGGCTCCTCCTCCAGCCCCCGCCAGGTGCGGGCGGCCAGGCGTTCCAGCCCGGCGACCCGGGTGGGGGCTGCGGTGGTCACGGCGACGATCATGGCGGTCGGCGCCGCCGGGCGCGGAGGCGCCCCTGCTCAGCCCTGCCGCGGGGCGGCCGCGGGCAGGGGGCGGGCGTTCAGCCAGCCCAGCACCCGCTCGGCCGGCATGGGCCGGGAGATGTGGTAGCCCTGCGCGACGTGGCAGCCCCACTCGCGCAGCGCGGCGAGGGCGTCGGCGTCCTCGACGCCCTCGACCACCATGCTCATCCCGAGGTCGCGGCTCAGCTGCAGCGTGCTGCGCACGATCGCCGCCGCCCGCGGGTCGGACGTCAGGTGGGTGACGAAGCTGCGGTCGAGCTTGAGCTCGTCCACCGGCAGCGCACGCAGGTAGGACAGCGACGAGTACCCCGTGCCGTAGTCGTCCACCGACAACCGCACGCCCAGCCGGCGCAGCCCGGCCATGACCTGCTGGCTGCGGGCGGCGTCGGCCATCAGGACGTCCTCGGTGATCTCCAGGACCAGCGAGCCGGCCGGCAGCGAGCAGGTGTCCAGCAGCAGCTGCACCTGCTCGGGCAGGGCGACGTCCTGCAGGTTGGACACGGACAGGTTCACCGCGATCGACAGATCGTGGCCCTGGGTGCGCCAGGTGCGCAGGTCGCGCAGCGCCTGCTCCAGCACCCGCAGCGCGAGCCGGCGCATGAGACCGGCCTGCTCGGCCAGGGGCAGGAAGACGTCGGGGTAGAGCAGGCCGCGGTCGGGGTGGTTCCAGCGGACCAGGGCCTCGAGGCCGGCGACGGTGCCGGTGCGCAGGTCCAGCTGCGGCTGGTAGTGGTTGACGAGCTCGTCGCCGTCGAGGGCCGAGCGGAGCTGCTCCAGCGTCTGCAGCCGGTCGCGGCTGGCGGGGGTGCCGTCGGGCGCCCACACCTCGTAGCCCAGGCGCCCGCGCTTCGCCGCGTACATCGCGGAGTCCGCCCGGGCCAGCAGCAGCGACCGGTCGCGGCCGTGGTCCGGGCAGAGGGCGATGCCGATGCTCGCGTCCACGTGCAGCGACATGCCGGCCAGCACGAAGGCGTCGCGCAGCGCGGTACCCAGCCCGCCGGCGACCTCGCGCGCCCGCTCGGCGTCGGCGTCGGGCAGCAGGACGGCGAACTCGTCCCCGCCCATGCGGGCCAGCAGCTCCCCGGGCCGCAGCGCCCGCTGCAGGCGGGGGCCGACCAGGCAGAGCAGGTCGTCGCCGACGCCGTGCCCGAAGCTGTCGTTGATCTCCTTGAAGCGGTCGAGGTCGACCATCAGCAGGGCGGACCGCCGGTCGGGGTCACCGCGGACGGTCCGGTCCACCGTCTCCAGGAACTTCCGGCGGTTGGGCAGGCCGGTGAGCGGGTCGTGGTGCGCCTCGGTGGCCAGCTGGGCCAGGCGCTCCTGCTCGGCGGCGCGCAGCTCGGCGTTCTCCACGACCAGGGCGCCCTCGAGCGTGACCTGGCGGACGGCGTCGCGCTCCGCGGGGCTCCAGCTGCGGGCGGTGCCGACCGAACCGGTGACGACCAGCCCCAGGAGCCGGTCGCGGGACATGAGCGGGACGCTGACGTAGGAGCGCAGGTCCAGGGCGCGCACCAGGTCCGCGTCGAGCAGGTCGGTGGCCGCCGCGTCCTCGACGAAGACGGGGACGGGCTCCTCCGTGGCGAGCCGCCACAGGGGGACGGCGGACGCCGGTCGCCCGACCAGCCGGGCGCGCACCACCTGCGCGTGCTCCTCCGCCCAGCCGACGTGCCGCACCTCGCCGATGCGGCCGACGTCGTCGACCAGGTAGGCGGCGCTGCGGTCGGTGCCGGCCAGCCGCTGGACGGCCCGGGCCAGCACCTCGGCGGCGGCCGCGGCGCCGGTGACCGCCGAGCCGTCGACGAGCAGCTGCCGGACGACCCGGGCGGTGGTGAGCGAGGCCGCCCGCGCCTGGCTGGTGCGCGCCTGCTCGATGACGCCCCCGAGGTGCGCGCCGGCGGCGGCGGCCAGCCGGCGGACGTCCTCGGAGAACGGCCGCACCTGCGTGCTGTCCAGGGTGAGGACCCCGGCCAGCTCGGGGCTGCGGCCCAGCGGTACGGCGAGCGCCGAGGCGATCTGGAAGGAGTCGACCCACCAGCCCGACACCAGCTCGGAGTCGCGGTCGGCGGTGAGCGGGGCCCCGGTGCGCAGCACCGTCTCGGCGAGCTCCAGGGGCACGGGTGCGGTGCGGAACTGCCGCCAGGTGGCCAGGTCGCGCCGGCCGTCGGCGTAGGCGGCCATGCGGGGCACCAGGCGGCCGTCCTCGAGCAGGAAGACGCAGGCGCGCTCCACCTCCCCGAGCTCGGCGAGCTGGCGGCAGGCCGAGCCGAGCAGGTGGTCCATCGACTGGGCCTGCGCGGCGGACTCGATCAGCGTGAGCAGGACGCCGGCCTGGTGCAGCCGGCGCTGCTCGGCGCGCCGGGCCCACGCCTCGGCCAGCGCCACGGCGATCCGGGGGGCGGCCTGGCGCAGCAGGTGGGGGGCCGCGGCGGCGGCGGGCTCGACGGTCAGCACCCCGACGACCTGCCCGTCGAGCAGCAGCGGTTCACCGTGCCCCGAGCGGATGCCGACGTCGGCGAGCTCGCGGTCCTCGGCGCGGCGGCCGCCGGCGTGGGCGACGACGGCCCGGCGGCCGGTGACGACGGCGGCGAGGAAGGGGGAGTCGCGCAGGTTGGCGGGGGTCCGCAGGGCCGGGTGCAGCGGCAGCGGGTCGCGGGTCGCGGCGGTGGACCGGCGGAACGGGACGACGAGCTCGGTGGTGGCCTCGTGCACCCACACCGACACGCGGGTGGCCCCGGACGACGCACGGAGCCGGCCGAGCAGGTGCACCAGCGCGGCGTGGGCGTCGAAGGGGGACGCCGGCGGTTCGAACCGCGGCGCTGACTCGTCCTGCGTCGTCCCGGGCACGAGGGCGAGATCGGCGTCCCGGACCGGTGCTTGAGCGGGGCGCGGCGGCCCACCCCCGATG
>NZ_SSXC01000150.1 GCF_021699055.1 Blastococcus sp. MG754426 | reverse complement strand
GGAGTCGGCCAGCGCCTGGTCCAGGGTCTCGTCGTCCAGCCCCGGCGCGTCGAACGGGTTGCGCCGGCGCCGGTGCGGGAGCGCCAGCCGGGCGGCGACGCGGACGTCGTCCTCGGTGACCTCCTCGCGGCCGCACCAGGCGGCGTGCGCGATGGCGGCGCGGGCGGTGACCAGGTCGGCGCGCAGCCCGTCGACGTCGAAGGCGGCGCAGACGGCGGTGACCTGGCGCAGCGCGGCGTCGGAGAGGACGACGCGCGGCAGGCGGGCGCGGGCGTCGGCGATGCGGGCGGCCAGCGCGGTCTCCTCGGCGGCCCACTCCGCGGCGAACCCGGCGGGGTCGGCGTCGGAGGCGAACCGGCGGCGCACGACCTCGGCGCGCACCGCCGGGTCGCGGGGAGCGGCGACCTCGACGGTGAGCCCGAAGCGGTCCAGCAGCTGCGGGCGGAGCTCGCCCTCCTCGGGGTTCATGGTGCCGACCAGCAGGAACCGGGCCGCGTGCCGCACGGAGACGCCCTCGCGCTCGACGTACGCGGTGCCCAGGGCGGCGGCGTCGAGCAGCAGGTCGACCAGGTGGTCCTGCAGCAGGTTGACCTCGTCGACGTAGAGCACCCCGCGATGGGCGGCGGCGAGCAGGCCGGGCTCGTAGGCCTTGACGCCCTCGGTCAGCGCCCGCTCCAGGTCCAGCGAGCCGACCAGCCGGTCCTCCGAGGCACCCACCGGCAGTTCGACCAGCCGGGCGGGCCGGGTGCGCGCGGCGGCGCCGGCCTCGTGCGGGCCGTCGGGGCAGGCCGGGTCCGGTGCGGCCGGGTCGCAGCCGAACCGGCAGCCGGCCACGACGCCGACCGGCGGCAGGACGGCGGCCAGCGCCCGGACGCTGGTCGACTTGGCGGTGCCCTTCTCGCCCCGCACCAGCACACCGCCCACGGCGGGGGAGACGGCGTTCAGCAGGAGGGCCAGCCGCAGGTCGTCCATGCCGACGACGGCGGTGAAGGGGAAACTCATGCGGGGTACCCGCGCACGGCACGCGTCCTCTCCCCGGGTGTCCACGCCCGGAGGTGGCAGGAGCGCGACGGCGGGAGTTCCTGACTCACCGGCCCGGGGGCCGGCTCACAGTGGCGGGACCGCGCCGGATTCTCACCGGGCTTCCTCCACTGCCGTCGCGTGTGGCGGCGTCATCAGACCACGGGCGCGCTCCGCGGCGACAGACCCCCTCCGGCGTCGCCCGGCAACCTACGACCCTCTTGACTTCCTAATGCCATTAGGACGACCATCCGGCTCGTGACCGGAACCGTGGTGCCGGACCGTCGTGGGCGGCGTCGGCAGGAGACGATCGAGCAGGTGCTCGCGGTGGCGGTCGAGGTCATGACCGAGCAGGGCGCGGCCGGGCTGACGCTCGGCGAGGTGGCCCGCCGGATGGGCATCCGCCCGCCGTCCCTCTACGGGTACTTCGACGGCAAGCACGCGCTCTACGACGCCCTCTTCGAGCGGGGCTGGCGGGCGCTCCAGGGGGTGCTCGAGCAGGCCGGGGCCATCGCCGACGGCGCCGACCCCCTCACCGCGTGGCGGGGAGGCACCACGGCCCTCGTGCGCTGGGCCGTGGAGCACCCCGCCCACTCGGCGCTCATGTTCTGGCGTCCGGTGCCCGGCTTCACGCCGTCGGAGCGGGCCTACGCGCCGGCCGTCGCGCTCGACGCCGAGTCCCGCGCGCTGCTGGTCCGGCTGCGGGATGCCGGGCACCTCGCCGCGGACGTCGACCTGGACCGCGCCTACCGCGCCTGGACGGCGCTGGTCGGCGGTGTCATCTCCCAGCAGCTCTCCAACGCGCCGGGTGAGCCGTTCGAGACCGGCGCCTTCACGACGGTCCTGCCCGACGTCATGGACATGTGGCTCGACCACCACCGCACCGAACCCGTCCGCCCGCTGATCCGAGGAGGTCCGCCGTGACC
>NZ_SSXC01000149.1 GCF_021699055.1 Blastococcus sp. MG754426 | reverse complement strand
CCGTGGAGCCGCCGCCCGCCGAACCGCCGCCCGCCGAACCGCCGCCCGCCGAGCCCGCGCCCGCGGTGGTTGCGCCCGGCGCGTCGGTGGAGGTGGCCGACCCCGCGACCAGCGCAGCGGCCCTCTCGGTCACGCTGGAGCAGGCGGTCGCCGCGGTGTCCTGCGCGGACTCCTCCGTCGTCGCGGGCAACGGCACCCTGGTGGCGGTCCGCATCACCGTGACCACCGGCGCCGACCTCGCCGTCCTCGGTGGCGAGCGCAGCATCTCGCCGGCCGACTTCCGCCTCGTCGCGGACGACGGGTCCGTGGCCACCGGCAGCTCGCCCGCAGGCTTCTGCGACACCGGGGCGGCCGCCTTCCCGGGGGCACCGCTCGCGCCGTCCTCGTCCGTCACCGGCACCGTGGTGCTGGACGTGCCGGCGCAGTCGGGCACCGTGGTCTTCCGCCCGGCGTGGCTGCCCTGAGCCGCCGGTGAGGGAGCGGGGCACGGGGCGCTGCGGCAGGGTGGGGGCATGACGACGCCCTCGGACACGCCGCAGCCGCGCGACATCGCCCTCGAGCAGGAGTCACCCGAGATGGCGGCGTCCCTGGAGGAGCAGAGCGCCCCGCGCGAGGCGCCGCAGGGCGACGAGGGCGACCTCGAGGGCCACCCCTCCTAGGTCCGCGACCCGCCGGTGAGCCGGCGGGCCGGGATGCGCCCGTCGGCGACGTAGTACAGCGTCGTCCCGACGGCCAGCGGGGTGTCCCACGGCGGGCTGACCGCCAGCCCGTCGGGGCCGCGCACCGCCAGCACGGTCGCGCCCCAGGTCGAACCGAAGTGGCGCTGGCACTCGCCGAACGTGCCGTGCGGGAAGCCCGGGGGCACCGTCAGCGAGTAGGTGTTGCGCCCCCCGTGCGTCATCAGCTCGCTGTAGACCTGGGTGATGCCGGGGTCGTTCGCCTCCTCGGTGAGCAGCGAGGGCATGTGCCACTGGACGGCCTGCACCCCGGCGCTCACGTAGCGCAGGGAGTCCCGCCGCTCCAGGTCGCGCAGCGCGGCGACGAGGTGGACCCCCGGGTGGGCGTGCTCGACGGCGACCGCCACGGCGAGGGTCTCGTTGTCGTCCCGGACATCGACGACCACGGTCCGGGCCCGGGGCACGCACGCCCGCTGCATGACGTCCTCGTGGGCGAGGTCACCCCGGACGAAGTGCACGGCCGGCTCGTCGGGCATCGGGTTCTCCGCGACGTCGTCCCAGGCGCAGAGCGCGACCTGGGTGCGCCCCTCGGCGGTCAGCTCCGCGACGATCCGCTCGGTGCGCCCCGGCCAGTAGCCCAGCAGCACCACGTGACCGGACAGCTCCAGGGGGACCACACCTCTCAGACGCCGGCCCCGCAGCGACTGCAGGGCCTCGGACAGCTGCGTGAACAGCAGGGTCAGGGTCACGATGCCGCCCACGATCACGTAGGCGCCGATCAGCCGGCCGGCGATCGAGCCGGGGAAGACGTCGCCGTAGCCCACGGTCGCGGCGGTGACCAGGAAGTACCACCAGTAGGTGCCCGGCGCGGTGATCGCGCTGCCGGCCGGCTCGGCCAGCGCCATCGCCAGCCAGCTGGACAGGAAGACCGACACCGCGACCGCCAGCGGCAGCCGCCAGCCGCTCAGCCGCAGCCGGACGAACCGGGCGAAGTGCACGAAGAACGGCAACGGGGCTCCAGGGGCGGGATCGGGACGACGCAAGCTACCGCGGCGCGCCCGGCGGCAGGTGGGTGCCGACCACCCGCGCGGCCAGCTCGGCCAGGACCCGCGGGGCCTCGGCGACGCAGCGCCCGAGGTCGGGCTCCACCTCGGTCAGCCCGTGCCCGGCCACGAAACCCGCGGCCCGCAGCCGCTCCGGGGTCAGCCGCACCACGCCGGCCAGCCCCAGGCAGGGCACCCCCGCCGCGGCCGCCCGCGCCACCACCTCCGCCGGGGCCTTGCCGCGCAGCGTCTGCTCGTCGAGCGAGCCCTCGCCGGTGACCACCAGCGCGGCGCCGGCCAGCGCGTCGTCCAGCCCGACCAGGTCGCAGACGTAGCGCGCCCC
>NZ_SSXC01000148.1 GCF_021699055.1 Blastococcus sp. MG754426 | reverse complement strand
AGCAGGCCGGTGCGCCAGCGGACGCGCCCGGCGCGGGCGTGGCCGACCACGCTCACCGCCGCGGTGACGCCGACGACCACGAGCGAGGCGGCGATCGCCTCCTTGGCGTCCATGCCGGCCACGTAGACCAGCAGCGGCACCATCAGGATCGAGCCGCCCCCGCCGAGCAGCCCCAGGGTGACTCCGACGACGACAGCCAGTGCGACGGTGAGCGCGATCAGCACCGGGTCACCGCTTCCGGGTGAGCTGGTCCAGCGCCGAGCCGGTGGCGCGGGCGCCCCGCTTGTTCCACGGCATCTTCGCCAGCGCCATGCCCATGGCGCAGGTGTTGGAGACGGCGGCGAAGACCAGCCCGCCGCCGACGAAGCCGGACAGCCACTTCGCCTTGGGGGCGACCGTGCTGCCCACGATCCCGGCGACGACGAGGGATCCGGCGGCCAGGCGGACCTGGCGCTCGAGCTCCCAGCTCTGGCGGCCGCGGTTCACCGTGCCGCCGGTCTTCTCCCAGTCCACGATGCCGCCGGAGAGGACGGCGGGGGAGGAAAGGCCAGCCGCCTGCAGGGCCTCCTGCGCCTGGCCAGCCCGGGCGCCGGAGCGGCAGACGAGGACGACGTCGTGGTGGTCGTCCAGGACCGTGCGGAGCTCGTCGAGCGAGCCCTTCAGCTCGTCCAGGGGGACGTTGACCGCGCCGGGGATGTGGCCGGCCTCGAACTCTGACGGTGTGCGGACATCGATCAGCGTGGGGTCCGGGTCCGAGTTGTTGCCGAGGCGCTCGGCGAGGGTGGGGGCGTCGACGGTGGGGGTGGTCATGCGGGGATCTCCTGCTTGATCGCGTCGGTGGTGAGGTAGAGGCCGGCGGGGCCGGCATTGTCGAAGGAGTCGTCGATGGCGACGACGTCGATGCCGTGCGCGTCGAGCAGGGCGGCGACGACGCCGGCGCGGTAGCCGCCGGCGCAGTGCACCCACACCGGCCCGGCCGGGACCTCGTCGAGGCGCTCGAGCACCTCGTGGATCGGGATGTGCAGCGAACCGGCGATGTGCCGCTCGGCGCGTTCCTGGTTGCGCCGCACGTCGAGCACGAGGGGGCTGCGGCCGGCGGTGAACTCGGCGGCGAGGTCAGCGAAGGTGGCGGTGCGGTAGGCCCGCAGCGGCTCGCCGCCGGACCAGTCCTCGACCGTGCCGGTGGCCATCGCGGCCGGCCGGTCGATGCCGACCCGGACCAGCTCGCGCTGGGCCTCGGCGACGTCCTCGGCGGTCTCCCCGAGCAGGGTCACCGGGGTGCCCCAGGGCATCAGCCAGGCGAGGTAGGTGACGAACTGCCCGTCCAGGCCGAAGTTGACCGTGCCGCCGACGTGCCCGGCGGCGAAGGCCGTGCGGTTGCGGAGGTCGACGACCCACTCGCCGGCCTCGATGCGCCGGCGCAGCTCGGCCGGGTCCGCCTCGGTGGGCAGGGAGAGGTCGGCCTCGCCGGGGCCGGCGGAGTTGGCCGCGCCCATGTGCGCGTAGTAGGCCGGGTAGGCGTCCAGGCCGGCGAGGAGATCCTCGACGTAGCGGGACTCGTCGGTGGTCAGGGCCGGGTTGGCGAGCTTCTCCTGGCCGATGGTGCTGGCGGTGCCGCCGGACTGGGTGGCCGAGCAGAAGCTGCCGAAGCCGTGCGTCGGGTAGACGGCGGTCTCGTCCGGGAGCTCGGCGGCCAGCCGCTGCGCGGAGTGCCACTGGGCGTGCGCCAGCGTCTGGGTGTGGTCGGGGCCGAGCAGGTCGGGGCGCCCGGTGGAGCCGTAGAGCAGGGAGCCGCCGGTGAAGACCGCCACGGACTCACCGTCGGCCTCGAGCGCGAAGGACAGGTGGGTGTGGGTGTGGCCGGGGGTGAGCAGCACCCGCACGCGCATGCGGGCCCCCACCTCGACGATGTCGCCGTCGGAGACCCCGGTGCGCTCGAAGGAGACCTGGTCGTCGGCGTTCAGCAGGTACTGGGCGCCGACCTCGCGGGCCAGTTCCAGCCCGCCGGTCACGTAGTCGTTGTGGATGTGGGACTCGAAGACGTGGGTGATCCGGACGCCGGCGGCCTCGGCGATGCCGAGCAC
>NZ_SSXC01000147.1 GCF_021699055.1 Blastococcus sp. MG754426 | reverse complement strand
CCCTCGGCATCGGGCTGGTCGGCTACGCGTTCATGGGCGCGGCCCATTCGCAGGCCTGGCGCACCGCCCCTCATTTCTTCGACCTGCCGCTGCGTCCGGAGCTGGCGGTGCTGGCCGGCCGTGATCCGGCCGGGGTGGCTGCGGCCGCCGAGCGGCTGGGCTGGTCGAGCACCGAGACCGACTGGCGTCGGGTGATCGAGCGTGAGGACGTGGACCTGGTCGACGTCTGCACGCCCGGGAACACCCACGCGGAGATCGCGATCGCCGCGCTGGAGGCCGGCAAGCACGTGCTGTGCGAGAAGCCGCTGGCCAACTCCGTGGCCGAGGCCGAGGCGATGGCCGAGGCCGCGGCGAAGGCGGCGGCGCGCGGTGTGCGGTCGATGGTCGGGTTCACCTACCGGCGGGTGCCGGCGGTGGCGCTGGCCCGCACGCTGGTCGCCGAGGGGCGGCTGGGGGAGATCCGGCACGTGCGGGCGCAGTACCTGCAGGACTGGATCGCCGATCCGGCCGCGCCGATGTCGTGGCGGCTGGAGAAGGACAAGGCCGGCTCCGGGGCGCTGGGTGACATCGGGGCGCACATCGTCGACCTGACCCAGCACATCACCGGGCAGGCCCTCACCGGCGTCAGCGCGATGCTGGAGACGTTCGTGACCGAGCGGCCGCTGCCCGCGTCCGCCGGTTCGCTGTCCGGCGTCGGGGGAGAGGGCACCGGGCGGGTCACGGTGGATGACGCCGCGGTGTTCCTGGGCCGGTTCACCGGCGGGGCGCTGGGCGTGTTCGAGGCCACCCGGTTCGCGCTGGGCCGCAAGAACGGCATCCGCATCGAGATCAACGGGTCGCGGGGCAGCCTGGCGTTCGACTTCGAGGACATGAACGTCCTGGAGTTCTTCGACGGCGACGAGCCCGCCGCGACCGCCGGCTTCCGCCGGATCATCGTCACCGAGCCCGAGCACCCCTACGTGGGTGCCTGGTGGCCGGCCGGGCACGGCCTGGGCTACGAGCACGGCTTCACCCACCAGGTCGTGGACCTGGTCACCGCCATCGCCGCCGGCGAGGACCCGGCGCCGTCGTTCGCCGACGGCCTGCAGGTGCAGCGGGTGCTCGACGCCGTCGAGCGCAGCGCCGCGGACCGCTCGACCTGGACCCCGATCCGAGGAGAGAACTGATGCCCCGTCCGGTCACCCTGTTCACCGGCCAGTGGGCCGACCTGCCCTTCGAGGAGATGTGCCGGCTGGCCTCCGGGTGGGGCTACGACGGCCTGGAGATCGCCTGCTGGGGCGACCACCTCGACGTCGAGCGCGCCGCGAACGACGACGCCTACGTGGCCGAGAGGCTCGCGCTGCTCGACGAGCACGGCCTGAAGGTGTGGACCATCTCCAACCACCTCAACGGCCAGGCCGTCTGCGACGACCCGATCGACGAGCGGCACCGCGGCATGGTGCACCCCCGGGTGTGGGGCGACGGCGACCCCGAGGGCGTGCGGCAGCGGGCCGCCGAGGAGATGAAGCTGACCGCCCGCGCGGCGGCCAGGCTGGGCGTGGACACCGTCGTGGGCTTCACCGGCAGCAAGATCTGGAAGACCGTGGCGATGTTCCCGCCGGTGCCCGAGTCGATGATCGACGAGGGCTACGCCGACTTCGCCGACCGGTGGAACCCGATCCTGGACGTGTTCGACGAGGTCGGGGTGCGGTTCGCCCACGAGGTGCACCCCTCGGAGATCGCCTACGACTACTGGACCACCGTGCGCACCCTGGAGGCGATCGGGCACCGGGAGGCGTTCGGGCTGAACTGGGACCCGTCGCACTTCGTGTGGCAGGACCTGGACCCGGTCGGCTTCCTGTGGGACTTCAAGGACCGCATCTACCACGTGGACTGCAAGGACGCCAAGAAGCAGGTCGGCAACGGCCGCAACGGCCGGATGGGCTCGCACCTGCCCTGGGCCGACCCCCGCCGCGGCTGGGACTTCGTCTCCACCGGGCACGGCGACGTCCCGTGGGAGGCCTGCTTCCGGATGCTCAACACCATCGGCTACGACGGGCCCATCTCCGTGGAGTGGGAGGACGCCGGCATGGACCGCCTCGTCGGCGCCCCCGAGGCGCTGGAGTTCGTGCGCCGGCTCGCCTTCGACCCGCCGTCGGCCGCCTTCGACGCCGCCTTCTCCAGCGGCAGCTGA
>NZ_SSXC01000146.1 GCF_021699055.1 Blastococcus sp. MG754426 | reverse complement strand
CCGATCGCCGCCCTCGCCGAGCTGCTGCTGGCCTCCCCCACCCCGGTGACCGTGGCGGCGATCGGGCCGCTCACCAACATCGCGCTGCTGGTGGCCGGGTACCCGGAGGCCGCCGGGCGCATCGGCCGGCTGGTCGTGATGGGCGGCTCGGCCGGGCGCGGCGGCAACGTCACCGCCGCCGCCGAGTTCAACATCTGGTCCGACCCAGAGGCGGCCCAGGTGGTGCTCTCCTCCGCGGTGCCCACCGTGCTGGTCGGGCTGGACGTCACCCTGCCCACCGTGCTCACCGAGGAGGGGATCGCCCGCTTCGCCGGCGCGGGGCCGGTCGGTCGCAGCGCGGCGGCGATCCTCCAGGAGTACGTGGACCACGCGCGGGACGCGTACGGCGTCGCCGGGGTGGTGGTGCACGACGCCCTGGCGCTCACCGAGGCGATCGCGCCCGGCACCCTGGGGACGGTGCGGCGCGACGTCGTCGTCGACACCACCGCGGGCCCCGGCCGCGGCCAGACCCTGGTCGACCGCCGGGCGGTGTCGCGCTCGTCGACGGCGGTCGAGGTGGCCGAGACCGTCGACAGCGCGGCCGCCGTGGAGTTCCTGGTCTCCCGGCTGGCCCGGCTGGACGGCTGATCAGCGCGCCCGGGTGCCCTCCACGATGCCGACGGCGATGTCGCGCAGCTTGCGGTTGTACCGCTGGGAGGCCTGCCGCAGGATCTCGAACGCCTGCTCGGCGTCCACGTGCTGCTGGGCCATGAGCACGCCCTTCGCCTGCTCGATCACCGCCCGCGACTCCATCGCCACCCGCATGTTGCGCGCGTGGTCGGCGAGGCGGGCGTGGGCATCGGCGTTGGCGACGGCCACCGCGATCACCTCCGCCGTCTCCAGCCCGGCCGCCAGCGCCTCGGGCGTCGCGAACGCCTCCGGCCGCGTGGAGTAGATGTTGAGCGCGCCGATCCAGGAGCCCTGGTAGGGCAGGGGGACCGACAGCGAGCTGCGCACCTCCGTCTCGCGGACCCGGGCGACGTAGCGCGGCCAGCGCTCCTCGGTGCGCATGTCGTCGACACGCAGCACGACCCCGCCGCGCCCGGCGTCCACGCACGGGCCGCCGTCCTCGGCGTACTGGAGTTCGTCGGCCATCAGCGCCATCTCGCCGGTGTAGGCGGCCGTGAACGGCTTCTCCCCGCGGATGAGGGTGGTGGAGACCGCCTCCGCGCCGGGGATCGCCCGGGCCGCGATGGCGGTGATCTCACCGAGCACGTCGGCCAGTTCCCGGTCGCCCAGGGCCACCTTGCTGAGCTCGCGCAGCACGTCGTCCACCGGCACAGTCTGCCTGGTGGGCCCCCCTCGGCTCGCCCCCCTTCGCGCGCCGCGCCCGCATCGGTCAGGATGGTGCGATCCGGGACGCCTCCGGCAGCGCCGTGCGGAGCAGACGCGAGAGGACGAGATGGCCGACGAGCAGGCCCACGACGCGTGGCCGTCCGCGCCCGTCCCCTCCGTCCCGGGCGACGTCTGGCACTGGCAGCTCGAGGCGATGCACGTGGTGTCCCGGGTGCGCACCGACCTCCGCGCCCGGATCGCCCACCCCTCGGTCTCCGCCGCCTCGACCGAGGACGCTCGCGACGGCCTGCTCCTGGTGTTCGAGGAGCTGGCCTCCAACGCGCTGCGGCACGGCGGGGGCGACGTGCGCGCGCTGGTGGTGGCCGGGCCGGCGGGCTGGCTGCTCGACCTCAGCGACGAGGCGCCCGACCGCCCACCGGTGCCGGCCGTCGACCGGGACCCGGCGCTCGGCGGCATGGGCCTGCACCTCGTGGCCCAGCTCTCCACCGACTACGGCTGGGAGCAGCGGCCCGGCCGCAAGCACGTCTGGGCGCTGCTGCCGTCGGGCAAGGAGCCCGCCGAGCCGCTGCGCGAGCGGCTCCCCGAGCAGCGCTCCCCGGGCGCCTAGCTCTCGCTGCCCGACGGCGGGGGCTCTCGGGCCCGGCGGCTGCGTGGGCAGCACCCTGCCACCGAGTCGCTGACCAGCAAGAACTGTCAGTGGCTCGCTCTACGGTGCGGGTGTGTTCATCGGTGAGCCACCCCGCGCGCCGGAAGAGGGCGACCCGGTCCCCTGGGTGCCCGACACCGACGCCTGCGGGCTGAGCGATCTGGAACTGGTCGCCGACATCTGGGCCGCCGACGCCCGCGAGGCCCGGCACGCCGCCCAGCGCGCCGAGGCCATCGCCGCGCTCGCCCGCCGCCGCTCG
>NZ_SSXC01000145.1 GCF_021699055.1 Blastococcus sp. MG754426 | reverse complement strand
GTCGGCGACGACGACGTCGGCGGTGGCCAGGGCCTGGCGGCCGCGGACGGTGATCAGGCCGGGGTCGCCGGGGCCGCCACCGACCAGCACCACGCTGCCCCCCGGTGCGGGACGGGCGGCGCGGTCGCGGATGCTGCCGTCGGTCAGCCCGGCGACGATCGCGTCCCGCACCCCGATCGCCCGCTGCGGGTCCCCGCCCCCGTGCACGCCCACGACCAGTTCGCCCTGCCGCCCGATGGCGGGCGTCCAGACGCTGGAGGCCGACCGGTCGTCGGCGCGCGCGCAGAAGATGCGGTCGTCCTCCGCCTCCGCGGCGACGGCGGCGTTGACCGCGGGGTCGTCGGTGGCGGCGACCGCGTACCAGGCCCCGGCGAGGTCGCCGCGGCGGTAGGTGCGCCGGAGCCAGGTCGCGCGGCCGGCCGCGGCCAGCGACTCCAGCGCGGGCGTCACCTCGGGGCTGACCACCGTGACGCGGGCCCGCGCCTCCAGCAGGCCGGCGACGCGCCGGTGGGCGACCCGGCCGCCGCCCACGACGACGACCGGCCGGTCGCGCAGCCGCAGCCCGACCGGGTAGACCGTGCCCTGCTCGGGGGGCACCGGGGTGGCGTTCAGCGGATCTCCTCGGGGGTGCCGGTGGTCGTCCGCCCCGTGGAGCCGCACCGGGGGGACCGGGACAGGATCCCAGCGAGGGTGGCGGCGAACGCGCGCGAGGTCGCCGGGTCCCGCACGGCGACCCGCAGGTGGTCGGGGCCCAGCCCCGGGAACGAGTCGCCGCGGCGGACCGCCCAGCCCGCGTCGCGGAGCTCCCGCCGCACCCGCGCCCCGTCGGGCACCCGCAGCAGGACGAACGAGGAGCGGGGGGTGCCCAGGGCCGCCACCTGCGGGGGCAGGGCCGCGAGCAGCGCCGCGCGGTGCCCGGTGAGCGCGACCGCCGCCTGCTGCGCCTCGGCGCGTGCGGCCGGGGCGGTGCAGGCGACCAGCGCGGCCAGCGCCGGGGTGCTCACCGGCCACGGCGGCTGCTGGGCGGCGAGCGCGGCCACCAGATCCGGAGGCCCGAGCGCGTAGCCCACCCGCAGCCCCGCCAGGCCCCACGTCTTGGTCAGGCTGCGCACGACGAGCAGGCCGGGCAGGTCGGCGCGCCCGGCCAGCGACTCCGGCTCGCCGGGCACGGTGTCGGCGAAGGCCTCGTCGACCACGAGCACGCGGCCGGGGCGGGCCAGGGCGGCGAGGTCGCGGGCCGGGTGCAGCACCGACGTCGGGTTGGTCGGGTTGCCCAGCACCACCAGGTCGGCGTCGTCCGGGACGGCGCGGGGGTCGAGCCGGTAGCCGTCGGCCTCCCGCAGGAGCAGCCGGCTCACCGGGTGGCCGGCGGCCCGCAGCGCGGCCTCCGGTTCGGTGAAGGAGGGGTGCACGACGACGGCGTGCCGGGGCCGCAGCGCGCGGGCGAGCAGCACGAACACCTCCGCGGCGCCGGCGGCGAGCAGCACCCCGCCGGGGTCGCGGCCGTGCGCCGCGGCGACGGCCGTGCGGGCGGGGGGGAGGACCGGGTAGGCCGCGCTGGCCTCCAGCGACTCCCGCAGGACGTCGCGCAGCCAGGGCGGGGGCGTCCCGGCCCGCACGTTGACGGCGAGGTCGACCAGGCCGGGCGCCAGTTCGGCGTCGCCGTGGTGCCGCAGATCGGTCACGTCTCCTCTTCGCTGTCGCTGTCGGGCCCGGCGGCCATGAGACCACGGCGCGTGTGACAGCCGTGTGGCGTGACTTGACGGATCGGAAAGCGACGGCCACGCTTTCCGTCATGGAAAGTGACGAGGCGGACGCCCGGGCGCAGCTGGCCGCCCTGCGCGCGGACCGGGTGGCGCTCGCCGAGCGCGTGGTGCAGCCCTGGTGGTACGACGCGCTCCTCGGCCTGCTGACGTTCCTGCTGTTCGCCTCGTACTCCTTCGCCTTCCCCTGGCTGACGCTCGGGGCGCTGGTGGTCTACCTGGCCGGCCTCCGCGGGCTGGTGGCGGTCTACCGGAGGCTGACCGGCGCGTGGGTCAGCGGCGACCGGCCGGGGCCCACCCGCCGGGCCTACACGGCGTGGCTGGTCGGCGCCACGCTGGTCGTCGTGCCGGCCCTGGTCCTCGAGCTGGCGCTCGACGTCGGCGGGGCGATGGTCGTGGCCGGCGCGGTCCTCGGGGTCGGCATCGCACTGGTCAGCCGGTGGTGGACCCGCATCTACGTCGCCGAGCTGCGCGGCGAGCTGTGACCGCCGTCCGGCCGCGGTTCGACCCGGTCGTGCACGCGCCGCCCCGGCTCCAGGTGTGCGGGCTGCTCGCCGCCGTCGACTCGATGGACTTCGCGGCGGTGCGCGAGCGGATCGGGGTCAGCGACTCGGTGCTCTCCAAGCACGTCAAGCAGCTCGAGGAGGCCGGCTACGTGACGGTCCGCAAGGCCACCCGCGCCTCCCGCGTGCGGACCGGCCTCGCGCTGACGGCAGCCGGCCGCGCCGCCTTCGACGCCCACGTCGCCGAGCTGCGGCGGATCACCGGGGGCTGACCCTCCGCGCGCGTCCACCCGGGCACCGGCAGAGTGGGCGCCGGCGAACGGGCGGGACGGGACGGGGGACGGATGCGGGG
>NZ_SSXC01000144.1 GCF_021699055.1 Blastococcus sp. MG754426 | reverse complement strand
GGGCAGCGGGACGGTGGGCACGCGACGACCGTAGACGGTGGCGCGGCTAGCGTGGCGCTCCGTGCCGCAGGTGTGGAGTTCCCCCGTCCGATACGTCGAGTGCGACCAGCAGGGCGTCGTCTTCAACGCCCACTACCTGACCTGGGCCGACGAGGCGTCCAACGGGTGGTGGGCGTCGCTCGGGCTCGCCTGGGACGACCTGGTCGCCCGCGGCGTGGACCCGGTGGTCAAGGCCAGCTCGCTGGAGTGGACGTCGTCCGCCCGCTGGGGCGACGTCGTCGCCGTGGACGCCGGGACGGAGAAGGTGGGGCGCACCAGCGTGACGGTGCGGTTCACCGTGCGTGTCGGCGAGCGGGTCTGCTGCGTCGTCCGCAACACCTACGTCTGCGTCGCCGACGGCCGCTCCGCCCCGTGGCCGGAGGACGTGCGGGCGCGGCTCACCGGGGGCTGAAGCCCGAGCCCGGCGGCAGCAGCGGCAGGCCCGCGGGCGGGCCCTGCTCGACCAGCCGCCACAGCGCGTCGGTGTCGGCGTGCTCGGCGACCAGGTCGCCCAGGCGGTCCAGCCGGGCCTCGCGCACCGCCGCGAACTCCGTCGCGGGTGCCGGCACGAACCGGCGGCCGGTGATCCGGGCGACCTCGGCGAGGAAGGCCCGGCGGAAGCCGTCGTTCTCCAGCGCGCCGTGCCACGTCGTCCCGAACACCGCGCCCGCGCGCGCGCCGTCCAGGAACGGCTCGGCGTCGCCGTCCACCGTCACGACGCCGTGGTGGATCTCGTAGCCGTGCACCGTCTCGCCCAGGGCGCGGCCCACCGGGCGGGCGAGCGTCTTCTCCCGGGCGAACCGGACGTCGGCGGGCAGCAGCGCCAGCCCGTCCACCGTCCCCGCCCGCGACTCGACCTCGTCGGTGATCGTGCGGGCGAGCATCTGGTGGCCGCCGCAGATGCCGAGCACGGGCGTCCCCTCCGCCGCCCGCCGCAGCACCGCGTCGGCGAGGCCGGTGGCGCGCAGCCACGCCAGGTCCGCGACGGTGGCCCGGCTGCCGGGCAGCACGACCA
This sequence comes from Blastococcus sp. MG754426, assembly GCF_021699055.1. GTDB lineage: Bacteria > Actinomycetota > Actinomycetes > Mycobacteriales > Geodermatophilaceae > Blastococcus. The sequence goes on along the minus strand of NZ_SSXC01000144.1, from coordinate 1,658 downwards.
GGTCGGCGTCCGCGAGCTCCTCCGGGCGGGTGGCGTAGCGCACCAGCACCCCCGGCTCGACGGCGAGCGCGTCCAGGTCCGTGAAGTTGGACAGCCGGGGGAGCCGCGCCACGGAGACGCGCAGGACGTCGTCGCCGACCGGTGGGGTCCCCGAGGCGGCCACGGGCACGTCGAGCGAGTCCTCGACGTCCAGCTCCAGCCCACCGAGCCAGGGCAGGACGCCGAGCACCGGGCGGCCGGTGAGCGCGGTCAGCTGGTCGAGCCCCGGGCGCAGCAGCCGCACGTCCCCGCGGAACTTGTTGACCAGGAACCCGGCGACCAGCCGCTGGTCGGCCGGCGGCATGAGCGCGACGGTGCCGTGCAGTGCGGCGAAGACCCCGCCCCGGTCGATGTCACCGACGACCACGACCGGCAGGTCGGCCGCGGTGGCCAGCCCCATGTTGGCGATGTCGTCGGCCCGCAGGTTGATCTCCGTCGGCGAGCCCGCGCCCTCGCAGACGACGACGTCGAACCGGGCGCGCAGGTCCGCGAGGCTGCTGAGCACCTGCTCCAGCAGCGCGGCCTTCATGGGCCGGTAGGAGAGGGCGGTGACGTCGGCGACCGGCCGGCCCAGGACGACGACCTGGCTGGAGTCGTCCCCGCCGGGCTTGAGCAGCACGGGGTTCATGGCCGCCTCCGGCTCGACCCGCGCCGCCGCGGCCTGCATCACCTGGGCGCGGCCGATCTCGGCGCCGTCGGGGGCGACCACCGAGTTGTTGCTCATGTTCTGCGCCTTGAACGGGGCCACCGAGACGCCCTGGCGCACCAGCCACCGGCAGATGCCGGCCGTGACCACCGACTTGCCGGCGTCCGAGGTGGTGCCGGCGACGAGCAGCGCCCCGCTCACACCGCCTCGCGCGGGACGTCCCAGCCGGCCTTCTCCTGCCCGGAGAGGTCGGCGATCGCCAGCATGATCCGGTCGGTCACCTCGCGGCGGGCGCGGTTGCGGTCGGCCTGCCCGCGGTGCTCGGGGAAGGTCAGCGGCTCGCCGAAGGTGATCGCGATGCGGTGCGGTCGCGGCCACCGCGCCCCGACCGGCTGGACCCGGTCCGTGCCGCGCACGGCGACCGGGACGACGGGGCAGTCGGCGGTGAGCGCCAGCCACGCGACACCGGTCTTGCCGCGGGCCAGCCGGCCGTCCCGGGAACGGGTGCCCTCGGGGTAGAGGCCGAACGCGGTGCCCTCGCGCAGGATGCCCAGGGCGGTGTCCAGCGCCGCCTGCGCGGCCCGGTGGGTCTCCCGCTCGACCGGGTGGGCGCCCAGCGCGGTGAACAGCGTGCGGGTGAGCCAGCCGCCGATCCCGCGGCCGGTGAAGTACTCGGCCTTCGCCAGGTAGGCGACCCGGCGCGGCGCGGCCAGCGGGATGGCGATGCTGTCGATGAAGGACAGGTGGTTGCTGGCCAGGATCACCGGGCGGTCGAGCGGCACGTTCTCGCGCCCGGTGATGTGCGGCCGGCAGAGCGCGAGGAACAGCGGGCGCAGCACGAACCGGGCCAGGACGTAGAACATCGCAGGCTCCCTCCTCGGCGGCTCCGGGCCGCGCCCCCGGACACCGCGGGCAGCCCCGATCCTGCCGGACCGCACCCGGTGGCCGGGCGGCGGCTCCGGCGGGCGGGGGG
>NZ_SSXC01000143.1 GCF_021699055.1 Blastococcus sp. MG754426 | reverse complement strand
GCGTTCCAGGCACCGGTCACGCCCCCGTTCCGCGTCGCGACCGACGAGGAGATCGCCGCGCTCCAGCCGGTCTGGGGTCGTGCGTCGCAGCGGCAGGCGACGGCGGACACCGACCGAGGTCCGGACTCCGGCGAACGGCGGTGACCCGGGCCGGATCGCCGGGCGTCCGACCTCTCGTGGCGGCGGGGCACAGCAGCCGCCACCACCGGTGAGGCCCGTTCTCCGTGGAGGCGAAGACCTCGCTGGCTAGCCTCCGTCAATGCGAGTGATCCGCTTCGTCCGCGATACGCCGTGCGCGACGCTGCTGGGTGCACAGATCCTGGGAGTCCTCCTCTACCCGTTCCTGGAGGACAGCGTCGCCGGCGGGGCGCTGCTGGCGATCTTCGGCTTCCTGGTCCTGGGGCTGGTGGTGATCGCCGTCCGCGCGACCCCGATGCTGTCGTGGGTCGTGCTCCTGGTGGCGGCGCCGGCGACGGTGCTGCTCGTGGCGCAGGTCTTTGTGAGCAGCCCTGGGCTCAATGCCTGGAGCTCCGGGTTCGAGGCGGTGCTGTACTTCTACGCAGCCGCCAGCATGCTGGCCTACATGCTCGCCGACGAGGTGGTCACCACGGACGAGCTGTTCGCCATCGGCGCGGTCTTCACCCTGCTCGCCTGGGCGTTCGCGCACACCTTCGTCGTGGTGCAGGCCCTCGACCCCGGCAGCTTCATCGCCGCAGTGGCACCGAACGAGCCGCGGTCCTGGACGGAGCTGCTGTTCTTGTCCTTCTCGACGCTGTCCGGGACGGGGCTGTCGGACATCGTCCCGGTGAAGGATCACGCGAGGAGCGTGGTGATGCTCGAGCAGCTGGCCGGCCTCTTCTACATCGCGATGGTGGTTGCCAGGCTCGTCGGTCTTTCCGCGGGCCGGATCCGGCGCGGGCTGAAGTAGTCACGCCGCGCCGACAGGCCTTCAGCGGCAACCCGCGGCAGGGGCTCGGAAAGGTTGGTCTCTTCGTTTTGTGATCAAGGTCGCCAGACGGATCCGGCGCTAGCTAGGTGGTCGCTCGCCAGGCAGTGGCGATGCTGGTCGCTCCGGTGCGTCGGTGCGTCGGTGCGTCGGTGCGTCGGTGCGTCGGTGCGTCGGTGCGTCGGTGCGTCGGTGCGTCGGTGGAGGCTGATGTGCGGTGTTGCGCAGGGTGGCCAGGACCTGGGCGGCAAGCCGCGGTTCGGCATTGGCCGTGCTCTTCGGCAAGGTCACGCGGCGGACCCAGTGCAGCCGGTCATCGGCCCGCTCGACCATTCCCTTTGAGACGACGAGGATCCCATGGGGGTGAGCATCTGGCCGTTCGATGATGCGGGACCCGCGCCGCGATCTCTGCAATCCGGGCGTGTACGACATCATCGGTGACCCATTCCTGGTGATCGCCACCAACGCTTGCTTCAGGCGCTGCACTTCGTCCTCGGGGGCGCGCTCGGCAGGCGGGTGCACCTGGGCTACGGACTGGCCGCCATCCTGGGCTTCATCGGCGTCAACCTGGTTCTCCAATGTGCACACGGGGTATGGCCCGGGCACGCGGGAGATTCCCACCTTGCTGTCCCTTGCGGTCACGTGTTGGGGTCCCCGAGCACCAGACCGGGCACGTGGCGCATCCCGGCGGGATCCCGCGGTCCCTCGGCAAGGATGAGCGGGAGACCTCCCCGCGGAGTTCGGGCGGTTGAGATTCCGACCCCGGTCGCGAGAACCTCGCGGGGTTCTTGTCGTAAACGGGAACGGCAGGACGGGAGAAGGCTAGGTGGGCGTCGAAGGGGACGGCGGACGGTTCACGCGGATTCTCTCGCCGGTGCAGAGGTTCCTGCACGCTGAGGCTTCCGGCGGCCTGGTCCTCCTAGTGGCCACCGCGGCCGCCCTTATCTGGGCCAACAGCGCGGCGGGCGAGGGTTACGACTCCTTTTGGCACCGGGAGCTGACCATCGGCGCCGCGCCCTTCGCGATCACTGAGGACCTGCAGCACTGGGTCAACGACCTGCTCATGGCGCTGTTCTTCTTCGTCGTCGGCTTGGAGATCAAGCGCGAACTCGTTGTTGGGGAGTTGCGCGACCGGCGCGCGGCAGCCCTGCCCGCCGTGGCCGCGCTCGGCGGTGTGCTTCTCCCGGCTGCGCTGTTCCTCGCCGTGGTCGGCGGCGGGCCGGCGCGGGCGGGATGGGGCATCCCGATGGCGACCGCATCGCCTTCGCGGTCGGCATCATGGCGCTGCTGGGCGACCGCGTGCCGGCGAGCGCGAAGCTCTTCCTGCTGTCCGTCGCGATCGTCGACGACATCATCGCCATCACGGTCATCGCGGTGTTCTACTCCGACGACATCGCCCTGGGCTGGCTCGGCGCCGCCGCGCTCACTCTGGCATTGGTCACCGCAGCCTGGCGCGCCGGCCTGGCCCGGTGGTGGATCCAGGTCCCGCTCGCCGGTGTCGCCTGGGTCGCTGTCTTCAACTCGGGGGTGCACGCGACCATCGCGGGGGTTGCCCTCGGACTGCTGGTTCCGGCCCGGCCGGTCGACGGGCGGGAGGTCCTTGTCGCGGTCGAGCACCGGCTGCACCCGGTCACCGCCTACGTCATCGTCCCGCTGTTCGCCCTCGCCAACGCCGGGGTGGACCTCGGCGGCGGCGTGCTCGGAGAAGCGGTGGGCAGCCGTCTCGCGTGGGCGATCGTCGCCGGGCTCGTTGTCGGCAAGGTCCTCGGCATAGCCGGTGCGGCCCACCTAGGGCGCGTCTCCTAAGTCGTTAGCCACATGGTGATGGCCCGGAGGACGACGGCTCCTCGGTAGACGGTGGCGAGCCTGTCGTAGCGGGTGGCG
>NZ_SSXC01000142.1 GCF_021699055.1 Blastococcus sp. MG754426 | reverse complement strand
CTGCGGAGCCGCGCGGCGAACGGCCGGTGCCCGGTGAGCGGCTCGCGCCGCAGCACCCCCCGACCGGCGGCCGCGTGCCGGCCGTGCACCGCATCGGCGCGGTGGTGGTCGCCGCGGTGATCGCGGTCTTCGGCATCCTGGGCTTCGCCGACGGCCTGGACTTCTTCTCGACCGAGGGCGAGCGGATCCTCGGCCTGTCGTCCAACGGCCTGCTGTCCACCATCTCCGTCGTCACCGCGGCGGTCCTCGTCGCGGCGGCCGTGCGCGGGCCCCGGATCGCCTCGACGGTGATGATCGTCGTCGGGGTGCTCTTCCTGGTGTCGGCGCTGGCCAACCTCGCCGTCCTGAACACCGACCTGAACTTCCTGGCGTTCCGCTTCCCCAACGTGGTGTTCTCGGTCGTCGCCGGGCTGGTGCTGCTCGTCCTCGGCGCCTACGGCCGGGTGAGCGGCAACCTGCCGCCCGACAGCCCCTACGCCCACCCCCACGACGACGAGGACGGCGTCGACGACGACGAGCACCCCTCCACGCCGGAGGAGTTCGCCGCCGAGCGCGCCATGCGCGAGGCGGAGATCGCGGTCGTGCAGCACACCGCGAGCCCCGACCAGCAGCGCCGGGTGGCGGCGATGGCGTCGGCGCACAGCCGGGCGGAGCGCCGGCGGGTGTGGCTCTCCTTCGACGGGCCGGGCGGCGGGGCCTGACCCGCACCGGGCCTAGCCTTCGGGGGTGGTCTACGACGCCCTCGCGGAGAGCATCGTGCTCATCGAGGGCGGCGTGCCGGATGCCCCCGCCCGGTTGAGCCGCCGGCGGCGGTTCGCCGCCCTGGCCGTGGACGTCGACGGCGACGTCGCCTGCACGTGCTTCGCCCGGCGCGGCGTCGGCTCCGTCGTTCAGGAGACCTGGGTGCTCGTGCGGCGCGGGCAGGAGTGGGTCCTGCTCGGGGGTGGCGGGGGCGGCCTCGAGCGCGACGACCTGGCCGACCGCCCCGTCGCAGCGGCCCTCGGCGGACCGGTGGCCCTGACCGGGGGCGGGTCGGTGCTGCGCGACGGCGGGCGGCTGCTGCCCTGGGGCGCCCGGCACGCCTCGTACGCGACGCTGCGCGCGAGCCGGGAGGTCGACCGGCTGCGGGTCGGCGCCCGCCTGCTCGCCGTCCCGCGGCACGGGCACCTGGTGGTGGTGTGGGCCGGGCAGCGGCCGCCCACCGCCGACGCCCTGGCCGCCGACGGCCGGCCGCTGGCGAGCCTGCGGCTGGACCTCCGCTCGCCGCGGCTCCCCGGGGTCTACTGCAATCCCGGCTGAGCGCCCGACCGGGCGGCGCCCGCCGTCCGGGCTGGTCGCGGGCCGGCCGTGCCGGCCCGCGACGTAGCCTCGCGGGTGCCATGCCATCAGCCGGACCGCGCACGCCGCCCCTGCGTGACCGCGCCGATGCCTGCCCCGGCGCGCTGCAGACGCACTCCGCCGCCGACGGCGAGCTGGCGCGGGTTCGGGTCCCCGGTGGGCTGCTCCGCGCCGACCAGCTGCGCGTGCTCGGCGCGGCCGCCGTCGAGCTCGGGGACGGCGCGCTGGAGCTGACCAGCCGCGGGAACGTGCAGCTGCGCGGGCTCCGGCCAGGGGCGGCGGGCGAGCTGGGCGAGCGGCTCGCGGCGGCCGGGCTGCTGCCCAGCGACAGCCACGAGACGGCGCGCAACCTGCTGGGCAGCGTGCTCAGCGGACGGGCCGGGGGCCTGCTCGACGCCCGCCCCTGGGTGCGCGCCTTCGACGCCGGGCTGTGCGCGGACCCGACCCTCGCGGCGCTGCCCGGCCGGTTCCTGGCCACCTTCGACGACGGCCGGGGCGACGTCGCCGCGCTGGGGGGCGACGTCGGCCTGCTGGCCCTCTCCCGCGAGGCGGTCGCGCTCACCCTGGCCGGGGCCGATTCGGGGCTGCGCGCCACGTCCGACGACGCCGTCGCCCTGGCGCTGGCCGCCACCCGCGCCTTCCTCGCCGAGCGCGCCGTGCAGGGCGGGCGCGCGTGGCGCCTGGCGGAGCTGACCGGCGGACCCGCGCGGGTGACGGCGCGGGTGGGCGGCGCACCGGACGCGGCGCGGGCCGACGTGCCCGCCGAGCCGCGGGTGCGGGCGGTCGGTGCGGTACCGCAGGACGACGGCCGCACGGCGCTGGCCGCGGTCGTACCCCTGGGCCGGCTCACCGCCGCCCAGCTGCCGCTGCTGGCCGACCTCGCGGCGGAGGTCCAGCTGACACCCTGGCGCGGGGTGGTCGTCCCCGACCTGGCCGACGGGTCGGCTGCCGCGCTGCTGGTGGAGGCCGGGCTCGTGCTCGACCCGGGCAGCCCGTGGACCCGCGTGACCGCCTGCGCCGGGCTGCCCGGCTGCGCCAAGTCGCTCGCGGACGTGCGCGCCGACGCGACCGCCGCCGTGGTGGTCGGCGCCCTCCCGGCTGATGGGGCGAGGCAGCACTGGGCCGGGTGCGAGCGGCGCTGCGGCCGGCCCGGCGGCGCGGTCGTGGACGTGGTCGCCACCGGTTCCGGCTACCGGGTCGACGCGCCGACCTCCTGACCCGACGCTGCGTCGTGCCGGTCATCGGAGGCGGCGGCGCGAGCCCGAGCTGAGCCGACGTACAGGTACAACGCCGTACGGCGCCTCCGGCCACCGCGCTGGTCGTCCGCAGGCGGGTTCCACACGTCCGGAACCTAGCTGTCGAGCGCGCTGCCGGATCTGTGGACAAGCGCTTGAACTGCACTTTCATGTCGCGGGCAGCGATCATCCGCGGTAGCGTTCGTACGTGTGTTCGACAGGTGGGCGGTGCGGTGGGCCGGTTGGTCGCCGCGCTGGACGACCTGGCCGGTGAGGAGCTGGCCGGCCGGTTCGGGTCGCAGCTGATCGAGCAGCTGGGGGCGTTGCTCACCGCGTCGAACCGGCTGGCCGC
>NZ_SSXC01000141.1 GCF_021699055.1 Blastococcus sp. MG754426 | reverse complement strand
CAGCGTGCTGGTCAGGGCGAAGCGGTCGGCCCGGATCAGGGTGTGCCGCCACTCGACGGGGACACCGGAGCTCGTGCCCGTCCGCTCGACGGAGAACACCGCCGACGGCGGCCGCAGGCCGAGGGCGTCGTGCTCGGCCCTGCTCGGGACGACCGCCCGGACCGTCTCCTGCCCGCCCGTGACGGGGATGCCTGTGCGGGCCAGCTCCTCGTACAGGCTGGTGCGGCGGAAGTCGACGTCCAGCAGGGGCTCGCCGATCGAGGCGGGGAGCCAGACGCGGTCGAGCGCCAGGGGTCGGCCGTCGGCCAGGCGCAGCCGCTCGAGGTGCACGAGCGGCGTCGACTCCTCGAGCCCCAGCCGGGGGGCGATGACGCCGTCGGCCCGCACGGTCAGCACGCGGACCACCGACGTCTGCACCAGCCCGCAGGCCTCCACGGAGGAGAACAGCGAGTAGGCCATCCCCGTGGGCTGGGCGATGACCGGGTCGGGCGCGGCGAGCCGGGGGCGCCGGCCTCGGCCGGTGCTGATCACGCCGTCGGCGCGCAGTTGGCGCAACGCCTCGCGGACGGTGTGCCGGCTGACCGAGTACTGGACGCCGAGCGCCAGCTCGCCGGGGAACCCCCCGGTGAACTCGCCGGCGTCCGACCGGTCGCGGAGATCGGCGGCGAGCTGGCGCCACAGCGGGGTGCTCGCGTCGCGGTCCAGCCGTGCCGCCGGCAGGGACGGCGGGGCCTTCGGCATCACGACTCCAGCTGCGCTCACGGGTGGCGGTCGCGCCTCTTGGCGACTCGTGTACGGACAACTGTAACCGAGTTGTCCGGACAAGCTGTCTCGACGTGGATGCGTCAGCAGGAAGTCCTGGTGCCCGCCGCTGCCCCACCCACGCCGTCAGCAACCAGTCGGCCTACGACGGCGCAGGCCCTGCGGGGACCGCTCATCGCGCCGGCCGTGGTCAGGGCGCTGGGCTTCCCGGCCGAACAGTGGTCAGCTGACCGACGACGTGCTGCTCGGTCGCGCCCGCGCCCGCGACCGGTTCACCACGACCATGCGGTCGCAGGAGGCGCTCGACGCGGTCACCGCGGACCCTTGCCCGCGGCATCGGCGACGGGCCGGCTCAGAAGGGGACGGCCGCCCGGTGCGTGTCAGCGATGGCGGAGGCCAGGCGCCGCCACCGCGAACGCCGGGCCGGGGCAGGGCTGCTCGCGAGCGGCGTGGCGGGCGTGCACGCCTCGGCCGGCAGGGCGGGCTGCAGGGGCGCGCCGGTCGTCGACCACGAGCGGGGTCACCGCGAGGAGGCACACGCAGAACGCGGGCCGGCTCGGTGCAAATCCCCAGTACACAGATCGAGAATAGGCAGAGAGCGGCGGCGAGGACAACGCCGCAGGTGCACACCGACCGGCGGTCCGGGGGGAACGGCCACATGGAGTACCGGTGCACCCCCGACCTCGCGCAGCAGGCGCTGGAGGCGGACCGCGGCGTCGGGGTGCTGCTGCCGTGCGACGTCGCGGTCAGCCAGGCCGGTGACGGCTCCACGGTGCAGGTCCTCGACCCGCAGACCATGGTCTGGGTGACCGGCCGGCCCGAACTGCAGCCCATGGCCGGCGAGGCCGGGCGGCGTCTGGGCGCGGCGCTGGCAGCACTCCGGAGCTGATTCCGCCGCCGACGGTTCGTACCCTACGGGGTAGGGAACGACGCCGAGCATGTTCGATGTGCAGACGATCGAGACCCCCAGCCTGGGCGACCGCAGCTACCTCGTCGACGACGGTGAGGTCGCCGTGGTGATCGATCCCCAGCGCGACATCGACCGGGTGCTGGACCTCGTCACCCAGCGTCGCGTGCGGGTCAGCCACGTCCTGGAGTCGCACGTCCACAACGACTACGTCACCGGCGGCCCGGAGCTCGCCCGGCGGGTCGGTGCGGTCTACGTCCTGCCGGCCGGCAGCGGGGCGGAGCTCGACCACGTGGCGGTGTCCGACGGCGACGTGCTCGACGCCGGCCGGATGCGGTTGACGGTGCTGCACACACCCGGGCACACCCACCACCACGTCAGCTATGCCCTGGGCGACGGCAACCGCGAGGTCCAGGCGGTGTTCACCGGCGGGTCCATGCTCTACGGCGCCACCGGCCGCACCGACCTGGTGGGCCCCGAGGCCACCGACGAGCTCACCCACGCCCAGTACCACTCCGTGCGGCGGCTGGCCCGGGAGCTGCCGGCCGAGGCGCAGGTGTTCCCGACCCACGGCTTCGGCAGCTTCTGCTCGGCCACGCCGACCAGCGGCACGTCGTCGACCATCGGCGAGCAGCACCGGGTCAACCCGGCGCTCACGCAGGCCGAGCAGGAGTACGTCGACACCCTGCTCGCCGGGTTGGACGCCTACCCGGCCTACTACGCGCGCATGGCCCCGATCAACCGACGGGGTCCGGCACCGGTGGACCTCTCCCTCCCGGAGCGGGTCGACCCGGCAGAGCTGCGCCGGCGGCTCGAGGCAGGGGAGTGGGTGGTCGACCTGCGTGAGCGCACCGCGTTCGCGGCCGGTCACCTGACCGGTTCGATGAACGTCGAGCTCGGCACCAACTTCGTGACCTACCTCGGGTGGCTGTACCGCTGGGGGGCGCCGCTGACGCTCATCGGGGAGAGCGAGGAGCAGGTGGCCGAGGCCCGCCGCGAGCTGGTGCGGATCGGCGTCGACGAGCTGGCGGGAGCCGCGATCGGGGACGTCGGGTCGCTCGCCGACGGGCAGCCGTTGCGGTCGTACCCGGTGAGCGACTTCGCGGGCCTGGCCGAGGCGATGGAGCGCGGGCCGGTGCAGGTCCTCGACGCGCGGCGCAACGACGAGCGGGCGGCCGGCTTCGTCCGCGGGTCGCAGCACGTCCCGCTGCACGAGCTCGCCGACCGGCTGGACGAGGTGCCGCAGGGCGAGGTGTGGGTCTACTGCGGCTCCGGCTACCGGGCGTCGATCGCTGCCTCCGTGCTGGACCGCCCCGGCCGCTCCGTCGTCCTGGTCAACGACTCCTACGGGGCGGCCGGGGAGGTCGGACTCGAGGTGCAGCCCAAGGGCACCTAGGGCTCCGCGTCCTGGCGGCGCCCGGACGACCGCGGCCCGCACCGGTACCCCGGTGCGGGCCGCGTGGTCGGGTGCTCAGGCGAGCGAGAGGAACAGCTTCTCCAGCCGGGCCCGGTCGAGGGTGTCGCCGTCCTCGCCGGCGGTGATGCACTGCTCGAGGCCGGTGGCGATGATGGCGAACCCGGCCTTGTCCAGCGCCCGGGAGACGGCGGCCAGCTGCGTGACGACGTCCTCGCAGTCGCGGCCCGCCTCCAGCATGCGGATCACTCCTGCGAGCTGGCCTTCGGCGCGCCGGAGCCGCTTGACGACATCACCGACGACCTGGGCGTTCTCGAGCTGCATGTCCTCATCCTCTCGCGGCCGCCGGGCGATACCCGGGCGGGTACTCCTGCGTGGAGCGCCGACCGGTGCGTGGGCATTCCCGGACCCCGAACGGCGGCACGGGGTCAGGCCCCGGCGGGGCGAGGGCCGACGATCCCGGCGTTGCGGAGGGGGCAGCGGGGCACGAACGCCGTGCAGGTCCCCATCGCTGCGGCCACGCCGAGCACGGCGACCAGTGCCGGGAGTCGCGCGCCGTCCGGCGCCTCCTGGACGAGCACGAAGGCGCCCATGCCCAGGACGAACCACCCGAACGCCCGGCGCAACGCATCGGCCGGGACGCGGTCCACCACCCGGGCCCCGAGCAGGCTCCCGACGACGGCGGCGACGGTGACCGCGCCCACGAGGGCCCAGTCGATCGACACGGTGGCCAGGTAGCCGCTCAGCCCGGCGAAGGACTTCATGGCGATGACCAGCAGCGAGGTGCCCACGGCCACGCCCATGGGCAGCCCGCCGAGCAGCGCCAGCGCGGGGACGACGAGGAAGCCGCCGCCCGCGCCGACCAGGCCGGTGACCAGTCCCACGACGACGCCGTCGAGCAGTACCCGGCCCACGGGCAGCTCGGCGTGCGCCTTGGCCGGGTCGACGTCCTGGCGGCCGCGCAGCATGGCCACCGCGGTGGCGACCATCATCACGGCGAAGGCGATCATCAGCAGTTGCCCCGGGAGGTGGCCGCCGACGAACCCGCCGGCCAGCGCGCCGGCCATGCCGGCAGCCCCGAAGAGCAGGCCGGTGCGCCAGCGGACGCGCCCGGCGCGGGCGTGGCCGACCACGCTCACCGCCGCGGTG
>NZ_SSXC01000015.1 GCF_021699055.1 Blastococcus sp. MG754426 | reverse complement strand
GGCAGCGTCCTGCTGCTCCTGCTGGTGGCCGCGCTGACCGCCGGGTGGATCGACGCCGTCGTCGGCGGTGGCGGGCTGGTGCAGCTGCCCGCGCTGCTGCTCGTGCCGGGGGTCAGCCCGGTGGAGGCGCTGGCCACCAACAAGCTGTCGTCGATCTTCGGCACCACGACCAGCGCGATCACCTTCCAGCGGCGGGTCCGCCCCGACCTGCGCACCGCCCTCCCGATGGCCGTGGTGGCGCTGGCGGGCAGCTTCGCCGGGGCCTCGGTCGCGGCGGCGCTGCCGGCGGCGGTGTTCAAACCGGTCATCGTCGTCGCGCTCGTCGCCATCGCGGCGTTCACCCTGCTGCGGCCGTCGCTGGGCGAGGTCACGGCGCTGCGGCACACCGGGCGGCGGCACCACGGCGTCGCCGGCGCGCTCGGGGCGGGCATCGGCTTCTACGACGGCATCCTCGGTCCCGGCACCGGCTCCTTCCTGGTGTTCGCGATGGTGTCGCTGCTCGGCTACGACTTCCTGAACGCCAGCGCGAAGGCCAAGATCGTCAACGTCGCGACGAACCTGGGGGCGCTGCTGTTCTTCGCCCCGATCGGCGCGGTGTTCTGGGGGCTGGGCCTCCTCATGGGTGGGGCCAACATGCTCGGCGGTTACCTGGGCTCCCGGACGGCGACGACACGGGGGAGCGGCTTCATCCGCGTCGTCTTCCTCGTCGTCGTCACGGCGCTCATCGGCCGGCTCGGCTGGGACGTCTGGACGGAGAACCTGCGCCCGCTGCTGGGTTGACCCGGCACCGGCGCGGAGCCGCTGGTGGACACGGCGGCCGCCCACCGACAGACTGCCGGGACGCCGCGGACGACGAGGTCAGCGGCCGGTAGCGGGAGGTCGTGGATGCCCAGCCCCTTCGACCGGAGCGGCACGGAGGTGGGGCCGGACGGCATCCGGCGCTACACCGGGCTGCCGCAGAACCTGGTGCACCTGCTCCGGTCCGCCGTCGACGCGCACCCGGACGCCGAGGCGCTGGCCGAGCTCGGCGGGGAGCGGCTCACCTACCGGCAGCTGTGGGACCGGGCGGCGCGGGTGGCCGGCGGGCTGCGGGCGGCCGGCGTCCAGCCGGGGGACCGGGTCGCCAACCGGCTGGGCAACGGCACCGACTGGGTGCTGGTCTTCTGGGGGACGCTGCTCGCCGGCGCCGTCGTCGTCCCGGTGAACACCCGGTTCGCCGAGCCCGAGGTGCGCTACGTCGTCGAGGACTCGGGCGCCGCCGTCGTCGTCGAGCCCGGCGCACCCCTGCCGGACGGCGAGCCGCTGGCGGTGACCGACCAGGGGCACACCGACCTGGCCGGCATCTTCTACACCAGCGGCACGACCGGCTTCCCCAAGGGTGCGATGACCACCCACGAGAACTTCCTGTCCAACGTCGAGACCTGCCTGCGCTGCCTGGCCCTGCCGCGCGACGAGCGGCTGTCGACGCTGATCTCGGTGCCGCTGTTCCACGTCACCGGGTGCAACTCCCAGCTGCTGGTGGTCACCGCGGTCGCCGGGCGGGCGGTGGTCATGCCGGCGTTCGAGGTCGGCGCCTTCCTGCGGGCGATCGAGGAGGAGCGCATCTCGGTGCTGACGACGGTGCCGGCCATCTACTGGCTCGCGCTGCAGCAGCCGGGCTTCGCCGACATCGACACCTCCTCGGTGCGCGCGGTCAGCTACGGCGGCGCGCCCATCGCCCCCGACCTGGTGCACCGGATCAAGGCGGCCTTCCCGACCGCCCGGGTGGGCAACGGCTTCGGGCTCACCGAGACCTCCTCGGTCTCGACCTACCTGCCCGACGAGTACGCCGCCGAGCACGCCGACTCCGTCGGGTTCGCCGCGCCCGTCGTCGACCTGCAGGTGGCGGAGCCGGACCCGGCCACCGGCGTGGGGGAGCTGCTCATCCGGGGCCCCAACGTGGTGGCCGGGTACTGGCGCAAGCCCGAGCAGACGGCGGAGACCTTCGTCGACGGCTGGCTGCACAGCGGCGACCTGGCGCGCATCGACGACGAGGGCCTCGTCCACGTCGTCGACCGCAAGAAGGACATGATCAACCGCGGCGGCGAGAACGTGTACTGCGTCGAGGTGGAGAACGCCCTGGCCGCCCACCCCGCCGTCGGGGAGGTGGCGGTCGTCGGCGTACCCGATCCGATGATGGGTGAGAAGGTCGGCGCCGTCGTCGTCCCGCTGCCCGGCCGCGACCTGGACCCGGCGGACCTGCTCGCCTTCGCGCGCGACCGGCTCGCGGACTTCAAGGTGCCGCAGTTCGTCGCGGTGCGCAGCGACCCCCTGCCGCGGAACCCCGGCGGCAAGGTGCTCAAGCCGCCGCTGCGCGAGCAGACCGACTGGCAGGCCGTCCGCTGAGAGAAGACCACCCTTCCCCCCACGCCACGCACGCTCGGCGCGGGACCCCGAAGGGTGGCCGACCGACCGGAAGAATCCCACCCTTGGAGGCCCCGCAGTGCCCACCGTCGAGACCGTCCGTGGCCCGATCGACACCGCCGACCTCGGCGCCACCCTCATGCACGAGCACGTCTTCGTCCTCTCCACCGAGCACGTGCAGAACTACGGCACCGGCGACTGGTGGGACGAGGACGAGCGGGTCGCCGACGCGGTGAGCCAGCTCGACGAGCTCAAGGCGCTCGGCATCGACACGATCGTCGACCCCACGGTCTGGGGTCTGGGGCGCTACATACCGCGGGTGCAGCGGGTCGCCGAGCAGACCGACATCAACATCATCGTGGCCACCGGCCTCTACACCTACGACGAGATCCCGCACCAGTACGAGCACCGCGGCCCCGGCCTGGCGTTGGATCTGCCGACCGACCCGATGGTCGACGACTTCACCCGCGACATCCGCGACGGCATCGCCGACACGGGCGTGAAGGCGGCGTTCCTCAAGTGCGTGATCGAGGCCAAGGGGCTCACGCCCGGCGTCGAGCGCACGGTGCGCGCCGTCGCCGCCACGCACCGGGAGACCGGCGCGCCGATCACCGTGCACACGTCCTCGCTCAACGAGGCCGGACGGCTCGCCGTGCAGGTGTTCGGCGAGGAGGGCGTCGACCTCACCAAGGTCGTCATCGGCCACGCCGGCGACAGCAACGACCTGGACTACCTCAGCGAGCTCGCCGAGGCCGGCTGCCTGCTCGGCATGGACCGCTTCGGCCTGGACATCTACAACCCCACGTCCTCGCGGGTCGACACGATCGTGGCCCTGGCCGAGCGCGGCTACGCAGACCGGATGGTGCTCGCCCACGACGCCAGCTGCTTCATCGACTACTTCCCCGACCCGGCGGCCCGGGCCGCCTTCCGGCAGGTCCAGCCGAACTGGAACTACACCCACATCAGCAAGGACGTGCTGCCGATGCTGCGCGAGCGCGGGATGACCGAGGAGCAGCTCCGGCAGATGCTCGTCGACACCCCGCGGCGGTACTTCGAGTAGGCGGCGCGGCCACCGTCCCGGGTCATGGCGGACGACGGGCTGCGCCGGCAGCCGTGGAGCGCCGGCACCTGGACGGCTCCGCCGGCCGCCGTGCAGGAGGACGGCCCCGACCTGCTGGTCACCGCCGTGGAGGGCAGCGACGCGTGGCGGCACACCTCCTACGGTTTCGTCCACGACGACGCGCACGCGCTGCTGGCGCCGCTGCCGTCGCCGGGCGCGGTCGAGGTGACCTTCGACCTGGGCTGGGACGGCGAGTTCGACCAGGCCGGGCTGGTGCTCCGGGCCGGTGCGGAGACCTGGATCAAGGCCGGCGTCGAGGTCTCCGACGGGTCGCCCCAGGTCGGCGCCGTCGTCACGCTGGGGCGCTCGGACTGGTCGGTGGCCCCGGTGCCCGGCTGGGCGGGGCGCCGGGTGACCGTGCGGGCCAGCCGGGCCGGGGACGCGGTGACGGTCCGGGCCCGGGTCGACGACGAGCCGTTCCGGCTGGTGCGCCTCTGCCCCTTCCCGGAGGGCGTGCCGGTCGCCGCCGGGCCGTACTGCTGCGCCCCCACCCGGGCGGGTCTCGTCGTCCGCTTCCGGCGGTGGGTCACCGGCCCGCCCGACGCCGCCCTGCACTGATCCCCGGTGGCGGCGCGGCGGTGCGCCCGCCGCGGCCGGCTCCGGCGCCGCCCCCTCCGCGCCCGTTCACGACCTGCTCGCCCGGTGGAGCCGTGGCAGGCTCGGGACCGTGACCCGGGTCGGCCTGGTGCTGGGCGGCGGAGGGGTGGTCGGGCAGGCCTACCACTCCGGCGTGCTGGCCGTCCTGCAGCACGACGTCGGCTTCGACGCCCGGTCCGCCGACGTGGTCGTCGGCACCTCGGCCGGCTCGATCACCGGCGCGCTGCTGCGGCTGGGTGTCTCACCCGAGGACCTCGCGGCCTGGACGGTCAGGGCGCCGCTGTCGGACGACGGTGAGGTGCTGCGGCAGATCACCGAGACACCCCTGCCGGAGCTGGCCCCCTTCCGGCCGTGGGAGCTGCTGCGCCGCCCGCTGCGGCCGCCCGGTCCGCAGATGGTGCGGCGTGCTCTCACCCGCCCGCTGCTGTTCCGGCCGCTGGCCGCCGGCATGGCGCTCATGGCGCCCGGCCGGCACGACGTCCTCGAGCAGCTGTCGGCGCTGCGCGAGCTGGAGGGCCCGGGCTGGCCCGCGCGCGACCTGTGGATCACCGCCGTCCGCCGCCGGGACGGCCGCCGGGTCGTGTTCGGCCGGCCGGGCGCGCCGCCGGCGCCGCTGCACCGGGCGATCGGCGCCTCCTGCGCGGTGCCGGGGTACTTCGCGCCCGTGCCCATCGGCCGGCACGCCTACGTCGACGGCGGCGCCCACTCGCCGACCAACGCCGCTGTCCTGCGCGGGCAGGGGCTCGACGTCGTGGTCGTCGTCGCCCCGATGAGCGGGCCCACCGGCTGGCGCCCCGGCGTGTTCCCCGCGGCGCGCCGGTACGCCGACCGGCTGCTGCGCCGGGAGGTGCGGGCGCTGGAGGCCGAGGGGGTGCGCACCGTCGTCTTCACGCCCGGCCCGGAGGAGCAGGAGGTGATGGGGAACGACATGATGTCGCGCGCGCGGCTCGACGACGTGGTCTCGCGGTCGTTCCTCGCCGCCGGCGCGCACGCGGCCCGGCCGGAGGTCGCGGCCCTGCTGCGTCCCGCCGCGTAGCCGCGGCCCCTAGGCTCAGGATCCCGTGCCGCGACAGGAGGGTGCCGTGTCCGAGGACCTGACCGGCCGGCCGGTGCCCCGCGGGCCGGCCCGCATCCCGTTGCTGCACCCCGCGGCGCTCGACGGCGAGCGCGCCCGGCTGCACGCCGAGATCACGCAGGGCCCCCGGCAGGCCCAGGCGTCGGTCGTCCCGATCACCGACGACGCCGGCCGGCTGCTGGGGCCGTTCGCCGCCATGCTGCTGGCGCCCGGGATCGGCTCGGCGGTGCAGGCGGTGGGCGCGGCGCTGCGGGGGGAGCAGCTGCTGGGCCCGCGGGCGCGGGAGCTGGCGATCCTCGCCGTCGCGGCACGGCGCCGGTCGCACTTCGAGTGGCTGGCGCACGAGCAGGCCGCCCGCGCCGCCGGCATCGCCACCGCCCAGCTGCAGGCCCTGCTGGACGGCCGGGTGCCCGAGGGCCTGGACCCGGCCGAGGAGGTCGTCGTCGCGACGACGTGGCGGCTGCTCGACGGCGGCGAGCTGGACGACGACGGCTACGCCGAGGCCGCGTCGGTCCTGGGCGTCGAGGCGCTGGCGGCGCTGGTCTGGCTGGTCGGGTACTACGCCATGCTCGCCACCGCCCTGGCCACCTTCCGGCCGGACGGGTCCGGACCTCCCGGCTGACGGGCGGTGGGCCGGGCTCAGACGAGGATGCGCCGGCCGTGCAGGCGGTCGGCGGCCTCGGCGGCGAGCAGGATCCGGCGGGCCGGCCGGTACCGCCCCTCGCGGAGGGTGCGCGCCTTGTCGGGGTCGGTGCCGGCCAGCGCCTCGCTGGCGGCGAGGTCGAGCGCGTTGCCGACGAGCATGACCAGCCGGCCCAGGGGGTCGGCGGCGGCCCGGCGGACCGAGCCGCCCATGTAGGGCTCGCCGGGCCGCGGGGTCACCGCGTCGACCGCGGCGACGACCACCTCGGGCACGTCCAGGGAACGCAGCCGGCCGACGTCGTAGCGCCGCGCGGGATCGGGGTGGTCCCGGGTGAGGGCCAGCACGTCGCGCAGCACCCCGGCCATCTCGGCCTCGGGACCGTGCGGGCGCAGCATCTCGGCCAGCGGCCGCAGCACGGCGAGGTAGTGGTCGTGGCCGTCCCGGTCCACCTGGCCCTCGTGCGCGGCCAGCGCCAGCAGGTGCGCGTCCGGGACGGTGAAGGCCACGCCTCGAGGCTAGGCGGTGCCCGCCCGCGGGGACCGGAGGCGGCGGACGCGGTCGCGGAACCGGCCGCTCGTCCCGGCCGCCGGGTCGTCGGCCCGGGGCGGCACGGTGCGGGCCGCGCGCTCGACCTCCGCGGCGAGCTCGGCCCGGCGGTGCTCGAGGGCGGCGACCTCCGCGAGCAGGGCCGCCCGCCGGTCGGCGGCCTCCCGGTCCAGGCGCTCGCGGTGGGCTGCCGCTTCGGCGTCCGCCCGGCGCCGCTGCTCCCGGCCGGCCTCCAGCACGCGGAGGACCTCCGCGTGGCCCTGCAGCCGGCCGCGGGCCACCTCGGCGGCGGCCTCCTCCGCGAACCGGGCCGCCCGCTCGGCCGCGCGCTGCTCCACCTCGTGCGCCTCGGCTCCGCGGCGCTCGGCCTCGGCGACCGCGTCGGCGCGGATCTGCTCGGCGGCGTCGAGGGTGCGTCCCACGACGGTGAGCAGCATCCCGGCCCGGGCGGTGGCGGCGGCCGCGGTCTCGCGGGCGCCGGCGCGGGCGCGGGCCAGCTCGTCGGCGGCGCGGGCGCGCAGCTCCTCGGCCTCGGCCCGGGCAGCCGCGCGGAGCTGCTCGGCCTCGGCGGTCATGCCCTGCGCCTCGTCGGCCGCGGCGGCGAGCATCGAGCCGATCCGCCCGGAGAGCCGCAGCAGCTCACCGCCGCCCGCGGAGTGGTCGAGCAGCCGGTGCGCCTCGTCCAGGGCGGTCCGGGTCTGCAGGCAGCGGTCCAGCAGGTGCTCCCGCTCGCGCTCCGCCGTCGCCAGCTCGTCCTCCGCCCACTGGACGTAGGTGTCGACCTGGAAGCGGTCGTAGCCGGCCAGTGCCCGGCGGAACATCGGCGCCGCCCGGAACAGCGTCGGCAGGTCGCCGGAGACGTTCGGGTGCGGGCGCGGGGCGCCGTCGGTGGCCTCGGCAGGGCCATCGAGCCGGGTCGCGGTGCTCATCCGGCGGCCTCCTCCCGTGCGTGTCCGGCTCGCATCGGGCCGACGCTAGGGCGGGCGGACGGGGGTCCGCCCGCCGAGGTGGGGGCCGCTCACCCGCCCGGGTGGGGTGCGCACCCGGACCGGTCGGGGGCCCCGGGACCCGTCGCGCTGCGTGACGTCGCCCGCTCGGGTGAGCCGCCGGCGGCGGGGGTTCCCGGGCCTGCGGCGCGGGGCACACCGTGCCGCATGGCACCGCCCAGCCCCGCGCCGGTCCCCGGCAACCTGACCGTCCCCCCGCTGTTCCAGTGGGAGGTCGTGGCGGCCGTCGTCCTCGCGGTGGCGGTCCTGGCGGTGGTCGCGGTGATCGCGCTCTCCGCCGCGCCGGGAGCCGGCGAGCGGGCGGAGTGGCAGAGGTGGCTCGCCGGGCGCTCGCACCGGGACCCGGGCGAGTCGCACAGGGACGGCTGACCGGCGCCCCCGGTCAGGCCGTCTCGAGCACGACCTTGTACTGGCCCGCCCGCGGCTGGATCGCGGCGGAGAAGGCGGCGGTGACGTCGTCGACGGGGTGGACGTCGCTGACGTAGACGTCGCGCAGGCCGGGGTGCTCGGCGAGGTAGGCGCCCGCGTCCCGCAGCACGCGCGCCCGCTCCAGCGTGACCCCGGCGCGCAGCGTGAGGTTCTTCCGCAGGAACGTGATCATGTCCAGCGGGTAGACCGGGTCGTCGGGGATCCCGAAGTAGAGGACGTCGCCCCCGGGCGCCACGGCGGTCAGGCAGTCCTGCAGCGTCGTCACCTGGTGGCCGACCGCCTCGACGACGACGGACGGCCGGTCGGTGTCCGGGAGCGTCGCGGCCCAGCGGCTCGAGCTCGCGGTGACGGTCTCGTCCACCCCGAAGACGCCGGCCGCGGCGCTGCGGTCCACCCGGTCGACCCCGATGACGCGGCGGGCGCCGCGCTGCTTGAGCACGTGGCTGAACAGCAGCCCGATGGGCCCCTGCCCGACGACGCCCACCGACCGCCCGCGCACGTCGCCCAGCTGCTCGGCGGCGTAGAGGACGCACGCCAGCGGCTGCAGCATGACGGCGGTCGTGGGCGGCAGCGCGGTGTCGTAGCCGGCCAGCCCCTCGCCGTCGGTGACCACCAGCTCGGCGATCCCGTCGAAGGCGGCCGCCCAGCCGACGACCAGGTCGCCGGGGGAGTGGTCCGGGTGCCGGCTGGCGACCACCTCGCCGACCACCTCGTGCAGGGGGAAGCCGGGCGCCGGCGTGGCCGCCCGGTCCGCGGGGTTCGGGGCGTGCAGGAAGGGGGCGCCCTTGAAGAAGGGCAGGTCGCTGCCGCAGATGCCACCCGCCCGCGTGGCGAGCAGCACCTGACCGGCGGCCAGGTCCTCCGCGCGCGGGGCGGCCACCTCCACCCGCTCGAAGGCGAACGGTCCGCTCAGCCGGTGGGCCCACACGTCGCACCGCCTCCCTCCGCGACCGCCCGGTGCGGCCGCCCGGGAAGTAGACCAGCGCCGGGCGCCGGGCGCAGCAGGACCCGTCGCAGGGCGCTCCGGCGCCGCCGGGATACTGGTCGGCGTCGCGCACGCCCGGCGACGCGCCGGTGCACCGGCCGGCGGTCCCACGGTCGAGGAGGTCCTGGACGTGCCCAGAGCTCTGCTGCTGGAGAACATCGACCCGGTCGCGACCGAGATCCTCGGTGCCGCCGGCTACGAGGTCCAGTCCCTCCGCGGGGCGCTGGACGAGGCGGACCTCGTCGCCGCGCTCGACGGGGTGGACCTGCTCGGCATCCGGTCGAAGACCCAGGTGACCGCGGAGGTGCTGCGCAGCCGCCCCGACCTGCAGGCGGTGGGCGCCTTCTGCATCGGCACGAACCAGATCGACCTGACCGCGGCCGCGGCCGCGGGCGTGGCGGTGTTCAACGCGCCGTTCTCGAACACCCGCAGCGTGGTGGAGATGGCGATCGCCGAGATCATCATCCTGGCCCGGCGGCTGGTCGACCGGGACCGCTCCCTGCACGCCGGCACCTGGGACAAGTCGGCCGCCGGCAGCCACGAGATCCGCGGGCGGACGCTCGGCATCATCGGCTACGGCAACATCGGCAGCCAGCTGTCGGTGCTCGCCGAGGCGCTGGGCATGCGGGTGATCTTCTACGACCTCGAGGACAAGCTGGCGCTCGGCAACGCCCAGCGCTGCGACAGCCTGGAGGAGCTGCTCGAGCGGGCGGAGACCGTCACGCTGCACGTGGACGGGCGCGCCGGGAACGCCGGGCTGTTCGGCGCCGAGCAGTTCGCCAGGATGCGCCCGCGCAGCATCTTCCTCAACCTCTCGCGCGGGTTCGTCCTGGACCACGAGGCGCTGCGCGACAGCATCCTGAGCGGCCACATCGCCGGGGCGGCGGTCGACGTGTTCCCGCACGAGCCCCGGGAGCAGGGCGACGAGTTCACCTCGGTGCTGCGCGGCCTGCCCAACGTCATCCTCACCCCGCACATCGGCGGCTCGACCCAGGAGGCGCAGCACGACATCGGGCGGTTCGTGGCCGGCAAGCTCGTCGACTACACCGCCACGGGGACGACGACGCTGAGCGTCAACCTGCCCACGGTCGTCCTGCACGGCTCCTCGACCGACCGCTTCGCCCTGCTGCACCGCAACGTGCCCGGCGTCCTGGCGCGGGTCGACGCCCTCGTCGGCGAGCACGGGCTCAACGTCGACGCCCAGGTGCTGGCCACGCGCGGGGAGTACGGGTACGCGGTCACCGACGTCAGCGCCCCGTTGCCCGCGCACCTGCTGGCGGGGCTCGCCGCGCTGCCGGAGGCCGTCCGCCTGATGCGGTTCGGCCCCCGGGCCGGCTGAACGGGCCCCCGGGCCGGCCGGGGCCGTCCCGGCCGGGGCCGCCGCACCGGGACGCGCCGCGGTGACCGCCGTCACGGCCGGCGGGCGGGGTGGGTACGGTCGCGCCGTGCAGCTCCCGGACGGTCTCGTGGCCGTGGTCAAGCGCGACTGCCCCACCTGCGTGCTCGTGGAGCCGGTGCTGCGGCGGCTCGGCGCCGCCGTGTGGTGCCAGGACGACGCCGGGTGGTTCGACGGCGACGACACCGAGCTGGAGCTCTCCTACCGGCTGGGCATCGAGACCGTCCCGACGCTGCTGCGGGTGGTCGACGGCGCCGAGACCGCCCGGGTGGTCGGGTGGAGCCGGGAGCAGTGGGCCGAGCTCACCGGCGTCGCCGACCTGGGGGAGGGGCTGCCCGAGCACCGGCCGGGCTGCGGCTCGCTGTCGGTGGACCCGTTCCGCATCGACGCACTGGAGGCGCGGTACGGCGGCACCGGGCTGGTCAGCCGGCGGATCGAGCTCGCCGAGCTCGAGGACGAGCACGAGGCGCTGTTCGACCGGGGCTGGACCGACGGGCTGCCCGTGGTGCCGCCGACGCCGGAGCGGGTGCTGCGGATGCTGCGCGGCACCACCCGCGACCCGGGCGAGGTGGTCGCCGTCGTCCCGCCCGATCTGGTCGAGTGCACCGTCGAGAAGGTGGCCGTCAACGCCGTCATGGCCGGGTGCCTGCCCGAGCACCTGCCGGTGGTGCTGGCCGCCCTGGAGGCGGCCGCCGCCGAGGAGTTCGCGCTGCACGGGCTGCTGGCGACGACGTACTTCGCCGGGCCGGTGGTGGTGGTCAACGGGCCGGTCGCCGCGCGGATCGGCATGAACGGCGGGGTCAACGCCCTGGGGCAGGGCAACCGCGCCAACGCCACGATCGGCCGGGCGCTGCAGCTGGTGGTCCGCAACGTCGGCGGCGGGCGCCCCGGCGAGGTGGACCGGGCGACCCTGGGCAACCCCGGCAAGTTCACCTTCTGCTTCGCCGAGCGCGAGCACGACAGCCCGTTCCCGCCGCTGGCCGCCGACCGCGGGGTGCCCGGCGACGCGGTGACCGTGTTCGCGGGGTCGGGCGTTCAGCCGGTGGTCGACCAGCTCAGCCGCGACCCGGCGTCGCTGGCGCGGACCTTCGCCGCCTGCCTGCGCGTCAACGCCCACCCCAAGCTGCCGATGGCCTTCGACGCGATGCTCGTGGTCTCACCCGAGCACGGCCGGGTGTTCCGCGAGGCGGGGTGGGACCGGGCCCGCCTGCTGGCCGAGCTGGAGGAGCTGCTGACCCTGCCCGGCGCGGAGCTGGTGCGCGGGGCGGGCGGCATGGCCGAGGGGGTGCCCGCCGGCCTGGCGGGGGCGGAGCTGCCGAAGTTCCGGCCCGGTGGTCTGCTGGTCGCGCACGCCGGCGGCGACGCCGGGTTGTTCAGCGCGATCGTGGGAGGCTGGGTGGCCGGTCAGACCGGGAGCGCCCCGGTGACGAGAGAGGTGCGCGCATGAGAACGGTCCTGGACCCGACCGGCGAGCGGCAGGCGGCCGCCCGCGAGCCGCTGCCCCGCCCGGCCTCGCTGCGCGGCCGGAGCGTCGGGCTGCTCGACATCAGCAAGGCACGCGGCGACGTCGTCCTGGACCGGCTGGCCGAGCTGCTCGCCGCGGACGGCGCGGTCGTGCGGCGCTACCGCAAGCCGACCTTCGCCCGGACCGCCCCGGTGGACCTGCGGCACGAGATCGCCGAGCAGTGCGAGGTGGTCATCGAGGCGCTGGCCGATTAGGGCTCCTGCACGTCGTGCAGTGTGCACGACATCGCCGACCTCGAGCGCCGCGGCGTCGTCGGGGTGTTCCTCGCCAGCGAGGCGTTCGCCGAGGCGGCCCGCGCGCAGGGCACCGCGCTGGGCTTCCCGGCGCCGTGCGTGCTCGTCCCCCACCCGGTGCAGGACCGCACCGACGCGGAGCTCCGGGCGGCCGCCGAGGCGGCCTACCCCGCGGTGCTGGCCGCCGTCACCACCGCGGGGTGACGGCGGCGCCGCGCGCTGCCAGGGTGGACCGGTGACCGAGACGCCGATCAGCCGCTTCCCCCTCCGCCCCGCCGACGAGCTGCCCCCGGACCTCGCCGAGCGCTACGCGGAGGTCCGGGAGAGGTCCGGCTTCCTGCCCAACGTCTTCGCCGCGCTGGCCTGGCGGCCGGACGAGGCGCGGGCGTTCTTCGCGATGCACGACGCGCTCATGGACAAGGAGACCCCGGGGCTGTCCAAGGCCGACCGCGAGCTGATCGTGGTGGCGACCAGCGCCGGCAACGACTGCCTCTACTGCGTCGTCGCGCACGGTGCGGTGGCCCGCATCCGCACCAAGGACCCGCACATCGCCGACCACGTCGCCGTGGACTGGCGCAAGGCCCCGCTGTCGCCGCGCATGCACGCCGTCCTCGCGGTGGCCACCCGGCTGGCGGCCGACCCGGCCTCGGTCACCGCCGCGGACCTGGCCGCCCTCACCGAGCACGGGCTCACCGAGGACGACGTGTGGGACGTCGGCATGATCACGTCGTTCTTCGCGCTCTCCAACCGGCTCGCGCACTTCGCGGCGATCACGCCGAACCCCGAGTTCTTCCTGATGGGCCGGCTGCCGCGCGGCGCCGAGGTGCCGCCCGCCTGACCCGCGGCCGGCGCGCTACGGTCCGCCGGCGGGTCGAGCCGCGCCCGGGCGGGTCGGGCCGCAGGGGCACGCGGCTCTTCGTCGACCGGTGCGGCTGGACCCTGCCCGCGGGGGCGCCCGCCCCCTCGGTCGCGGGCGGCGGGCCGTTCGCGCAGGATCGGACCGGTCCAGGGATGACGACGGAGGAGGAGCCGGATGGCGGGCGAGGCGGAGCTGCGGCGACGGTGGTCGGAGGGCCGGCCCTGCCACGGGCTGTGGAGCCTGCTGCCCGGGGCGGTGACCGGTGAGGTGCTGGCCCGGACCGGCGCCGACTACGTCGTCGTCGACCTCCAGCACGGCGCCACCGCGGAGGCCGACCTCCCGGGCACCTGCGCGGCGATCACGGCGGCGGGGTCCGTGCCGCTGGTGCGCACCCGCAGCTCGCTGTTCCCCGACCTCGGGCGGCCGCTGGACCTCGGCGCCCGGGGCCTCGTCGTGCCCAACGTGCGCGACGCCGGGCACGCCCGCGAGATCGTCGCCGCCTGCCGGTACGCGCCCGCGGGCGGACGGTCGATCGGCCGGCTCTCCGGGGGAGCGGACGAGCCGCTCCTGCTGGTGATGGTGGAGGCGGCGTCGATGCTCGCCGACCTCGACGCCGTCCTCGAGGTGCCGGGGCTGGACGGGCTGTACGTCGGGCCGGCGGACCTGGCCCTCTCGCTGGAGCTGACCGGCGAGGAGCAGCGGGACGAGCTCCGCGCGGTGCTCTCCTCGATCATCGCCCGGGCGCGGGCGGCGGGGGTGCCCGTGGGGGTGCACGCGCGCAGCGGCGAGGAGGCGGCCGGCTTCGCCGCCGAGGGCGCCACCGTGGTGACGGCGGCCGTCGACGCCGCCTCCCTGGCCGAGACCGCCGCCCACCACCTCGGCGTCGTGCGGCACGCGGCCACCGGCTGACCCGGCCGGTCAGCCGAAGGCGGCGACCGTCCGGTCCAGGTAGTCGTTGCGGAAGGCCCCCCGGGGGTCGAAGCGGCGGACGAGCCGGCGGAACTCGCCCATCCGCGGGTAGAGGGCGGCGAGCTCGTCGGCGCCGGTGGTGAAGAGCTTGCCCCAGTGCGGGCGGGCGCCGTACGGGCGCAGCGCCGCCTCGATCGCGGGCAGCAGCGCGCGCACCCGCTCCTCCTCGGGCCGCCAGGTGAAGTGCAGCGCCAGCACGTCCTGGCCGTACGCCGGGCTCAGCCACAGCTCGTCGGCCGCCACCGTGCGCAGCTCGCTCACCTGAAGCAGCGGCGTGATCCGGTGCGCGAGCGCGCGCAGCGCCTCGCACGCGGCGCGCCCGTGCCGCCGCGGGACGAAGTACTCGGTCTGCAGCTCCTCGCCGCTGCTCGGCGTGAACTCGGCGCGGAAGTGCGGCAGCCGCTCGTGCCACTCACCGGGCAGCCCCAGCTGGTCGGTGAGGTTCTCGACCGGGGTGCCCGGGAGCATGTGGGTGGGTTCCGTCGCGGCGCGGGCCCCGAAGAACTCCTCCGGCACGACGCCGGGCTCGTCCGTGCGGGCCTTGACCCACACCTGGGTCACCTCGCGCCAGTCGGTGAACACGCTGACGCTGTAGGCGGCGTCGGCGACGGCGTCGAGGTCTGCGAACAGCCGCTCCCAGGTCAGCCCGACGAAGACGTCGGTGCGCACCCGGAAGGTGGGCTGGTACCGCAGGGCGACCCGGGTGACCACGCCGAGCGCGCCGAGGTGGACCACCGCGCCGGCGAAGCCGGGGTCCCCGGGCGACAGCCGCACCAGCTCGCCGTCGGCGCGGACCAGCTCCAGGCCGACGACGGCGGTGCTGAGCGAGCCGTTCCGGTTGCCCGAGCCGTGCGTCCCGGTGGCCGTGGCGCCCGCGACGGTGATGTGCGGCAGGGAGGCGAGGTTGTGCAGCGCGGAGCCGTGCTCGGCCAGGCGGGGCACCACGTCGCTGTAGCGCGCACCACCGGGGACCCAGGCCGTACCACCCTCGCCGTCCGGGGCGGGCTCCAGCTCGACCTCGCCGGGCAGCCGGTCGAGGGCCACCAGGTCGGCCGGGGTGTCGGCGATGTCGTTGAAGCAGTGGCGGGAGCCCAGCGCCTTGACCCGCTCGCTGCCGGCCACGACCGCCTGCAGCTCGGCCAGGCTCGCCGGGCGGTGCAGCCGCGCGGCCCGGTAGGCGACGTTGCCCGCCCAGTTGGTCCCCGGCTCGGTGGGGGCGGCGGTCGACGTCTCGGGCATGCTGGCTCGCGATCTGCTGGGGGCCGGCGGCCGGGTGACCCGCCGGAGGTCCGATGATCCCCGACCGCGGCGGGAGCCGCCGAGCCCTCGCCCCCGCCCCGCCGGGCCGTTAGCGTGCGACGGGTGGCGATCTCGGTGGACGAGCGGCCCGGTGCGGGCCCGGCAGGACCCCTGACCGACGACGAGCTGCAGGCGCTGGACGCCTGGTGGCGGGCGGCGAACTACCTCTCCGTGGGCCAGATCTACCTGATGGGCAACCCGCTGCTGCGCGAGCCGCTGCGGCCGGAGCACGTGAAGCCGCGGCTGCTCGGGCACTGGGGCACCACCCCGGGCCTGAACTTCGTGTACGCGCACCTCAACCGGGTCATCCGGGCGCGCGACCTCTCGATGATGTACCTGATGGGGCCGGGGCACGGCGGCCCCGGCCCGGTCGCGGCGGCGTGGCTGGAGGGCACCTACAGCGAGATCTACCCCGACGTCTCGCAGGACGAGGCGGGGATGCGCCGGCTGTTCACCCAGTTCTCCTTCCCGGGCGGCATCCCCAGCCACGTGGCGCCGGAGACCCCGGGCTCGATCCACGAGGGTGGGGAGCTCGGGTACGTCCTCTCCCACGCCTACGGGGCGGCGTTCGACAACCCCGACCTCGTCGTGGCGGCGGTCGTCGGCGACGGCGAGGCCGAGACCGGCCCGCTGGCCACCAGCTGGCACTCGAACAAGTTCCTCGACCCCGCCCGCGACGGCGCGGTGCTGCCGATCCTGCACCTCAACGGCTACAAGATCGCCAACCCGACGGTGCTCGCCCGCATCGGTGACGAGGAGCTGCTGGAGCTGCTGCGGGGCTACGGCCACGCCCCGCGGCTGGTGGCCGGCGACGACCCCGCGGTGATGCACCAGCAGTTCGCCGCGGTGCTGGACGAGTGCCTCGACGAGATCGCCGAGATCCGGCGCCGGGCCCGCCAGGAGGGCGACGCCACCCGCCCGCGCTGGCCGGTGGTCGTGCTGCGCTCCCCGAAGGGCTGGACCGGCCCGGCCGAGGTCGACGGCGTCCGCGTCGAGGGCTCCTGGCGGTCGCACCAGGTCCCGTTCGCCGACGCGCGGGGCGACGACGGGCACCGCCGGGTGCTGGAGGAGTGGCTGCGCAGCTACCGCCCCGAGGAGCTCTTCGACGCCGACGGCACCCCGGTGCCCGCCGTCCGCGACCTGCACCCGGTGGGGGAGCGGCGGATGAGCGCGACGCCGCACGCCAACGGCGGGGCGCTGCTGCAACCGCTGCGGCTGCCCGACTTCCGCGACTACGCCGTCGACGTCCCCGAGCCCGGGACCGGGGCGGTGGAGGCCACCCGCGTGCTGGGCACGTTCCTGCGCGACGTGATGCGGCGGAACGGGTCCACCTTCCGCGTCTTCTCGCCCGACGAGAACAACTCGAACCGGCTGGGCGCGGTGCTCGAGGCGACCGACCGCACCTGGGTCGCGGAGCGCCACCCCGACGACGACCACCTCGCCCCCGACGGCCGGGTCATGGAGATCCTCTCCGAGCACACCTGCCAGGGGTGGCTGGAGGGGTACCTGCTCACCGGCCGGCACGGGTTCTTCTCCTGCTACGAGGCGTTCGTCCACATCGTGGACTCGATGGTCAACCAGCACGCCAAGTGGCTGAAGACGACCAACGGCATCCCGTGGCGGCGGCCGATCGCCTCGCTGAACTACCTGCTCACCTCGCACGTGTGGCGCCAGGACCACAACGGGTTCTCCCACCAGGACCCGGGCTTCATCGACCACGTGGTCAACAAGAAGGCCGAGGTCGTGCGGGTGTACCTGCCCCCGGACGCCAACACCCTGCTGTCGGTCGCCGACCACTGCCTGCGCAGCCGGCAGTACGTCAACGTGGTGGTGGCCGGGAAGCAGCCGGCGCTGCAGTACCTGGACATGGACGCCGCCGTCGAGCACTGCACCAAGGGCATCGGCATCTGGCAGTGGGCGAGCACCGACGCGGGCACCGCGCCCGACGTCGTCCTGGCCTGCGCCGGCGACGTGCCGACCATGGAGACGCTCGCGGCCGTCGAGATCCTCCGCGGCCTCTTCCCCGACCTGCGGATGCGCGTGGTCAACGTCGTCGACCTCATGCGGCTCCAGGACGACCGGGAGCACCCGCACGGCCTCTCCGACCGCGAATTCGACTCCTACTTCACGACGGACAAGCCGGTGATCTTCGCCTACCACGGCTACCCCTGGCTGATCCACCGGCTGACCTACCGGCGGGCCAACCACGAGAACCTGCACGTGCGTGGCTACGTGGAGGAGGGGACGACGACCACCCCGTTCGACATGTGCGTGATGAACCGGATCGACCGGTTCGACCTGGCGATCGACGTCATCGACCGGGTCCCCCGGCTGCGCGACGTGGGCGCGCACGCCCGCGACCGGCTGCGGGACACGCTGATCGAGCACCGGCGGTACGTGCGCACCCACGGGGAGGACCTGCCGGAGGTGCGCCGCTGGCAGTGGGGCGCCGGGGCGGGGCCCGTCACGGGGGGCGCCTCGCCCCTGCGGGAGCCGGAGGCGTGAGGGTCCTCGTCGTCAACGCGGGGTCGAGCAGCCTGAAGCTCGCGGTCGTCGACGACGACGGGACGGTGGCGGCGGGGACGACGGTGGAGGGCTGGCGGGGCGAGGGCGACCTGGCGCCGCTGACGGAGTTCCTCGCCGGGTGCGGCCCGGTGGACGCCGTCGGGCACCGCGTGGTGCACGGCGGCCCGCGGCACTCCGGCCCGGCGGTGGTGGACGACGTGCTGGTGCCCTACCTGTGGTCGATCAGCCACCTCGCCCCGCTGCACAACCCGCGTGCGCTCGCGGGCGTGCGGGCGGCCGGGGAGCTGCTCCCCGGCGTGCCGGCGGTGGCCTGCTTCGACACGACCTTCCACGCCACCCTGCCGCCGGCGGCGGCCACGTACGCGGTGCCGCGGGAGTGGAACGAGCGCTACCAGCTGCGCCGGTACGGCTTCCACGGGCTCTCCCACGCCTGGGCCGTGCGGCGCGGCGCCGAGCTGGTCGGGCGCCCCGTCGAGGAGCTGCGGATCGTCTCCTGCCACCTGGGCGCGGGTGGCTCGCTGGCCGCCGTGCGGGGCGGGCGCTCGGTCGACACCACCATGGGCTTCACCCCGCTGGCCGGCCTGGTCATGAACACCCGCCCGGGCACGCTGGACCCCGGGCTCGTGCTGTGGCTGCTGGAGCACGGCGGCGTCCCGGTGCCGGAGCTCTCCGACGTGCTCGAGCACCACGCGGGCCTCAAGGGCCTGTCCGGCACCTCCGGCGACCTGCGGGAGGTGCTGGACGGGGTGGCCGCGGGCGACGCCGACTGCGTGCTCGCCCTCGACGTCTACCTGCACCGGCTGGTGCGCGAGGTCGCGGCGATGACGGCGGCCGCGGGCGGGTTGGACCTGCTGGTGATGACCGGCGGGGTGGGAGAGCACGCACCCCGGGTGCGGGCCGCCGTCGCCGGCGCGCTGCCCTTCCTGGGGCTGGCGCTGGACCCCGGCCGCAACGAGGTCGCCGCCACCGACGCCGACGTCAGCGCCGACGGAGCGGCGGCGCGGACGGTGGTGGTCACCGCCCGGGAGGACCTGGAGATCCACCGGCAGGTGGTGGAGCTGCTCGGCGGCTGAGGTCACCGGCCGGGCGGGAGGTCCCACGCGAGGTCGGCGACCCGGAGCTCGGCGTAGCGGTACGGCCCGTCCGGGAGGTGCCACACGGCGGCCCCACCGGTCATCCGCGGTATCCCGTCCACGACGCGCCAGCCGTCGACCGGCGTGCTCCACGTGGTGCGCACCGGCCCGCCCGGCAGGTCCGCCCAGCGGTCGTCGCTGCGGACGTCCCGCGGCCGGGCGTCGTCGTCGAGGAGCACGGTCGCCCGCACGGTCCGCCCGGCGTCGGTCACCGCGACGGAGAAGCCGTCCTCCCCGGCGTCCTCCCACCTCGTCCGCGGGTGGACGAGCATCGCCGGCGCGAGCAGGACCGCGTCGTCGAGCCAGGTGGTCAGCTCGCCGACGTCGAACTCCGGCCCGGAGCCGTCGGCGACGGTCACCACACCGAGGGCCTTGCCGAGCATGCGCCCGGCGCCGTCCTGGTAGGTGTCCCACCCCCACATCGGGACCACGCCCCCCACGAGCAGACGCATCCGGAACAGGCGGGCGACGTCGACGGCGGAGTTGTACTGCCAGGCGTCCAGCGGCAGCCACGGCCCGCCGGGACGGAGCCGGAACCGGCCGACCAGGTGCGCCCGGAGGGACCACGTCCGGGGCCGCCCGAGCACCCCCATCGCCCGCAGGTACCGCGCGGCCGCCGGGGGCAGCGGGGCGAGATCGGCCTCGGAGACGGTGCCCGGGGTGGGCGGGCCCTGCGGCAGGCCGCTCGCGGCGACCCTCCGGCGGAAGGGCCGCGGGGGCCGGCCGTGCGGGACGGTGCCGCGACCCGCTGACGTGGAGGTGAGCATGGGTTCCTCAGGGGCGCTGCCGGCAGGGGTGACGCCGCGAGGGCGTCCGGGCGGGGCCGACGCTACGGCGACCGGACCGTCCCCGGCACCGCCCGACGGCCCCGGGCCCCGGGACCGAGGTCCCGGGGCCCTCAGGTGCGCACCTGGTCGTCGGTGCGACCCCGCTCCGCCGCAACCGGGCGACGGCGCCACACCGGTTCGAGCACGGCGTCCTCCTCCGGGGTCGCGACCGCGAACGGGGGGTCGGCCGGCGCCGGCAGGGCCTGCCGCCCCTGACCCCGGGTGGCGCGGAGGCTCAGCCAGACCGAGGTGCCGATGATCGTCGCGACCACGGCGAGGCTGATCGTCGTCGGGATGTAGAAGACGTCGATCTTGAGCAGCATCTTGATGCCGACCCACACCAGCACCAGCGCCAGCCCGGTCTTCAGGTACACGAAGCGGTGGATGAGGTCGGCGAGCAGGAAGTACATGGCCCGCAGCCCGAGGACGGCGAAGGCGTTGGCCGTGAAGACGAGGAAGGGCTCGTCGGTGACCGCGAAGATCGCCGGGATCGAGTCGACGGCGAAGAGGACGTCGGTGACCTCGACCAGCACGAGCACCGCCAGCAGCGGGGTGGCGAGCAGCTTCCCGCCGCGTCGGACCAGGAACCGCTGCCCGTGGTACACGTCGGTCATCGGCACCCAGCGGCGGAACAGCCGGAGGACGCGGGACCGGTCCGGGTCGAGGTGGTCGTTGCGCTGGCGGAGCATCCGGTAGCCGGTCAGCAGCAGGAACGCGGCGAAGACGTACAGCACCCAGCCGAAGCTGGCGATCAGCACCGAGCCGCCGGCGATGAACAGCCCGCGGAACACCAGCGCGCCCACCACGCCCAGGAACAGCACCCGGTGCTGGTACTCCCGGGGGACGGCGAAGTAGGTGAAGAGGATGGCCCAGACGAACACGTTGTCCACGGCCAGCGACTTCTCGATCAGGTAGCCGGCGTAGTACTGCTGCCCGAGCTCGGCCCCGTAGGACCACCACACCCAGGCGCCGAAGCCGACGCCGATCGCCACCCACACGGCCGACCAGGCGGCCGCCTCCCGCACCCCGATGACGTGGGCACGGCGGTGGGCGAACAGGTCGACGGCGAGCATGCCGAGCACCAGGCCGAGCACGGCGGCCCAGAGCCACAGGGGGACGTCCACGAGCGCTTCTCCTCCGGTCGGTGGGGCCAACCGGAGGTCTCTCCCGGCCCCTGCCGGGGCCCACCTCGCCGGGACCCACGGGGACCCGTACTGACGACGAGGTGCTGGGGGGTACTCCCCTCCGCGAGAAGAGTGAAGCACAGTTCGTACATCGGGCGCCACCGCGGGCGCCCCGGTGGCCACGGCGACGGAGCTCGGGTGCCGTCCGGGTCGCCCGCCGGCTCGCGGCCCGGCAGCGCTGCGGACGTCCCGGCCGAGGGGGCCGGAGGTCCCTGTCCCGGCGGCGGGCGGTTCCGGCAGCGTGCCGTGGTGGACGCCCGCCGGGCACCCGGCTGCGGGGAGGTGCGGTGAGCGGGACGACGCCCGGTGCCGTGGCGGCCCGGCAGGTGCCGGCGCGGCCCGCACGCGTGCTGCTCCGGTCGGGGGTGCCGGCCGTCCTGACCGCGCTGGGGCCGCGGGACGCCGCGGAGCTGCTGGACCTGCACCGGCGGCTGCCCGACCGCGACCGCTACCTGCGCTTCGCCACCCTGCACCCCGGGGACCTCGAGGGGTACGTGGTCCGCACGCTCGACCCCGACGGCGGCGCGCTGACCCTGGGGGCGCGGGTCCGGGGCCGGCTGGTGGGCGCCGTCCAGCTGCTCCCGGCCGGCGGCGACCTGGCCGAGGTGGCGGCGGTGGTGGACCCCGCGCAGCGGCACGAGGGCGTGGCCACGGCACTGCTCGAGGAGGTCGCCGCCGTCGCGCTGCGCTGGGGGGTGCGGCGGCTGCAGGCCTACGTGCTGGCCGAGAACGGCCCGATGATGCAGGTGCTCACCGGCCTGGGCATGCCGATGGCGACGACGCGCGAGGGCACCGGGACCGCCGTCGAGATCGTCCTGGACCCCGGTGACCGCTACCGCACGGCCGCCGAGGACCGCTTCCGGACGGCCGCGGCGGCCGGCCTGGACCCGGTGTTCCGGCCGCGGGGGATCGCGGTCGTGGGCGCCGGCCGCGGCGAGCGCTCGGTGGGCCGCGCGGTCCTCCGCAGCCTCCGGGCGGCGGGCTTCCCGGGGCCGGTGCACGCGGTCAACCCGCACGCGGACGAGATCGAGGGCTACCCCTGCCGGGCGTCGGTGCGCGACGTCCCGGCACCCGTCGACCTCGCCGTCCTGGCGGTGCCGGCGGCCGGCATCGAGGAGGTCGTCGCCGAGTGCGGCGAGGCCGGCGTGCGGGCGCTGGTGGTGCTCTCCGGGGGCTTCCCCGGCGTCCCGGGGCTCGGTGGCCGGGTCCGGGAGCTGGCCGACCGGTACGGCATGCGGATGGTGGGGCCCAACAGCGTCGGCGTGGCCTCGCCCGGCCCGCCGGCCCACCTCGACGTGACCTTCGCCGGCCAGGCCGTCCCGGTGGGCGACGTCGGCCTGGTGGCGCAGTCCGGCGGGGTCGTCATCGCGGTGGCCGCCGCCCTCCAGCGGCTCGGGCTGGGGCTGTCGGCGATGGCCGCGATCGGCGACGCCCACGACGCCGGGGCCCGGGACGTGCTGGCCTGGCTGGACCAGGACCCGGCCACCCGGGTCGTCGTCCTCTACGCGGAGTCCGAGCCCGACCTCCGGGGGCTGGTCCGCACCGCGGAGCACCTGGCCCGCCGGGTGCCCGTGCTCGCGCTCGAGTCGGCCACCTCCACCGCGGGTGCGCGGGCCGCCGCGTCCCACACCGCCCGGTCGGCGTCGCCGCACGCCGTCCGCGAGGCCGCCTACGCCGCGGCCGGCATCCAGCCGGTGGCGGACCTGTCGACGCTGACGGCCGCGGTCGGGCTGCTGCGGGGGCAGCCGCTGCCCCGCACCGGGACGGTCGTGGTGCTCACGAACGTCGGTGGCGGGGGAGTGCTGGCGGCGGACGCGTGCGCCGCCGAGGGGTTGCCGCTGGAGCCGCTGCCCGACGACCTGCGGGCGCGGCTCGCCGCACTGCTCCCGCCGCTGGCGAGCACCGTCAACCCCGTGGACGCCGGCGCGGCGGTCACGCGGTCGGAGTTCGCCGCCGCGCTCCGCGTGCTGACCGGCGACCCCCGCGTCGGGGCGGTCGTCACCGTGACCGTCCCCACGGCCGTGAGCGATCCCGGCCCGGCCGTGCCCGCCGTGCTGGCCGCCGCGGTCGACCCCGCACCCGTGGTCGACGTGCGCCTGGCCGGGGACGGCGTCGCGTGCGCCCTGCCCCTCCCCGGCGGGAGCCGGTTCCTGACCTCGGTCACCGAGCCCGCCGTCGCTGCCCGGGCGCTCGGGGTGGCGTGGCGGCGCGCCGCGTGGCTGGGCCGTCCGCGCGGGGCGGTCCCCCCGGCGTCGGGCGACGTCGTGGCCGCGCGGGCCGTGGTGCGGGCCGCGCTCGCCCGGGCGCCGGAGGGCGACTGGCTCCTCCCGGACGAGGTCGCCGCGCTGTGCGACGCGGCGGGGCTGCGCGTGGTCCCGACCTCGTGGGCGGAGGGGCCGGAGGAGGCGGCGGCCGCGGCCACC
This sequence comes from Blastococcus sp. MG754426, assembly GCF_021699055.1. Lineage (GTDB taxonomy): Bacteria > Actinomycetota > Actinomycetes > Mycobacteriales > Geodermatophilaceae > Blastococcus. The sequence continues at coordinate 38,379 of NZ_SSXC01000015.1, read as the reverse complement.
GGGCTCGCCGGGCCGGTGGCGGTCAAGGGCGTGGTCCGGGGTGCGGTGCACAAGGCGGATGCCGGCCTGCTCCGGCTGCCCGTGGCCGCCGGGGACGTGGCCGGGATCGTCGCGGCGTGGCAGCGCCGCGCCGCGGGGGACTGGCTGGGTGCGGTGGTGCAGCCGGTCGTGCCCGCCGGGGACGAGTTCCTGGTCGGCGCGGTGCACGACGAGGCGGCCGGTGCCGTGGTGGTGCTCGGGCCCGGCGGCCGGGCCACCGACGCGCTCGGCCACCGCGTGCACCGCCTGGCGCCGGTCGGCGAGGCGGACGTCGCGGAGATGCTGGCGGGCACCGGCCTGTTCGCCACCGTGCACGGGCGGACGCTGGCCGCCGATGCGGTCGCCAGGTGCCTGCGGCAGGTCGCCTGGCTGGCCGACGCGCTGCCGGAGGTCGCCGAGATCGACGTCAACCCGCTGGTGGTGACGCCGCAGGACGCGCAGGCGCTGGACGTGCGCGTGCGGGTCCGCCCCGTGCGCGGTTGACCGGGGCGCTCACGCGGGCGCGGTCGACCGGGACCTCGCCGGGGCGCCGGTCGGCACGACCTGGACGGGGCACCCGGCGCGGTGCAGCACCGCGTTGGTCGTGGACCGCAGCCCGCCCAGCACGCCGCCCCATCGGGAACGGCGTCCCACCAGGAGCAGTTCGGCGGTCAGCGAGGCGGACAGCAGCACCTCCGCCGCGCGGCCGCGCTCGACGACCTGCCGCACCGGGACCTGCGGGTACCGCGCGGTCCACGGCGCGAGCACATCGGACAGCAGGTCCTCCTCGCGCCGCTGCGCGGCCTCGTCCCCGACCAGGGGGTCGAACGCGAGGTGGGCGGGCCCGGGGGCGGGGTGCCGCCAGGTGTGCACGGCGACGAGCCCGCACGCGCGGTCGGCCGCTGCCCGGAACGCGGCCGCGACCACGTCGTCGTCCGTGCCGTCCTCCACGCCGACGACGACGCCGGCCCGGCCGCGGACCGTCCTGACCGCCCGCCGGGGGACGACGAGGACCGGGCAGGCCGCGCCGCGCACCACGCCCGCCGCCGTCGACCCCAGCAGCACGTCCTCGAGCGAGCCGGTGCTCTGCGAGCCGAGGCAGAGCAGCTGCGCCGACCGCGAGGCACCGACCAGCACGTCGACGGGGTCGCCCTCGACCAGCCGCGGCCGCACGGCGAGCCCCGGGTGCCGCCGGCGGAGCTCGTCGACGGCGGTGTCCAGCGCGAGGTCGGCCGCGACCCGCAGGACGGCGCGGGTGTCGAAGCCCCGGGGGCCGGGGACGCGCTCGCCGGGGCGCCACGGGAAGACGAGCACCGGCTCCACCGGCACACCACGGCGGACCGCCTCCTCACCGGCGGCGCGGCACGCCGCCGAGGCGTCGGCGGAACCGTCCACGCCGACGGCGACGGGCCGGCCCACCGCCGTGCCGGTCACGCCGGCACCCCCGGGGAGCGCCGGGCCGCCTCCAGGAGCAACCGGCGCTCGGCGGCCGCCAGCGCGAGCCGGGTCGCGCCGACGGCGGAGGGCTCCACCGACACCGAGCCGATGCCGGCCCGGACCAGGTGCTCGACGAACTCCGGCCGCCGGGACGGGGCCTGGCCGCAGAGCGACGAGGGGACGCCCATCCGCCGGGCGGTCGCGATCACCGAGCCGATGACGGCGAGCACGGCCGGATCGGCCTCGTCGAAGAGGTCGGCGAGGTCCGCGGAGTCGCGGTCGACCCCGAGCACCAGCTGGGTGAGGTCGTTGCTGCCGATGGAGACGCCGCCGATGCCCAGGCCGATGTACTCCGGCAGCCAGTACGCCACCGACGGGACCTCGGCCATCACCCACCGGCGGAGGCCGCGCTGGCGCCCCAGCGGGCTGGCGTCGATCAGGTGCAGGCACTCCTCCAGCTCCCAGCGGGTGCGCACGAACGGGACCATGACGGCGACGCCGGGGAACTCCTCGCGGACCTGCGCCAGCGCGGCCAGCTCGAGCCGGAGCAGGGACGGGTCGTGGACGTACCGGATGCAGCCGCGGAGCCCGATCATCGGGTTGTCCTCGACCGGCTCGTGGGCCGCCCCGCCGGCCAGCCCGCGGAACTCGTTCGAGCGCAGGTCCGCGGTGCGGTAGACGACCGGCCGGGGGGCGAAGGCGGCGGCGATGGTGCGCAGCGAGCCGGCCAGCGCCGCCACCACCTCGTCGGCCTCGCCACGCGCGATCATCTCCGACGGGTGCCGGCCGCGCAGCGCCCGCGTCAGCAGCAGCTCGGCCCGCAGCAGGCCCACGCCGTCCACCGGGAGCGCCGCCGCGGCGGCCGCCTGCCCGGGGTCGGCGAGGTTGACGTGCAGCCCGGTGCCGGTGGTCTCCACCGCCTCCTGCGTCCCGGCCGACCGGGACGGCGCCGCCGTCGCCGGGGCCGGAGCGTGCCGGCCGGCGAGCACCACGCCGGCGTCCCCGTCGACGGTGACCGCCGTGCCGTCGGAGAGGGCGGTCGTCCCCGTCCGGGTGCCGACGACCGCGGGAACGCCGAGCTCGCGGGCGACGATCGCCGCGTGGCAGGTGATCCCGCCGCTGTCGGTGACCACCGCCGCCGCGCGGCGCATGGCCGGCATCCAGTCGGGGTTGGTCAGCGGGGCGACCAGCACCTCGCCGTCCTGCAGCCGGTCACCCTCACCGGGGGAGTGCAGCACCCGGACCCGGCCGGACGCGCGGCCCGGCGAGGCGGCCAGGCCGCGCAGCAGGGGCGCGGTGCCGGGCTCCGCCCCGGTCGGGTCGGGTGCACCGCGGCCGAGCGTGGTGACCGGCCGGGCCTGGACCAGCCAGAACCGCTCGTCGTCGGCCGCCCACTCGACGTCCTGCGGCCGCCCGTGCAGGGCCTGCACCCGCAGGGCCAGGCCGGCGACCTCGACGGCGTCCTGCTCGGAGAGCACCGGGGGGCCGCCAGCATCGACCGGTGCGGTGCGGTCGGCCCCGTCCGCACCGCGGACCACCTGCACCCGCTGGGTGCCCCGGTGCACCCCCAGCAGCCGGGGACCGGCGGCGTCCAGCACGTAGGTGTCGGGCTCCACCTCGCCGCTCACCACGACCTCGCCCTGGCCCCAGGCGGCCTCCACCACCACGCGGTCGCGCCGGCCGCTGACGGGGTCGGCGGTGAAGGCCACCCCTGACCGGCGGGCGGTGACCATCAGCTGGACGACGACGGCCAGGTCCGGGACGTCGGTCTGGCCCCGCTCGGCCCGGTAGGCGACCGACCGCGGGGCGAAGACCGAGGCCCAGCAGTCCACGACGGCGCGGAGCACCGCATCGGGACCGGCCACGTTGGTGAAGCTGGCGTTCATCCCGGCGAAGGAGGCCTCGTCGCTGTCCTCGCCGACGGCGGACGAGCGGACCGCGACGGGAGGGTCCTCCCCGAGGGCGGCGTACGCGGTGCGCAGCTCCGCCACGAGGGCCGGGGGCGCCCCGGCACGGTGCACCAGGTCCTGCACCGCCCGGCACTTCCCCGCCAGGCCGTCGCGGACGGCGGCGGGTGCGCCGGGCCGGGCCGCGGCGAGCGCCGCGTCGTGCCGCCGGGCCAGCTCCGCGGTGAGCCCGGCCGTCGCGACCGCCGTGCGCAGGGCGCCGGCCGTCACCACCACGCCGTCCGGGACCGGGAGACCGGCGCCCAGCAGCGCCCCCAGGTTGGCCCCCTTGCCGCCGACCCGGTCGACGTCCGCCAGCCGGACGTCGGCCAGCCGGGCGACCAGCCCGGTCCGCTCCGGCGCCTGGGCGGTCACCGCCGCACCTCGTGGTGGCGGGCGGTCGACGGGGTGCGCACCTGTCCTGGCATGGCTGCTCCTCTCCCGGGGCGTCTCGGGCCCCAGCCTGCTGGGGTGACGCCCGCGCGACCCGGGTCCGGGGGCCCGGCCCGGCACGGACCTAGGGCCCTCGGGGAGCGGACCGGCGCCCTCCGGGCGCGCCGCCGGACCTTCGGCCCCCCGGCGACGGACGAGCGGACGTGGTGGCGGCCCCGGCACCACGGCTGGACTGACCGGGCACCCCCCCCGACGACGAGGAGACGGACATGTTGGCGCTGGTCTACTACGGCCCCGGTAAGAGGTCCTGGGAGGAGGTGGCCGACCCCCGCATCGAGGACCCGGAGGACGCGGTGGTCCGGGTGGACGCGTTCACCATCTGCGGCACCGACCTGCACATCCTGCGCGGTGACGTGCCGGAGGTGGCCAGCGGCCGCGTCCTGGGCCACGAGGCGGTCGGCACGGTGCAGGAGGTCGGCCCCGGTGTGCGCACCGTGCGACCCGGTGACCGGGTGCTCGTCTCCTGCATCACCGCCTGCGGTCGGTGCCGCTTCTGCCGCGAGGCCCGGTACGGCCAGTGCCAGGGCGGCGGCGGGTGGATCCTGGGGCACACCGTCGACGGCGTGCAGGCCGAGGCGGTGCGGGTGCCCTTCGCCGACGGCTCCGTGCACAGGCTCCCCGACGACGTCTCGGACGAGGCCGCGCTCATGCTCGCCGACATCTTCCCGACCTCCTACGAGGTGGGGGCCCTCAACGGTGGGGTACGGCCCGGCGACACGGTGGTCATCGTCGGCGCCGGACCGATCGGCCTGGCGGCCGTCATGACCGCGGGGCTCTACAGCCCGGAGCGCATCGTGGTCGTCGACCCGGTGGCGAGCCGGAGGGCCGCGGCGACCGCGTTCGGCGCCGACCTGGCGCTGTCGCCCGACGACGCGGTGGCCGAGACGGTGCGTGGCCTCACCGGTGGGCTCGGCGCCGACGTCACCGTCGAGGCCGTCGGGCTGCCCGGCACGTTCGACATGGCGGTGGAGCTCGTGCGGCCCGGCGGGCGGGTGGCCAACGTCGGCGTCCACGGCCGGCCCACGACACTGCACCTCGAGGACCTCTGGATCCGGGACGTCACGATCACCACCGGGCTGGTGGACACCTCCTCCACCCCGATGCTGCTGCGCATGCTGCGCGCCGGTCGGCTGGACGCCGGGCGCATGGTGACCCACCGGTTCGGGTTCGACGAGGTGCCCCGGGCCTACGACGTGTTCGACGACCCGGTCGCCTCCGAGGCGCTCAAGGTGAGCATCTCCCGGAGGTGACGACGTGCGGGGGCCGTCGGACCAGCGGTCCGGCGGCCCCCACCGCGTGCTCAGGAGCCCTGGCCCGGGGGCCAGGGGTGGTCCAGCGGCTCGATCGTGTCGGCCAGCGGGCGGCGGCCGGTGCGCGGGACGGGCTCGGCGCTGATCGGGGCCCACCCGAGCCGCACGACCATGTGGGGCTCCCCGCCGTCGGCCAGGACGTCCCGCAGCCGCGCGCGCGTCTCCGGCACCTCCAGCGGCTGGCTGATCGGATCGGTGGCCAGGCCCTGGCGGGTCGCCGTGAGGAGGACGGCGCTCAGCGCCTCGCCCGCCCGGAGCTGCTCGACCGGGTCGTCGGCCGGGGTGGCCAGCACCGCCAGCACCGTGCCGTCGGACTCCTCCTCACCGAGGGCGTTCTGGCCCTGCTCCCCGGCCCCGAAGTGCCGGACCGGTACCACCCCGTCCGGGCTGCCGGGCACGTTGGCCGCCGGGACGCCCTCCCGCGCGCCGCGGGACCGCCCGGTCCACGTCGCCGTCTCCTGCGCCAGGCCGGGGGTCAGGGCCTGCTCGACGCCGGCGTGCTCGACGAGGCGGGCCACGAGGTCCCGCTGCGCGGAGCCCTCGAGCACCTGCAGCTGCGCGCCCTGGCCGTCGGCCGCGTCGCGGAGCTCCTCGAGGAACTCCGGCGGGACCGGCCAGGTCGAGAACACCCGCCGGTCGCTGTGCCGCCGCTCGATGGCCTGCGCCAGCGCGAGGTCCGGGGGCATCGGCCGCCCGTGCGCCAGCTCCACGGCGGCGAGGTGCTCGGGGTGGTGCGGATCGGGCAGCCGGTGGACGGTGGAGCCCAGGCCGGCGGCCAGCAGCGCCACGCGGAGGTGGTGCAGCGCCGCCCCGCAGCTGTACCGGAGGTCCCGGCCGTCGGGGTCCGTGGCCGGGAGCGCGCGCCCGGGGTCGGCGAAGAGGTGGACGGAGTCGTCCCCGATGCGCCACCGCCACGGTTGCGAGTTGTGCACCGAGGGGGCGCGGTTGGCGAGCGCGATGGCCGCACGGGCCGTCGTCCGGTCCAGGTGGGTGGTCAGCACGTCAACTCCTCGATCGGCCCGGTTGCGGGCGGGGTCCGTCCGGTGCCGCGCGTCGCCCGGGCGGCGCCGGCTCCCCGGGCCGCGGTGCGGCGTCGTCGAGCCCGTCGGCGACCGTGGCGGCCCAGGCCCGGATCGCCGGCCGGTCGCGGTGGTCACCGGCACCCGTCCCGGTCAGGCGGTAGAACACCCGGCCCCACAGCGGGGCGCGGGCGAGGTCCACCACACCGGCGAACATGTGGTGGTCGCGAGGGCGGAAGCCGCGCGGGAAGCCCTGCTCGATGCGTCGCAGCTCTCCTGCGCTCAGGAACCGCGCGCGCCGGCTCCCGTACGGCTCGGCCAGGCCGCCGACGCTGAAGCACCAGGTCGGTCGCCCGGAGGCCGCCGCCCGGCCCAGGAACTCCAGCGCCGGGGGCAGCCACGCCATGTCGTGCACCGCGCTGCCGACGACGAGGGCATCGGCGTCGTGCGGGTCGAGGTCCGGGCCGGCCGGCCGGCACGTCGTCCGGTACCCCCGGCCGGTGAGCACGGCGGTGATCTCCTCGGCCACCTCGGCGGTGGACCCGGCAGCGGAGGCGTGCGCGACGGTGACCCGGAGCGGTGCGTCCATGGCGCCACGGTGCCCGAGCGGCCACGTGCCCGGGAGGGACGGAGGTCCCCGGCGGGCCGCTGGCGGGCCCTGCCCGCGTCGCCGGTCGGCGGTGCGAGGTCGGGACCTTCGGCCCTGCGCCACCCGGCCGCTGGGTCCCTAGCGTTGCCCGGACGGGGGCGCCCGCCGGTGCCGCCCGACGGCCGCGCCCGGGTACGGGCGGACACCCCGCAGGATGGTCGCGTGAACACCGAGCAGCCCAGCCCCGTCAAGGTCTTCCTGGTCGACGACCACGAGATCGTCCGCCGGGGCGTCGCCGACGTCCTGGAGGGCTCCGGCGAGATCACCGTGGTCGGCGAGGGCAAGAACGCCGCGGAGGCGCTGGCCCGGGTCCCGGCGCTCCGGCCCGACGTCGCCGTCCTCGACGTGCGGCTGCCCGACGGTGACGGCGTGACGGTCTGCCGCGAGCTGCGGTCCCGGATGCCCGACCTCAAGGTCATCATGCTCACCAGCTACAGCGACGACGAGGCGCTCTTCGAGGCGATCATGGCCGGCGCGTCGGGTTACCTGCTCAAGCAGATCCTCGGGCAGGACCTGGTCAGCGCCGTCCGCACCGTGGCGGCAGGCGGCTCGCTGCTCGACCCGACCGCGACCACGGCCGTGCTGGAGAGGATGCGCCGCGCCGCCGAGCCCGCGGGGCCGCTGGCGAAGCTCAGCGACCAGGAGCGCACCGTGCTGGAGCTGATCGGGGAAGGTCTCACCAACCGGCAGATCGGGGAGCGCATGTTCCTCGCCGAGAAGACGGTGAAGAACTACGTCTCCCACCTGCTGGCCAAGCTGGGCCTGGAGCGACGGACCCAGGCGGCCGTGCTCGCCGCGGAGCTGCGCAACGCGGCCCCCGGCGGCCGGCCGCGCTGACCGCGGCCCGGCTCAGCGGACCGGGGCGCTCCAGCGCAACCGGCTCCCGCCGTCGGGCAGCGCGGCGACCAGGGCGGCGCCACCCCGCCGCTGGGCCCGATCGGCCAGGTTGCGCAGCCCGCTGCGTGCCGCGCCCTCGTCGATGCCGCGCCCGTCGTCCACCACCTCGACGACCACGTCGTCGGTGACGTCGAGCGTCACGGTGACGTGCCGGCCGCCGGAGTGCCGAGCGGCGTTGCTGACCGCCTCCCGCACGACCGCCAGCACGTCCGCGGCGAGCTCACCGGACACCAGGCTGTCGACCGCCCCCGACATCCGCACGGTGGCGTGGACGGCGTCGCCCGCGGTCTCGGTGACCACGTCGAGGAGCTGCCGGCGCAGGCTCTCCCCGGAGGAGTCGGTGGTGTGCAGGTCGAAGATGGTCGTCCGGATGTCGCGGACGGTGCCGTCGAGCTGCTCGACGACCCCCTGGATGCGGCGACGGGCCTCGTGGTCGGCGACGCGCGGCATCACCGACTGGAGGGCCAGCCCGGCGGCGAAGACGCGCTGGATGACCAGGTCGTGGAGGTCCCGCGCGATGCGGTCGCGGTCCTCGTAGACGTCGAGCCGGCGGGAGAGCCGCTGCCGGGCGGCCAGGTCCAGGGCGACCACCACCTGGTCGGCGAAGGCGCCGACCAGCGGTCGCAGCGAGTCGGGGAACGGGGGCGCCCCGGCCCGCCGGGCCAGCACGACGACGGCCGGGCCGGCCTCCGAGCCGCGCAGCGGGACGCCGAGGCAGGGGCCCCAGCGGACGTGGGCGTTGGGCCCGGTGTAGTCCACCACGGAGAGGTCGACGGAGGCGACGGCCCCCGCCGCGTCGACCGCTCCGAGGACCGGGCTGTCCACCGGCCGGATGCGCTCCCCGACGGTGTCCTCCAGCTCCAGGACGCTGCACTGGCTGGTCACGGTGTAGCGGCCGTCCGCCGGGTCGGGGCCGCTGAGCACCCAGGTGGCCTCGGCCCCGGTGAGCCCGGTGAGCCGGTCGGCCACGAGGCCCAGCGCGTCCTCCGGGGAGGTGGTGCCCAGCAGGGACTCGCGGATGTCGGACACCGCCGTCGTCCAGCGGCGCCGCGTCTCCGCCTCCTCGAACAACCGCGCGTTGTCGATCGCGATCCCGGCGGCGCCGGCGAGGGCGGTGAGCACGGCCTCGTCCTCGGCGGTGAACTCACCGGACGCCTTCTCCGTCATGTAGAGGTTGCCGAAGACCTCGCCGCGGACGAGCACCGGGACACCGAGGAAGGTCCGCATCTCGGGGTGGTGGTCCGGGAACCCCACGGACGACGGGTGCTGGCGGAGGTCGGCGATCCGCAGGGGGTAGGGCTCGGTGATGAGCTGCCCGAGGACACCCTTGCCCTCGGGGAGGTGCCCCATCCGGGCGGCGAGCTCGTCGTCGATGCCGACGTGCAGGAAGGCGGCCAGGCCGCCGTCCCGGCCGAGGACGCCCAGCGCCCCGTAGCGGGCGTCGACCAGGCCGGTCGCGGCCTCGACGATCCGCCGCAGCGTGGTGTCCAGGTCCAGCCCCGTCGACACGCTGAGGAAGGCGTCGAGCAGGTGCTGCACCCGCGCCTGGGTGCGGGCGACGACGCCGAGCCGCTCCTGCACCTCGTCGAGCAGCTCGGTCAGGCGCATCCCCGACAGCGCGGCGGCGGCCTCCGGGGACGCAGAACTCCCACGGCGGGCCGGCGGCACGGCGTAGCGGCCCTGCACGTCCGGCCCGGTCTCCGCCATGGGCCCAGCCTGCCACCGGTGCCTGCGGGGTGGAAGACGCCGCGGGCCGAAGCGGTACCGGATCGCTCAACCGAGGCGGTCATCCTCGACCCGCCACCCCCTCAGGAGACCGATGCGGACGCTGACGAAGCACCGTCCCGCGGTCAGCGCATCCGGGAAGAGCCGGAGGGCCGCGAGGCCCTCGGCCTCGGCCGGGTCGGCGACCACGCGAGCCGGGCCGACCACGTTCACCCCCCAGCCGCCGAGGTCCCGCGGGCGGTAGGAGTCCACCGCGAACGCGACGACCGCGCCGCGGACGGCGGGGACGAGGGCCGATCCCGTGCACGTCGGGATGACCACGGCGCCGTCGTGCACCGCGAACGGGACCGGGACGATGGCGGGCAGGGCACCCGTGGTGACCGCCAGCCGGCCCACCTCCGCGGTGCGGAGCAGCGACCGGCACTCGTCCTCGTCGAGCACCCGGGCACCCACGGGCAGGACCCCGGGCGGGAGGGACAGCTCACCCACGGACCCACCTCCGATCCCCGCGCCGGGCGGTCTCAGGACCGCACCGCGGCGGGGGACGCCAGCTCGGCCGCGATGCCGTCCGCCCAGGCGTGGACGGCCGGCCAGTCCCGGAAGTCCCCGACGGGCGCGCGCATCGCGGTGACCATCGCCCGCTCCCCGAGCGTGAGGTGCGCCTTGTCGAGGCGCCCGGGGAACAGCGCGTGGCCCCGTGCCCCGGTCAGGGAGGTCAGCGGCTCCACGTCGTGCGGGAGGTCGCGCGGGAAGGGCGGTTCGCCGATCGGCCCGCTCGAGAAGAGCCACACCGCCTTCGTGCGCAGCGCCGGCGCGTGCGTGGCGGCGTACTCGCGGGCGGCCTCGAGCCAGCGGCCGACGTACACGGCGCTGCCCAGGACCACCGCGTCGAACGCGGCGGGGTCGGGGCGCTGCGTCACGGGCACCGGCACGGCGACCAGGCCGGCGCCGCCCCCGGCCAGGCGCTGCGCGATCGCGGCGGCGATCTCGGCGGTGGCGCCGTGCCGGCTGGCCACGGTGACCAGCACCCGGCGCGGGGAGCCGCTCACCGGTCCGCCTCCTCGCGGAGCGGGACCACGGCCACCGGGCAGGTGGCGCGGTGGAGCACACCGTGGGTGGTGGGGCCCGGCCAGCGCCGGCGACGCTGCCCGACGACCAGGAGCTCGGCGGTCGCGCCGGCGGCGACCAGCGCCCGCGCCGGCCGGTCCCGCACCACGACCTCGCGGACCGGCACGCCGGGCTCCTTGTCCCGCCAGCCGGCCAGCGCCTCGGCGAGCACCCGCTGCGCGTCGCCGCCGACGCCCGCCTGCTCGGCGAGCGGGCTGAGCGACCGGTAGGCGGTCTCGAGGACGACGTCCTGCCAGGCGTGCACCGCGACGAGGTCGGTGCCGCGCGCGGCCGCCGCGGCGAAGGCGAAGTCCAGCACCTCGTCGTCGTCGGGGGCGCCGCGGACGCCCACGACCACGGACCGGCGTGGCCGGACGACGGCAGCGGCGGGGTCCGGCAGGACCACCACCGGGCAGGCCACGTGGCCGACGACCCCGGCTGCCGTCGACCCCACGAGCAGCCCGGTCACGCCGCCGGCCCCCCGGCTGCCGACCACCAGGAGCTGGGCGGTGGCCGCGGCCTCGCGCAGGGCGTGCACGGGGTCGCCGTCGGCCAGCGAGGCGGTGACCTCCACACCGCCCCCGGCACCGCCTGCGGCGGCGCCGAGGACCTCCTCCGCGGCGGCGCGGACGAGCGACTGCACCTCCGGGCTCGCGTTCGCGTCGCTGAACCCGCCGAAGGGCCAGGTCAGGGCGTGCACGAGGGACAGGGGTGCGCCGCGCCGCCGGGCCTCGTCCGCGGCGAAGGCCACGGCGTGCAGCGCCGCCTCCGAGGCGTCGACACCCACGACGACGGGGCGGGGGTGCGGGGAGGTGGTCATGGGAGGTCCTTCCAGCCGGGCCGGGAGCTCAGGTGGTGGCGTCCGCGTCGACCGGGTTCCCGCGGTGCCCGTCGTCCCCGCTCGGGGACGGGAGCACCCGGACCCCGACGACGCCCGGCACGGTCCGGGCCAGCGCCCGCAGCGCGTTCGCCTCCACCGCCGCGGAGGGCTCGGGGACGCCGGCGGTGCGCCGGACCGTCGCCACACCCTCGACGACCGCGACGTCCCAGTCGCCCAGGTCGCCGGTGTACCCCTCGACGAGGCGGGCGAGGTCGCGCGCGATGTCCGGGTCCGGGCGCACCAGCGCGTGCAGGAGGTCGCGGCGGCTCACGATGCCGACCAGCCGCCCGTTCGCCAGGACCGGGACGCTGCGCAGGCGGTCGTCGACGAACAGGCGGGCGACGTCGGAGACGTCGGCGCCCTCGTCCACCGTGCGCACCCCCTGCGTCATGACGCCGCGCACGAGCAGCGGCGGGGCGGAGCCCCCCGGGTCGTCGCGGCGGAGGTGCAGGCGCGGGTCGGCCGGCAGCCGGTCGCGCAGGACGTCGGCCTCGGCCACGATGCCCACGAGCTGGTCGGCGCCGTCCACGACCGGCAGCGCCGCGTAGCCGTGCTCGGCCATCACCTCCGCGGCGTACTTGGCCGAGGTGTCCGGGCCGACGGTGACGACCCCGCGGGTCATGACGTCGCGTACCTGCACGATGCGCTCCTGATCAGGCGTCGGTGGGGCGGTCGGGCCGACGCTAGGGCCGGCGGCGCCGGTCGCCGCAGGGCCGCGGGGCCGGATGCGACGGGACGTTGGTCCCCCGTCCGCAGGACGGCGGACCCGGGGGCGACGGCGGGGACCGGGCGCATCGTCGGGGCCTGCCGGGCAGCGGCCGGGCACGAGCGGAGGAGCGGCGCGTGGACGGTGCAGCGGTGCAGCGACCCCTGGTGGTCGTCGGCGTGGACGGGTCGGAGGCGTCGCGCGCGGCCCTGACCCACGCGTTCGCGGCGGCGGCCCGCCGGGGTGCGGTCCTGGAGGTCGTCGCCGGGTACGCCGTCGAGGTCGCCTACCTGGGCGGGGCCCCGGTGTGGCTGCCCGACGTCGCCTTCATCCGCGAGGAGACGGCGGCGCGGGTCCGTGCGCTCGTGGCCGGCACGCGGTCGGCGCCGGCGGTCGCGGCCGTGCCGGGTGCCGGCGACGTCGAGGTCCGGTTGCAGGTGCTGCCCGGGCCGCCGGCGCAGGCGCTGGTGGAGCGGTCGGGGGACGCCGACCTGCTGGTCGTGGGCAGCCGCGGGCGCGGAGCCGTCCGCAGCGTGCTGCTCGGCTCGGTCGCGCTGCACTGCGCCACGCGGGCGGCCTGCCCGGTCGTCGTGGTGCACGCCGGGGGTGGTGCGCCGGGGCGGGTGGTGGTCGGGGACGACGGCTCGCCGGGAGCCCGGGCGGCGCTGGTCACCGGGGTGGAGGAGGCCGCGCGGGCCGGTGCCGACGTCGACGTCGTGGTCGCCTTCGACGTCGAGGACCTCTGGATCGACCTGACCACGGCCGTCGTGCCGTCGCCGGAGCGGATCCGGGACGAGCTGGCGGCGCGTACCCGGGCGACGGTGGACGCGGTCCTGGCGGAGCGGGGAGCGGCGGGCCGCGTGGTGCCGCACGTGCGGACGACGGTCGTGCAGGGGCGCGCCGCCGAGGTGCTGGTGGCGGCCGCCGGGGCAGACGACCTGCTGGTCGTCGGCAGCCGCGGGCGCGGCGTGCTGCGCGGTCTGGTCCTGGGGTCGGTCGCCCTGGAGTGCGCCATGCACGCGCTCGGCGCGGTCATGGTCGTCCACCCCCGGGAGGACCGGGCGCCGGAGCCCGTCGGGGCCGGGCACGGGGCGGACCGGCCGGCGCCGCCCGTGCCGGCGTGACTGCGCCGGCCGGCGGCGTCGCCGGACCCGTGGTCGGGGGCGGGTCCGCCGACGTCGTCCGCTCCCTCGCCGACGTCCTGGGAGGTGGCGTCCGGGTCCTGCTGGCGCTGCTCAGCTCCCCGCTGCTCCGCCGTCGGCGTGCGGTGCGCGGCGCCACTCCCGACGAGGTCGCCGGGGAGATGCCGGGCGACGACCTGGTCCCGGTACCCGTGCGGGGGTACACGCGGGCCGTGACGGTGGGTGCGCCGGTCGAGCGGGTCTGGCCGTGGCTCGCCCAGATCGGTCAGGGCCGGGCCGGGCTGTACAGCTACGACGGCCTGGAGAACCTGGTCGGCTGCCGCATCCGCAGCCTGCGCACCCTGCTGCCGGCCGAGGAGCGCCTGCAGCCCGGTGACCTGGTCCGGCTCGGCCCGGAGGGCTACCCGTGCTTCCGGGTGCACACCGCCGAGCCACCCGGCGCGCTGGTGCTGGTGAGCGCCGACCCGCGGCCCCCGCACCGCGCCGGGGCGGTGACCGGGGACCCGACGGTCGCGACCTGGCAGTGGGTCCTGCGCCCGGAGCGGGGCGGGCGGGCCACGCGGGTCGTCGTGCGGCAGCGGCTCGTGCACCCCCGGTCGCAGGCGCTGCTGTGGCGCCTCGTCGAGCCGGTCGGCTACGTCATGGAGCAGCGGATGCTGCGGGGCCTGGCGGCGCGGGCCGAGCAGCGCTGAGCGCCGTGGCCGGCGGGTCCCGGCCCCGGAGCGTGCCCCGGCGGGAGGGCCGTGCACCGGGCGACGAGCTCCTCGGCGTACCAGCGCTCGCGGTCGACCGGGGGACCAACGTCCCGCGGTGGCGGGACATCGGCCTGCGGTCGCGGCCGGGCCACCTGGCGACGCTGGGCGGGCCACCCACGGCGACAGCGAGGAGAGACCGGTGACGGAGACGACCGCACAGCAGCCGACCGATCCCGGAGGGAGCTCCGACCGGGCGCGCCTCGTGGTGGGCATCGACGGGTCCGAGCACTCCCGCGGGGCGCTCGGCTGGGCCCTGGCGGAGGCGGCTCGTCGCTCGGCCGCTCTCGACGTGGTGACCACCTTCCCGGTGGACTTCGTCTGGGGGGACGCCTACCTCCTGGAGGAGGGGCACGTCGAGAGCATGCGCGCGGAGACCGCGGCCAGGGCCCGGGCCTTCCTCGACGACGTGCGGCGGGCGACGGCGCAGCCGGACGGTGACGTACCCGTCGACCTGCACGTGGTGGCCGGGCGGGCGGCCGAGGAGCTGGTGCGGTGGTCGGACGGGGCCGAGCTGCTCGTCGTCGGCAGCCGCGGGCGGGGCGCCGTGCGCAGCACCGTGCTCGGCTCGGTGGCGCTCCAGTGCTCGGTCCACGCCCGCTGCCCCGTGGTCGTGGTCCGGTCCGCGGACCAGCCCCACGACGACCGCGTCGTCGTGGGGCTGGACGACTCGACCGCCGGCCGGGCCGCCCTGCGGCGGGGTGCCGAGGAGGCGCGGCGTCGCGGTGGCCGGCTGGAGGTCGTGGTCGCGAGCACGCCGGTGGACACCTGGACGGAGTTCGCGCCGTACAGCGGTCCGTCGGAGCGGGAGTTGCGCGAGGACGCCGAGCGGTTCGGGCGGCAGGTCGCCGACGAGGTGCTCGACACGTCCCGCGGCGAGGACGTCCGGGTGGTGGCCGGCATCGGGCCGGCCGACGACGTGCTGGTCGACCGGGCGCGAGGGGCCGCGCTGCTCGTGGTGGGCAGCCGCAGCCGGAGCCGGCTGGCCGGGATCGTGCTCGGGTCGGTGGCGCTGCGCACCGTCGTCCGGGCGGAGTGCCCGGTCATGGTGGTGCACCCGCCGCGGACCGAGGAGGCGGCCGGGCCGGCCATGGCCGCCGCCGCCACCCAGGGCTGAGCCGGTCGCGGTGCTCGCGTGGGTGCTCGACGCACCGGCGCCCGTCGACCGGGTGCCGCTGCGCCGCGTCGAGAAGCCGCTGCCCGAGCCGGGCCCGGGCCAGGTCCGCGTCGCGGTCAGCTGCTGCGGGGTGTGCCGGACCGACCTGCACCTGGTCGAGGGGGACCTCCCGCCGCGCCGTCCCGGCGTCGTCCCCGGGCACGAGGTGGTCGGGCGGGTGGACGCGCTGGGTCCGGGCGCCGGCAGGTTCGCGGTGGGCGCCCGCGTGGGGGTCGCCTGGCTGGGCCGGACCGACGGCACCTGCCGGTTCTGCCGGGACGGGCGGGAGAACCTCTGCACGGCCCCCCGGTTCATCGGGTGGGACGTCGACGGCGGCTACGCCGAGGCGTGCCTCGTCGACGAGGCGTTCGCCCACCCGCTGCCCGACGGGCTGACCGACGAGCAGGCCGCACCGCTGCTGTGCGCCGGCATCATCGGCTACCGGGCGCTCCGCTGCGCCGAGGTCCCGCCCGGCGGGCGGCTGGGCATCTACGGCTTCGGGGGGAGTGCGCACCTGACGGCGCAGGTGGCCCTCGCGCAGGGGCTGCGCGTGCACGTGCTGACCCGCGGCCGGCACAACCAGGAGCTCGCGCGGGCGCTGGGGGCGGACTCCGTCGGCGGGGCGGCCGACGCGCCACCGGAGCCGCTGGACGGCGCCATCCTGTTCGCACCGGCCGGGGAGCTCGTGCCCGTCGCACTGCGGGCGCTGGACCGCGGGGGGACGCTGGCCGTCGCCGGTATCTGGCTCTCCGCCGTCCCGGGGCTGGACTACGCGGCGGAGCTGTTCCAGGAACGCCGCCTGCGCAGCGTCACCGCGAACACCCGCCGCGACGGCGAGGAGTTCCTCCGGCTGGCGGCCCGGCTCGGGATCACCGCGACGACGGTGCCCTACCCCATGGCCGAGGCCCCCCGTGCGCTGGCCGACCTGGCGCACGGCCGCTTCGGCGGCGCGGCCGTCCTGCACGCCTGACCGGGCCGGTCCCGCGATCAGCCCGTCGAGGGGGTGGCGCGGCCGCGTGCCGCCGTGCCGGCCGGGGGCGCGGTGACGCGGCCGAGGCGGAGCAGGTCCTGCGGGTGGGCGTGCCAGCTCAGCGCCGAGCGGACCTGCATGCGCACCACCGGCACCTCGACCACCTGGTGCAGCGGATCTCCGGTCCAGCCGCGGGCGCCGGCGATGCGGAGCACGCGCCGGCGCGCCTCGCCGGACCTCAGCCAGGCGAGCTCGTCGTCCCGGGCGGTGGCCAGCAGGACCACGGTCTGCCCCGCGCCGGGCCTGACGTCCACCGGCTCCGCACGATCGGCGGGGCCGGCGCGCGGGCCGGGCTCGGCGAGCCGGACGAGGTCGGCGAGCAACCGCAGCCGGTCCTCGCGGTCCACGGGGACCAGCGTGACGTCCTCGGCCGAGGCCGCCTCCACGAGCGCGCGCACCAGCTCCGGTGGCAGCCGGGCGGGGGTGGGCTCGAGCGGGCCCGGCAACGGCTCGCCGGCGGCGGGGACCGGAGCCGTCCCCGGGCCCAGGGCGGCGAGGGCGGGGTCCGGTGACCCCGCGACGGGGCACACCTCCGCGAGCAGCTGGGGATCCGTGGCCAGCGGGAGGCGGCGCACCTCGACGGCGAGGCCGGCGGCGGCCAGGGACACGCGGGCGTCGAGCAGCGCGGCCCCGGCGCCCTGCAGGGGCTCGCGGGCCCGTCGGTCGGGCACGGACGATCTGCGGGAGCGGTCCGCGCGCAGCTCCAGCGACCCCGGTCGCACCCGCACCAGCCACGGCCGGGCGCCGTTCGCCGAGGGTGCGAGGAGGGCGGCGACGGCCGCGTCCTGGAGCGCCCGGGCGGTGCGCCGCGGGTCCGGAGGTCTGCCAGGGAGCACGGTCCCTCCTCGGGGTGGCACGGTCCTCCCAGGATCGACCGTCGCGCGCGGCGGCGCCGCTGACGCCGGACCCCCTGCCGCGCCGACCAACGTCCCCACCGACGGATGACCACCGGCCGCACCGGGCAGCACGCAGGCAGAGCGCGACGGGGCCCGGTGCTCAGCCGACGCCGGCCCGGTGCCGCCGCGCCGCTGCCCCCTTCACCGCGGCGTCGGCGAGCAGCACCGCGGGCGCGGCGGCGACCGCCACCACGAGCCCCGCCAGGGGAGGGACGGCCTGGCCCAGCAGGCCGGCGACCGGTGGCACGGCGAGGACCGCCACCAGCACGAGCAGCTCGACCGCGACCGCCCACGCCAGCAGCGGGTTGGTGCGCGGAGGTACCCGCCACGCGGGGCGGGTGGTGCTGCGGCAGGCGAACGCGTTCCCGAACTGGCCGAGCACGACCGCCGCGAAGGCCGCCCCGGAGGCGGCGGCCAGGGTGCCGGCCGGGACCTCGGCGCCGTAGGACCAGCCCGCCGGGAGCAGCACCGCCAGGAAGGCGGCCATCGCCATGGTGGCCTCGACCGGCCCGAGGACCAGGAGCGCCCGGCGCAGCAGGGCGCCGTCGACCAGCCGCCGGCGCGGCGGCGGGCCGTCGAGCACGCGGGCCGAGGCCGGTTCCGCGCCCAGGGCCAGGGCCGGCAGCAGGTCGGTGGCGATGTCGAGGCTGAGCACCTGCAGCACGCCGAGCGCCAGCGGCACCGAGCCGCCGGTGACGGTGAAGACGACGAACGGCGTGAGCTCGGCGACGTTGTCGGTCAGGTGGTAGGTGAGGAAGCGGCGGATGTTCGCGAAGGTCGCCCGGCCCTGGCGGACGGCGTCGACGATCGTCGCGAAGTGGTCGTCCAGCAGCACGAGGTCGGCGGCCTGGCGCGCCACGTCGGTCCCGCTCACGCCCATCGCCACGCCGATGTCGGCGGCGCGCAGCGCCGGGCCGTCGTTGACCCCGTCGCCGGTCATGGCGACGACGTGGCCGCGGGCCTGCAGCGCGCGGGCGATGCGCAGCTTGTCCTCGGGCGCGACGCGGCAGACCACCGTGCCGTCGGCGTCGAGCAGTTCGCCCAGCGCGGCCTCGTCGGCCGGCAGGTCCCGGCCGGCGAGCACCCGGCTGCCCGGGCGCCAGAGCCCGGTCCGGCGGGCGATCGCCGTCGCCGTCGCGCCCGAGTCCCCGGTGATCATGGCGACGGCGATGCCGGCGGTCCGGCAGCGGCTCAGCGCCTCGTCGACGCCGGGTCGGGGCGGGTCCTCCAGCCCGACCAGGCCCAGCAGTTCCAGGTCCCGCTCGGCGGCGTCGGCGTCCGCACCGTCCGGCAGCGGGCCGCAGCGGCGGGCGACGGCGAGCACGCGCAACCCGTCGGCGGCCATGCGGGCCGCCTCGTCGGCGGCGCCGCCCGGGGCGGTGCACCGGGGCAGCACGCTGTCCGGTGCCCCCTTGAGCGCGAGCGTGCCGTCCGACCAGACCGACATGCGGCGCCGCCGCGGGTCGAAGGTGAACCGCCGGGCGCCCGGCGGTGCGCCGGCCTCGGTGCCGGGGACGCCGAGCCGACGCGCCAGCGCGTCCAGCGCCGCCTCCATCGGGTCGCCGACCGCGACCCAGCCGCCGTCGTCGTCCCGGTGGACCCGGCCGGTGGAGCACGCGGCCGCCGTCCGCGCCAGCCGACCGGCGGCCGTCACCGCGGCCTCGACGCCGCGGACCTCGGCCACCGGCTCGTAACCGGTGCCCTCGACCGCCACGTCGCCCGCCGGCGTCCAGACCCGCACCACCGCCATGCGGTTCTGGGTGAGGGTCCCGGTCTTGTCGGTGCAGATGAAGGTGGTGGAGCCCAGGGTCTCCACGGATTCCAGCCGGCGGACCAGCGCCACGGTGACCCCGACCGCGAAGAGGAAGCCCTCGCCGGCGGGCAGGCCGAGCCAGGTGCCGGTGAGGAAGCAGACGGTGCCGATGCCCACCGCCAGCACGGTGACCGTGCGGACGACGCGGTGGAGCTCCCGCGCCAGCGGTGTCCTGGCGCGTTCGACCGTGCGGGTCAGGCGGGCGATCGATGCCAGGCGGGTGTCGCCGGCGATCGCGGTCACCACGGCGGAGGCCTCGCCCTCGACGACGAAGGAACCCGCCGACAGGGGGTCGCCGGCGTCCTTGCCCACGGGCTCGCTCTCCCCGGTGAGGAGCGCCTCGTCGACCCGCAGCCCGTGCGACTCGACCACCCGCAGGTCGGCCGCCACCCGGTCACCCGCCTCCTGGAGCACCAGGTCGCCCGGGACCAGGTCCACGGCGTCGACCTGCCGGCGCACGCCGTCGCGGACGACCGTCACCCGGTGGGGCACCAGGTCCCGGAGTGCCTCGGCGGCCCGGTCGGCGCGGTACTCCTGCACGAAGGCGAACACGCCGTTGAGGACGACGACCACCGCGATCGCCACGCCCAGCTCCGGCATGCCGCCGACGAAGGCCAGCCCGGCGGCGGCCCACAGCAGCAGCGCGAAGAAGTGCACCAGCTGGGCGGCCAGCAGCCGCACCGGTGGGGGCGGTCCCTCCACCGGCAGCCGGTTCCCGCCCTCGGGCCGGCGTCCCGCCACCTCTGCCGAGGACAGGCCGGCCGGGGTGGCGGCCGCGACGTCCCCGGTCACGCGCGGTCCCGGTGGGCCGCGTCCCGGTCGGCGTAGGCGCTGCGCCGGTGCAGGCGGAGCACCGCGCCCCAGACCGCGACCGGTACCAGCGGCCACGGGAACCAGGAGCCGGTCGCGAGGGCGCCGACGACCCAGACCACCACGAGGGCGGCGTTGACGGTCGCGAAGACCAGCAGGTGGTGCGCGAACCGTCGACGCCGCCGCATCTGGGCGGGGGAGGGGAGGGAGCCCTCGTCGGGCATCGGGCGCTCCGGATCCGGACGGCGGCAGCGGGCCGGTGACCCGACCGCGGTCCAGCGTCGGGGACCGGCCGCCGGTGGGTCCCGGTGCGGAAGTCCTCCGGTCCGGGTCGAGCGGCCCCCGTGGTCGGCGACCTTCGGCCCTCCCCGGGCCGGACCCGGGTGGGCAGCGTCGTCGCACGACTGCCGGGGAGGGACGCGTGGCGACCGACCAGCCGATCGACCGGGCCTCGCCGGCCGACCGGGCCATGGCGGCCATGGGGCGCCGGGGACGACCCGGGCAGCTGGGGGTCCTCCTGCTCCTGGGCACCGGCCCGGCGGACGACCTGCACGCCGTCGAGCG
Source organism: Blastococcus sp. MG754426 (assembly GCF_021699055.1). Lineage (GTDB taxonomy): Bacteria > Actinomycetota > Actinomycetes > Mycobacteriales > Geodermatophilaceae > Blastococcus. The sequence continues at coordinate 18,069 of NZ_SSXC01000015.1, read as the reverse complement.
GCTGCTGGTGTCGCGGCTGGCGTCCGTGCCGCGGCTGCGCCGGCGCCTGCTCGCCGCCCTGCCCCTGGCCGGCCCGCCCGTCTGGGTCGACGACCCGGCCTTCGCGCCGGACCGGCACGTGCGGCACCTGCCGTGGCCGGGGCCCGGCGAGGAGGACGCGCTGCTCGGGCTGGCCGCCGACGTCGTGGGCCGCCGGCTGCCGCGGGACCGCCCGCTGTGGTCGGCCACCATCCTGACCGGGTACCGCCGGGCAGCGGTGCTGCTCGTCGTCGACCACGCGGTCCTCGACGGGATCGGCGGGATGGCGGTGCTCGACCGCCTCCTCGACGGCCACGACGCCCCGCCGGTGGGGAGCCCGGCCGGGACGTCGCGGCCCGCCTACGCCCGCCTCGTCGCCGACGCGTGGCGGGCGCGGATCGCCGGGGTCCGCCGGCTCCGCCGGGCCCTCCCCGAGCTGCGACGGGCGCTGTCGGCCGGGGGCGGGGCGCACCCCGGCGCCGCCGCGCCCTGCTCACTGCTGGCCCCCACGGGTGGCAGGGTGGCCCTCGCGGTGGCGCGCGCCGCGCTCGCCCCGCTCCGGGCGACGGCGCACCGCTCCGGCGCATCGGTGAACGACGCGCTGCTGGCGGCGGTCGCCGCGGCGCTCGGGGACCTCCTGCGGCACCGCGGGGAGCACCTCGACGTGCTCCGGGTCGCCGTCATGGTGTCCGGGCGCCGGACCGCCCGGGCGGACCGGCCGGGCAACGCGGCGGCCCCGCTGGTCGTGGCGGTGCCCGTGGGCGGGGGCGCCGAGGAGGGGCTGCGCACCGTCGCCGGCGTGGTGGCGGCGCGGCGGGAGCAGGCCGCCGGCCCGTCCCTCCCGGCGCTCCTCGGCCCGGTGTTCCGCGTGCTGGCCGCCGGGGGGTGCTACCGCTGGTACCTGCGGCGGCAGCGCCGCATGCACACCCTGGTGAGCGACGTCGCCGGGCCGCCGGTGCCCCGGTCCCTCGGGGGCGTCCCGGTCACCGCGGTGGTGCCGGTGGCGGTGGGGGAGTCCGGCAACCTCACGGTCTCCTTCACCGCCCTGTCCTACGCGGGCACGCTCACGGTCACCGCTGTCGCCGATGCGGGCGCGGTGACCGACCTCCCCGTGCTCCGGGAGGCCCTGCAGCGCCGCCTCGACGAGCTCGCCGGCGTCAGCCCGGGAACAGCGCGTCGAGGGTGACGAACCCGTAGCCGGCCGCGCGGATCCGGTCGACCAGCGCCGGCAGCGCGTCGGCGTCGAGCGTGCTGCCGTCCTCGGGGTGCGCGCCGACGTGCATGAGGACGATCTCGCCGGGCTGCAGCGCACCCATCACCCGGTCGACGACCGATGTGGCGGTGCGGCCGCCGCTGGTGCCCTGCCAGCCGAGCGTGTCCACGGTCCACCGCACCGCCACGTACCCCAGGTCGTTGACCGCGGTGACGGTGCGGGCGTCGCGGTCCCCGAAGGGGAAGCGGAACAGCGGCCGCGGATCGACCCCGGCGGCTCGCAGCGTGGCCTCCGCGCCGCGCACCTCCGCGGCGATCGCGGCGGTGGACAGCCCGGTGAGGTGGGGATGGGTGGCCGAGTGGTTGCCGATGCGGTGCCCGGCGGCGCGGATGGCCTCGACGCCGGCGGGATCGGCCGCGGCCCAGCGGCCGGTGAGGAAGAACGTCGCCGGCACGCGCTCGTCGGCGAGCGTCCGGAGGATCGAGGCGAGGCCCGAGCTGCCGGCCCCGGCGTCGAAGGTGAGCGCCACCACCCGCCGGTCGGTGGGGACGGTGGAGACGTCCTGGCCGCGGAGCGCCGCGGGGACCGCGGCCGCCGGAGGGGAGGGGGAGGCCGGCGGCACGGTGGCCGGCGGACCCGGCACCGTGCTCGTGGACGGCGCCGGGCTCGTGGACGGCTCGGGCGGGACGGCGGAGGGCGGCACCGTCGAGGGCGGCACGGTGGTGGTCGCCGGGGCGGATCCGGTGCCGTCCGCGGCGCGGTCGCCGGATCCCCCACCCCCCGCCAGCACGACCGCCACGACGAGGGCCACCAGCGCCGCCGCGGCGAGGGCGATGCCCGTCCAGCGGGCCTGGCGCACCGTGCTCACCCTGACCTCCGAGCGGTCGCGACGCCGCCGGGGCACCGGCGGACCACGCACCCGTGCCGGCGGGGGACGGGCGGAGGTGGATCGGCGTGCCCGGTCCCTCCGGCGGGTGGCGCGTGACCACCCGATGGTCGCGGGACCGGATGCGGCGGGTCAGGGGCGACGGTCGTGGTCGCAGGTGACGATCGGCCCCGGTGCGCCGGTCGGTGGGGCCGTCACCCGTGAGCGGGCCGGCCGGCCGGCCGTGGCTCCGCCGTCCGGCGGGGGACGCCCACCCCGAGGTTGAGCACGGCCCCCAGCGCCGCGCCGGTCGCGGCGCCACCCACCACGTCCAGCGGCGCGTGCCCGCCCAGGTAGACGCGCGCCGCGGAGTTCAGCACGGCCAGGACCACCACCGCCACCCGCCAGCGGCCTCGCGGGAGGTGGGGCAGCAGCAGCACGACGATCCCGAAGGCGATGATCGCGTGCCCCGAGGGGAACGAGGCGCCCGCTGAGGGGACGTCGCGCAGCACCGCTCCGGGGATCGTCGTCCCCGGGCGCTCGCGGTGCACCAGCTCCTTCAGCACCGCCCGTTCGACGAGGAGCTTGAGCGGCACGAGGAGCACCAGCGCACCGGCGAGGCGCCACCGGCGGAGCACCAGCGCGCCGGTCGCGACGAGCAGCGGCATGCCCAGCACCCCGACCAGCTGCACCGACCACAGCGGCCACTGCCAGACGTCGGAGCGGTGGTTGACCAGCTCGAACACCCGGCGCTCGAGGTCGCCCACGGTGCCCGGCGCCACCACCCGCGCGCAGAGCCCCGCGATCGCCGCACCACCGGCGACGGTGGCGGCATCGGCCCACCGGCGCCGCACGTCCACGGTCACCCCCGGACCACGGCGCCCTGCGGCACGCGAGCGGTCACCCGACCCGCACCCCGGCGCCACAGCACCCAGGCGAGCGCGCCCAGCGGGATGGGCAGGAACCAGGTGAGCAGCCGGAAGACGAGCACCGCCCCGGCCGCCGCGGCCGCGTCCACGCCGACGGCCGTGAGCCCCGCGACGTAGCTGAGCTCGGCGATGCCGAGCGCTCCGGGGGTGATCGGTACCGCGGTCACCAGCCGGGTGACCGAGAAGACGGCCAGGAGGGCGAGCCAGGGGACGCCGGCGCCCTCCCCGCCGACGGTCCGCAGGCAGACGAGCAGGAGGACGAACAGGGCCGTGTGGCTGCCCACCGCTGCGGCGGTGAGGAGGTGCCACCGGTCGCGGACCAGCCCCAGGGACTCCGTCCGGAAGGTCTCGGTGCGCGCCACCCAGCCGGAGGGAGGTCGGCGCCCCCACCGGCGCAGTGCCCGGGCCGACAGCCGTTCCGCCCCCGAGGCCAGCGTCGCGGCGGCCCGGTGGGACGTGAGGGCCAGCACCAGGGCGGCGACGGCCAGCACGAGCAGGCCGCTGCCGAGGGCGGCCGCGGTCGCCAGGGCCGGCGAGGTGTCGCCGGCGAGCGCCAGACCACCGAGCGCCACCGCCGGCATGGCGAGCTTGACGAGGTTGTTCCAGACGCCGGTGAGCGTGACCGCGCGCGCGATGGCCGCCGGTGGCACGCCGAAGGAGTGGTACATCGCCGCCGTCGTCCCCACCCCGAAGGCGAACCCGGCCGGCACGGTGTTGGCGATCGCGGTGGACGCCTGGTCGGCGAGGACCGCCCGGCCCAGCCGCAGCCCGGGTACGGCGGCCATCCAGAGGGGCGCGTAGGAGACCAGGTTCACCGCGGCGACGGCGGCGACGAGGACCACCTCCCGCCACGTGAGCGCGCGCACCAGGCCGAACGCCCGGTCGTAGTCGGCGATGCGGGGCAGGATGCCGGCGAAGACGACCACCAGGACGCCGACCGTGAGGAGCGCCCGCGCGACCCGGCCGGTGAGGACCGCCCGGGCGCGACCGGGGCGGGACCGGCCGGGGAGAGGCGTGCTCACAGCCCGAAGCGGTGCTCGAACCGGGCGGTGAGGGCGGCTCCCGCCGCGGCCGGCAGCCAGAAGGTGAGCAGCCGGAAGAGCAGCACCGCGGCGCAGGCGCTGGCCAGCGGCGCCCCCAGCCCGGTGAGGGCCAGCAGCAGCGCCACGTCGGCGGCACCGGGTGCGGCCGTGACGGGGACGACCGACCACAGCAGGTGGAGCGCGCCGTAGACCGTCGCGGTCGCGAGGAGCGCGACCTGACCGCCGACGCTGTGCAGCGCCGCGGCCAGGACGGCGGCCTCGAGGAAGACGCCCGCGACCGTCCACGCCAGCTGGGCACCGCGCCGCCACGGCGGCCGCTCGACGCCCTGCCGGCGGAGCGACAGCAGGTCGCGCAGCGCCTGCCCGACGTCCTCCCGTGGCGCGGTCCGGGCCGGGGTCGCCCCCGACCCGCGCAGGGCGAGCCACTGCCCGGTGAGCACGAGCGCCCACGCCCCGAGCCCGACGAGGACGGCGGGCACCAGCGCCTCGGGCGTGCGCCAGCCGGTCAGCCGACCCTCCACCACGGCGAGGGCGAACGTCGCCACGGCGACCAGGACGGCGGCGACCACGGCCCCGGCGGTGAACCGGGCCAGGGCCGCCCGGGCCGCCTCCGGCAGCACCCCGGCCCGCTCCAGGAAGCGGGCGGCCGCGCGCCGCCATCCGTCGTGACCGTGCAGCAGCATGGCGCTGTCGGCCACCATCCCGGCGCCGTACGTCCGGCCCAGGGCGATCCGCCGCTCCACGGTCAGCAACGCGCCCACGGCCATCGCCGCGCGGGCGAGGACCGCCAGCGCCACGGCAGCGCCGAGCCACCGCCAGCCACCGCGCTCGACGGATTCGGCCATCGGGCCGGCCCCGGCCAGCAGCGGCACACCCACGAGGGCACCGAGCGAGCCCACGGCCACGGCGGTGCGCGCCGGCCAGCCGGCGGGCGCGAACTCCGGGCGGTCGGGGTCGGGCAGGCCGAGCCGCGCCCGGATCTCGGCGCGCAGCAGGTGCAGGCGGTCCGGCCGGGCCCGCAGCCGGGCGCGGGTCGCCGAGGAGAGGCTGAGCGGGGCGAGGGCGGGCAGCGCCGCGGCGACCGGTGCCGGTCCGAGCCGGTCCACGGCCGACGCGACCACCAGCCGGGGCTCGACGAGCAGGGCGAGGGCGGCCAGCAGCTCGGCGACGTCCCCGGCCAGCGAGTCGTCGGAGGCGCCCGTGAGGGCGTTGCCGAAGTCGACGATCCAGGGCCGGCCGACGTCGTCGACCACGACGCTGCCCGCGACCAGGTCGTGGTGGGCGACGCGCGCCTGGCGCAGCAGGCCGACCTGCTCCCAGACCGCGTCCAGCAGCTCCGGGGTGAGGGCCTCGGCCGGGAGCTCGTCGAGCGGCCGGGAGGGGAGGAACTCCTGCACGACGACGGCGCCGCGGTCGTCGCCCCGGGCCAGGAGGATGCGCGGCGTCCGCACCCCGCGCTCCCGGGCGGTCATCGCGGCGACCGCCTCGTGCTCGGCCTGCTGCCCCAGGGGCGCCACGGCGTCGGCGTCCTTGACGTCCCGGACGGCCAGCAGCCGGTAGAGGCGGTACAGCCAGTCCCGCTCGGCGCGGTCCGGCTCCAGGTACTTCACGTACAGCCGCCAGCCGTGTGCGGTCGTGGCCTCGAAGGGGTGCGAGCTGCGCGCATCGACCTCGGCCGGGCAGAGGTCCCGGACGGGCATGCCCAGCCGGGTCAGCAGGCCGCTCAGCCGGCGCGGGTCGACCTCGCGCCGTGGCACCCCGAAGACCCAGTGCACCAGCGAGCCGATGGCCCAGCCGACGGCGACGCCGCCGACGACGTCGAGGGGCAGATGGGCGCCCACGTAGATGCGGCCCAGCGCCACCGACCAGGCCAGCACCCAGACGACGCGCCGCATGCGGCGGGAGAGGTAGGGCACCGCGGCCGTCGCCAGGGCGGCGGCGACCGCGGAGTGGCCGGAGATGAAGCCCAGGCCACCCACCGGGCCCTCGGGGAAGTTCACCTCGACGGCGAAGCCGCCGGGCCGCTCCCGCCGGACCACTCCCTTCACCAGGTCGGCCGCGACGTAGGCGAGCAGCCCGGAGACCAGCAGGTCCCGCGCCATGCGCACCTGGCGGGCGGCGAGCGCGGCGGCCGCGAGGACCGGGACGGCCACCGCGTTGCCGAGCTGCATGACCACCCACACCACCGGGAAGATGCCCGCCGGCAGGCCGTTGACCAGCTGGAACAGGTCGCGCTCGAAGGTGGGCAGCTCACCGCGCTGCGCGACGAGGAACCCGAGGCCGAGCACCGCCGCGCCGAGGAGGACGCGGACGAGGTCGACGTGGTAGCGGTGCACCGGGGAGCGGCCGGCCCGCGGCGGTCCCGAGCCGCCCGGTCCCAGGTCCCGGCTGCCCACCTGCAGCTGCGTGGTCACCCCAGGAGTGCACCCCCGTGGCCGCCCCCGGCAGCAGGGTCTTCCGGCCCGGGCCGGGGGACCTCCCGCACTGCGTCAGCCGGGCGGCGCGGCCACCGTCACGGTGTGCGAGACCAGCTGCTCGCCCTCCCACGTCCAGCCCGCGAGGGTGACGGTCACCGTGGGCCCGCCGTCGTCCGCCACCGCGACCGTGCCGAACTGGCCGGCCCCCGGGAAGGCGCCCTCGCTGTACGGCCCACCCTTGACCGAGCCCGGGCGGTCCAGCGCCGCCGCGTGCAGCAGCGGGAACCCCGGCCCGCCCGCGGTGGCGTAGCCGGTGTGGGTGCCGTCGTCGACGGCGACCATGTGCGCGTCCCCCGACAGCATGACGAGGTTGTCGATGCCCGCACCGGCGACGACGTCGGCCAGCTCGCGCCGCTCGTCGGCGTAGCCGCCCCAGTCGTCCCGGCCGGGTCCGGCCGGCGCCACCCACGGGTCGGGGTTCACCCAGAGCACGACCGCGTGGGTGCGCGCGGCGCGCACCAGCTCGTCGGCCAGCCAGGCCTTCTGCTCGGCGCCGAGCATCGAGGTCGCGGTGCGCTCGGACCGGGTGTCGGTCATGACGACGCGTACCCGGCCCACGGTGAAGGCCTGGTACACGGCGCCCTCGTCCGGCAGGGGGTGGTGCGGCGCGTACTCGCGGTAGGCCTGCCGCGCGGCCGGCCCGACGGGGGAGGAGGCGTCGGACCCGTCCCCGCCGAAGTCGTGGTCACCCCACACGTACGCCACCGGGACCTCGCGGTACAGCGCCGCCTGGGCCGGGGCGGTGAGCACGTCCTCGTACCGGTCGCCGAAGGCGCCGACGTCGTCCCGGGAGACGTCCGCGTAGTGCAGGTCGCCGGTCTGGAGGTAGAGCAGCGGGTCGACGTGGGCGATCGCGTCGAACACCGCCCCGCTGGAGCCGGTGCGCGCGCAGCCGGCGACCGCGAGGGTGAACGACGCCGGGCCCTCGGGGACGGTCCGGAAGCCGCCCCGGCCGCGCCCCTCGTCCGGCCGGCCGTCGACCTCGACCGTCCAGCGGTACGCCGTGCCGGGCGACAGGCCGTCGACGGCGAGCCGGACGACGCCGCGTGCGGTGGGGGCGACGGCGGCGGAGCGCCGCGGTGCGCCGCCGTCGACCGGGGTCACCGCCAGGCGGGCGGTGGAGGACGGGTCCGCCAGGCCGGCGACCACCTGTGCCGACCGCCCGGTCACGCCGCCGGACCAGGCCCAGAGCACCCGGTCCACCTCGAGCGGCAGGGTGGCGGAGACGGGGTGCGCCGGCCCGAAGAGCCGCTCGTACACCGCCGCCGCGGCGCCGTAGGTGCCGCCGAGCACCAGCGCGGTCACCAGCGCCAGGGTGGTCACCGCCCGCAGCGAGCTGCGGTGCTGCCAGACCAGCCAGAAGCCGACGGCCGGCAGCAGGAAGACGGCACCGACGAGCAGGCTCACCCACGGCTGGTACGTGATGGCGGCGAAGATGCCCAGGGCCGTGCCGGCGACGGCGGCCAGCAGGGCGCCGACGGCCTCGGACCGCAGCGCCACCAGCAGCCCCACCGCGGCCAGCGCGAGCAGCCCGAGCTGGAGGGTCCGGGACAGCTCCGCACCCATCGTGTCGCCCTCCGGGCTGGTGGGCAGCCCCTCCACCAGGGCGAGGACGGCGAACAACGCCAGCGCCCCGGCCAGCCACGCCCGGGCCAGGCGCCGGACGGTCCGCTCACGCGCGGGCCCCAGGCTCACCAGGCCCGGGGTCGGGGTGGCACCGGCCGGCTGCCACGGGCATCCGCTGCAGTCCCGGTGCAGCCCGCGCCGTTCCAGCGCCCACCAGGTGCCGAGCACCAGCGCCGTGCCGATGAGCACGCCGGCGCCGACGTCGGAGGGCCAGTAGAGCCGGTCGCGCACGAGCTGGACCGCGTAGCCGGCCAGGAGCGCGGCGGTGCCGCCGAGGACGGCCAGCGCCGGCCCGCGCCGGCGGGTGCGCACGTGGACGGCGAGGGGGACGAACCCGGCCAGCAGCGTCGCCTGCAGGGCGGGGCCGCTGGGCAGCGAGTCGAGCAGGCCCGCGAGCGGGCCGTCGGGCGGGTGGGCGCGTTCCACCGCGTCGGTGAACCACAGGTGCGCCCCCAGGGAGAGGCCCACCACGGTCAGCTGCCCGAGCGCGAACGGCGGGCAGCGCCGGGTGAGCAGGCCGACCAGGACCGACAGCGCGACGGCGACAGGCACCGTGCCGACCAGCTCCAGGGGCAGCCCTGTCCACCCGGGCAGCTCCGGCACGGTCTCGTCCACCCCCTCGAGCAGCTGGGGTGCCCCCGCGACGGTGAAGGTGAACTGGGCCGCGGCGGCGCCGGTGAGCACCGCGGCCCAGCCGAGCAGCAGCACCCCGAGCCCGGACGGGGCGCCCGGTGCCGGCGGCCGCCGGCCGAGCGGGGTGCTGACCAGCAGCGGCCGGACCGGCCCGGGGACGTCGGGCCAGCGGACGAGGAGGACCAGGGAGGTGATGGCGAGGGCGGCCATCGCTCCGGCGGCGAGGAGGAGGAGGGCGTACAGCCACGACACGCCGGCGCCGAACATGCCCGCGGCCTGGGTGTAGTTCTTCGTCGCGCCCCGGGCCCCGTAGACCGCCAGCGCGCCGGCGCTCAGGGCCAGCAGCAGGTAGTGGACGCGGAGCCGGAGACCGGCCGGGAGCGCGGCCTCCGGGGGGTCGCCGGTCCGGACGCCGTGCGCCGTGGCCAGGCCCTGCAGCGACGTTCGCCGGTCCCGCCCCCGCCGGTTGCGGCCGTGCAGGGCGTCGCGCACCAGCGTGAAGGCGGAGACGAGTATGCCGGCGCCGATGATGGCGGGCACGAAGATCTGCGCCCGGTCGACGTCGGCCTGCGCCCACCAGTCCTCGCGGACCCGGCGCCTCACGGGGCCACCCCCGCGTCCCGGGCGCCGGTCCCGTGCGCGCCGTCCCCGGCGTGCAGGACGACGGTCCCGGCGTCCCCGTCCATGGTCACGGTGCGGCCGTCCAGCACGCTCGTGGCGCCGGCGACGTTGAGCACCGCCGGCACACCCAGCTCGCGGGCCACGATCGCCGCGTGGGACAGCGGCCCGCCCCGCTCGACGACGATCGCGCCGGCGCGGAGGAACAGCGGGGACCACCCCGCGTCCGTCGCGGCGGCCACGAGCACCTCCCCGGGCTCGAGGAGGTCCGGGTCCGGTGCGCGCAGGACGTGCGCCCGCCCGGTGTGCCGGCCCGGTGCGGCGGCCCAGCCGTCGAGGCGGTCCCCCACCGGCACCGCGACCGGCGCGGTGCCGGGGTCGCCGGTGAACCGGACCGGCAACGGCGGCTCCTCCTCACGCTGCCGCAGCCAGCGCCTCCGGCGGGCGAGCTCGGCCGGCGCGGGCGGGGCACCGGCCAGCGCCGGCGCGAGTTCGTGCTCGCGCAGCAGGTCGACCGCCTCCGGATCGGGCAGCGCCCCCGCCCCGGTCAGCCGCCGGCCGAGCTCCAGGTGCACGCGCCGCACCTCGCCCCCGAGGGCCAGGACCGCAGCCTTGACGTTCTCCCGGCGGGCCAGCCCGTCGCTCGCGTCGGTCACGAGCCGGCGGAGCACGTGCAGCCGCACGTCGACGACCTGCCCCGTGAGGATCCGCACCCGCCGCCACGACCGCTGCCCGGTCAGCCGCCGCTCCAGCTCGTGCCGTGCCGTCTCCCGCTCGACCCGGCGGGACCGGTGCGCGGGGAGGGACTCCTGCCCGCCCTCGGCCCACGTCGGGCCGGCGAACACCGAGCGGGAGGTGCCGGCCGACCGCGTGCGCCGCGCGCCGGCACCGGAGGTCACCCGCTGCGCGGCGGAGGCCGCCTCCTGCTCGCCGAGGTGCCCGGCGAGGGTCGCCTCCAGCTCCGCGTAGGCGCCCACCGCCGCCGAGGCGACGGCGAACTCCACCGTCATGCCGCGGGTGCCCAGGTCGACCAGCCTCCGGCGGTAGGCCAGCAGGTCGGGGATCGCCATCGCGGGCAGCGCGGGCGGATCGGCCAGGAGCTGGTCGGTGGCGGCCAGGACGACCGCGGCCTCCGCCGTCGCGCGCCGCCGGGCCGCGCCCGCCCGGAGCTGGACCCGTGCGGTCCGCCACCGGGACGCCGGCGCCCCCTCGTCGGCGTCGGGCTCGGCGGAGCCGAAGTACTGGCGCTCCAGCTCCGCCTCGGATCCGCCCGGGACGCTGCGGGCGGCCCTCTTGAGCAGGTCCAGGTCCAGGGCGGCCCGCCCACGCACGCGGCGGACCAGCTCGTGGGGACCGCACCGGTCGGCGGGCAGCCCCCACGACCGGCCGAGCACGTCGCGCAGCGCCTCCTCGACGAGGAAGGAGGCCACGTCCCACACCAGCGGCGGGAGGACGCCGGGCAGCGTCTCGCCGATCCCGGCGGTGGTCAGCTCGGCGTCGTCGACAGGGGTGTCCGCGCCGTCGTCGGTGCGGTCGGGCCCGGTGGTGATGGGCCGCGCCTGGACCACCCACGTCCGCTTGCCGTCCCAGGCCCACTCGACGTCCTGCGGCCGGCCGCCGGACGCCGCCTCGACCTGCAGGGCCAGGGCCGCCGCCTCCCGCACGTGGGCGGGGGCCGCCGCCTCGCCCGGCGGCTGCCGGGGGAGGAGCCAGACGTCGGGCGTGCGGGCGCCGGAGACGAGCGCCTCGCCGAGCTCCGGCACGGCCTCGACGCGCACCTGGCCGGGAGAGCCGCCCGGGTCGACGGTGAACACGACGCCGGCCGAGCGCGCCGGGACCATCCGCATGAGCACCGCCGGCATGGCGACGTCGTCGCTGCCGATGCCCCACGCGCGGCGGTAGGCGCACGGGGCCGGGTGCCACAGCGAGGCCCAGGTCAGGCGCACCGCGTGCAGGACGTCGTCGGGCGGGACGTCCAGCGAGGAGCGGTACTGGCCGGCGAAGGAGGCCCCGGCCATGTCCTCGACGGTCGCCGACGACCGCACCGCCACCGGGGCGCCACCCCCGACCGACCGGGCCGTGGCCACGAGCCGCTCCTCGAGGGACGGCGGGACCGGTACGGCGAGGAACGCGGCGTCGACCTCGCCGGCGGGCACGGTCTCCCCGGCGCGCAGCCGGCCGAGCAGGCCGGCGAGGTCGGGGTGGGCGGCGACCGACCGGTAGGTGGTGGCGCTGACCACCGCGGTCGGAGGCACCGGGAACCCGGCCTGCACCAGGCGGTCGAGCGAGGCCGCCTTGCCGCCGAGCTCCCCGGGCGGTGCGGGGTTGCCGCGGCGGAGGACCACCACCGGCTCGGCGACGGCGTCGCGCCGGACACCGGTGGTGACGGTCACCGGCCCGCGTCCCCGGCGGTGGTCAGCCCGGCGCGGTAGGCGGCCACGCACCGGTCGGCCAGCCGGTCGGCCGGCTCGCCGGTCGCCGCGGCCCGCCGGCGCAGCCAGGTGGCGAGGTCGGGACGCAGCGAAATCCGGTGCCGGGAGCGCAGCACCAGGACGAGCGCCGCCGCGAGCACGACGCCGACGGCGGCCAGGAGCACCACCAGGTCACCGTCGCCGCCCCGGGCGGCGTCGACGGCCCCGACGAGGACGCCGAGCAGGGCGAGCAGCAGGAGCGGCAGCAGGCGTGGCACGGGCACTCCCCGGGACGGCGGGCGGGCGGTGCTGGCGACGCTAGACGCGCACCGGGGGCCTGCCCGGGGTCTCCCGACCCCGTCCCGCGGGGACCTTCGGCGCCGCGCGGCCACGGCGACGCGAGGTCGCGGGAGGGACCTTCGGCCCTGCGCCGCGGGACGGCGGGCCCGCGTGCCCCGAGCGTGACCGGTCGACGATCCAAGGGGAGCACCGCCGGGACGCGACCGAGCGGACGGGCGGGAGGACGGCAGGTGGAGACCCAGGACCGCGGCCACGCCGTCGGTGCGGACGTGCGCCGCCCGCGGTGGCCCGACGAGGACCGGTGGCGCCGGCCCTCGGGACTGGAGCCGACGGGCCGCCGCCGGCTCCCGCGGGTGGTCCTGGCATGGTCGGTCGCCGTCGTGGCGGCCGTCGCCGGCCTGCTCGTCCGCAGCGCCCACCCGGAGCTGGTGGCGGGCCTCGACCGCGAGGCACGCGACCTGCTCCTCGGCGCCGAGGAGCAGGTCCCCGGCTGGGCGGAGAGCATGAACCGGCTCGGCGGGGTGCTCGGCTACCGGGTGCTGTGGTTCCCCGTGCTGCTGGTCCTCGTGTGGACGACGCGGTGGCGGCACCTGGTGGTCTACCTGGGCACCGTGTCGGTCGTCGCCGCCGTCGCCCAGCTCGCCCTGGGGCCGGCGACGCTGGCGCGGGCCTTCCGGGACGAGCTCACCGGCTCGCCCGACGCGGTCCACCTGCCGGCCTGGCCCCTGCTCGTGCTCGCCACCGTGGCGACGGCGACGCTCCTCGTGCTGACCCCCTCCGGACCGGCGCGGAGGTGGGGGTGGTCCGCCGTCGTCCTGCTCCTGGGCGTCGTCTCGGCCGGGCGGGTGGCGCTCGGGCACGACGTGGCGTCGACCGAGGTCCTCAGCGCGCTGCTGGGCTGCGGTCTGGCGGCCGTCGCCTTCCACGTGCTGGCGCCCGAGGACGCCTTCCCGGTCTCGTTCCGCCGGCAGGTGAAGGCCCACCTGCGGCTGGACGGTGAGCGGTGCGCGGCCGTGTCCCGGGCGGTGCGCGAGCAGCTGGGGCTGAGGTTGACCGCCCTGGAGCCGTACCGGCTCGACGGCTCGGCGGGATCGACCCCCTGCCGGTTGCGCATCGCCGGTCCCCCGGAGGGCCTCCTCTTCGGCAAGCTCTACTCGAGCACCCACCTGCACTCGGACCGCTGGTACAAGCTGGCCCGCGTGCTCCGCTACGGGCGGCTGGAGGACGAGGCGCCGTTCTCCTCCGTCCGCCGCCTGGTCGAGCACGAGGACTACATGCTCCGCCTGCTGCGCGACGCCGGCGTCCGCGTGCCCGAGCCCGTCGGCGTCGTGGAGGTCGTGCCGGGGCGGGAGTACCTGCTGGTCACCGAGCTCGTGCCCGACGCCGTGGAGGTCCTCGACGCGCCGGTGGGGGAGGCGCTGGTCGACGACGCGCTGGTGCAGGTCCGCCGGCTCTGGGCCGCCGGCGCCGCGCACCGGGACATCAAGCCCTCCAACGTGCTGGCGCAGGGGGCCCGGGCCGTCCTCGTCGACGTGTCCTTCGGTGAGCTGCGCCCCTCACGCTGGCGGCAGGCGGTGGACCTGGCGAACATGCTGCTCGTCCTCGCGCTGGCCGTCGGCACCGAGCGGGTGCTGGCACGGGCGCGGCAGTACTTCGACGAGCAGGAGCTGGCGGAGGCCTTCGCCGCCACCGGGTCGGTCACCGTTCCCCGCCAGCTGCGCCGGCGGATCGACGCGTCCGGCCGCGACCTGCTGGCGGAGTTCCGCGCCTCGCTGCCGCACCACCCGAGGATCCGCATCCAGCGCTGGAGCGCCCGGCGCCTGCTGCTGGCCCTGGCCACGGTCGGCGGGATCGCCCTCACCGTCGCACTCGCCGCGCTCAACCTCCGGGCGGGCGGCCTGCTGTGAGCGTTCAGGGCCGGTCGGCCCGCCGGCGGGGCAGCGGGACCTCCAGGGTGGCGCGCGGGTCGATCCGGTGCTCCCCGCCCCGCACCCGCACCGGCAGCGTCGTCGCACGGGCGGAGCTGCCGCCCACGACCAGCGCGTCGTGCCCCACCACGACCTCCAGCTCGGGGTGGTCGCGGTAGCGCAGCCGGAACCGCAGCTCGTGAAGTGCATCGGGGAGGTAGGGGTCGAAGCCCAGGGCCTCGCCCCGCGTCTCCAGCCCGGTGAAGCCGCGCACCAGGAGGTCGACCGTGCCCGCCATCGCTCCCAGGTGGATGCCCTCGGCGGTGGTGCCGCCCTGGGCGTCGGTGATGTCGCTGTCCAGCGCCTCGAGGAAGTAGGTCCACGCCCGGCGGCGGTCGCTGCGGGCCAGCACCCAGGAGTGCACCGTCTTCGACAGCGTCGAGCCGTGGCTCGTCCGCGCCAGGTAGTAGGCCACGGTGCGTGGGATCGTCCGCCGGTCCCAGCGGTACCCCAGCCGGTCCAGCACGGCGTACAGCTCGTCGGCCGGCAGGAGCTGGAACAGCATGAGCACGTCGGCCTGCTTGGACACCCGGTAGCGGTTGGTCGTGTCGCCCTCCGCCTCCAGGATGCGGTCCAGCCGGCCGATGTCCCCGTACCGGCGGCGGTAGCCGGACCAGTCGAACTCCGCGAGGTCCTCGTAGCCGCGGAACTGGCTCAGCACGCCGTCGTCGTGCCAGCACAGCCGCAGCCGGCGGCTGACGTGCGCCCAGTGCTCCAGATCGGTCCGGCTGAGCCCGAGGAGGTCCAGCAGCTCGTCCCGCCGCCAGACCGGTAGCCGTTCGAGGCACTCGAGCGCCCGGGTGAGGGTCCACGAGGCGAGGACGTTGGTGTAGGCGTTGTCGTCGAGCCCCGGCGTGTCCCGCCAGGGCAGCGCGTCGTGGTACTCGTCCGGGCCCATGACACCGCAGATGTCGTACCGGTCGTCGGTGCGGTCGTAGGTGGCCAGGTCGGCCCAGAACGCGGCGACGTCGCAGATCAGCTCGGCCCCGTAGGAGGACAGGAACTCCTCGTCGCCGGTCGCCTCGACGTAGCGCCAGGTGTTGCAGGCGACCGCCAGGCCCACGTGCCGTTGGAGGTGCGACCGGTCGGCCAGCCACCGGCCGGAGAGCGGGTTCAGGTGCACCCGCTGGGTCTCCTCGTCGCCGGAGGAGCCGCTCTGCCAGGGGAACATCGCGCCCCGCCGGCCGATCGCGCGGGCGGCCGCCCGCGCCTGCGGGAGCCGGCGCCAGCGGTACAGCAGCATCGCGCGCGAGACCTCGGGCAGCCGGACGCTGAGGAACGGCAGCACCAGGATCTCGTCCCAGAAGACGTGCCCCCGGTAGGCCTCGCCGTGCAGGCCCCGGGCCGGGACGCCGACGTCCAGGTCGATGCTGTGCGGGGAGATCGTCTGCAGCAGGTGGAAGACGTGCAGCCGGATCACCAGCGAGGTCCGGGGGGAGCCAGTGACGGCGACGTCGCAGCGCCGCCACAGGTGCGCCCAGGCGAGCACGTGGGCGTCGAGCACCTCTGGGAGACCGGGGGCCCGGTCCAGCTCGGCACGCGCCGCCTCACCCGGTTCACCCGCGCCGCGGTCCCGCGAGGTGCACAGCGCCGCGGTCTTCTCGACGGTGACCGGCACGCCGTCGGGCAGGGAGAGCTCCGCCTCCCAGCCGACGTAGCCGTCGTGGGTGGTGGTCCGGGTGGTGACCGGGTGCTCGGTGCCGTCCACGCGCACCCGGTGCCGCGCCGCGAGCGCGACGCGCACGCGTGACTGGACGGTCTCCGCGACGAGCACGAGCAGCCCGCCCTCGGTGGAGGTCTCCTCCACCCGCAGGTGGTCCCCCCGGAGGCCCCGGTAGCGGGCCACCCCGCAGTTGCGCACCCGGCCGTCCAGGCCGGAGCGGACGGTCACGGTGCCCGACCAGTTCTCGGCGCGGAAGGTCGTCTCCAGGGCGGCCAGGCAGGGCGCGGCCATGGAGACGACCCGCCGCTGGGCGACACGGGTGCGGCGGCCCTCGGCGTCCTGGACGACGAACCGCCTGGTGAGGACGCCCCGGCGCAGGTCCAGCTCCTGGACGTAGCCGGAGACGGCCGCACCGGCGAGGTCGACCCACCCGCCGTCGCCGAGCCGGAAGGCCAGCGACTGCCAGTCGGGCAGGTTGACGATGCTCTCGTTGGGCACCTGCCGCCCGTCGACCTCGTCGACCAGCCGGTCGAACACGCCGGCGGCGTACGTCCCGGGGTAGTGGACGCCGTCGGCGCGGCTCTCGGGTGCCGCGGCCCGGGTGGCGAACCGGCCGTTGCCCAGCGCGCAGAGCACCTCCCGGAGGGCTTCCTGCGCCGGGTCGTACCCCTCGTAGGTCAGCAGCCAGCCCTCCGCCCCGGTGTGCGGTTCCCCGTCCCCGGGGATCCGGGACGCCGGATCAGCCACCCCGGTGGGCCCGGGCGGGACGGGACCGGGTCAGCAGCCAGATCCCGAGCAGCGCGCCGGCGACGGCGATCACCCGGTTCGGGTCGACGGCGGGCTGCCAGGAGACCCGGCCGTCCCGGACGACGAACGCACCCGCCGGGCGGCCGCCGACGCCGAAGCCGCCGCCGGAGTTCTCCTGGCCCGCCTGGTCGAAGCCGCTGCCCCCGCCACCGCCGCCCCCGATCCGCGCGGCCGGGATGACGGTGACGCCGTCCTTCTCGTACGGCTCGCCGAAGACGCGGCGCACCGTGACCGCGTCCCGGGCCTGGCCCAGCAGTTCCTCCACGCGCATGGCTCCTCCTCCGTGGGTCACCGGCCCGTCCTCCCCGTGCGGTGGGACCCACCGTGCCGCCGCGGCGGGGAGCCGGTGGAGGGACCAACGTCCCGGCGGGCACGGGCACTCGGGCACCTCCGGGTGCCCACCGGGCCTGGTCAGGTGGACCCGCCCCGCACGACCAGGCAGAGGAGCGACATGGGTGCCGACGTCGTCGAGACCCCGCGGTCCCCTGCCGCCGGCGCGGCCGTGCCGGACCGCCCGGTGACACCGCCGGCGGGGCTCTCCGCGGCGCAGGTCGCCGAGCGGGTGGCCGCCGGCCGGACGAACACCTCCACCGTCCGCACCAGCCGCACGGTGGGCGAGATCGTCCGGTCCAACGTCCTCACCTTCTTCAACGGGCTGCTCGCGGCGCTGTGGGTGGTCGCGGTCCTCACCGGGCGCTGGCAGAACGCGCTCTTCGGCATGGTGGTGGTCGCCAACGCGGGGATCGGGATCGTCCAGGAGCTGCGGGCCAAGCGGACGCTGGACCGGCTCGCGGTGCTCAACGCGCCGACCGCCCGGGTGGTGCGCGGCGGCACGGTCGCCGAGGTGGCCGTGGCGGGCGTCGTCCTCGACGACCTGCTGGAGATCCGGGCCGGGGACCAGGTCCCGGCCGACGCCGTCGTCCGCACCGCCACGGGGCTCGCGGTCGACGAGTCGCTGCTCACCGGTGAGGCCGAGCCGGTGGCCAAGGAGCCGGGCGACCTCCTCTGGTCGGGCGCGATCGTGGTCGCCGGGCGGGGGCGCGCGCAGGCCACCGCGGTGGGCGACGACGCCTACGCGGCCCGCCTGGCCACCGAGGCCCGGCGTTTCAGCACCACCTTCTCCGAGCTCGTCGCCGGCACGAACCGGTTGCTGCGCTGGATCGCCGTCGTGCTGGTCGTGGTGGCGCCGGCCGTCCTGTGGAGCCAGTTCCGGAGCGCGGAGAACGTCGGGTGGCGAGAGGCGGTCACCGGCACCGTCGCCGCCCTGGTCGGGATGGTCCCCGAAGGGCTGGTGCTCCTGACGACCCTGGCGTTCATGGTCGCCACGCTCACGCTGGCCCGCCGGCAGACCCTCGTGCAGGAGCTCCCGGCGGTGGAGGGCCTGGCCCGCGTGGACGTCGTGTGCCTGGACAAGACCGGCACGCTGACCCACGGCGACGTCCGGTTCGACCGGCTGGAGCGGCTGGGGGAGGGGTCGGGACCCGGGGACGACGCGGTGC
>NZ_SSXC01000140.1 GCF_021699055.1 Blastococcus sp. MG754426 | reverse complement strand
CCCCGGCCGCGACAACCCCGGCCACCCCGAGCACGACCACCGCGCCGCCCGCCCGCGCCACCACCCCGTCGACCGGCGCCCTCAGCTGGGCCCCGCCGGCCGGCTGGCAGAACTACCCGGTCCACAACGTCACCCCGAGCAACTCCGTCACGACCATCGGGGCCCGGAACGGCGACGTCCTGATCAAGCTGCCGGCCGACCGCCCGGCCGGGCCGATCACGATCGCCAACTGCCGCAACGCCGTCATCATGGGCGGGCAGATCACCGTCGCGCCCACCGCCCGCTTCGGCAACGACGACCAGCGCGCCATCTACGTGCACAAGTGCACCGGCACCGTGCACATCGAGGGCGTCCTCATCAACGGCAACGTCCCGGGCTCCCAGGCCGACGGCATCGCCGTGAACGCCCCCGAGGCCACCGTGCAGATCCAGAACGTCCGCATGGAGGCGCTGCGCGGCACCTACTCGGTGAACCACGCCGACGTCTTCCAGCCGTGGGGCGGGGTGCGCGAGTACCGGATCGACCGGCTCAGCGGCACGACCAACTACCAGGGCATCCAGGTCCGCCAGGACCTCGGCGCCATCGGCAAGGGCACCATCCGGAACACCAACGTCGGCAGCTCCGGGGTGACCCCGATCGAGCGGGGCGGGCAGTTCATCCGCATCGACTGCAACACCTACCCGCTGTCGCTGGAGAACGTCTTCATCGACCCGCGCGCCGGCCGCGACATGGGCTACAGCGTGTGGCCGCAGACCGACGACCGCAGCTGCCCCGCCCGGATCAGCAACGGCGTCGTCTCCTGGCCCTCGATCGGCAACCTGAGCGGCACCCTCACCCAGGGCAAGCCCGCGTCGGGTGACTTCGTCCCGGCCGGCACCGTCGGCATCGGGTACGTCAGCCCCGGTTACCGCTGACCCGACCACCCCCGAGGGGCGGGTGCCGCGCGAGAGCGCGGTGCCCGCCCCTCCGTCGTCCCCGGTGCGAAGGGGGCGACGGTGTGCGCCGGCCGTGAGTGGTCCGTCGTCCTAGTAGGCGCCGCGGCCGGTGAAGACCGCGCCCACCGTCCGCCAGAGGATCATCAGGTCCAGCGACAGCGACCAGTTCTCCACGTAGTGGATGTCCAGCCGCACCGAGTCCGTCCACGACAGGTCCGACCGCCCGCTCACCTGCCACAGGCCGGTCAGGCCGGGCTTGACCACCAGCCGGCGGTGCATCTCCACCCCGTACCGCTCGACCTCAGACGGCAGCGGCGGGCGCGGCCCGACCAGCGACATCTCGCCCCGCACGATGTTGAGCAGCTGCGGCAGCTCGTCGACGGAGTAGCGGCGCAGCACCCGGCCGACCCGCGTCACCCGCGGGTCGCGGCGCATCTTGAACAGCACGCCGTTGCCCTCGTCCACCGCCGCCAGCCGGGCGACCTGGCGGTCCGCCCCCACGTGCATGCTGCGGAACTTCAGCATCGGGAAGCGGTGGCCGTCGCGGCCCACCCGCTCCTGGCGGAAGAGCACCGGCCCGGGGCTGTCGAACCGGACGGCGACCGCGGCGGCGACGAGCACCGGCGCCAGCAGCAGCAGGAGCAGCACGGCGGCGGTCCGGTCGAAGGACTCCTTGACCAGCAGGTGCAGGCCGCGGAGCTCGGGGCGCTCCATCTGGAGCAGCGAGAGCCCGCAGACCGGGCGGACGCGGATCCGCGGCCCGGCGACCTCGGAGACCGACGGCGCGAGCAGCAGGTCGGCCTGGGTCTTCTCCAGCTCCCATCCCAGCCGGCGCAGCGCCGCGCCGTCCAGCTCGGGGGAGGGCAGCACGGCCACGGTGTCGACCTCGTAGCGCTCGACGACGTCGACCACCTCGTCGAGGTCGCCGAGCACCGGCAGCCCGCCGGGGCCGGCGCGCAGCCCGGAGCGGTGCGGCAGGCAGCAGCCGACCACGCGGTAGCCCTGGTCGGCCTCGCGCTCCAGCTGCTCGCGCAGTGCCGCGACGCCGTTGCGGTGCCCGACGAGCAGCGTCGTCTGCTGGAACCGCCCGTGCGCCCGCTGGCGGCGCAGCCAGACGCGGTGCGCCTGGCGCTGGGCGAGGGTGAGCAGGGTGGCCAGCGGCAGCGCGACGACGACGAAGCCGCGCGCGACCTCGAGCTTCAGCCCCCAGGAGACGGTGCCCACGATGGCGAGCAGCAGGGCGGCGGCGAAGAAGACGCGGCGGAACTCCTCCGGTCCCTCCCAGAGGTAGCGGCTCTCGTAGCTGCGGGCCACCACCATGGCGAAGACCCACACCGCGGGCAGCGCGACGGCGATGGCCAGGGAGGCGTTGGTGAGCCCGACGTCCGGTGGCGCGTAGCGGACGAGCAGGCCGCTGCCGGCGGCCGCGCTCGCGCAGATGGCGTCCCACACGACGAGCCGGCGGACGTAGGGCCCGCGCCAGGCCCGGCGCGCGGCGGTACCGGCGCCGCGCAGCCGATCGGGCCCCGGCAGCCGCTGGAGCGGCACGGCGCGCTGCTGGGCGAGGTGGTCGGACGGAACGGCTTCACTGCTCATCGCGGAAGTTCCCTGAGGTGCGAACGGCGCTCCGGCGCCGGTGGGACGAGGTCCCGTTGGCGGTCGCGCACGTGCGGGGTCATGGACTGGTCGACGAGCCGATCGGAGGACCGGCGGGGCGGGACGGAGGGGGGTGCGCCCGTCAGTCGGGGCTGGCACCCGGGTCCTCGACGCGGCCCAGGAGGACGGCGTCGTGCCCGCGGGCGATCCGGATCGAGCCGGCGAGGAAGGCGGGGAACCCCGCGTCGAGCACCGCCAGGGCGGCGTCCGCGTGGTCGGTGTGGCTCGCGCTGCACGACCCACCGCCGGAAGCAGAGGCCGAGGCGGGGCCCACGGGCGCGGGCGCGTGCACCGGGGCGGCCGGCGTCGCCGGCGGGCTGGGCGGCGGAGGTCGGCGTACCGGTGGCGCCGCCGGTGTGGGCGGGTCCTCGCCCGGTGCGGTCCGGCCCAGCCCCGTCG
>NZ_SSXC01000139.1 GCF_021699055.1 Blastococcus sp. MG754426 | reverse complement strand
GGAGGGGGCATCCTCGGGGGTGGTGGACGATGGTCCCCGTTCTGCGGAGCCCGGTGCCCCGCGGGACCGACAGTGGAGGGGTGCGGGCGGTGCGCGGGCCCTGTGCGGCGACGCCACGGCCTGTGCCATCAGGCCGGACGGACGAGGAGTGACCCCCGTGGTGGAGCCAGGACGCAGGCGCCTGGGTGACCGCTACGAGCTGCAGGAGCTCATCGCCGCCGGTGGCATGGGGCAGGTCTGGCGGGGGCTCGACGTGGCCCTGCACCGCCCGGTCGCGGTGAAGGTCCTGCGCAGCGAGTACACCGGCGACCCCAGCTTCGTCGCCCGCTTCCGGGCCGAGGCGCAGCACGCCGCGGGGCTCAACCACCCGGGCATCGCCGCCGTCTACGACTACGGCGAGGAGACGGCCCGCGACGGCTCGGGGGAGACCCTGGCCTACCTCGTCATGGAGCTCGTCCAGGGTGAGCCGCTGTCGGCCCTGCTGCACCGGGAGGGCCGGCTGGACGCCGACCGGACCCTCTCGCTGCTCGGGCAGACCGCCGCCGCCCTGGCCGAGGCGCACCGCACCGGCTTGGTGCACCGCGACGTCAAGCCCGGCAACATCCTGGTGCGCCCCGACGGCACGGTGAAGATCACCGACTTCGGCATCGCCTGGTCGGCGCGCGGCGTCGCCCTCACCCGCACCGGGCAGGTCATCGGCACGCCGCAGTACCTCTCCCCGGAGCAGGCCGAGGGGCGGCACGCGACGCCGGCCAGCGACGTCTACGCCCTGGGGCTGATCGGCTACGAGTGCCTCACCGGGCACCCGGCGTTCGAGGGCGACAACGCGGTCACCATCGCGCTCAAGCAGGTCCAGCAGGAGCCCGAGCCGCTGCCCGGCGAGCTGCCGCCCGGCGTCCGGACGCTGATCTCCCGCGCGCTGGTGAAGGACCCCGGCGCGCGCTTCCCCGACGGCGCGAGCTTCGCCGTCGCCGTGGCCGCGGTGCGGGCCGGTCGCCGTCCCGACTCCGGCACGGTGACCGTGGACGCCGTGCCGCGGCGCCGCCGCCCGGGACGGGGGCGGCCCGCGGGCGCGTCCTCCCCGTCCGGCCGCCCGGGTGCGCGGGCGGCGCACCCGCCGGTCCCGCGGCGGCGCGGACGGCTGGCGGTCGTGCTGCTGCCCCTCATCGGGCTGCTGGCCGGCGCCGCGATCACCGCCACGCTGCTCCAGGCGCTCACCCAGGGCGGGACCCCGAGCACCGCCGCCGCGGCCGAGGAGCGGATCGACGGCAGCATCGTGCTGGAGGAGGCCGACTTCCTCGGCCGGCCCGTGGGCGAGGTCGCCGAGCGGCTCGCCGACCTGGGGCTGACCGTCACCGTGCGGGCCGAGGTGCGCGACGACGTCGACCCGGACGCCGTCACCGGGGTCGAGCCGGCCGGGCGCCCGCTGCGCGCCGGCGAGCGGGTGCTCGTCCGCTACGCCGCGTCCCCGGAGCAGCGGGACGGTCCGCGGGCGCCGGCGGTGACCGGTGCCGCCGACCGCGCCGGCACCTCCCACGCCGCTCCGACCACCGAGGCGCCCGCACCGACGACCCGCAGCGACACGGGTACCGGCTCCGGCACGGAGACCGGGACCGGTACGGGCACCGGTACCGGCTCCGGGACGGGCACCGGGACCGGCACCCCCACGGGGACGACGACGCCCAGCCTCCCGGGCAGCCCCGCCCCGACCTCCACCGGCACGGAACCGGTGCCGACCACGACGCCCACGGCCACCACGACGCCCAGCGAGACCAGCGCCTCCCCGACGTCGGGCTCGACGAGCCCCGCCACGGAGCAGTGACCTCCCCCCACCGGCCGTCGTCGACCCTCCTCGGTGGGCGCTACGAGCTGCGGTCGCTGCTCGCGACCGGCGGCATGGGACAGGTCTGGCGGGGGCGCGACGTCGTCCTGCAGCGGACCGTCGCGGTGAAGGTGCTGCGCAGCGAGTACACCGGGGACGCCACCTTCCTCGCGCGGTTCCGGGCCGAGGCCCAGCACAGCGCCCTGCTGACGCACCGCAACATCGCCGCGCTGTTCGACTACGGCGAGTCCACCGCCGCCGACGGCGAGGCGCTGGCCTACCTGGTCATGGAGCTCGTCGAGGGGGAGTCGCTGGCCCAGGTGCTGGCCCGGGAGGGGCGCCTCCCCGTGGACCGCACGCTGGACGTGCTGCACCAGACGGCGACCGGCCTGGCCGCTGCGCACGCCGCCGGCCTGGTGCACCGCGACGTGAAGCCGGGCAACCTCCTGGTCGGCGACGACGGCACGGTGAAGATCACCGACTTCGGGATCGCCTGGTCCGCCGCGAGCGCGCCGCTCACCCAGACCGGCCAGGTCGTCGGCACCGCGCACTACCTCTCGCCGGAGCAGGCCGGGGGCAGCAAGGCCGGGCCGGCCAGCGACATCTACGCACTCGGCATGATCGGGTTCGAGTGCCTCGCCGGGCACCGCGCCTTCGACGGCGACAACTCGGTGCAGATCGCGCTCCGCCAGCTGCGCGAGGAGCCGCCACCGCTGCCGGCCGACGTCCCGGAGCAGGTGCGCACGCTGATCGAGCGGGCCCTGCTCAAGGATCCGGCCGAGCGGTACCCCGACGGGGCCGCCTTCCGCGACGCCGTCGACGACGTCCGCGCCGGCCGGCTGCTGCCGCCGGTGGCCCGACCGGCCGGCACCCGGCCGCTCGACGTCCTGCCCGCGCCCGCGCCCGCGCCCGCGGCCCGGCCGCTCCGGCTGCGCCTGCTCGCCCCGCTGGTGGCGCTGGTCGTCGGCGTGGGGCTGGGCATCGCCGCCCTCCAGGTGTGGGGGGACGCCCCGGCCGACGCCGGCGGCGGGAGCAGCGAGGCCCCGGAGCCCGTGGTGCTGGCCGCCGCCGACTTCGTCGGCCGACCGGTGGCCGAGGTGGAGGCCGAGCTCGCATCGGTCGGCCTGGGCGTGGAGCTCGTCGGCCGGGAGAGCGACGCCGTGCCCGCCGATCACGTGCTGGAGCTGGCGCCGGTGGGCGCCGTCGCCCCCGGCACGGTCGTCCTGGTCACCTACGCGATCGCGCCGCAGGAGCCGGAGCCCGCCCCGGTCGCGCCCGCGCCCGCGCCCGAGCAGCCGGTGACCCCCGTCCCGGTACCGGTCGGGGACGGTGGCGGCGGCGACGAGGCGGACGACGACGGGGACGGCGGGGG
>NZ_SSXC01000138.1 GCF_021699055.1 Blastococcus sp. MG754426 | reverse complement strand
GGACGGATGCGGGGCCGGTGGGGCGGGGTGCTGCTCGACGCGGCCGTCGTCGTCGCCGGTGCCGTCGGTCTCGGGCTGCTGCTCGGGCTCGCCGGCCTGCCCTCGCCCGCCCTGTTCGGCGGCCTGCTCGCCGGGCTCGCCCGCGCGCTGGCGGTCCGCACGCCGGCGCGGGTGCCCGAACGGCTCGGCACCGCCGGGCAGGCCGTCATCGGCGTCTCCATGGGTGTGCTGGTCGACGTCGGCACGCTGCGCGCGGTGGCCGCCGACTGGCTGCCGGTGCTCCTGGTGACCGTCGCGACGCTCCTGCTCAGCCTGCTGGCCGGGCTCGCCCTGCGGCTGCAGCCGGGCATCACCCCGGTGACCGGCGCCTTCGCCATGATCGCGGGGGGCGCCTCGGGGATCGTGGTGATGGCCCGGGAGCTGGGCGCCGACGAGCGGGTCGTCGCGGTGCTCCAGTACCTGCGGGTGCTGCTCATCGTCCTGCTGATGCCGGTGGTCGCCACCACCGCCTACGGGGCCACCGCGGGCGCCGGGCTCGTCCCCGAGGACGCCGGTGGACCGGGCTGGCCGGCCGGGCTGGTGTTCACCGCGACCTGCGCGCTCGTCGGGCTGGTCGCCGGGCGGCTGCTCCGGGTGCCCGTCGCCGCGCTGCTGGGCCCGCTCGTCGCCGCGGCGGTCGCGGACCTGACCGGCCTCGCCGGCGGCGCCGGGGTGCCGCCCCTGGTGGAGAGCGCGGCGTTCCTCGTGATCGGCCTGCAGGTGGGTGTCAGCTTCACCCGGGGCAGCCTGCGGGCCATCGGCCGGGCCCTGCCGCTGGCGCTGGCGGTCGTGCTCGTCCTCGTGCTGGCGTGCGCCGGCCTGGGTGGGCTGCTGGCCGCGGCCACGGGTGCCAGCGCTCTCGAGGGGTACCTGGCGACGACACCCGGCGGCCTGTACGCGGTGCTGGCCACCGCCCGCGACTCCGGGGCCGACACCACCTTCGTCCTCGCCGTCCAGGTGCTGCGGCTGTTCGTGATGCTGCTCAGCGCGCCGCTGGTGGCCCGCCGGCTCCGCCGGGCGCCCCCGGGCACCTGACGGGCGGGCCGGACGCGCCTACCCTCGTGGACCGGCGCACGAGCGGGAGGAGACCGGAGCTGTCCGAGGAGAACGCGGCCACCACGGGGCCGGGCCCCGACGACGCGGTGCTGCTGTTCGTCGGCGGCCCGCTCGACGGGCGCGTGCAGATCCGCGAGGCGCGGCACGGCGACCCGCTGCCGACCGTCACCCACGTCCACCTCCACGGCGGGCCGAAGGTCGTGCACCGCTACGACCTGGAGCCGCTCGCCGACGGCGTCGGCGTCTACAACCTGCGGCCGCCGGTGCGGCGGCCGGCCCGGGACGAGTCGGTCGCGGACTGACGCCGCGTCACCAGCCCTGCACGCGCCGGGCCTCGCCCACGACGCGCTCGAAGCGGGCGCGGTCCAGCGCAGCGCCCTCCCGGCGGACCGTCGCCGGGTCCAGCACCAGCAGCCGGTCCAGCCGCACCTCGCTGGGCCGTCCCCGCGGGTCCCAGGCGCCGCTGCCGATGTCGGTCCACACCCGGCCGTGGCGGGCCTCGTCGGCGGCGTCCCGGTCGTGGTCGCGGCTGGTGAGCATCAACCCCAGGAGGTCGCCGCCCCGCCGGCCGATGACCAGCACCGGCCGGTCCTTGCCGCGGCCGTCGTCCTCCTCGAACGGCACCCACGCCCAGACGATCTCGCCGGGGTCGGGGCGCCCGTCGTCGCGCGGCCGGTAGGCCACGTCGGGCGCACCGGCCGGCCGCGGCCGGGGGCCCCCGGGAGCCGGGGCGCGCAGCAGGTGCTGCAGCACGCGCCCGGCGGTGCGCGCCGCCGTCCGGCCGAGCCGCCCGAGAGGAGCCATGCGTCGCACCGTACGGAGCGGCCGCGACGGGCGCGTGGCGAGCCCGGGACACGGGACCGTCACCGCTCGTCCCACGTGACCCATGGGCACCAAATCGTCACCGTGGGGGTTGGCCGCGGGGATGCGGGGCAACCATGGGGCCGCGGGGAGCGTGCCGGCGTCCCCCGGGAGAAGGGGGTCTCATGACTTCGGCCGAACCGGCGCGCCCAGCAGTGCCGCGTGCCCGCGAGGTCCAGGCGAGCGTGCTCGCGGCCTTCCAGCTGGTCGAGGACGCGCGCTACCTCGGCTCGAGCCGCAGACGCCGCCGGCTGCGGGTCCGCGCGATGGCCGAGCGGGCCGTCGCCGACCGGAGGCTCGCCCGGGACCTGCGCGCCGGGTAGGCGGCCTCAGGTCACGCAGAACTCGTTGCCCTCCGGGTCGGCGAGCGTCACCCACGCGAACGGCCCCTGCCGGCCCCGCCACAGCTCGCGGGCACCCAGGCCGACCAGCCGGGCCACCTCGGCCTCGACCCGGTCCGGCCCGGCCGCCACGTCGAGGTGCAGCCGGTTCTTGACCGTCTTGGGCTCGGGGACGAGCTGGAACAGCACCCGCGGCCGGCCCGGGTCGGGTGACCTGATCGCCGCACCGACCTTCCAGACCAGCGCGCCCCGGTGGGTGGTGGTGTCGTCCGCGGTGGCCGCGCCTTCATCCACCATCCGGCGGATGAAGGCCTCGTCCTGGGCCTCCACCTGCCAGCCCAGCGCCTGGGCCCACCAGTCGGCGAGGTCGTGCGGTGCCGAGGAATCGACCGTGACCTGGACGTCGAACGCCATGGCCGCAGGCTAGGCCCGAGGCCTCGTCCAGCGGCTCGCCGCGAGCGTGCGAGCGGGGAGGAGGGCAGGGTCCTCCTAGAGCTCCTCGGCGAGTTCCGCGCGGATCGTGGCGTCGTCGGGCAGGTCCTCCGCCAGTGCGCAGTGGTCCTTGATCACCCGGCCGAACGGCGTCAGCGCCTTTGGGTCCACTCGCTTCGCCGGGTCCCACAGGCCCGAGCGCATGACCGACTTCGGGCACTGGAAGTACGCCCGCCGCACCTCGAGCACCAGCACCGACAGCGGCGCGCGGCCGAACTCGGTGAGGTCCAGCGGCAGCTCCTCGGGGGCGACCAGCGCCGCCGTGCCGTAGACCCGCAGCGTCTGCTCGACGCCGGGCACCAGGAACATCAGCGCGGCGCGGGGGTTGGCGGCCGCGTTGCGCAGGCTGTCGACGCGGTTGTTGCCCGGCCGGTCGGGGAGCGCCAGCCGGTGCGCGTCCAGCACGTGCACGAAGCCCGGGTCGCCGCCGCGCGGGGAGACGTCGGGCCAGCCCTCGGCGTCGGCGGTGGCCAGCGTCGCGAACGGGGAGTGGGCGATGAACTCCCGGCAGTGGGCGTCGAGGTGGTCGATCACCTTGTCCAGCACCAGGCCGCCCGGCGTCCGGTAGCCGGCCAGCACCGGGTCGTCGGTGGGCGGCGGGGGCAGCGGGACGGTGG
>NZ_SSXC01000137.1 GCF_021699055.1 Blastococcus sp. MG754426 | reverse complement strand
CACACCGCCCGGCAGCCCCCAGAATCCGCTGCTGGGCTCCGCGTGGCCCGTCGTCGCCGAGCCCAGCAGCGGATTCTGGGGGCTGCCGGGCGGTGTGCGCGGGGGCGTGCTGGCGCTCGGCGCGGCGGACTGGCTGGCCGCGCACCGGCCCGAGCGGGTGCTCGTGGTGGGTCGCCCGACGCTCTCCCGGCCGGTCAACGCCCTGCTGGCCGACCCCGCCGTCACGGTCGAGACGGTGAGCGCCTCCCCGCGGTGGGCCGACGCCGGCCGGTCGAGCAGCGCCGTCCGGCGGCTGCTCGCCGGCGCCGAGCCCGGCGAACCGGTCGACGCGGAGTGGACGGCCGCGTGGGACGCGGCAGCCGGGCGGGTGGGCGCGGCGGTGGACGCGGTGCTGGACGGCGCCCCGGCGCTGACCGCCGCGCGGCTGGCCCGCGACGTCGTCGCCGCGCTGCCCGCCGGGGCGCTGCTGGTGCTCGGGTCCTCCACGCCGGTGCGGGACGTGGACCGGCTGGCGGTGCCGCGGGCCGACGTCACCGTGCTGGCCAACCGGGGCGTGGCCGGGATCGACGGGACGATCTCGACCGCCGTGGGGGCGGCGCTGCTGCACGGCGGGCCGGCGTTCGCCCTGATGGGGGACCTGACCTTCCTGCACGACCTGACCGGGCTGCTGCTCGGCGAGGGGGAGCCGCGGCCGGACCTCACCGTGGTCGTGCCCGACAACGACGGCGGCGGGATCTTCGCCCAGCTGGAGCCGGGGCAGGACGGCTACGCCGCGGACTACCGGCGGGTCTTCGGCACGCCGCACGGGCGGGACCTGGTCGCGGTCGCCGAGTCGCTGGGGTGGCCGGCGACCCGGGTGTCGACGCCGGCGGAGCTGCAGGCGGTGCTGGGGCTCGGCGGCCCGCAGGTCGTCGTCGTCGGCACCGACCAGCGCGCCGAGGCGCAGCTCGCGACCGACCTCCGCACCGCCGCTGCCCGCGCGCTGGGCGGGTAGCCGCGCTCAGCTCTCCAGCGCGGCCTGGAACGCGGCGAACTTCGACTGGGTCTCGGCCAGCTCGGCGGCCGGGTCGGAGCCGGCGACGATGCCGCAGCCGGCGAACAGCCGCGCCCCGCCGTCCGCCGTGAGCTCCGCGCAGCGCAGCGCGAGCCCGAACTCACCGTCGCCCCGGGCGTCCATCCACCCGACCGGACCGGCGTAGCGGCCGCGGTCCATCCCCTCCAGCTCGCCGATCAGCGCGGCGGCGTCGGTCGTGGGCGTGCCGCAGACGGCGGCCGTCGGGTGCACCGCCCCCACGAGCTCCAGCAGGCCGGCCGGCACCCGCTGCGTGCCGACGACGTCGGTGGCCAGGTGCCGCACGTTGGCGAGGGTCAGCAGCTCGGGCTCACCCGGCGCGGTGAGCTCACCGCAGTAGGGCTCCAGCGCGCGGACCAGCGAGTCGACGGCGAGCGCGTGCTCCACGCGGTCCTTCGCCGACCCGAGGAGCGCCGTGGCGAGCCGCTCGTCCTCCGCGCCGGCCCCGCGCGGCGCTGTGCCGGCCAGCACGCGGGAGGAGAGCTGCCGCCCGGTGCGCCGCAGCAGCAGCTCGGGGGTCGCTCCCAGCAGCCCGTCGACGGCGAAGGTCCAGCAGCCGGGGAAGCGCGCCGCCAGCCGGTGCAGCAGCCGCCGCGGGTCGAGGGCGGGCTCCGCGGAGACCAGCAGGTCCCGGGCCAGCACCACCTTGGCCAGGTCACCCGCGGCGATCCGCTCCACGGCGGCCGCGACGGCGGCGCACCAGCTCGCCGGGTCCAGCGCGCCGTCGGCGTAGCGCAGTCGGGGGGCCGGGGAGTCGCCGTCCCGGACGGGCGCCGGCAGCTCCGGCGCGGCACCGATCGCGGTGACCCACCCGACGCCGTCCCGCCGTCCCACGACGACCTCGGGGACGACGAAGACCGACGTGCCGGCCACCGGGTCGAAGGCGATGCTGCCGAAGAGGACCGGCCCCGACCCGGGCACGCCGACGTCGTCGCCGACGTCGAGCCCGGCCACGTAGGTGTCCCACCAGTCGGCGGCCTCGGCCAGCGCGCCGGGGCCGGAGACCTCGAGCCGGGCCGCCTCGCCCCAGCCGACGAGGCCCTCGCCGCGCCGCACCCAGGAGAGCCCGGCCCCCGCCGGCAGCAGGTCGAGCAGCTCACCCGCGGCGTCGGCGCGGACCGTGCTGACGGTGTCGGCGGCCGCTGCCGGTGAGGTGAGGGCGGCCGCAGTCACGTGATCAGAGTAGGCAGCCTTGTAGCGTCGACGCCGTGGCAGACCGGCGAGACGACCCGCACACCGCCGGCGTGAGGGCCGGGCTGGACAAGCGACCGGCCGAGGTCGCGGCGATGTTCGACCGGGTCGCCGAGCGCTACGACCTCACGAACACGGTGCTCTCCGGCGGCCTGGACGGCTCCTGGCGGCGGGCCACCCGCGAGGCCCTGGGCGCCCGCCCCGGGCAGACGGTGCTGGACGTCGCGGCCGGTACGGCGGTCTCGACGGTGGAGCTCGCGGCCGGCGGCGTGCACGCGATCGCCTGCGACTTCTCCCAGGGCATGCTGCGCGCCGGCGCAGCCCGGCCGGTGCCGAAGGTGGCCGGTGACGCGATGGCGCTGCCGCTGGCCGACGAGAGCGTCGACGGCGTGGTCATCTCCTTCGGCCTGCGCAACGTGGCCGACCCCGACGCCGCGCTGCGCGAGTTCTCCCGGGTCACCCGCCCGGGCGGCACCCTGGTCGTCTGCGAGTTCTCCAGCCCCACCTGGGGGCCGTTCCGCACCCTGTACACCGAGTACCTCATGAAGGCGCTGCCGCAGATCGCCCGGGCGGTGAGCAGCAACCCCGAGGCCTACGTCTACCTGGCCGAGTCGATCCGCGCCTGGCCCGACCAGCCGGCCCTGGCCGCGCGGCTGCAGGCGGCCGGCTGGGCGGACGTCGCCTGGCGGGACCTGACCGGTGGCATCGTCGCCTTGCACCGGGGCCGCAAGGCCTGAGCCCCTCCGGCTGAGCCGGTTGCTCGGAAGTGTCGTACCCCGTACGTACGTTCGAGCCGTGCCCACCGCCGAGCTGAGACGCAGCCCTCTCGAGGGCGCGCTCGTGGGGTGGCTGCTGGAGCTGCGGCCGACGGTCGCGCGGTTGCCGGTGGCGGTGCTGTCCGCGGCGGAGAAGGCCGCCGAGCTGCGGCGGCTGCAGGCGCGCCGGGCCATGGACGCGGCCTACGAGGCGGAGCTGGTGATGGGGCTGGCCGCCGACCGGCCCGACTCCGACGACCCGCCTCCCGGGCACCCCGGTGCCCGCCGCCGCGGGCCGGGTTCGCCGGTGCCGGGGACGAGTGAGTTCCTGCCCGACGAGCTCGCGGCGGTGCTGAACTGCGCCCGGCCGTTCGCCAGCGGGGTGCTGGACGACGCCTACGCGCTCGTGGAGCGGATGCCCGCGGTCTGGGCGGCCTGCGCGGCCGGCGAGCTGGACTGGTTCCGCGCGCGGGTGTTCGCCGGCGTGCTCGGGCACGCCTCGGACGAGGT
>NZ_SSXC01000136.1 GCF_021699055.1 Blastococcus sp. MG754426 | reverse complement strand
GGCCCGGGCCGGAGGTCAAGGGCGGCGGAGATGGCGGCACGTGCGGATCGCGGGGCACCGGGGAGGCGCAGGTGGCCCTGACCGGCTGACGCGCGGACCCACCGGTGGGTGCCGGTGAGCCGTCGTCCGCGGGGCAGCACTGGCCCGGTCCGACAGTACGACCTCGCCAGGGTCTCTGGCGGGTCAGGCGGAAGCGTACACAGCCGTAACACCGCTCTGACACGCCTGACGCCGATCCGTGACCGTCCCCACGCCCGGACGGTCAGCTGGCCGGCGGCGTCCCGTGATCGTCCTCACGGGCACCGGCCGCCGTCGCCCCCGACGCCCGTCCGGACGGCTCCGGGGCCTGCCGGTCGGCCGGCTGCCCGCCCGCCGCCGCGGCGCCCCGGTCGATGACCTCGCGCGGGCGACCGCGCTGCCAGACGAGGTAGGCCACCGCCAGCAGCCCGACGACGATCGAGGTGAAGACGTTGATCCGCACGCCGAACAGGGTCTCGGCCGGATCGGTGCGGAGGAGCTCGATCCACAGCCGGCCGGCGCAGTAGGAGGCGACGTACAGCGCGAACGCGCGGCCGTGCCCGAGCCGGAAGCGGCGGTCGGCCCAGATGACCAGCGCCGCCGCGGCGAGGTTCCAGAGCAGCTCGTAGAGGAACGTCGGGTGGAACGTGCCGAGGACCACCGGTTCGCCGTCGGCCCCGGTGACCGCCCGGCCGCCGCTCCACTCGTAGATGGTCAGCGCCCACGGCAGGTCGGTGGGGCCGCCGTACAGCTCGTTGTTGAACCAGTTGCCCAGCCGGCCGATCGCCTGGGCGACCAGCAGCCCGGGCGCGAGCGCGTCGGCGAAGGCGGGGAGCGGGATGCCGCGCCGGCGGCAGGCGATCCACGCCCCGACGCCGCCGAGCGCGATGGCGCCCCAGATGCCCAGGCCGCCCTCCCAGATGGCGAAGGCGCGCAGCGGGTCGCCGCCCTCACCGAAGTAGGGGCGGGGGCTGGAGATGACGTGGTAGATGCGTCCGCCGACGATGCCGAACGGCACCGCCCAGACGGCGATGTCCAGGACGTCGCCGGGCGCCCCGCCGCGGGCGACCCAGCGCCGCTCGGTGAGCAGGACGGCGGCGACGATGCCGGCGACGATGCAGAGCGCGTAGGCCCGGATCGGCAGCGGGCCCAGCTCCCACACGCCCTGGGTGGGGCTCGGCAGGGCGGCGAGGACGGTCATGCCCGCACCCCCGCCCGGCGGACGCCGGCGGCGAGGTCGCCGGTCAGGGCGCGGACCCCGTCGACACCGCGGCCCTCCAGGAGCTCGCGCACGTAGGCCGAGCCGACGATCACGCCGTCGGCGAAGGCGGCCACCTCGGCGGCCTGGTCGCCGTCCGAGACGCCCAGGCCGACGCACACCGGCAGGCCGGGGGCGGCCTCGCGGGTGCGGGCGACGAGCTTCTCGGCGGCATCGCCCACCGTGGCCCGCGTGCCGGTGACCCCCATGGTGGAGGCCGCGTAGACGAACCCCCGGCAGGCGGCGGTCGTCGAGCGGAGCCGGGCGTCGGTGGAGGACGGCGCCACGAGGAAGACCCGGTCCAGGTCGGCGCCCTGGGCCGCGGCGATCCACGCCGCCGCCTCGTCGGGGATCAGGTCGGGGGTGATGGCCCCCGCTCCCCCGGCCGCGGCCAGGTCGGTGGCGAACCGCTCGACGCCGTAGCGCTCGATCGGGTTCCAGTAGCTCATCACCACGGGGACGGCGCCGGCCGCGGCCACCGCCTCCACCGCGCGGAGCACGTCGCGCATGCCCACACCGGCGCGCACGGCGACGTCCACGGCCTCCTGGATCACAGGACCGTCCATGCCCGGGTCGCTGTAGGGGACGCCGATCTCGATGACGTCCGCCCCGGCCTCCACCGCGGCCACCATGGCGTCGATGGAGCCCTGGACGTCCGGGTAGCCGACGGGCAGGTAGGCGATGAGCGCGGAACGCCCCTCCGCCTGCGCCGCCCTGATCCGTTCCTGCAGCGCGCTCACGCCGTCTCCCCCGCGTCCTGGCCGGCGACGGCCTCGGCGTTGCTGACCGCGCCCTCGGTGGGCCGCTGGTCGGTGTCCATGCCGGCGCCGGGATCGACGTGCTCCCTGTCCCCCAGGCCGAACCACCGGGACGCCGTCTCGACGTCCTTGTCCCCGCGGCCGGAGAGGTTCACCAGCAGCAGCGCGTCCGGGCCCAGCTCCCGGCCGAGGATGAGCGCGCCGGCCAGGGCGTGCGCCGACTCGATCGCCGGGATGATGCCCTCGGTGCGGCAGAGCAGCGCGAACGCCTCCATCGCCTCGGCGTCGGTGACCGGCCGGTACTCGGCCCGCCCGATGTCGTGCAGGTAGGAGTGCTCCGGGCCGACCCCGGGGTAGTCCAGGCCCGCGCTGATCGAGTGGGACTCGACCGTCTGGCCGTTCTCGTCCTGCAGGAGGAACGAGCGGGCGCCGTGCAGCACGCCCGGCGTGCCGCCGGTGATGGTCGCCGCGTGCCGCGGGGTGTCCACGCCGTCACCGCCGGCCTCCAGGCCGACGAGCCGGACCCCCTCGTCGGGGACGAAGGCGGTGAAGATCCCGATGGCGTTGGACCCGCCGCCGACGCAGGCCAGGACGGCGTCGGGGAGCCGCCCCTCGCGCTCGAGCACCTGGGCGCGCGCCTCGTCACCGATGACCCGCTGGAAGTCGCGGACCATCGCCGGGAAGGGGTGCGGACCGGCGACCGTGCCGAAGACGTAGTTCGTCGTCTCCACGTTCGTCACCCAGTCGCGGAACGCCTCGTTGATCGCGTCCTTGAGCGTGCGGGAGCCGGTGGTCACGGGGATCACCTCGGCGCCGAGCAGGCGCATGCGGGCGACGTTGAGCGCCTGGCGGCGGGTGTCCTCCTCGCCCATGTAGACGGTGCACGACAGGCCCATGAGCGCGGCAGCGGTGGCCGTCGCGACGCCGTGCTGGCCTGCGCCGGTCTCGGCGATCACGCGGGTCTTGCCGATCCGCTTGGTCAGCAGCGCCTGGCCCAGCACGTTGTTGATCTTGTGGGAGCCGGTGTGGTTGAGGTCCTCGCGCTTGAGCAGGACCCGCGCGCCGCCGGCGTGCGCGGCGAACTTCGGCACCTCGGTGATGGGGCTCGGCCGGCCGGTGTAGTCGCGCTGGAGCCGGGCGAACTCGGCGAGGAACGCGGGGTCCACCCGCATGGACTCGTAGGCCTCGGTGAGCTCGTCGAGCGCGGCGATCAGCGCCTCGGGCACGAACCGGCCACCGAAGACCCCGAAGTGCCCGGTGGCATCGGGCCAGCCCGGCCGCGCCGGGAGCGAGAGGTCTCCGGTCTGCGGTGGGCTGGTCGTCGTCATGCGCACAGTGTCCCGCGCCTCGGGCCAGGTTCGCCGCAGGGGTGCGCGCGACGTCACCGGATCGGACCAGCGCACCGGCTCCGCCGTCGGGACAGATCCGATCGGCGGACCGGCCGCGCGGTCAGAAGGGTGGTGGGTCGTCGTCGGGGTCGGGTGTCCGGTCGGCCGGGTCCGGTGGTGGTTGGGGTGGTGTGGTGAGGACGCGGTAGCCCGGTGGG
>NZ_SSXC01000135.1 GCF_021699055.1 Blastococcus sp. MG754426 | reverse complement strand
GAGCGGACGCGCAGAAACTCGACCCTTCCGGGCTTCGTCCCTGGCTGGATGTCCAACTCTACGCCGGTTTCCGGTGCACCCGCTACCCGCAGGCCCCGGCCCGGCGGCCCTCCCGGGCCGCGCGGCGCAAAGAGAAAGTTACACGGGCGCTCCACCGGACGTCAAACCGGGGGCGCCGTGACGCCCGACACGCTGCCGTCACACGGCCGTCGCCCGGCGTTCACCCGCCCCGAGGGGCTCAGGCGCCCCGCCGGACACCGGCGATCGAGCGGCGCCCGCGACGCAGGACGAGCCACCCCCCGGGGAGCCAGGCGTCCTCGCCGGGGCGGGTCTCGCCATCGGTCACCCGCTCGTTGTTCAGGTAGGCCCCGCCCTCCTTGACCGTGCGCCGGGCCTCGGACAGCGACCCCACCAGGCCGGTCTGCTGCAGCAGCTGGGCCACCGTGGGCAGCTCGCCGTCGACGGTGATGCTGCCGGCCTCCTGCAGCGCCGCGCCGAGGGTCGCCCCGTCCAGGGAGCGCAGGTCCTCGCGGCCGAAGAGCGCGCGGCCGGCCGCCTCGGCCTGGCGGAGCTGCTCGGGCCCGTGCACCAGCAGGGTGAGCTCCTCGGCCAGTGCGCGCTGCGCCGTCCGGGCGGCCGGCCGCTCGAGGCTCTCGGTCACCAGCGCCGACACCTCCTCGGCCGGGCGCTCGGAGTAGAGCGGCAACCACGCCCGGGCGTCGGCGTCGTCGGCGTTGAGCCAGAACTGGAAGAAGGCGTACGGCGACGTCAGCGCCGGGTCCAGCCAGACGGCCCCGCCCTCGGACTTCCCGAACTTGGTCCCGTCGGACTTCGTGACCAGCGGCGTCGAGAGCGCGTGCACCCGCGCACCCTCGGTGCGGCGGACCAGGTCGATGCCGGCGGTCAGGTTGCCCCACTGGTCGGAGCCTCCGGTCTGCAGCGTGACCCCGTGCCGGCGGTGCAGCTCGCGGAAGTCGTTGGCCTGCAGGATCTGGTAGCTGAACTCCGTGTAGCTGATGCCCGCCTCCGAGTTCAGGCGGGCGGACACCGCCTCCTTGGCCAGCATCTGGCTGACCCGGAAGTGCTTGCCCAGCTCGCGGAGGAAGTCGATCGCCGAGACCGGCGCCGTCCAGTCCAGGTTGTCGACGTAGACCGGGGCGCGCGTGCCGTCCGCCTCGGCCGGCACCTCCAGGAAGGGCGCGACCTGCTCGCGGATGCGCTGCACCCAGGTCGCCACGGTGTCGCGGTCGTTGAGCTGGCGCTCGGCCGACGGGCGCGGGTCGCCGATCAGCCCGGTCGCCCCGCCGACGAGGACGACGGGCTGGTGCCCGGCCCGCTGCAGCGCCCGCAGCACCATGAACTGGAGCAGGTGCCCGACGTGCAGGCTCTGCGCCGTCGGGTCGAAGCCCGCGTAGTAGGTGACCGGCCCCTCGGCGAGGTGGGCCCGCAGTGCGGCCTCGTCGGTGCTCTGGGCGATCAGCCCGCGGCGGTGCAGCTCGTCGATCACGTCGGTCACGGGGCACCATCCTGCCCGCCCCGGCCGCGGCGCGGTCGGCCGCCCGGGCGGAAGGCGCTCACCGACGCGGCCCCGGTCTCCCAGAACCGCCAGGGGAGGTCGGTGGCCACGCTGATCCCGACCCGGGGCCCGGCCGACACACCGGCCGGCGGAGCTCCCCGGTGCAGCCGCACCGGGGAGGAGCCGTCGAGCAGGTCGGTGCCGAGGTCGGGGCGCCCGATGGCGAGGGCCTGGGTCAGCCGGGCAGGCCCGCCGGCCAGGTCGCGCGCGGTGCGTGCCGCCGGACGGCGGGACCGGGCCAGCTCCTCCCCCGCCACGACATCACCGGCCCGGAGCAGGACCGCCGAGCCCTCGCCCTCGTGGCCGACGACGACGTTAGCGCACCAGTGCACCCCGTAGGAGAAGTACACGTACAGCCGCCCGGGCGGGCCGAACATGATCGCCGCCCGCGGCGTGGGACCGCGGTGGGAGTGCGCGGCGGCGTCCACCCCCGACCCGGAGTAGGCCTCGACCTCGGTCAGCCGCAGCGCGACGGTGCCCTCCGGGCGGTCGGTCACGACCCAGCAGCCCAGCAGCGACGACGCGACCTCGTCGACCGGCCCCAGCAGCTCCTGGGCCCGGACCAGCGGCCCCGGCCCGTGCACCGGCGCGCTCAGAGGGCCGCCGCCACGGGCGAGGACACCGCCCACTCCGCGTGCTGCCGCGCCGCCTCGGCGAGCTGGACCAGCTGCCCGGCGACGCGCTCGGGCGCCGTCCCACCGCGGGCCGACCGCGCGGCCAGCGCGCCCGGCACCGACAGCACCGACCGCACGTCGGGGGTGAGCCGCTCGTCGATGCCGGCCAGCTGCTCGTCGTCCAGCTGGTCGAGCTCGAGCCCCGCCTCCTCGCAGTAGGCCACCATCGCGCCGGAGATCTCGTGCGCCGACCGGAAGGGCACCCCCTGGCGGACGAGCCACTCCGCGACGTCGGTGGCCAGCGCGAAGCCCTGCGGCGCGGCTGCCTCCAGCACCTCGGGCCGCAGGGTCAGCGTCGCGACCATCCCGGTGACCGCCGGCAGGAGCAGCAGCAGCTGCTCCATGGAGTCGAAGACCGGCTCCTTGTCCTCCTGCAGGTCCCGGTCGTAGGCCAGCGGCAGCCCCTTCAGCATGGTGAGCAGGCCGGTCAGGTTGCCGACGAAACGACCCGACTTGCCCCGGGCCAGCTCGGCGATGTCGGGGTTCTTCTTCTGCGGCATGATCGACGACCCGGTGGCCCAGGCGTCGTCCAGGCGGGCCCAGCCGAACTCGGTCGACGTCCAGAGCACGACCTCCTCCCCGAGCCGGGAGAGGTGCACGCCGATCAGCGCGGCGGCGAAGCAGAACTCGGCGGCGAAGTCGCGGTCGCTGACCCCGTCGATCGAGTTGTCCGAGGCGCGGTCGAAGCCGAGCTCGGCGGCGACGGCGTCGGGGTCCAGCGGCAGCGAGGAGCCGGCCAGCGCGCCGGAACCGTAGGGGCTCACGGCTGCCCGCCGGTCCCAGTCCCGCAGCCGGTCGACGTCGCGGGCGAAGGCGTGCGCGTGGGCCAGCAGCTGGTGGGCGAAGAGCACCGGCTGGGCGTGCTGCAGGTGCGTCATGCCGGGTGCGGCGACGTCAAGGTACCGCTCGGCGAGGCCGACCAGCGCGTACTCCAGCGAGGACAGCTCGCCGACCAGCGCCCGCACGGTGTGCCGCAGGTAGAGCCTCAGGTCGGTGGCGATCTGGTCGTTGCGGCTGCGGCCCGCGCGCAGCTTGCCGCCCAGCGCCCCCAGCTTCTCGGTGAGCCCGCGCTCGAGGGCCTCGTGCACGTCCTCGTCGGACTCGACCGCGACGAACGTGCCGGCGGCCACCTCGTCGGACAGCTCGCGCAGCGCGCCGAGCATCAGGTCGAGCTCGTCGTCGGCGAGCAGCCCGGCGCGGTGCAGCACGCGGGCGTGCGCCCGGGAGCCGGCCAGGTCGAAGGGGGCGAGCTTCCAGTCGAAGTGGGTCGACTTGGACAGCGCGGCCATCGCCGGGGACGGGCCACCACCGAAGCGCCCGCCCCAGAGCCGGGTGTGCGGGGCGGGGGCGGTCGGGTCGGTCACGGGGTGCTTCCTCCGGAG
>NZ_SSXC01000134.1 GCF_021699055.1 Blastococcus sp. MG754426 | reverse complement strand
GGTCGGTCGTAGGCACGCTGTTGGGTCCTGAGGGAGCGGGCCCTGCGTATCCGGTTGCGGGTGCGGGGGGTGGGTTTCTTCTGTGTCAGGGCCGGTCTGCATCTCATACCGCTGTGTGTCGCCCGAGGGTGGCCGCGGGGCTGGTGGGGTGGTGGGGGCCGGTGGCTGGTCGTACGTTGAGAACTGCACAGTGGACGCGAGCATCTTCTGACTCTGGTTAGCAGAGTTTCTGTAGGTATGGCCCGTTGCCTGTTTCCTTCCGGGGGCAGGGGGCGGGATTTTTGTGTGGCCAAGTTGTTAAGGGCACACGGTGGATGCCTGGGCACCAGGAGCCGATGAAGGACGTAGGAGGCTGCGATAAGCCTCGGGGAGCTGTCAACCGAGCGTTGATCCGAGGATTTCCGAATGGGGGAACCCCGCACCAGTCATGTGGTGTGACCCGCGCCTGAACACATAGGGCGTGTGGAGGGAACGTGGGGAAGTGAAACATCTCAGTACCCACAGGAAGAGAAAACAACAGTGATTCCGTGAGTAGTGGCGAGCGAAAGCGGAAGAGGCTAAACCGATCGCATGTGATAGCCGGCAGGCGTTGTGTGGTCGGGGTCGTGGGACAGTTCTGCATCCTCTGCCGGGGGTGCGGGGAGTCATAAAGGATCTGTGTTAGTGGAAGGCCTCTGGAAAGGGTCGCCGTAGAGGGTGAGAGCCCCGTACACGAAAACACGGTCCCTCCCGAACTTGTTTCCCAAGTAGCACCGAGCCCGTGAAATTCGGTGTGAATCCGGCGGGACCACCCGCTAAGCCTGAATACTCCCTGGTGACCGATAGCGGACAAGTACCGTGAGGGAAAGGTGAAAAGTACCCCGGGAGGGGAGTGAAATAGTACCTGAAACCGTGTGCCTACAAGCCGTGAGAGCCTTGTGCCGCCTTGTGCGGGCGGGGTGATTGCGTGCCTTTTGAAGAATGAGCCTGCGAGTTAGCGGTACGTGGCGAGGTTAACCCGTGTGGGGTAGCCGTAGCGAAAGCGAGTCCGAACAGGGCGTTTGAGTCGCGTGCTCTAGACCCGAAGCCGAGTGATCTACCCATGGCCAGGTTGAAGCGCGGGTAAGACCGCGTGGAGGACCGAACCCACCAGGGTTGAAAACCTGGGGGATGAGCTGTGGGTAGGGGTGAAAGGCCAATCAAACTCGGTGATAGCTGGTTCTCCCCGAAATGCATTTAGGTGCAGCGTCACGTGTTTCTTGCCGGAGGTAGAGCACTGGATGGCCGATGGGCCCCACAAGGTTACTGACGTCAACCAAACTCCGAATGCCGGTAAGTGAGAGCGTGGCAGTGAGACTGCGGGCGATAAGGTTCGTAGTCGAGAGGGAAACAGCCCAGATCATCGGCTAAGGCCCCTAAGCGTGTGCTAAGTGGAAAAGGATGTGGGATCGCAGAGACAACCAGGAGGTTGGCTTAGAAGCAGCCACCCTTGAAAGAGTGCGTAATAGCTCACTGGTCAAGTGGTTCCGCGCCGACAATGTAGCGGGGCTCAAGCACACCGCCGAAGCCGTGGCATTCACACAGTCGCCCGTCGGTTCTCCTCGGAGGCCGGCCAGGTGTGTGGATGGGTAGGGGAGCGTCGTGTGGCGGTGGAAGCGGCGGAGTGATCCAGCCGTGGACGCCACACGAGTGAGAATGCAGGCATGAGTAGCGAGAGGGGAGTGAGAACCTCCCCCGCCGGAAGACCAAGGGTTCCTGGGCCAGGCTAATCCGCCCAGGGTGAGTCGGGACCTAAGGCGAGGCCGACAGGCGTAGTCGATGGACAACGGGTTGATATTCCCGTACCCGCGAAGGAACGCCCATGCTGAACCCAGCGATGCTAACCCACCGACGCCGGGTCGCCCCACTTGTGGGGTGGTCCGGTCTAGCTGGGGACCCGGACTGGTAGTAGGCAAGCGATGGGGTGACGCAGGAAGGTAGTCCTACCGGTGAGTGGTAGTACCGGTGCAAGGGTGTGGCCCGTGGAGCAGGCAAATCCGTTCCACACGAGGGTGAGGCCCGACGCATAGCCGATTGAGGCGAATTGGATGATCCTATGCTGCCGAGAAAAGCCTCTAGCGAGTTCCGAGCGGCCCGTACCCCAAACCAACTCAGGTGGTCAGGTAGAGAATACCGAGGCGATCGAGCGAACTGTGGTTAAGGAACTCGGCAAAATGCCCCCGTAACTTCGGGAGAAGGGGGGCCCCAGCCCGTGAACCACCTAGC
The DNA here is from genome assembly GCF_021699055.1 of Blastococcus sp. MG754426. Classification (GTDB taxonomy): domain Bacteria; phylum Actinomycetota; class Actinomycetes; order Mycobacteriales; family Geodermatophilaceae; genus Blastococcus. Next base: position 1,409 of record NZ_SSXC01000134.1, on the reverse strand, counting down.
GTGGGGCAGCGGGAGGGGGTCGCAGAGACCAGTGAGAAGCGACTGTTTACTAAAAACACAGGTCCGTGCGAAGTCGTAAGACGATGTATACGGACTGACGCCTGCCCGGTGCTGGAACGTTAAGGGGACGGGTTAGCCGCAAGGCGAAGCTCAGAACTCAAGCGCCAGTAAACGGCGGTGGTAACTATAACCATCCTAAGGTAGCGAAATTCCTTGTCGGGTAAGTTCCGACCTGCACGAATGGCGTAACGACTTCTCAGCTGTCTCAACCACAGGCTCGGCGAAATTGCACTACGAGTAAAGATGCTCGTTACGCGCGGCAGGACGGAAAGACCCCGGGACCTTTACTATAGCTTGATATTGGTGTTCGGTTCGGCTTGTGTAGGATAGGTGGGAGACTGCGAAGCGGGCACGCCAGTGTCCGTGGAGTCGCCGTTGAAATACCACTCTGGTCGAATTGGATGTCTAACCTCGGTCCGTGATCCGGATCAGGGACAGTGTCAGGTGGGTAGTTTAACTGGGGCGGTTGCCTCCCAAAATGTAACGGAGGCGCCCAAAGGTTCCCTCAGCCTGGTTGGCAATCAGGTGTCGAGTGCAAGTGCACAAGGGAGCTTGACTGCGAGACCGACGGGTCGAGCAGGAGCGAAAGCTGGGACTAGTGACCCGGCACCGGCATGTGGAAGCGGTGTCGCTCAACGGATAAAAGGTACCCCGGGGATAACAGGCTGATCTTCCCCAAGAGTCCATATCGACGGGATGGTTTGGCACCTCGATGTCGGCTCGTCGCATCCTGGGGCTGGAGTAGGTCCCAAGGGTTGGGCTGTTCGCCCATTAAAGCGGTACGCGAGCTGGGTTTAGAACGTCGTGAGACAGTTCGGTCCCTATCCGCCGTGCGCGTAAGAGACTTGAGAAGAGCTGTCCCTAGTACGAGAGGACCGGGACGGACGAACCTCTGGTGTGCCAGTTGTACCGCCAGGTGCACTGCTGGTTGGCTACGTTCGGCAGGGATAACCGCTGAAAGCATCTAAGCGGGAAGCTCGCTTCAAGATGAGGTCTCTCACCGGGACAACCGGGTAAGGCCCCCGCCCAGACCAGCGGGTTGATAGGCCGGAAGTGGAAGCACCGCAAGGTGTGGAGCTGACCGGTACTAACAGGCCGAGGGCTTGACCACACACACCACCCCTGCAGGGGCGCTGCGTGTGACCAGGTCGAAACGAAGAAGCAGTCGCGTCCACTGTGCGGTTCTGAACGCACGAACCAGCCCACCACGGCAGTTCGAAGTTCACAGAGTTACGGCGGCCATGGCGAGAGGGAAACGCCCGGCAACATTCCGAACCCGGAAGCTAAGCCTCTCAGCGCCGATGGTACTGCCCTGGAGACGGGGTGGGAGAGTAGGACGCCGCCGGACA
>NZ_SSXC01000133.1 GCF_021699055.1 Blastococcus sp. MG754426 | reverse complement strand
CGGGAGATCAAGCGCTGCCTCAAGCGCTACATCGCCCGCGAGCTCTACCGACGCCTCGAATCACCACCCGCAGCGGCTTGACCCGGCATAGGAGCGTCCGGGCCGCAGGTAGGTTGACCTCGTGAAGGTGGACCATTTCGAGCAGCAGAAGCTCCTGGAGCTCGCGGCGGAGGACGTCGCGCTGACCCAGCTCGCCCACCGGCGCCGGACCCTGCCGGAGGCGGCGGCCGCGGAGGCCGCGGCGGAGACCGAGCGGACGCTCGCCGACGACGTCGTCCGGGCCGAGACCGAGGTGCGCGACCTGCAGCGCGAGGTCGCCCGCCTGGAGGCCGACGTCGAGACGGTCCGGCAGCGCGCGGCGCGCGACCAGCAGCGCCTGGACGCCGGCGGGGTCACCGCCCGGGAGACGACGAGCCTGCAGCTGGAGCTGGAGTCGCTGGCCCGGCGGCAGTCGACCCTGGAGGACCAGGAGCTCGAGCTGATGGAGCGGCTGGAGACCGCCGAGGCGACGCTGCGGGCGGCCCAGGAGGCGCGGGAGCAGGCGCGCGGCGAGCTGGAGCGTGCCCAGCAGCTGCGCGACGACGCGCTCGCCGACATCGCCGACGGCACCAGCCGGCACGAGAGCGCCCGCGCCGCGGTCGCCGGTGGCCTGCCCGCGCCGCTGCTGGCGCTGTACGACCGGGTGCGCGCGCAGACCGGCACGACCGGCGCGGCGATGCTCCGCGCCCGCCAGTGCCAGGGGTGCCGCATCGAGCTCAACGGCCGGGAGCTGGCGGCGGTCCGCAACGCCGACCCGCACGAGGTGGTCCGGTGCGAGAACTGCGGGCGGATCCTGGTCCGCACCGCCGAGAGCGGCCTGTGAGCCGCCGGTTCGTCGTGGAGGCCGACGGCGGTTCGCGGGGCAACCCGGGGCCGGCCGGCTACGGCGCCCTCGTGCGGGACGCGGACACCGGGCGGGTGCTGGCCGAGCGCGCCGCGTCGGTGGGCCGCGCGACCAACAACGTCGCCGAGTACGGCGGGCTGGTCGCCGGGCTGCAGGCGGCGCTGGACCTCGACGCCTCGGCCGAGGTCGAGGTGCGCATGGACTCCAAGCTGGTCGTCGAGCAGATGTCGGGGCGCTGGAAGATCAAGCACCCCGACATGCAGCAGCTGGCGTTGCAGGCCCGCGCGATCGCCCGGAAGCTGGGCGGCGTCCGCTACACGTGGGTGCCGCGCGCGCAGAACGGCGCCGCCGACGCCCTGGCCAACAGCGCGATGGACGGCCGGCCGGTGCACCGGGACGCCGCCGCGGAGCCCACCGTGAGCGAGGACGACGTCCAGCCGACCGCGGAGCCGGCGCCCGTCGTCACCACCGTCACGCACCTGCTGCGCCACGGGCAGACCGAGCACACCCCCGAGCGCCGGTTCAGCGGCCGCAACGAGCTGCCGCTGTCGCGGACCGGCCGGGCCGAGGCCGAGGCGGCGGGGGAGCGGGCCGCGCAGCTCGGCATCGACGTCGTCGTCGCCTCGCCGCTGCGCCGCACCCGGGAGACCGCCGAGATCGTGGCCGCGCGGCTGGGCCTCCCGGTCGAGTTCGACGACGACCTGGTCGAGCTGGACTTCGGCGACCTCGAGGGGCTCACCGCCGACGAGGCGCGGGCCCGGCACCCCCTGGGCGTGCGCCGGTTCATGGCCGACGTGACGGTGGCCGCTCCCGGTGGGGAGTCGATCGCCGACGTCGCCCGCCGGGTGGCCGCCGCGCGGCAGCGGGTCCTCAGCCGACACGCGGGGCGGACCGTCCTGGTCGTCAGCCACGTCACGCCGATCAAGCTGCTGCTCGCCGCCGGGCTCGGTGCGGGCGACGACGTCGTCCACCGGGTGTTCCTGGAGGCGGCGTCGCTGTGCACCGTGACCTGGTCCTCCGACGGGCGCTCGTCGGTGCGGCTGCTGAACGACACCGCGCACCTGCGCTGAGGTCCCGGGCGCCGGCGGGCCGGCGTTGCCGGGCGGCGGCCGGGTCAGATGCGGAGGAACAGGTAGACCGAGACGGCGAGCCCGAAGACGACGATGAACGCGCGCAGCGGCGTGACGGGGATGCGGGTGGCGATCCGGGCCCCGAGGAACCCGCCGACGAGACCGGCCGGGGCGGCCACGGCCACCGCCACCCAGTGCACGTCGCCGAAGAGGCCGAAGACGACGAGGGTGACCGTGGCGGTGACCGCGGAGAGCGCCGACTTCAGGGCGTTGGCCAGCTTGAGCCGCCCCAGCCCCAGGCCGAGGACGGCGACCAGGATCACGCCCAGCGCACCGCCGAAGTAGCCCCCGTAGATCGTCGCGGCGAGCAGGGCGAGGTAGAGCCACCAGGGGTTGTGCGTCCCGTCTCCACCGGGGCGGACGCCCAGCTTCCTCGTGAGGACCTGCTGCACGGCCAGCAGCAGGCTGGCCAGCAGCACCAGCACGGGGGCGACCACGTCGAACGCGGACGACGGCAGGACCAGCAGCAGGATGCTGCCGATCGTCCCGCCGACGACGGCGACCAGCGAGAACAGCAGCAGCCGCCGGAACTGCCCCCGGTACTCGCGGCGGAAGCCCACCACGCCGCCGAGGTAGCCGGGCCACTGGGCGACGGAGTTGGTCACGTTTGCCTCGACGGTGCCCAGCCCGAGCGCCACCAGCGTGGGGAAGAGGATCAACGACCCGCCACCGGCGACGGAGTTCACGCCCCCGGCGAGGAGGGCCACGCCGGCCACCACCAGCAGGTCGACGGCGCTCACGGCGGGTCACCCTACGGTGGTCGGGTGCGGAAGCCGGGGAGCGCGACGTGGCTGGCAGTCCTGCTGGGCGGGTCGGGGGTGCTGCACCTGGTGCGCCCGCGCACGTACGAGTGGCTGGTGCCGCCGGAGCTCGGGCAGGCGCGCGCCTGGGTGCTGGCCAGCGGGGCCGCCGAGATCGGCACCGCGGCCCTCCTCGCCGCCCCGCGCAGCCGGCGGGCCGGTGGCTGGGCGGCCGCGGCGCTGCTGGTGGCGTTCGTGCCCGCGCACCTGCACCACCTGCGGCTCGGGCGCGGGAGACCGCCGGTGCTGGCCGCGGCCGCGGTGCGGCTGCCCCTGCAGGTCCCGCTGGTGGCGGCAGCGTTCCGGGTGGCCCGCGGACGCTGACCCGGGGGCAGACTCGGCACATGCCGCCCACCCGCATGCCCGACGACTGGCAGCGCGCCCTCGTCGTGGCCGCCCACCCCGACGACATCGAGTACGGCCTCGCCGCCGCCGTCGCCACCTGGACGGCCGGGGGCAAGGAGGTGCACTACCTCCTGGCTACCCGCGGCGAGGCGGGGATGGCCGGCGTCCCACCGGCGGAGGCAGGGCCGATCCGCGAGCAGGAGGAGCGGCGGTCGGCGGCGGTCGTCGGGGTCACCGAGGTGGAGTTCCTCGACCACCGGGACGGCGTGCTGGTCGCCGGGCCCGAGCTGCGCCGCGATCTCGCCGCGGCCATCCGGCGGCACCGGCCCGAGCTCGTCGTCACCGGGTACTTCGGGCCGACGTGGACCCCGCCGGGGGTGTCACCGGCCTACCTCAACTCCGCCGACCACCAGGCCCTCGGGCAGTCGGTGCTGGACGCCGTCGCCGATGCGGGCAACGAGTGGATCTTCCCGGAGCTCACCGAGGAGCGGTGGTCCGGCGTCCAGTACATCGCGGTCGGCGAGCTGACCGACCCGCCGCACGAGGTGGACGTCAGCGACCAGGTCGAGACGGCGGTCGCGTCGCTGGCCGAGCACCGGCGCTACCTGGAACTCCTCTCGGACGACCCGGTCGACGTGCAGGCCCGGCAGATCGTCGACATGTCCACGTTGACCGAGGACGGCCGGCGACGCGTGGGCTTCCGGCTCTACTGGGGGTAGGCCTCGTCGCGTGCTCGGCCTGCATGCCGGCAACCGCGGGCCCCGCCCACCCGGTCAGCACGGCTCGGGTCGCGCTGACCGGGTGGGTCAGAAGGGTGGTGGGTCGTCGTCGGGGTCGGGTGTCCGGTCGGCCGGGTCCGGTGGTGGTTGGGGTGGTGTGGTGAGGACGCGGTAGCCCGGTGGG
>NZ_SSXC01000132.1 GCF_021699055.1 Blastococcus sp. MG754426 | reverse complement strand
CCGAGCCGGCCCCCGAGGCCGCCGCCGATCCCGCCGGGCCGCTGCCGCTCACGCTCCCCGCCGCCCCGACAACCACCCCTGGCACCGCGGCGGCCGCGCCCGCCGTCCCCGGCACGCCGGCCACCGGCACCGGTGCCGCGCTGCCGGTCTCCGGGCAGCTCTCCCAGCAGGTGGCCCTCCTCAGCGACGCCGGCACCGGGTCGCACACGATGACGCTGGTGCTCACCCCCGACACCCTCGGGCCGGTGCAGCTGCAGGTCACCGTCGCCGAGGGCGTGCTCGACCTGACCCTGCGCGGCGCCCACGAGCTCGGCCGCGCGGCCCTGCTGGACGCCCTCCCCGAGCTGCGCCGCGACCTGGAGGCCGCCGGGCTCACCCCGTCGCGGGTCGAGGTGGACGCCGACGCGGGCGGCTCCTGGCTGTCCCGGCACGCCGCCGAGCAGCAGGCCCGGCAGGACACCGGGAGCCGGGGCGGGCCGCAGGAGCCGGCCGCCGGGTGGTCACGACCGGGTGGTCGGCCTGCCGATAGCGGAGAGGGGCGTGCTGCCCCCCTGATCCGATCCACGTCGTCCGGCGTGGACGTGCGCGTCTGAGAGCGAGGAGCCCACATGCCGGACGCGGTGAGCGGTGCCACGGGTACCACCGCGACCTACTCCGCGACGACCTCCGTCGACCGCGGTGACCAGATGGGGAAGGACACCTTCCTCAAGCTGCTGGTCGCGCAGATGAAGTACCAGGACCCGGGCAACCCGGCCGACACCAACCAGCTCATGGCGCAGACGGCGACCTTCAGCCAGGTGGAGAAGCTCGAGGAGATCGCCAAGCAGAACGCCTCGATGCTGGCCCTGCAGCGCTCCAGCAGCGCCGGGGCGATGGTCGGCCAGACCGTCACCTGGACCGACTCGACCGGCGCCCCGCAGACCGGCGTCGTCACCTCCGTCCGCCTGGCCACCGACAAGGCCGAGGCCGAGGCCACGATCGGCGGCGTCGCCGTGCCCCTGGGCCGGATCACCCACGTCGGCACCCGCTGACGCCCCGAAGACCCCGCGCCGACCCGCGCTCCCCCAGCCCCGCCCCCCACCCGGAGGAGACCCCGATGCTCCGCTCCATGTTCTCCGCCATCTCCGGTCTGCGTGCCCACCAGACCAAGATGGACGTCACCGGCAACAACATCGCCAACGTCAACACCGTCGGCTTCAAGAGCAGCTCCACCGTCTTCCAGGACACGCTCTCGCAGATCGTGCGCGCCGGCGGCGCCCCCGCCGAGGACCGCGGCGGCACGAACCCCGCGCAGATCGGCCTGGGCGTGAAGCTCGCAGCGGTCACCACCAACTGGACCAACGGGGCCGCCCAGTCGACCGGCCGCTCGACCGACTTCATGATCGAGGGCGACGGCTTCTTCGTCACCAGCGGGCCCGGCGGGGAGCAGCTGTACACCCGGGCCGGCTCGTTCGACTTCGACGCCACCGGCCGGCTGGTCACCCCCGACGGCAGCATCCTGCAGGGCTGGATCGCCGAGGCCGACGGCACCATCAACCCGAACGGCCCGATCGGCCCCCTGTCCGTGCCCTACGGCCAGATCGTCAACCCGCGCGCCACCACCGCCGGCCAGCTCGAGGGCAACCTCAACGCCGCGTCGCCGGTGGGCGCGATCGTGCAGACCCCGACGACGATGTACGACGCGCAGGGCGTCGGGCAGCCGATGACCTACACGTTCACCAAGACCGCCGACAACACGTGGAGCCTCGTCGTGCGGGACGCAGCGGGCGACGCCAAGCAGTTCAGCGCAGCGGACGGAACCCCCATGGTCGACGGGGGCGGCGCCCCGGTCGAGGCCATGACCGTCGAGTTCGACGTGAACGGCGTGATGACCGCACCGGCCGGCGACATCTCCTTCCTGCCCGGCGGCGCCAGCTGGGCCGGGCCGGTGTCGGTCGCCCTGGGCGGCGGCTCGATCACCCAGTTCGCCGGCTCCAGCGAGGTCACCGCCCCGGAGCAGGACGGCTACGCCCTGGGCTCGCTGCAGTCGTTCTCGCTCTCCAACGACGGCACCATCACCGGCGTCTACTCCAACGGCCTGCGCCAGCCGCTCGGGCAGCTGGCCATGGCCGCCTTCAACAACCCCAGCGGGCTGGAGAAGGCCGGCAACTCCTCGTTCCGCGTGGGCGACAACTCCGGCGTGGCGATGATCGGCGTCGCCGGTGCCGGAGGGCGCGGGCAGCTGGTCTCCGGTGCCCTGGAGATGTCCAACGTCGACCTCTCCGAGGAGTTCACCAGCCTGATCGTCGCCCAGCGCGGCTTCCAGGCCAACAGCCGCGTGATCACCGCGTCCGACGAGATCCTCCAGGACCTGGTGAACCTCAAGCGCTGAGCATCGGCCCGCCTGCAGGGGCCCGCCGCGAGCGTGCGGGCGGTGGGGGGCAGGCGGGTCCTTCCGCTGCCATCCCGGCGCAGCCCGACCACCGGCGGCCCGGTCACCCGGAAGGGTGACCGGGCCGTCCGTCACACGCCCCCCGCCAGCACCTTCGGCTCAAGGAGGCCCCGGCCGGGGCCGATGACAGAGGTGCCGTTCCCGCCCGGTACACCGGCACCCCGAGCAAGAGGACCCACCCGTGATCCGAGTGACGCGCCTGAACGGCGACGAGTTCGCGCTCAACCCCGACCTGATCGAGAAGGTCGAGGCCCACCCCGACACGGTCGCCTTCCTGGTGGACGGCACGAAGTACGTGGTGCGCGAGAGCGTGTCCGAGGTGCTGCAGGAGATCCGCGAGTACCGCGCCGGCATCCTCGCCCTCTCCTACGAGATGGACCGCGGCACCTACCGCCCGCAGGTCCCCGGGCAGCCGGTGGGCGACTCGTCCGTCGTCCCCTTCCCGACCCGAGAGGAGCGCTGACCCGTGGATCCGGCCACCCTGATCGGGTTCGCCATCTCCATCATCGCCCTGGTCGTCTTCATGATCCTCGAAGGCGCCGACCCGACATCGCTGATCTTCCTGCCGGCGATCGTCCTGGTGGTCATCGCCACCTTCGGCGCGGCGGCGGCCAGCCAGACGATGGACGACCTGAAGAAGGTCGGCAGCTGGTTCAAGATGGCCGTGATGCCGGCGAAGGTGCCGCCGCCGACCGACCAGATCCAGACCCTGGTCAGCCTCGCGGAGAAGGCCCGCAAGGAGGGCCTGCTCGCGCTGGAGGCCCAGGTCAAGCAGATCGAGGACCCGTTCCTCAAGCGCGGGCTGCAGATGGGCATCGACGGCACCGACCCCGAGGAGCTGCGTGCCGTCCTCGAGAGCGAGATCGCGGCCAAGAAGGCCGAGGACAAGGTCGCCGCCAAGTTCATGAACAACATGGGCGGCTACGCGCCGACCATCGGCATCCTGGGCTGCATCGTCGGCCTGATGAACGTCATGGGGAACCTCAACAACCCCGAGACGCTCGGTCCCATGGTCGCCGCGGCGTTCATCGCCACGCTCTGGGGCGTCATGGCCGCCAACTTCTGGTTCCTCCCCATGGGCGCCAAGATCCTCCGGGTCAGCGAGCTGCAGGCCGCGCAGATGGAGCTGCTCGTCGAGGGCATCGCCGAGATCCAGGCCGGCACGAGCCCGCGCGCCGTCCGGCTCAAGCTGACCTCGCTCGTGCCGCCGGGCTCGGTGGCCAAGGAAGCGGCGTGATCCCGTGAGCAGCGGTCACGGCCGCCGCCGCGGCAAGAAGCACGAGGAGCACGAGGAGCACGAGAACCACGAGCGGTGGCTGGTGTCGGGCTTCGACATGATGACCCTGCTGTTCGTGCTGTTCGTGGTCCTCTTCGCGATGAGCAAGGTGGACGAGCAGAAGTTCGCGGCCCTGGCCAAGGGCATGGCCGAGAGCTTCGGCGGGCCCATCACCGTCCAGCCGGGCCCGACGCCGGAGGGCGCCGTCCTCGACGGGCTGCCCGGCGTGGTCGACATCGCCTCCGCCATCCCGTCGGACCCGACCGTCGCGCAGGCCGAGCTCGACAAGGCCGCCGCGCAGGCCGCGGCGGAGCGGGCCGAGCGCATCGCCGGCGAGGCGCAGGCCGCCTACGACGAGCTGGCCCGGGCCCGCGACCGGATCGACGCGGCGCTCACCGCGGCGGGGTACGCCGGCGCCGCCCGCTTCGAGATCGACGAGCGCGGCCTGGTCGTGCACATCGTGGCCGACCAGGTGCTCTTCGACGCCGAGGAGGCCGTCCTCCGACCCGAGGGGCGGGCGATCCTCAGCGCCGTCGCGCCCACCCTCGGCGAGCTGCCCAACCAGCTCGGGGTGGAGGGCCACGCCAACCACCTCCCGGTCACCGCCGGCGGCCCGTGGCCGTCGAACTGGGAGCTCTCGGCCACCCGCGCGACCACGGTCGTCCGGTACCTGGCCACGGAGGGGATCCCGCAGCCGCGCCTGTCGGCCGTCGGCTACTCCTCGACCCGGCCGCTGGTGCCCGAGTCCGACCCCTCCGCACTCACCGTCAACAGACGGGTCGACGTCGTCGTCCTGTCCACCGCGTCGGCGGAGGCCAACGCCCTCCTGCCCGGCCTCGACGCCGCCCACCGAGGAGTGACCGAATGAGCAAGGACAAGACCGCGCCCGCCGACGGCGAGGAGACCGAGGGCAAGGGCGGCAAGGGCAAGCTCCTCCTGGCGCTGGCCCTGGTGCTGCTCGCCGGCGCCGGTGCCGCCTACTTCTTCCTCTTCGCCGGCTCCGGCGAGGCGGAGGCCGCAGCACCCGAGCACGGCGGCTACACCGCGCTGGAGCCCATCGCGGTGAACCTCGCCGGTGGTGGCTACCTGAAGATCGGGATCACCCTGGACTACACCGTCGAGGCCGCCGGCGGCGGCCACGGCGCGGGCGGTGTCGACGGCGCCAAGGCCTACGACGCGATCATCTCCACCTTCTCGCAGGCCAACCCGGCCGACGTCACCAACGCCCGGGAGGCGCTGAAGGAGTCGCTGGAGCAGAAGATCATCGAGGCCTACACCGTCGACGGTGTCCAGACGGTCATGGGCATCTACTACACGGAGTACGTCACGCAGTGAGACTCGACCGAGTCCCCCTCCGCACCCGCCCGGCGTCGCCGGCGGAGGTGGAGGGCGGCTGCCGACCGGTTGATGCGAGCCGTCGACGCCCATCCACCACCGGGCGAGCCGCAGGTGCGACAGGCGGCCGGGCGGACGATGTGCGCTGAGTGGGGACACCAGCTCCTGGAACTCCCACCCAGCGCACATCGTCACCCGCCGACCGGATGAGCCCCTGACCGGTACTGCTCCGCTCCACCCGCACCACCCGCCACACGACCCCCGGCCGGCACGGGGCACCCGCGGCGCCCGGTCAGGGTGCCCCGTGCCGGCCGGGGGTCGTGTGGCGGGTGGTGCGGGTGGAGC
>NZ_SSXC01000131.1 GCF_021699055.1 Blastococcus sp. MG754426 | reverse complement strand
TCGCCGAGGCCAAGCCCCGCGCCGCAGCCGACCCCGGCCCCGCCGCCCGTGCAGCAGCCCCGCGAGGACGACAGCGCCCGGGCCTCGCGCATGCTGGCGCTGGCCACCGAGACCGCTGACCGCTACGTCAACGAGGCCAAGACGCAGGCCGAGCAGATGCTCAGCGGCGCCAAGACCAACAGCGAGCGGCTGATGACCGAGGCGCGCGCCAAGAGCGAGCAGATGGTCGCCGAGGCCAAGCACCGCGCCGACTCCATGATCGGCGACGCCCGGACCCGTGCCGAGACGATGGAGCGGGAGGCGCGCGCCAAGGCCGCCGCCCTCGACCAGGACGCCGAGCGCCGGCACGTCGAGGTGATGGGTGGTCTCGAGGAGAAGCGCAGCAGCCTGGAGCGCAAGATCGAGGAGCTGCGCACCTTCGAGCGCGAGTACCGCACGCGGCTGCGGTCCTACCTCGAGTCGCACCTGCGCGACCTGGACAGCCGCGGCTCGGCCGAGCCCGCCGCCGCCGGCCGGCAGAACCAGCACGCCAGCGCCTGAGGCAGCACGACGGAGGCCCCGGACCACACGGTCCGGGGCCTCCGTCGTCCCGTGACGTGCTGGGACGGCCTCCTGCAGGGTCCCGGCTCGAGCCTGCGGGTGCCGGGGAGCAGGAGGTCCTTCAGCCCTTGACGCTCCCGGCCAGCAGGCCACGCACGAAGTAGCGCTGCAGGGCGAGGAAGACGATCAGCGGCACGATCATGGCGATGAACGCCCCGGCCGAGAGCAGGAACCAGTCGGCGCCCCGGCTGCCCACCATCTCGGCCAGCCGCACGGTGAGCGGGACGACGTCCGGGGCGCCGCCGGCGAAGGTGAGTGCCACGAGCAGGTCGTTCCAGACCCACAGGAACTGGAAGACGCCGAACGCGGCGATCGCCGGCGTCAGCAGCGGCAGCAGCACCTGGAAGAAGATCTTCACGTGGCCGGCGCCGTCCATGCGCGCGGCCTCGACCAGCGACGCCGGGATGTCCTTCATGAAGTTGTGCAGCAGGAAGATCGCCAGCGGCAGCGCGAAGATCGAGTGGGCCAGCCAGACGGTCCAGAACGACCCTTCGATGCCCACGTCGACGAAGAGGCTCAGCAGCGGGATCAGCGTGACCTGGATCGGCACCACCTGCAGCGAGAACACGGCGACGAACAGGATGTTGCGGCCCCGGAACTTGATCCACGCGAAGGCGTAGGCGGCCAGCAGTGCCAGGGTGATCGGGATGATCACCGCCGGCAGCGTGATGACCAGGGAGTTGACGAAGAGCTCCGCGAAGTTCGTCTGCCCGCCGTAGAGCACCTGGTTGTAGTTGTCGAGGGTGATCTGCGGGTCGGTGAACCACGTCCACCAGCCCGAGCGGCGGATGTCGAGCTCGGGCCGGAACGAGGTGACGAGCAGGCCCAGGGTCGGCACCGTCCACAGGATCGCGATGACGATGGCGATCGCGGACGCGGCGGGGGAGGTGAGCCGGTTCTTGGCCCGGGCGGCCCGGCGGTGCACCCGGCCACGCGTGTCGATCTCCCCGGGCACCGGGGCCATGACGGGGGTCGTCGTCGTCATCGGATCTCCTCCGACAGCCGCAGCTGCCGCACGTTGTAGGCGATGATCGGGATCACCAGCACGAACAGCAGCACGGCCAGCGCGGCGCCCAGCCCGAAGTTGAACTGGCGGAACGACTGGACGTAGAACTCGTTGGCCACCACGCTGGTGTTGAAGTTGCCGCCGGTCATCGTGCGGACGATGTCGAAGACCTTGAGCGTGACGATCGCGATCGTCGTGAGCACGACGACGAGGGCGGGGCGGATGCTCGGCACGGTGACGTAGCGGAACATCTGGAAGCCGCTGACCCCGTCGAGCCGGGCGGCCTCGATGATGTCGTCGGGGATGGCCTTGATCGCCGCCGACAGCACCGTCATGGCGAAGCCGGCCTGGATCCAGATCATCACCACGATCAGGTAGAGGCTGTTCTGCGGCGCATCGAGCAGGAACTGCTGCGGGTCGATGCCCACGGTGACCAGCAGCTGGTTCAGCAGGCCGATCTGGTTGACCCCCGGTTGGTCGGGCCGGAACTCGTAGACGAACCGCCAGATGACGCTGGCGGCGACCATCGAGATGGCCATGGGCAGGAAGATGAGCGCCTTGGCGAGGGCCTCGAACCGCGTGCGGTCGACCAGGTAGGCGTACACCAGCCCGAGACCCGTGGTCACGATCGGGACCACGAGCACCCACAGCGCGGTGTTGCGCAGGACGGTCTGGAAGCCGTCGTTGGTGAAGACGGTGGCGTAGTTGCCGAACCCGACGAACTCGGACCCGTCCCTGTTGTAGAACGACGCGCGGACCGTCTCCAGGGCCGGGTACACCAGGCCGACGAGCAGCAGGAGGGCGGTCGGCCCCAGGAACGCCGCGACGACCACCCAGTTCGGCACCCGCCGGGGCCGGTCGGCGGCCAGCAGGATCGCGCCCATCACCACCGTGAACAGCAGGATGGCGAACCCCATCAGGGCGAACTTGTGCCCCGCCGACTCCGTTTCCAGGAACCACTCCACCGGTTACGACCTCTCCCTCGACGGCGCAGTACCGGGGGATCGCAGCGCTGCGACCCCCCGGCCTCCGGGATGCGGGTGCGGACCGGCGCCGGCCACGCCGGCGCCGGTCCGCGGGTTGATCAGGACTCCGGCCAGGCGTTCTCGACCGCGGTGAGCGCCGCCTCGCTGGACTTGTCCGAGGCGATCCACTCGGTCAGCTGCGTCCACAGCTCACCGGCGCCGATCTCCCCGGGCATCAGGTCCGAGCCGTCGAACCGGAACACCGCTTCGGGGTCCTGGAACAGCTCGGCGGACAGCTGGTCGATCGGCGACACGAGGTTGTCGATCTCCAGACCCGTGTTGGCGCTCACCCAGCCGGGGCCGGAGACCTGGGCCTTGATGTTGGCCCACTCCGGGGAGGACAGGTAGGTCTGGAACGCCTGGGTGGCCGGGTCGTCGTTGAACGCCGCGGTGAACTCGCCACCGCCGAGGACCGGCGGGGTGCCGGCGTCGCCGATGGGGGGCAGCGGGAAGGCGAACACGTCGCCGTCCTCGCCCACCTCGGTGCCGTCCGGCCAGTTCGCCTGGTAGAAGGAGGCCTGCCGGTGCAGCCAGCAGTTGCCGTCGAGGATCGGCAGCCCGGCGTCACCGAACTCGGTGGTGGCGATGGACTGGACCTCGCCCAGGCCACCGTTGACGAACTCCGGGTTCTTCAGGATCTCGCCGACGGTGTTCAGCGCCTCGACGATCTGCGGGTCGTCGAACGGGATCTCGTGGTTGACCCACTGGTCGTAGACCTCGGGGCCGGCCGTGCGGAGGACGACGTCCTCGAGCCAGTCGGTGGCCGGCCAGCCGGTGGCCTCACCGGAGCCGATGCCGGCGCACCACGGCTTGGCGCCGGTGGCGGCGATCTCCTCGGAGAGGGCGATCATCTCGTCCCAGGTCTGGGGGATCTCGTAGCCGGCCTCCTCGAACATCGAGGGCGAGTACCAGACGAAGCTCTTGGCGTTCGCGCCGAGCGGCGCGGCGTAGAAGGTGCCGTCGACGCTGCCGTACTCCTTCCAGCTCTCGTCCCAGTACTCGTCGGTGTTCGACTCGACCTGCTGGGGAGCGGGGACGACGGCGCCGGTGCCGACCAGGGTGGCGAGCAAGCCGGGCTGCGGGATGTAGGCGATGTCGGGTGCGTTCCCGCTCTGGACGCGCACGACCAGCTGGGCCTCGAACTCGCGGGAGCCCTCGTACTGCACGTCGACCCCGGTGCACTCCTCGAACGGCACGTAGGAGTCGATGTGCGGCTGGTCCTCCGGGTCGGTGATCGAGGTGTAGACGGTGACCGTCTCACCCTCCAGGTCGCCGAACTCCTCGTAGGGCGCGCAGTCGATCTCCGTGTCCGCGGCCGCCGCGCCGCCGCCGTTGCCACCACCGTCGATCTCGTCGGCGCCGCACCCGGTGAGCAGGAGCGTCAGCCCCAGCCCGCCGGCCAGGGCCGCTGCCCCGCGGCCCCTCGCACGCTTGCTCATGTGGTCCCCTCCAGACTCCTGCGGCTCCGTCGCCGCATCGTGTGACCAGCGCCGACACCCCATCGCGGGTCCGGCCGCCACATCCGTCCGGCGACAGTAGCCGCGCGGGAGACCCCCGGCGGCAACGTTGCCGTAACGGTTGTGCCGCATCCGAAGGGGCGGTAGCCCGTTCGGGTACGGGTGCGCCGGGGAGCATATGGGAGCGCTCCCACGGTGTCCCGCCCTCGGTGCACGATCGGGGGAGAAAACCGTCCTCACCGGGTGATCCGGGCGGGGACGGCGGCGACGTCCTGGTGGTCGCGGGGCCACCGGGCGTGCCACAGTGACGCCACCGTTCGGCGCAGGAAGGGACCCATGGCCGCCATCACGTTCGACCACGCCACGCTCGTCTACCCCGGCGCGACCCGCCCATCGGTCGACGCGCTGGACCTCGAGATCGCCGACGGCGAGTTCCTGGTGCTGGTCGGCCCGTCCGGCTGCGGCAAGTCGACGTCGCTGCGGATGCTGGCCGGCCTCGAGGAGGTCACGGACGGCACCATCCGGGTGGGCGACCGGGACGTCACGCACCTGCCGCCGAAGGACCGCGACATCGCGATGGTGTTCCAGAACTACGCCCTCTACCCCCACATGACGGTGGCCGAGAACATGGGCTTCGCCCTGAAGATCGCGGGGGTGCCCAAGGAGGAGCGGCGGACCCGCGTCGAGGAGGCCGCCCGCATCCTGGACCTCGAGCCCTACCTCGACCGCAAGCCCAAGGCGCTCTCGGGCGGTCAGCGGCAGCGCGTCGCGATGGGGCGGGCCATCGTGCGCCAGCCGCAGGTGTTCCTGATGGACGAGCCGCTGTCCAACCTCGACGCCAAGCTGCGGGTGCAGACCCGCACCGAGATCGCCGCCCTGCAGCGGCGGCTCGGCGTCACGACGGTGTACGTCACGCACGACCAGGTCGAGGCGATGACGATGGGGGACCGCGTCGCGGTGCTCAGCGAGGGCGTCCTCCAGCAGGTCGACACGCCGCGCAACCTCTACGACAAGCCGGCCAACGTGTTCGTCGCGGGCTTCATCGGCTCGCCGGCGATGAACATCGTCCCGGTGACCCTGACCGAGGGTGGCGCGCAGGTCGCCGGCCACACCGTCCCGCTGCCGCGCGAGGCGCTGTCGGTGCTCGCCCGCGAGGGGGGCGACGCGGCCACGCTGGGGTTCCGCCCGGAATCGGTGGAGTTCGTGGCCGCGGGCGAGGGCATCCCGGTCGAGGTCCTGATCGTCGAGGAGCTGGGCTCGGACGCCTTCGCCTACGGCCGGCTGGCCGCGGGGGAGGCCGGCGACGAGGGCCGGCAGCTGGTGCTGCGGGCCGACCCGCGTCGCCCGCCCATGAAGGGCGAGGTCGTGCACGTCGCGATCCGGCCCGGTGAGGCGCACCTGTTCTCCGCGGTGACCGGGCTCCGGGTCACCCAGACCCCCGGCTGACACCTCCCGGACCCGGGGGCGTCCAGCGGCGCCCCCGGCCGGCCGCGCCCTACAGTCCCTGCTGTGATCGCGATCGCCGCGCTGCTGGTGCTGCTGGGCCTCGGGCTCTTCGTCGGCGGTCTGCTCACCGGGAGCACCGCGCTGTACTGGGCCTGCGTGGCGGCGTGCGTCGTCGCCGCGGGGGTCCTCGTCGTCGCGCGCCGGCAGATCGCCGCGCGCGTGGAGCCGCCGGCGGGCGTGCCCGCGGCGGGCCGCAGCGGGTCGACGGCGGCCGGCTCCGGCACCGCCGATCCGGACCCCTCCCCGGCGGACGGCGTCCCGGCCGGCTCCGGCCCTGCGGTGACCGGGCCGGACCTCGCCACCGGAGCGACGTCGGTCC
>NZ_SSXC01000014.1 GCF_021699055.1 Blastococcus sp. MG754426 | reverse complement strand
GGCGGGCCGGGAACCGCGTGCGGGAACCCCGGCGGAGCCCGCGTGGACCCGCGCCATCAGACAACGGTCGCGCCGATCGCACCCAGCGACCGGCCGGCCGGCCCGAAGGCGCGCCGTCCGCGGGGAGCGACCGCCGGTGCGTCCGGGACAGGGGTCCGGCTGCCTCGACGGGTGGTGCGGCGGCAGCCGCGTCCGCCGGCGGCGCCGGGATGGGATGCTGGGTCGGGACCGCGTGGACACCGCGGTCCGGACCCCGCCCGAACGGCGCGGGGACGTCCCGTCCGCACAGGGCGGCTGCACCGGGGAGGCGCTGGGTGCCCGCAGGCGTAGGCGGACCGGGGACCGGGACGCTCCCGCGGACGACCGGCCCCGGCGGTGCCGATCCGGTGGCGTCGCCGTCGACCGCGCCCGGCACCCGCTGGTCCCGCGCACCGTGGCGGACCCTGCTGGCCGCCGCCGGCGGGCTGGCCATGTTCCTCGCCTTCCCCGGCCACGACCTCATCGCCCTGGCGGTCCTCGGCCCGGCCGCCCTGGCCGTCGCCGTCCACGGGGGCGGCGTGCGCGCCGGCCTCTGGCTCGGTCTGGTCACCGGCCTCACGTTCTTCGTGCCGCTGCTGTCGTGGACGGGCATCTACGTCGGCGCGGTCCCGTGGCTGGCGCTCGCCGTCAGCCAGTCGCTGTACCTCGCCGTCCTGGGCGGGCTGACCGCGCTCACCTCCCGGCTGCCCGCCTGGCCGCTGTGGGCGGCGGCGCTCTGGGTGGCCGTCGAGGCCGCCCGCGGGCGGTTCCCCTTCGGAGGCTTCCCGTGGGGGCGGCTGGGCTTCTCCCAGACCGACGGCCCGTTCCTCGCGTTCGCCGCCTACGGTGGCGTCCCCCTCGCCGGCTTCGCCGTCGCCCTCACCGGCACCCTGCTGGCCGCCGCGCTGCTGGCCGGCGTCGCAGCGCGCCGCGCCGGCACCGGTGCCCCGGGGCTGCGCGGGGCCGCCGCCGCGCTGGCCGGGGTGCTGGCGCTGCCGCTCGTCGGCACGCTCGCCTGGCTGCCGCTGCCCGGGGAGTCGCTCACCGCCGGCGGGCCCACCACCACGGTCGCGGTCATCCAGGGCGACGTGCCGCGCGCCGGGCTGGACTTCAACGCGCAGCGCCGCGCGGTGCTGGACAACCACGTGCAGCAGACGCTGCGGCTCGCCGACGAGGTGGCGGCGGGCCGGCAGCCCCGCCCCGACGTCGTCCTGTGGCCGGAGAACAGCTCCGACATCGACCCCTACCGCAACGCCGACGCCGCGGCGCGGATCCAACGGGCGGCCGACGCCGTCGGTGCGCCGGTGCTCGTCGGCGCGGTCGTCGGCGGGCCGGGCGAGTTCATCAGCAACACCGCGATCGTCTGGTCACCGGAGGAGGGGCCCGGCGACACCTACGTCAAGCGGCACCCGGTGCCCTTCGCCGAGTACGTCCCCTACCGCGATTTCTTCCGGCTGTTCAGCGAGAAGGTCGACCTCGTGCGCCGCGACTTCGCCGCGGGTGACGAGGTCGGCGTGCTCGACGTGGCCGGCATCCGGCTGGGTGACCTGATCTGCTTCGAGGTGGTCTACGACGGTCTCGTGCGCGACGTCGTGGACGGCGGTGCGGGCATGCTCGTCGTCCAGACCAACAACGCGACCTTCGGCTACACCGACGAGAGCGAGCAGCAGCTGGCCATGAGCCGGGTGCGCGCGGTCGAGTTCGGGCGCAGCGTCGCCGTGGCGGCGACCAGCGGGATCTCGGCCGTCGTGGCCCCGGACGGCACCGTGGTCCGCTCCTCGGAGCTGTTCGAGCCGGCGGTCTTCGTCGAGGAGATCGCCCAGCGCGACGACCGCACCGTCGCCCAGCGCCTCGGCGTGCTGCCGGAGGCGCTGCTGACGGCCCTCGGCCTGGGCGCGGTGCTGCTGGCGGTCCTGCGGCGCCGCCGGGCGGCCCGGGCGTGACCGGACGCGTCCTGGTGGTCATCCCCACCTACAACGAGGCCGAGAACCTGGCGCGGGTCCTGGACCGCCTGCACGCCAGCGTGCCCGAGGCCCACGCCCTGGTGGTCGACGACGGCTCGCCCGACGGCACCGGCGCGATCGCCGACGCGCGGGCCGTCGCCGACCACCGCGTCCACGTGCTGCACCGGGCCGCGAAGGCCGGGCTCGGGCGCGCGTACGTGGCCGGCTTCCGCTGGGCCCGCCAGCAGGGCTACGACGTGCTGGTCGAGATGGACGCCGACGGCTCGCACGCACCCGAGCAGCTGCCCGACCTGCTCGCCGCCCTGGCCGATGCCGACCTGGTGCTCGGGTCCCGCTACGTCCCCGGCGGCCGGGTCGAGGACTGGCCGGCGCACCGGCTGCTGCTGTCACGGATCGGCAACCGCTACACCCGCTGGGCGCTGCGCCTGCCGCTGCGCGACGCCACCGGCGGCTTCCGGGCCGCCCGAGCCGAGCTGATCGACCGGCTGCCGTTCGACGAGGTGGCCAGCGAGGGCTACTGCTTCCAGGTCGACTGGGCCTGGCGCGCGCTGCGGTCGGGGGCCCGCGTCACCGAGGTGCCGATCACCTTCACCGAACGCGCGTTCGGCCGGAGCAAGATGAGCGGCTCGATCGTTGGGGAGGCATGGGCCCGCGTGACCGCGTGGGGCGTTCAGGACCGGCTGGCCGGGTGGCTGCCGGGACGCGTGCCCCCGCCGGTGACCGGTACGGCCGACCCGGCCGGTCGGTAGCGCCCCCGTCGGCGCCGGCCGGCGGGGGAGCGGCGAGGGACGTCGAGAGGGAGGAGGCGGCGTGGCTGACGTGGTGCGTCGGAGGCTGCGCACGGTGGTGGGCCTGACCGCGCTGGCGGAGCTGGTGGTCTTCGTCCTGGTCGCCGCCTGGATCGGCCTGGGGTGGACGATCGTCGCCACCCTGGTCACCAGTGCGCTCGGCTGGGTGCTGCTGGCCAGCCAGGGCCGGCGGACGCTGGCCGACCTGCGGCAGCGGGCGCGCTCGCGCGAGGCCGCGGGCCGCGAGCTCGGCGACGCCGGGCTGATCGCCGTCGGCGGGCTGCTCATGGTGCTGCCGGGCTTCCTCGGCGACCTGGTCGGGTTGCTGTGCCTGCTGCCGGGGACGAGGGGCCTGGTGCGCGGGCTGCTCAGGCGGGTCGTGCTCGCCCGGCTGCCCGAGCACCTGCGCGGGCCCGTCCGCGTGGGCAGCACCCGCGCCGCGCCGGTGGACACCACCGGCACCTCCCGGCCGCAGGAGCCGCTCGTCATCGAGGGCGAGGTGCTCCGGGACCCCGAGCAGCGTCCCTGAGCGACGGCCGCGGTGCCCGGGGCAGGTGCCCGGACGCGGAACGGCCCCGGTGGATCTCTCCACCGGGGCCGTTCCGGAAGACGGTGCGCTGCCCGCCCCGCGAGGCGGGTCCGTCGTCAGCTGGCGCGGGTCCGCCGACCGCGGAGCACCTCGAGGCGCTCGGCCAGGACCTCCTCGAGGTCCTCCACGCTGCGCCGCTCGAGGAGCATGTCCCAGTGCGTGCGCGGGGGCTTCACCTTCTTGGGCGCCGGCTCGCTCCCGCCGACCAGCTTCGCGGCCGAGCCGTCGAACTTGCACTCCCAGGTGTCGGGGAGCTCCGCGTCGTCGGCGAAGGGCACCGTGAACAGGTGGCCCGAGGGGCACCGGTACTCGGCGTACTGCCGCTCGATGGGCGCGGTGTTCCGCTCGGTCTCGTAGCTGACGCTGCCCAGTCGGCTGCCGCGCAGGGAACGCTCACCCATGGCACACCGTCCTCTCGTGCTTGTGTCGGTCGGGACTCGACGTCCGGAGGCCAGGGAAGTACCCAGGCGACCGGGGAGTCAGAGAGATGAACGACGGAAATGGCGGGAAGATTCCGCCGAATCGGCTGCTCATCATCGCATGGGGTGGGATCCCCGCCCCCGGCGCCCCCCGCACGGGTGAGGAACCGCCGCTCAGGGGAGGGCCAGCTGCCCCGGACCGGCCGCGGTGGGGCCCAGCTCGCCGCGTACGTAGTGCCGCCGGCAGAGCACCTGGTAGCGGACGGCGGGTGCCCCGGCGCCCGCGCCGGGGAGCTCGGCCGGGGCGGTGTCGGCGACGACGACGGTCTCGCCCGAGCGCACCATGACACCGTCGACGACGCGGGCGTTGAGCTGCCCCGGCAGGCCGCACCAGCAGAGCACCTCCACCTGGATGCGCTGCACGTCGTCGGCGAGCTCCAGCAGCCGCTGGGTTCCCGGGAACAGCCGGGTGCGGAAGTCGGTGGTCAGCCCGAAGGCGTAGACGTCCACGTGCGACTCGTCCACGAGCTCGGCGAGCTGGTCGACCTGGGCGGGGGAGAGGAACTGGGCCTCGTCGACGATGAGGTAGTCGACGCGGTGGCCGTCGGCCCAGCGGTCGCGCACCAGGAGCCGGAGATCGGTGGCCGCGTCGATCTCGATCGCCTCCCGGCAGAGGCCGACCCGGGAGGTGATCCGCGGCGCGGCGGAGCGGTCGCCCTGGGTGACCAGCAGGCCGTGCCGGCCCTGCCGGCTGTGGTTGTGGTCGACCTGCAGCGCAAGGGTCGACTTCCCGCAGTCCATGGGCCCGTGGAAGAACCGCAGGTGGGCCGGGGCCGGGTGCCGCCGCCGGTCACCGGAGGCGGGGACCGAGCTGGGGAGCAGGGGAGCGGTGCCGGAGGGGGTGGCGGTCACAGCTTCTCCGGCGGGGTGTTGCCGGCGGCGACGACCGCCCGGCGCATCGGCAGCGCGGCAAGGGCGACGAAGCCGCCCACGAAGAAGATCACCAGGCTGACGATCGCCAGGCGGTAGGACCCGGTGAGCTGGTAGGTGAGCCCGAAGGCGAGCGGGCCCAGCCAGCTCGTGCCGCGGTCGCTGATCTCGTAGAAGCCGTAGTACTCGGCCTCCTTGCCCGCCGGGATGAGCTGGCTGAACAGGGAGCGGGAGAGCGCCTGGGTGCCGCCCTGGACCAGGCCGATGACGGCGGCCAGCGCGTAGAACTGCGCGACCGCGCCGGTCTCCAGGAAGAAGGCGGCCACCAGCACGCCGATCCAGGCCACCAGCGCACCCAGGACGACCCGCTTGGCCCCGTAGCGGCCCGCCAGCCGGCCCAGCCCCAGCGCGCCGAAGATCGCGACGACCTGCACCATGAGGATCGCGCCGGTGAGCACGTCCTGCGCGAGGTCGAGCTCCTCGGTGGCGTAGGTGGCCGACAGCGAGATGACCGTCTGCACGCCGTCGTTGAAGAGCAGGTAGGCGCCGAGGAACCACAGCGTGAGCGGGAAGGCGCGCATCTCGCGGAACGTGGTGGCCAGCTGCCGGAAGCTGCTGCCCGACCGAACCGCGGAGGCGGCGACCGGGCGGTTGCGCAGCCGGGACACCGAGAACAGCGCGAACGCGCCCCACCACAGCCCGGAGGTGGCCAGGGCGATGCGCACCGCCTCGCCGGTGGTCAGGCCCAGGTCCTCGGCTGCCACGACCAGCGCCAGGTGGACGGCGAGCAGCAGGGCGCCGCCCACGTAGCCGAAGGCCCAGCCCCGGCTGGAGACCAGGTCCCGCTCGTCGGGCCCGGCGAGGTCGGGCAGCCACGAGTAGTAGACGACGGTGGCCGCGCCGAAGCTGATGTTGGCCAGGACGAACAGCAGCGCGGCCATGAGCCACCGGCCGTCGCCGGCGAAGTACAGGCCGGTCGTGGCCAGCGCCCCGAGCAGCGCGAAACCGGCGAGCATCTCCCGTTTGCGACCGGTGCGGTCGGCCACCGCGCCGGTGAGCGGGAGCACCAGCACCTGCAGCACCACCGACGCGGACAGGACGTAGGAGAACCAGCTCCCGGCCGCGACGGAGAGCCCCAGGAAGGACAACCGCTCGTCGGGACCGGCGGCGTCGCGCGCGATGGCGGTGAGGTAGGGGCCGAGGAAGACGGTCGTCACCGAGGTGTTGAAGACCGACATCGCCCAGTCGTAGGAGTACCAGCCGAAGCGCTCGCGGGAGAGCGCCCGGTCGGCCGGCGGCACCGGGGCGGCGGGGACGGCGGTGGTCACCGCGGCAGGCTGCCAGTCGCCCGGCCCGTGGTCCAGCACCGGCCCCGGGCGGTCGCGGGACGTCGCGCGGGGCGGCGCCTCCGGTCCCGGCCGGTGCACCACCCCGCGGAGCCGGGCGCGGGGTCCGAGCGCCGCCTCACGCCGGGGGATCCCACTGGCCGCGCTTCTCCAGCACGCCGCGCAGCATCGCCGGCCGGTCGGTCATGATGCCGTCCACACCGAGGTCGAGCATCGCCTCGGCCTCGGCCGGGTCGTCGACGGTCCACACGTGGACCTGGAGGCCGCGCGCGTGCGCCGCCGCCAGGAACCGCTCGTCGACCAGCGCGCGCCCGCCCAGCTGCAGGGGCACCTGGGCGCAGCCGGCCGAGATGCGCACCAGCCCGGCGGCGCGGGGCGAGTAGGACGACAGCCGCAGCGCCGCGACCCCGCGAGGGCCCAGCGAGGTGCAGACGGCCGGGCCGAACAACCGCCGGGCGGCGGCGATGCGGGCGTCGGAGAACGATCCGAGGCAGATCCGGTCCAGGACCTGCATCCGCCGCACGAGCCGCACCAGCGGGGCGAGCACCCCCGCGGCCTTGATGTCGAGGTTGAAGCGGACGTCGGGCCAGGCCCCGAACAGGTCCTCCAGGCGGACGATGGGCTCGCGGCCGCCGATCCGTGCCTCGGAGACCTGGGCCCAGGTGAGGCTGTCGAGCCGGCCGCTCTGGCCGGTGACCCGTTCCAGGGTGGGGTCGTGGAAGGCGACGAGGACGCCGTCGGCCGTCACCTGGACGTCGGTCTCGATGAAGCGGTAGCCGAGCTCCACGCAGGCCTCGAAGGCCGGCATGCTGTTCTCCAGGTGCTCGATCGCCCCGCCGCGGTGGGCCATGGCCAACGGGGTCGGCGCGTCCAGGAACGGGAAGCGCGCGGCGGGCACGCCTCCACGCTAGTGGCCGCGTCCGGGCACCGTGCGGGGCCCCACCGCTGCCGCTCCACGCCGGGCCGACGCCGTCGCCGCCTGCGTTCCCCCGGTGTCCTGGCGTGTCATCCAGGACTGTCGGCGGCGGCGTCTACCGTGCCCTGCGTGGCACAGCAGCACGCGTCCGGCAGCACGGCGTCCCTCCCCGTCGCGCCGCTCCCCAGCCGGGGGAGCGGTGAGGAGCGCCGGTGCGGCTGGTGCCGCAAGGTCCTCCCTCAGCAGGGCTCGGTCGGCCGCCCGAGGCTGTACTGCGGCCAGGCCTGCCGCCAGCGCGCCTACGAGCAGCGCTCCGCGACGGCGAAGGCCGGGCTGCCCGGTGACGTGGTGCTGGTGTCGCGGGCCGAGCTCGACGGCCTGCAGGACCGGCTCTACCAGCTGCGTTGCGCTCTCGAGGACGTGGAGACCATGCTGCGGGAACGGCCGACCAAGGCGGAGCTGGAGCGCTCGCTGGCCGATCTCGTCCGCTCGACGGGGCGGCTCGACCGGCTCTGGGTCACCGAACGCTCCAGCTGACCGGCCGGTCTAGTCCGGGTCCTGGGTGTCGTCGTCGGTGTTCTGCTCGATCTCCGGGTTGCTGACGTCCGGCAGGTTCTCCCGCTCGGCATCCTCCGGGCTCACCGTGTCGACGACCTCCTCGGGCGTTCCATCGTTGCGGTCCAACCCGGCCGGGTCACCGCAGGCGGTCATCGAGGCACCTCCACCGAGGAGCGCCAGCGAGGTCAGCAGAGCGGCGAACGGTCGTCGGGTTCTCATGGGTCGAGCCTACGAACGCAGCCCGCTGGACGCCCGTCGAACGGCAGACACCAGCGCCTTTACGTCACAGTGACGCAATACGGGAGGTGTCGGCGGATGGGAGGGAGTGTCGACCGGGAGGTTGTCCGGCACCCGGTGCGCGGCCGGCGAGCGCGTCGCCACTCCGGCGCAGCCGCGGCACAACAAGATCAACTCATGGGGGAGTCGGCGAGGGATGGCGCGGCCGGCTCGCCGTCCGCGGACCCGACCGAGCCGCCCGTGGGCGGACAACCGGTCGCCGGCGCCTGCCGGCCCGAACCGCGGCCACCCAGTCGGGCGACCCTGCGCGCGCCCACGTGCGAGCCGGGCGCGGATTGCCCGCCGAGCGCGAGTGCGCCGGCGATCTCGGGATGGCTGTCCGAGGAGTTCGCGACCCCTTCCGACCCTCTGTCCGTCGCGCCGATAATCGACGTTATGTCAATCCGGCGGGCGGCCACCAGGGCCTGGTGGATCTGGGTGCCGTGCGCTGCGGTCACCGCCGCGACCGTGCGCGTCACCGGCCAGCGCTACCGCCGATGTGGCACGCCCGACCGGCCGGCTGCCCCGGGCGTGTGCCACCGCCCGGGGTGATGATCGGGACATGCCCCGCTCCTGGACCCACGTCGGCCGCTGCTGGACCAACGGCGAACCCTTCCTCGCCCTGGACGGTGAGCTCCTGCCGGCCTGGCGGGGCATGAGCGAGCAGGCGTACGAGGCTCTGGTACCGCAGCTTGGGTACCAGCTCACCGGCATCCCCCTGGACGGCGGGAGCGCCGCGCTGGTGCTGACCGACCCCGAGGTCGGCGACGAGGGCTGGCTCGAGGTCTTCCGCGCCGACGACGGCAGCGTCGCCGTCGTCCAGGCCGTCGCCGAGGACTACCGGACGGCGCTGGACACCGCGCTCGCGTTCCCCGCCACCGGCGACCAGGTCGGTGACGTCGTCGCCGTGCCCAGCGGCCGGCTCGCCTTCATCAGCGCCGCGCTGGACGGCACCGGCGAGGACGGCGCCTTCCTGCTGCCCGAGTCGCCCGGCCCCACGCCGCACTCGGCGGCGCTGGAGCGCGGCGCCGCCACCGACGCGAGCCCGCTGCTCGTCGTCGCCCCCGGGACGTTCCGGCTGTCGGTCCTGTGGCGCACGGAACTCCACGAGGAGGCAGCCTTCGCCCGCTGGCTGTTCACCCGCGAGGCCTGACCGCTCAGTTGCTGCGGCAACCACGGTGGTCGGGGACTCCGAGTCCGGGCTCGCCGCCGACGCCGCGAGCGCGGCCGGCGCACCGGGCCGGGTGCTGCTGGGCATCGAGGTGCCCGACGTCGGCGCGGTCCTGCCGCGCCTCCCCGGCTCGGCGGCGCGGCCCCGCACGGGGTGAAACGACATACCCCTGGGGGCAGCGGGTCGGCCACGTCACCGACCGCGACGGGAACGCCGTCAACTGCACCGGCTGAGCGACCGCGAGCGCGAGGTCGCGCTCCCGGTGCCCGACGCCGACCTCGTGCGAGCCCAGGACACGGCTCGCCGCGCCGGCGCGGCGAGTCATCTTCCATTCCTGACCGCCCCCGCGGGTTCCGCGTGCCGGGCACGGGGTAGGCGTCCGCGGACCGTGCCGCCCAGCCGTTGGAGGATCCCGTGACCGAGGCCCGTCCCGACACCGACGAGCACCGCGAACCGGGCGGCACGCCCTCCCCCGGTCCCGCAGACCTCACCGACCGGCCGCTCACCCCCGGCACGGACGACGACGGCGGAGCGCGGGCGGTCCCCGGCGCCTACGAGGCCGACGACGCGGACCGGGAGCGGGGCAAGGCGGTCAAGCCGGGCGGCTGACGCCTCAACGGCCGGAGACGGCGACCCGGAGCCCCAGCGCGACCAGCACGGTGCCGCTGGCCGCCTCCAGCCGCCGCCGCACCCGCGGCCGTCGGAACCACCTGCCCGCGCGCGCCACCGCGGCCGCCAGGGCCAGGTAGAGCCCGGTCTCGACGACGACCTGCAGCAGCGCCAGCGCCGCGGTGTTGGCGAGCACCGGGCCGTCCGCGGGCACGAACTGCGGGTAGAACGCCAGCATGAAGACGGCGGCCTTCGGGTTGGCCAGCTGCACCAGCAGGCCCTCCCCGAACGCCGCCCACCACCCGCGGCGGAGCAGCCGTTCCTGCTCCGGGCCCCGGTCGGGCAGGGTCCCCCCGTCGCGCCAGGCCGTCCGCCAGGCGCGCAGACCGAGGTAGAGCAGCACCCCCGCACCGGCGACCCGCAGCACCAGGTAGGCGACCTCGGACGCCGCGACCAGGGCGGCCAGGCCCGCGCCCGCCGCCAGCGCCCAGAGGTACAGCCCCAGTTCCAGCCCGAGGACCGTCGGCACCGCACCGCGCAGACCTCGTAGCGCCGCCCGCCGGAGGATCAGCGCCATCGCCGGGCCGGGCGTCGCCGCCATGAGCAGCACGGCCACCAGGAACGCCGGCAGCATCGCGAGCACGTCCACGCCGCGATGGTGGCAGCGCGCCGGTCGGGACGTCGATGCGATTACGCGCGGCTGCTCAGCGGTCGCGCCAGCGCCGTCCCTGCAGCCACCACTGCAGGCGCGCGGTCATCCACGGCAGCAGCAGGTAGGTCATCAGCGGCGTGAGCGCCAGCGTGATGGCCAGCACCCGCAGCACCACGTGGACGTCGGCGAGCGCCGCCCCCAGCGTCACCGTGGCGAGCAGGTTGACCGGGAAGAACACCAGCCAGATCGTCACCGCCTGCTTCCAGCGGGGCGGTGCCGGGGCGGCCGGCGGCGGGTCCACGGCCTCGGCGACGGGCGAGTCGAACCAGCCCTCGATGCCGGTGCGCCGCTCGGTGCGCGTGACCTCGGCCAGGCCCTGCGCCGAGCGCAGCCACCACTGCCGTTCGGAGGAGGCCTCCCACGCGGCCAGGGCCGGCTGGTCGGCGAACCGGACCAGCATGTGCCACTCGTCGGCGTCGCGCCGGGCGCGGACCCAGCCGCCGCCCAGGAAGCCCGGGAAGCCCTCCGCCATGCTGAGGCCGGCGCGGATCCACGCCGTCATCTCCCGCGTGTGCGCCGGGTCGGCGCGCCGCGTGAAGGACACCGTCACCGGGAGGTCGTCCCGGGTGAGGGCGGTGCTCGTCGTCATGCGTCCAGGATCGCCCGGATCGGGGACCTGAGGGTCCCCCGCGGCGGTGTGAGCCCCGCCTCGCCCGACACCCCGGGCGCTCCCCCGCCGCTGCCGGGCTGGTGCGGTTGACTGCCGGGCGTGGAGCTCCTCGGCCGCTTCTGGGCCCGCGTGACGGCGACGGCCCCGGAGCTCCCGGTCGAGTGGCTGCTCGGCACGGCCGCCGTCGCCGCGTTGGTCGTCCTCTCCCCCACGCTCTGGCGCCCGGCCCGCAACGTGGTGACGATCGCGCACGAGGGCGCGCACGGCCTCGTGGCGCTGGCCGCCGGGCGCCGGCTCTCGGGCATCCGGCTGCACTCGGACACCTCGGGGCTGACCGTCTCCGCCGGTCGCCCGACGGGGCCGGGCATGGTGCTCACCTGCGCCGCGGGCTACACCGGGCCGGCGCTCTTCGGCCTCGGCGCCGCGGCCTTGCTGGCCGCCGGGCACGCCATCGGGCTGCTGTGGGCGCTGCTGCTGCTCCTGGCGCTCCTGCTCGTGCAGATCCGCAACTGGTACGGGCTGTGGTCGGTCCTGGCGACCGGTGCGGTCGTCTTCGCCGCGACGTGGTGGCTGCCGCCCGCCGGGCAGGTCGTCTTCGCCGCCGTCGCCACCTGGTTCCTGCTCCTGGCCGCGCCGCGCGCCGTGCTTGAGCTGCAGCGGGCCCGCCGCCGGCAGGGCGCCCGCGACTCCGACGCCGACCAGCTGGCCCGGCTCACCCCGCTACCCGCCCTGTTCTGGGTCGGTGTCTTCCTGGCCGTCGACGTTGCTGCTCTCGTCCTGGGCGCGCGATGGTTGCTCGACGGCACCACCGGTTGAGCCGGTCGAATGTTGGGGATAACGGTCGAATGCGACAACCGCGGGAGCGCACGCGCACCGCGCCCGGCGGGGGGACGAGGAACGGAGCGGTCAGCCGCGCGAGCGCCGCCGCGGCTCGCACCCCGGCGGCTGGTGCACCGGCTCGACCTCCGGCGGTGGCGGCAGCTCCAGCACCACGTCGTCGTGGTCGATCCGCACCTGGCGGCCGTGGTGCCGGATGTCCAGCGGGTCGCCGTCCACCAGCCGGTAGGTGGCCCGGTCCCGCTCGACGGTGACCGTGAGCTTGCGGCCGCGGTAGACCACGCGGAAGCGCAGCCGGCTGATCCGCTGGGGCAGCCGCGGCGCGAAGGTCAGCTCCCCGCCGTGGTCCCGCATCCCCCCGAAACCGGCGACGGCGACGGTCCACCCACCGGCCAGCGAGGCGATGTGCAGCCCGTGGCCGGAGTTGTGGTGCAGGTTCTGGATGTCGGTCAGCGCCGCCTCGGCCCAGTACTGGTGGGCGAGCTCGAGGTGGCCGGTCTCGGCCGCGACGACACCCTGCTGGGTCGCCGAGAGCGAGGAGTCCCGGGTGGTGCGCTGCTCGTAGTAGGCGAAGTCTGCGATCTTCTCCTCGAGCGTGAAGGCGTCACCCCGCAGGTGCAGGGCCATCACCAGGTCGGCCTGCTTGACCACCTGCTTCCGGTACAGCTCGAAGTAGGGGTAGTGCAGCAGCAGCGGGTAGTGCTCGCGCGGCGTGGCCGCGAAGTCCCAGTCCTCGTGGTGGGTGAAGCCGTCGGACTGCATGTGCACGCCGTGGCGGGTGTCGTAGGGCACCGCCATCAGCGACGCGGCCCGCAGCCACTCCTCCACCTCCTCGTCGGTGACCCCGAGCCGCCCGGCCACCAACGGCTGGCGGGCCACCGCGGCGGCTGCTTCGCGCAGGTTCCGCTGCGCCATGAGGTTCGTGTAGACGTTGTTGTCCACCACGGCCGTGTACTCGTCGGGCCCGGTGACGCCGTCGATCCGGAAGCCGTGCTCGGCGTCGAAGTGCCCCAGCGACGCCCACAGGCGGGCGGTCTCCATCAGCAGCTCGGCCCCGTAGTCGCGGTCGAAGGCGTCGTCCAGGGTGGCGTCGTAGTAGCGGATGACGGCGTCGGCGATGTCGGCGTTGATGTGGAAGGCCGCCGTGCCGGCCGGCCAGTAGCCCGACGTCTCCTCGCCGCGGATGGTCCGCCACGGGAAGGCGGCCCCGTGCAGGCCGAGCACCCGGGCCCGCTCCCGGGCCAGGCCGAGGGTGGTGTGCCGCCAGATGAGCGCGTCCCGGGCTGCGTGCGGGGCGGTGTAGGTGAGCACCGGCAGTACGTAGGTCTCGGTGTCCCAGAAGGTGTGCCCGTCGTAGCCGGGGCCGGTCAGCCCCTTGGCCGGGATCGCCTGCCGCTCGCCGCGCAGCCCGGCCTGCAGGACGTGGAACATGCCGACCCGGACGGCCTGCTGGAGCTCGTCGTCGCCCTCGATCTCGACGTCGGCCTCGTCCCAGTGCTGGGCCAGGAGCTCGCGCTGCTCCCTCAGCAGCCGCTCGAACCCGGCGAGCTTGGCCGTCGCCAGCGCGGCCTCCACCTGGTCGCGCAGCGCCGGGCTGGACCGGCGGGAGGACCAGCCGTAGGCGAGGAACTTGACCAGCTTCAGCGACCCGCCGGGCGGGATGCGCGCCGCCAGCGTGTACCGGGCCAGGTCGCCACCGGCCTCGATGTCCTCGGTGGCGGTGTCGGGGATGTCGATGAGGTGGTCCATGCCGGCCGCCAGGCGCAGCCGGCTGCGCTTGGTGCGGTGCACCAGCACCGCCCGCCGGCCGCGGCCGGCGGCGAGCTCGCAGTTCAGCGGCCGGGCCAGCGCGGCGGCGCCCCGCGGGTCGCGGTCGCCGTCCGGCGCGCCGTCCTCGTTGGCCAGCAGGTCGGACTGCAGGGCGACGTAGAGGTCGCCCAGGTCGTCGGTGACCTCCACCTGGTACTCGATCGCGGCGATGGACCGGCGGGCCAGCGACACCAGGCGGGTGCTGCTCACCCGCACCGTCCGGCCGCTGGGCGAGCGCCACTCGGTGGACCGGCGGAGGACGCCGGCCCGCAGGTCCAGGGTCCGCCGGTGGTCGATGATCTCGCCGTAGTTGAGGTCCAGCGGCGAGTCCTTCACCAGCAGCCGGATCAGCTTGCCGTCGGTCACGTTGACGACGGTCTGGCCCTGCTCGGGGAACCCGTAGCCGGCCTCGGCGTAGGGCAGCGGCCGCTCCTCGAAGAAGCCGTTGAGGTACGTGCCCGGGACGACGACCGGCTCGCCCTCCTCCAGCGAGCCGCGCATGCCCAGGTGGCCGTTGGCCAGCGCGAAGACCGACTCGTGCACCCCGAGGCTGTCGTGGTCCAGCCCGACCTCGGTGAGCGACCAGGGCTCGACCGGGAAGATCGCCCGCCCCTCCGTCACGTCCGGTCCAGCAGCTCGTCGAGGTCGGCCACGACCACGTCGGCGCCGGCCTCGCGCAGGGCCTCGGCGTGCCCGACCCGGTCGACGCCGACGACGTGCGCGAAGCCGCCCGCCCGGCCTGCGGCAACCCCGGCCAGGGCGTCCTCGAACACCACGGCCTCCTGCGGCGTCACCCCGAGGGCGTGCGCCCCGGCGAGGAAGGTGTCGGGCGCCGGCTTTCCGGCCAGCCCGCGCTCCCGGGCGACGACGCCGTCGACCCGGGCGTCGACCAGGTCGGCGAACCCGCCGGCGGCGATGACCTGCTCCCCGTTGGCCGACGCGGTCACCACCGCGGTGGCCAGCCCGGCCTCCTTGACGGCCCGCAGGTAGCGCACCGAGCCCTCGTACACCTCCACGCCGTGCTCCTCGAGCTCGCGCTGGACCAGGTCGTTCTTGCGGGCGGCCACCCCCTGCACCGTCTCGGCGGACGGCGGGTCGCCGTGCACGCCCTCGGGCAGCACGATGCCCCGGCTGGCCAGGAAGTCGCGCACCCCGTCGGCGCGCGGCTTGCCGTCGACGTACCGGTTGTAGTCGAGCTGCGTGAACTCCGGCGCCGCGGGGTCGCGCGCCCGCAGGAAGGCGTCGAAGGTCCGCTTCCAGGCCGCCATGTGCACCGTGGCGGTCCGGGTGAGGACGCCGTCGAGGTCGAACAGGCAGGCCCGGACGCCGTCGGGGAGGCCGACCGATCGCGAGGTGGACACGCTCCGACGCTACCGGCGCCGGGCCTCCCGCACGTCCCGGGAGCGCGCCGGCGCCGGGTTCCGACGGGCGCCGGGCGGCTGCGCTGCCTAGGGTCCGACGGGGACGCCCCGGCGCCCCGACCAGCCACGACATCGAGGGAGAGGACCACCATGGCCGACCGGCCCACCCCGCCCAACCCCTACGACTTCCTGCCGCAGGTGCCGGGCTTCACCGTGACCAGCAGCGACGTCTCCGACGGGCAGCCGATGCCGATGCCGCAGGTCAGCGGCGTCATGGGGGCGGGCGGCCAGGACCGCTCGCCGCAGCTGGCCTGGTCGGGCTTCCCGGAGGGGACCCGCAGCTTCGCGGTGACCGTCTTCGACCCCGATGCGCCCACCGCCAGCGGGTTCTGGCACTGGGCCGTGGCCAACATCCCGGCCTCGGTGACCGAGCTCCCGGCCGGTGCCGGCGACAAGGACGCGCCGCAGCTGCCCGAGGGCGCGGTCCAGCTCCGCAACGACGGTGGCTTCCCCGGCTACGTCGGTGCCGCTCCCCCGCCGGGCCACGGCCCGCACCGCTACTTCGTGGTGGTGCACGCCGTCGACACCGACCGGCTGGACGTCGACGGCACCACCAGCCCCGCGGTGCTGGGCTTCAACCTGTTCTCGCACACCCTCGCCCGCGCCACGCTGGTCGCCACCCACGAGCAGCGGTAGCGGTGGCCGCCGCTGCGCAGCCGTCCGGTCGCGCAGCGGCACGGCCACTCCGGCGGGGGGCGGTGGCGCGCCGGCTGCGGTGAATCCCGTCCCCGACGGGGAAAGCATCGCGGCGTGTCCCATCCGGTTGCCCGGCACCGATCCGCTGCCGCGGTCCTGCCGCTGGTGACGGCCGTGCTCACCGTCGTCCACCTGCTCGCGCTGGAGGGCTTCCGGCCCGGGCGCGCCGTGGCCGGCGGAGAACCGCCCGCCGCGCTCGTGGCCGACGCCGTGGAGGCGTACGGGGCGGTCGGGACGCTCGCGGTCGTGGTGGACCGCCAGCAGCGCCGCATCACGGAGGGCAGCGTCCGTGCCGCCGAGGCGCGGTCGCTGCGCTGGCTCGCCGACGGCGCCGGGAACAGTCCGGTGGCCGACCGCGCATTCCCCACCGCGTCGATGGTCAAGCTCTTCATGGCCGAGGACATCCTCACCCGCGCCCGCGCCGGCTCCATCGCGCTCCCCGCGACCGACCGCGACCTGCTGCGCGAGATGATCCGCCGCTCCGACGACCCGGCGGCCTCGGCGCTGTGGGTTCGGTACGGCGGCGGGCAGATGGTGCGCGACGTGGCCGAGCGCTACGGGCTGGGCGGCACCGGCCCGCCACCGGCGCGGATCCCCGGGCAGTGGGGCCAGGCGGTCACGACGGCCCAGGACCTGGCCCGGTTCCTCGCCCGCCTGCCCGTGATCGCGCACCCGGAGGACGCGGCGGCGCTGCTGGGCTGGATGCGGGAGGCGACGCCCGTGGCCGCCGACGGCTTCGACCAGCAGTTCGGCCTCTTCGGCACGCTGCCCGGGGAGCCGGGGGTCAAGCAGGGGTGGATGTGCTGCGTCGGCGGGCAGCGGCACCTGCACTCGGTCGCGGTCCTCGGCTCCACGGTCGCCGTGCTGCTCAGCGAGGTCCCGCGGTCGGTGGGCTACGACGCCGCGCGGGCGGCCCTCACCGCCGCGGGCGCGGCCGTGGCGGCCGGGAAGACGGTCCCGAGCCACCGGTGAGCCGGCGGCCGGGCTCAGGCCTGCGGCGGCTCCGCGACGGCGGTGGTCGCGATCCACGCGAAGCCGATGCGCTCGTAGACCCGGGCCACGTCGTCGTCGCCCGCGGCCAGGAAGACCAGGTCCGCGCTCTCCCGGGCGTGCGCGGTCAGCGCGGAGGCGAGGCCCGCGCCCAGGCCGCGGCCGCGCAGCCGCGGCAGCGTCGCCACCCCGACCACCTCGCTGACCTCGGTGCCCTCGACGTCGACGGGCTGGTGCGAGCCGACCGCCACCGGCCTGCCGCGCTCCATGGCGACCATCATGACCGTGCGGCCCTCGGCGATCCGCTCCCGCAGGACCGCCGTGCGGCGCTGCGCCTCCTCGGACTGCTCCGGCGGCACCTCCGGTACGTCGGTGACCCCACCCGGGTGCGCGAAGGCGAGCGCGGCCACGTGCTGGTAGAGGGGCAGCTCCGGGTCGTCGGCGCCGACGAGGAAGAGCCGGACCCCGGCCGGCAGGACGACGTCGACGGGGTCGTCGGCCACCAGCAGCGGCAGCTCCTCGACGGTCAGCCCGGCGGCGCGGGCCGCGACCGCCACCCCGGGCGAGCACTCCGGGATCCACTCCAGCGCCGGCGGCAGCCCCGCCGCCCGCTGCAGCGCGATCGCGGCGCGGACGTCCTGGACGGTGACCCGGTCGCCACCGCGCCGGGGCCGGGCCGGGTAGGGCCAGGCCGGGTCGGCGATCGGGACGTCCAGCGCCCCGGCGGCCTGGATCCGCGCATCCGGCTGCGGCGCGACGGCGAAGTAGCGCTCGATGCACTCGAGCAGCCCCGGGCGGGAAGGCACGGGAGAACACTAGACCCGCGGTGCCCCGCGGGACCGCCGCCGGCGCCGGGCGGCCCCGCCGCACACCCGCCCGGGTGACCCGCGCGCAGGCCGCTCCGGGTGCGGACGGCACGATGGGGCGCGTGACGGCTGGGACTCGTGGCTCCATCTCGCCCTACGCGGTGTTCGACCGCGACTCGTGGCGGGCGCTCGCGGCCGGCTCGATCCTGCCGCTGGACGCGGCCGAGCTCGAGGACCTCGCCTCCCTCGGCGACCGCATCGACCTGGACGAGGTGGCCACCGTCTACCTGCCGCTCGCCCGCCTGCTGAGCCTGCACGTGACGGCCAGCCGCCGGCTCTGGGCCGCGCAGAGCGAGTTCCTGGGCGACGCGACCGCCAAGGTGCCCTTCGTCATCGCCGTCGCCGGCAGCGTCGCCGTCGGGAAGAGCACCACCGCGCGCCTGCTGCAGACGCTGCTCGCGGCCACCCCGGGGGTGCCCCGGGTCGACCTGGTGACCACCGACGGCTTCCTGCTGCCCAACGCGGTGCTCGAGGAGCGCGGTCTGCTCGGCCGCAAGGGCTTCCCCGAGAGCTACGACCGCCGGGCGCTGCTGCGCTTCCTGGCCGACGTGAAGTCCGGCCGCGAGGAGGTGTTCGCCCCGGTCTACGACCACCAGTCCTACGACATCGTGCCCGGCCGGGTGCAGGCGGTGGACCGGCCGGACATCCTCGTGCTCGAGGGGCTCAACGTCCTGCAGGCGGGCCGGCGCACCGACGGGTCGGCCCCGGAGATCTTCCTGTCGGACTTCTTCGACTTCTCGGTGTACGTCGACGCCGCGGAGGCCGACATCCAGCGGTGGTACGTCGAGCGGTTCCTGGCGCTGCGCCGGACGGCGTTCCAGGACACCACGGCCTACTTCCACCGGTTCGCCGCGCTCACCGACGACCAGGCCCGGGAGACCGCGCTCGGGATCTGGTCGGCGGTCAACGGCCCGAACCTGCGGGACAACATCGCCCCGACCCGGTCACGGGCCCGCCTGGTGCTGCAGAAGGCCGCGGACCACTCGGTGCGCCGCGTCCTGCTCCGCAAGCTGTAGCCGGCCCCGCACCCTGGACCTCTGCGGCTGCGGGAGCCGCAGGACCGACACGGCATGGCAGGAACTGCCGACCCCTCGGGGTGAATTCGTGACCCAGCTCACCCCCCGGCGCTTGAGTCGGTGCGCGGATCTGCCGAATCCAGTCCTCGGACGAGCACGGTGCGCGGCGCGCACCGGCCGCCGAGGACACCGGACGAAGAGGAACCGCCATGTGCCACCACGTCACGCCCTGCCCCGACGCCGCCAGCGAGGCGCGCGACCTCGCCGCCGTCGTCCGCAGCCGACCCGAGCAGGGCTGGCGCCTGCTGTGCAACGGGGTCGTCCTCTTCGACGACGACGGGGCGCTGCTCCCCGACGGCCGGGCCGTACCCGACCACCACGTCTGGCTGACCCCCGCCTGAGCGGGGACGACGGTCCACTGCCCTGTCCCGACGAGTGGGGCCCCGGAGGGTCCCGCGAAAAGGGACGCAGCGGCTCAGCGCCACGCGGGAACGGCTCCTGGCCGCGGCGTCAGCCGGAGGCTGGCAGTGGCGTAGCCCCCACCACGTCGGCCGCGGTGCCGAGGTCGTCGGGGTGGCCCGGGCCGCGGCCGGGCACCGCCCCGTCCGCCGCCGGCGGGTGCGCGGCGAAGTCGTGCTCCTCGAACGCCTCCGGGGAGGGGCAGGAGCAGACCAGGTTGCGGTCGCCGTAGGCCTGGTCGATGCGCCGGACCGGGCTGAGGTAGCTGCGCCCCTGCAGGCTGCGCACCGGGTAGACCGCCGCGGTCCGCGGGTAGGGCCGGTCCCACTCCCCCGCCAGCATGGCCAGGGTGTGCGGCGCGTTGCGCAGCGGGTTGTCGGTGCGGTCGTACT
Organism: Blastococcus sp. MG754426; assembly: GCF_021699055.1. Lineage (GTDB taxonomy): Bacteria > Actinomycetota > Actinomycetes > Mycobacteriales > Geodermatophilaceae > Blastococcus. Next base: position 43,019 of record NZ_SSXC01000014.1, on the reverse strand, counting down.
CCCCGGTCGCGACCTTCTCGATCTCGGCGCGGATGGTCACCATCGCCTCGACGAAGCGGTCGAGCTCGGCCCTGTCCTCGCTCTCGGTCGGCTCCACCATGAGCGTCCCGGCCACCGGGAAGCTCATCGTCGGCGCGTGGAAGCCGAAGTCGATCAGCCGCTTGGCGATGTCGTCGTTGGTGATGCCGGTGGCCTTGGTCAGCGGCCGGATGTCGAGGATGCACTCGTGGGCCACCAGGCCCTGGGCGCCGGTGTAGAGGACCGGGTAGTGCTCGCGCAGCCGGGCTGCCACGTAGTTCGCCGCGAGGATCGCGTGCTGCGTCGCCCGGGTCAGCCCGTCGGGCCCCATGAGCCGCATGTAGGCCCAGGAGATCGGCAGGATCCCCGCCGACCCCCACGGCGCCGCGGAGACGACCGGGCCCGAGGCGCCGGTGTCCACCAGGGGGTGCCCCGGGAGGAACGGCAGCAGGTGCTCCCGGACGGCGACCGGCCCGACGCCGGGGCCGCCACCGCCGTGCGGGATGCAGAAGGTCTTGTGCAGGTTCAGGTGGCTGACGTCGGAGCCGAACCGGCCGGGGCGGGCCAGCCCGACCAGGGCGTTGAGGTTGGCGCCGTCGACGTACACCTGGCCGCCGGCGTCGTGCACCGCGGCGCAGATCTCCTGGATGTCGGTCTCGAAGACGCCGTGCGTCGACGGGTAGGTGATCATGATCGCCGCGAGCCGCTCGGCGTGCTGCTCGACCTTCGCGCGCAGGTCGGCGACGTCGACGTTGCCGGCCTCGTCGCAGGCGACGACGACCACCCGCATCCCGGCCATGACCGCGCTCGCCGCGTTGGTGCCGTGCGCCGAGCTGGGGATCAGGCAGACGTCGCGGTGCTCCTCGCCCCGCGAGCGGTGGTAGCCGCGGATGGCCAGCAGCCCGGCGAACTCCCCCTGCGAGCCGGCGTTGGGCTGCACGCTGACCCCGGCGTAGCCGGTCACCTCGGCGAGCCCGGCGCACAGCTCGTCGATCAGCTGCCGGTAGCCGCGGGCCTGCTCCGCCGGGGCGAAGGGGTGCAGGTGCGCGAACTCCGGCCAGGTGATCGCCGCCATCTCGGTGGCCGCGTTGAGCTTCATGGTGCACGAGCCCAGCGGGATCATGGTGCGGTCCAGCGCCAGGTCCTTGTCGCTGAGCGAGCGCAGGTAGCGCAGCATCGCCGTCTCGGAGCGGTGCGCGGAGAACACCGGGTGGGTGAGGAACGGCGTCCGGCGGCGCAGGCCGGCCGGCAGCGCGTCCGCGCCGTCGTCGTCGAGCGCGGCGTGGTCGGCGGTCACCCCGAAGGACTCCGCCACCGCCCGCAGGATCTCCGGGGTCGTCGTCTCGTCGCAGGCGACGGCGACGGTGTCGGCGTCGACCAGGCGCAGGTTGATCCGCTGCCGGGCCGCGGCGGCGACGACGTCGCCGGCCCGCCCGGGCACCGACACCTCGAGGGTGTCGAAGAAGTGCTCGTGCACGATCTCCAGCCCGCCGGCGCGCAGCCAGCCGGCCAGCACCGTCGCGGCGCGGTGCACCCGGGCCGCGATGGCGGTCAGCCCCTCCGGGCCGTGGTAGACGGCGTAGGCGCCGGCGATGACGGCGAGCAGCACCTGGGCGGTGCAGATGTTGCTGGTCGCCTTCTCGCGGCGGATGTGCTGCTCGCGGGTCTGCAGGGCCAGCCGGTAGGCGACGTCTCCGTCGGCGTCCACCGACACCCCGACCAGCCGGCCGGGGAGCTGGCGGGCCAGCCCCTCGCGCACGGAGAGGTAGCCGGCGTGCGGGCCGCCGTACCCCATGGGGACGCCGAAGCGCTGGGTGGTGCCGCAGGCGACGTCGGCGCCCCACTCCCCCGGTGCCTCCAGCAGGGTGAGCGCCAGCAGGTCGGCGGCGACGACCACGGCCGCGCCGGCCTCGTGCGCGGCCGCGGCGAGCGCGCGGTGGTCGCGCACCGCACCGCTGGCGCCCGGGTAGGACAGCAGCACGCCGAAGGCGCCGGCCTCGGGGATGTCGGCCGGCCAGCCCGCCGCCAGATCGGCGACGTGCAGCCGGATGCCCAGGGGCTCGGCGCGGGTCTGCAGCACCCCGAGGGTCTGCGGCAGGGTGTCGGCGTCGACGACGAACACCGCGTCCGCCTTCGCCCGCCCGGCGCGCCGGACCAGCGTCATCGCCTCGGCGGCCGCGGTGGCCTCGTCCAGCATCGAGGCGCCCGCCACGGGCAGCCCGGTGAGGTCGGCGACCGTCGTCTGGAAGTTGATCAGCGCCTCGAGCCGGCCCTGGCTGATCTCGGGCTGGTAGGGGGTGTAGGCGGTGTACCAGGCGGGGTTCTCCAGGACGGTCCGCTGGATGACCGGCGGGGTGACCGTGCCGGAGTACCCCAGGCCGATCATCGAGGTGAAGACCTCGTTGGCCGCAGCGCGCTCCCGCAGCAGCGCCAGGACGGCGGCCTCGCTCTCCGCGGGCGGCAGGTCCAGCGGCGCGCGGTCCCGCACCCCCTCGGGGACGCAGGCGTCGACCAACGACTCCAGCGACGGGTGGCCGACGGCGGCGAGCATCGCTGCGGTGTCGTCCGGCCGGGGCCCGATGTGCCGGCCGGCGAAGGCGCCGGCGGGGTCCAGGGACGTCAGGGAAGGAAGCGATCCGGACAGCGGCGGGAGGGTCTCCCCCACCGGTCCGGCCGCGGTCTCAGCACGGTCGGCCACTGCTCGAACGCTACCAGCGAGAGCCCCCGGTGAGCGGGGGCCCGGAGGTCGACCTAGGCGGTGGCGGCGCGGCGCCGGCGGCGCATCGACAGCTCGTCGTCGGACGGGACGACCTGGCCGCCGTCGATCCGCTCCGCGGGCAGCTCCGCCAGCTCACCGGAGAGCTCCCGCAGCGCACCGGAGACGGCGATGCCGAAGACGCCCTGGCCACCGGCGAGCAGGTCGACGACCTCCTCGGCCGAGGTGCACTCGTAGACGGTGGCGCCGTCGGAGAAGAGCGTGACGTTGGCCAGCTCCTTGACGCCGCGCTGGCGGAGGTGGTCCACGGCCTTGCGGATGTTCTGCAGCGAGACCCCGGTGTCGAGCAGCCGCTTGACGACCTTGAGCACGAGGATGTCGCGGAAGGAGTAGAGCCGCTGGGTGCCCGACCCGGTGGCGCTGCGCACGGACGGCGAGACCAGGCCGGTGCGGGCCCAGTAGTCGAGCTGGCGGTAGGTGATGCCGGCAGCGGCGCAGGCGGTCGGGCCCCGGTAGCCGACCAGGTCGGTGTCGACCTCGTCGTACTGCGGCGCCCCGACGGCGGCGTCGCTGAACAGCTGACCCTGCGAGCCGTTGCCCTGGTCGCTCACGTCCAGCGTCCTCCTCAGTCCCGCCTCGGTCGGGGCAGGTCGACGGCTCGGCACCTCGTGGTTCCAGGTGTCACACCGTTGTCGTTCGCCGACGGTAAGCCGGGCCCGGAGGCCGGTCAACTGCGAGGAACGGCGTGTCGCCACACCAGCCCCATTTCGGGTGACGGATGCGGCGCGCCTGCCGATAGGTACCCGATGGGGCCTAGGCGGGACCGCCCCCGGAGCCGGACCCGGCCCCGAAGTCCTCCGGCGAGATCTGGTCGAGGAACTCGCGGAACTTCTCGACCTCGTCCTCCTGCTCGTCGGGGATCTCGATGCCCACCTCGTCGAGCAGGTCGTCGGCGCCGAAGATCGGGGCACCGGTGCGCACGGCCAGCGCCACGGCGTCCGAGGGCCGGGCGCTGACCACCCGGTCGTCACCGAACACGAGCTCGGCGATGTAGATGCCGTCGCGCATCTCGGTGATGTTGACCGCCTCGAGCTCGGCACCCAGCGTGCGCACCACCTCCCGGAGGAGGTCGTGGGTCATCGGGCGGGCGGGGCGCACGCCCTGCTGCTCGAACGCGATGGCGGCCGCCTCGACGGCGCCGATCCAGATCGGCAGGTACCGCTCCCCCTGCGTCTCCTTGAGCAGCAGGATCGGCTGGTTGCCGGGCAGTTCGACGCGGACGCCGACGACTCTGAGCTCCTGCACGGTGCGGCTCCCTCGGCTGCGGCCCGGGGTTCGGGCGGGACGGTGTGGTCAGGCGGCCGGTCACTCGTCGGCCCCGCCGGGCGGGGCTCGGACGCGTCAACGGTACGCCCGCTCAGGGACGGAGGAGGTCCCGCAGGCGCGTCTCGAGCAGCGCGGTGTGCAGCTGCGCGGAGAGCGCCGCCAGTTCCTGCAGCTTCTCCGTGGCGCGGGTGCGCGCCTCCTCGGAGCGGGCCCGCAGCACCGGGGCGACGAGCTGCTCGACCAGCCCCGCCTCCCGCTCCACGGCGCTGCGGTACACCCGCAGGTGCCGCGGCTCGATGCCGTGCCGGGCCAGCCCGGCGGCCGCCCGCGCGATGGGCAGGTCCGCCGCCGGGTGCCGGCCCTCGGCGTCGGTGCTCAGCAGCCCGAACTGCACGCAGTCGGCGAGCTGCCCGGGCTCGAGCCCCGCGGCCCGCGCGAACTGCTCGGCGGTCAGCGGCGCCGTCGCCCCCTCCTCGGTGGAGGCGGGCGGCAGCGGCGCCGGGCCGCTGCCCGTGCCGGGCAGCGGCTCCCCGCGGTCGAGGGCGTCCAGGTGGTCCTTGATCACCCGCAGCGGCAGGTAGTGGTCCCGCTGGGCGGTGAGCACGTACCGCAGCCGGCTGACGTCGGCCCGGGAGAACTTCCGGTAGCCCGACGGCGTGCGCTGCGGGTGCACCAGGTCCTCGGACTCGAGGTAGCGGATCTTGCTGATCGTCACGTCGGGGAAGTCGTCGCGCAGCACCGCGAGCACCTCACCGATGGTCAGGCGCGGCGCGTGCTGGTCGCCGGCGTCCCCGAGCGCTGGTTCGCGCCCGGGCACGGCGGTCACGCCCCTCTCTCCCCGGGACCCCGTCCCGGGGCCCCGCTCCGCGGATCCCACGTGCGGGCGGTCACCGGCCGGTGCACTAGCGAGCGGCGGGCTCGCCCGTGCGCGGGCCGGTCAGGTACACCAGGCGGAACTTCCCGATCTGCACCTCGTCGCCCCCGGCGAGGGTGGCGACGTCGACCGGCTCCCGGTTGACGTAGGTGCCGTTGAGACTGCCGACGTCGTGCACCGAGAAGCCGCCGCCCTCGCGGTGGAACTCGACGTGCCGGCGGCTCACCGTGACGTCGTCGAGGAAGATGTCGCTGTCGGGGTGCCGGCCGGCCGTGGTGACGTCCTGGTCGAGCAGGAACCGGCTCCCGGCGTTGGGGCCGCGCTTGACCACCAGCAGCGCCGATCCGGCCGGCAGCGACTCCACGGCGCCCGCGTGCGCGTCGGCCGCCTCCACCGCCTCGGGCTGGTCGCCGGTGTCCTCGCCGCCGACCTTGGGGATCACGCTGGTGGCCTCGCCCACGCGCTCCGGGGAGAGCGCCGCACCGCACTGCGCGCAGAAGCGACTGCCCTCGGGGTTCTCGTGGCCACATCGAGTGCAGTGCACGTTGCGTCTCCTCCGGTACGAGGGGCCCGCCGCGGACCGATTGGCCGCGGGCGGCCGGCGGACGGTGGGCCGGGCGGCCCGCCGTGGGTCGGCCGCCGCGGGTGGGCGGCGGACCGTGGGTCATGGAACCAGCCGGTCGGCCCGAGGGTCAACCGGACGTGCGGGGCCGGGGGGCGGCTTCGCCGCAGGTCCCCCGCTGTTGTTCGCCCCGCGACGATCATAGTGAGCGATGGCCGGGGCCAGCCTCCCGGCGGGCCGGTCACGACCCCTCGACCACCGCCTGGTAGGCGTCGGCGTCGAGCAGCTGGCCGATGGGGTCGCCGCCCTCCCCCGGCACCGCGATGTCGACCAGCCAGCCCTCGCCGTAGGGATCGGCGTTGATGGTCTCGGGCGCATCCCCCAGGCGGTCGTTCACCGCCGCCACGACGCCGGCGACGGGCGCGTAGACGTCGGAGACGCTCTTGGTGGACTCCACCTCGCCCATCGGCGTGCCCGGGGCCACCTCGGCCCCCACCTCGGGGAGCTGCACGAAGACGATGTCCCCGAGCGCGTCCTGGGCGTGGTCGGTGATGCCGACCCGGACGACGGTCGAGGTGCCGTCGGTCCCCTGCACCAGCGCCCACTCGTGCTGCTCGGTGTAGCGCCGGTCGTCGGGCGTGCTCATGTGCTGGCGTCTCCTGGTGAGGTGTGGGACGGCCCCGGTGCAGGGACCCACCCCGAGCGGAACGAGGGTGGGGCACCGAGGCCTCAGTCGGTCTCGGGCGCAGCGTATTGAGGCCGGTCCAGCGGCCGCAACGCGTCCACCACGAGCTCCGGGGACCCGGTGATCTCCACCGACCCACCGCGCCGCTCGATGCGCTGCACCACCCCGCCCGGGATGTTCATGGCCGTCTCCATGCCCTGGGGGTCGCCGAGGACGACGAACTCGTAGGGCGAGCGCAGCGGCGTGCCGTCGACGAGGAGCGCGCCCGCGGAGCCGGTGACGGCGGTGGAGTGCCCGATCCGGACGTCGTCGACCTGCATGGTCTCCGCGCCGGCCCCGCGCAGCTCCTGCACCACGTCGAGCAGGTCGGACACCTGCACGGCGCCCGCCGGGTCGCTGATGGTGAGGGTCAGCCCCGGCCCCTGCGCGGCGAGGGTCCCGTTGAGGATGCCGAGCGTCGCGGCGCGCTCCCGGGCCTCCTCGAGCGCGGCGCCGGTCCGGCTGCCGGAGCCGTTGAGCTCACGCAGCGCCGCCCGCTGCTCGGCCAGCTGGGAGCGCAGCCGCTCCTCGCGGCCGTCGAGCTCGTCGAGGATGCGCACGAGGTCCTCCTCGCGCGCGCCGGCCAGCACCTGGGCCTCGTCGGCGTTGCGGACCTGCACCGCCAGCGCGAACCCCAGGAGCAGCGTGAGGACGCCGATGAGCGTCGCCGCGAGCGGGTCGCGCCGCCGGCGCCGCGCCCGGGGGACCTCCTCGGGCGCACCCCCGCCGGCCGGACCCGCGTCGCCGACCGGCGGGCCGGGCCGCTCCGGACCGCTCATGCGCGGAAGACGTGCCGGCGGATGGCGGCGGCGTTGCCGAAGATGCGGATGCCCAGGACGACGACGACCGCCGTCGACAGCTGAGCGCCGACGCCGAGCTGGTCGCCCAGGAAGACGATGAGCGCCGCCACCACCACGTTCGACACGAAGGAGATCACGAACACCTTGGCGTCGAAGATGCCGTCGAGGCGGGCGCGGAACCCGCCGAAGACGGCGTCGAGGGCGGCGACGACGGCGATCGGCAGGTAGGGCTGCAGCCACAGCGGGACGGTGGGGTCGAAGACCAGGCCGAGCAGCACGCCGGCCACCAGGCCGAGGATCGGGATCACGACGTCAGCCTCCGGGGCTGGGCTCGGCGCCGGGAGCCCGGCGGGAACTGACGACCTCGGCGGAGCGGAGCTCCGGCGGGTTGGCGGCCGGCAGGGACAGCTCGTCCTCCTCGCTGAACAGGAACTGCAGCCCCGTGGCGGCGGCGAACTCCGCGAGGTCGCGCACCTGGGGGTCGAGCAGGAAGTTCTGGGACAGCGCGTCGGGGTCACCGATGGCGCGGATCCGGTAGGGGCTGGTGACCGGCCGGAAGTTCACCAGCACCGCCTCGCCGGCGAACCGGATGGCGCTGGTCGGGCCCAGCCGCTGGCCGTTGACGCTGATCGCCTCGGCGCCGGCGCCCCAGAGCGCGTTGACCACCAGCTGCAGGTCGCCGTCGGCCACCTGGACGGCCTCCGTGCCGGCCGCACCCGCGCCGATCGGGTCGTCGTCGGCGTCGGGTTCGGCGTTGGCCAGCGTGACCAGCAGCCCCGGCCCGGTGACGGGGACGGCGGCGGTGCCCTGCTCGGCGCGGGCGAGGGCGTCGAGCGCCCGCTGCCCGACCGCGGTGGCCGCGAGCAGCTCGTCGCTGGTGCGGCTGACCTCCGCGCGCGCCTCCTCCAGGCGGGCGGCCAGGTCGTCGGTGACCGCCGACTCGTCCTGGATGTCGTTGACCAGGGCCTCGCGGATCTCCTGGCGCCCCTCCGCCCGGGCGGCCGCCTGGTCGTAGGTCACCGCGGCCAGCAGGCCCGCGGCGGCCATGGTGAGCGCGACCAGCACCCGGCCGCGGCCCCGGCGGGGCTGGTCCTCCCCGGCACGCCGGGCCGCGGCCTGCGCGTACGCGGGGTCGAGGGTCTCGGCGAGCACGTCGTCGAGCAGCGAGGCGCCCAGCGAGCGGACGCCGCCGGGCGGGCGCGCACCGGTCACCGCGGGCCCTGGCGCGCCGCGGCGCGGTCCGCGGCGACCAGGCCCACCACCTGGACGGCGTAGAACGCGGCGGCCAGCAGGTAGAGGGCCGTGCCCCAGATGGTGAGGGCCCAGGCGAACGGCTCGGCCACGGTGGCCAGCGCACCGTCCCCGTCGGCGATCAGCAGCACGGGGAAGGCGTAGAGGAGCAGGAGCGTCGCCGCCTTGCCGAGGTAGTGCACCTGCAGCGGCGGGTAGCCGTGCGCCCGCAGGACCAGCAGCAGCACGCCGAGCAGGAGCTCCCGGCCCACCAGCAGGGCCACCAGCCAGAGCGGCACGACCTCGCGCAGCGCCAGGGCGATCAGGGCGGAGACGATGTAGAGCCGGTCCGCCGCGGGGTCGAGCAGCGCACCGAGGCGGCTGCCCTGGTCCAGCCAGCGGGCCAGCTTGCCGTCCAGCCAGTCGGTGAAGCCCGACACCATGAGGACGACGAGGGCCCACCCGTCCTCCTCCGGCCCGAGGAGCAGCCAGAGGAACAGCGGGACGCCGAGCAGCCGCAGCACCGAGAGGGCGTTGGGCAGCGTCCAGACCCGGTCCGGGAGAGCCGCGCGGTCGGGCAGCGGCGCCCCCGTCGTCCGGGGTGAGGGGACGGAGGCCGCAGCCGACGGCCCGTTCGACGACGACACGTTCCCTCCAGTCCCAGCACGATCGTGCCCGAGGCTAGTAGAAGGACCTTCTGCCCCCCACCACTCGCAGGCTCGCGGCGAGCCTCCGGACGGGGCCGTCGTAGCGCCGGACGGCGTCGCTCAGGCCGGGACGGCCACCGCGGCGGGCGCCGGCTCGTAGCCGAGCGGCCGGCGGTCGAAGCTGCCCGTCCCGTGGGTCACCGAGCGCAGCACGCCGGGGTAGCCGAGCAGCTCGGCCTCGGGCACCTCGGCGCGCACCGTGGCGCGGTCACGGCCCGGGTCTGCCTCGCTGCCGGTCACCCGAGCCCGCCGGGAGGACAGGTCGCTCATCACCGCGCCGACGTGCTCGGCGGGCACCTGCACCTCGATCTCGCACCACGGTTCGAGCACCTGGGTGCCGGCCGCGGCGGCGAGCTCGCGCAGGGCCAGGGCGCCGGCGGCCTGGAACGCGGCGTCGGAGGAGTCCACCGAGTGCGCCTTGCCGTCGACGAGGGTGACCCGGAGGTCGACCAGCGGGCGGTCCCCGTTCACCCCGCGGGCCGCCTGGGCGCGGATGCCCTTCTCCACGCTGGCGTGGAACTGCCCAGGCACCGTGCCGCCGACGATGCGCTGCTCGAACACGATGCCCGAGCCCGGCTCCCCCGGCTCCCCCTCGACGACGACGACGGCGTACTGCCCGTGCCCGCCGGACTGCTTGACGTGCCGGCCCGTGACCCGGGCCGGGCCGCGCAGGGTCTCGACCAGCGGCACCCGCACCGGCACCGTGGTCACGGCGACGCCGTGCCGGCTGCGGAGCCGCTCCAGCAGCACCTCGGCGTGCGCGTCGCCGACGCACCACAGCAGCAGCTGCCCGGTGTCGGCCCGCCGCTCCAGCCGGACGGTGGGGTCCTCGGCGACGAGGCGGGCCAGCGCGGTGGCCATCCGGTCCTCGTCGCCGCGGGAGGCCGCCTCCACCGCCACCGGCAGCTGGGGTACCGGCAGCTCCCAGGGCGGGACCAGGCGCGGCTCCTCCGGGGAGCTCAGCGTGTCGCCGGTCTCCGCCGTCGCCAGGCGGGCGACCGCGCAGATGTCGCCGGCCGGGCACGCCGCCACCGGCCGCAGGGCCGCACCCAGCGGCGCGGTCAGGACGCCGATCCGCTCGTCGGCGTCGTGGTCGGGGTGGCCGCGCTCGGCCATGCCGTGGCCGGAGACGTGCACCGCCACGTCCGGCCGCAGGGTGCCGGAGAAGACCCGCACCAGGGAGATGCGGCCGACGTAGGGGTCGGTGGTGGTGCGGACGACCTCGGCGACCAGCGGGCCGTCGGGGTCGCAGTCCAGCGCCGGCGCCGGTGCCCCGTCGGGCCGGGTGACCGGTGGGCAGCCGTGCTCCGTCGGCGAGGGCAGCGCGGAGACGATGAGCTGCAGCAGCTCGGCGGTGCCGACCCCGGTGAGCGAGGCGGCGCAGACGACGGGGTGGAAGTGCCCGCGGGCGACCGCGGTCTCCAGGTCGGCGACCAGGTCGGGGACGGACAGCTCGTCCCCGGCGAGGTAGCGGTCCATCAGCGTCTCGTCCTCGCTCTCGCCGATGATGCCCTCGATCAGCTCGGCGCGGAGGCGGTCGGCGTCGTGGTCGCCCACCCGGGCGGCATCGAGGTGCGGCTCGAGCAGGGAGACCAGCCCGCGGGCCGCGCCGTCGGGACCGCGCTCGACCAGGTGCATGGGGTACACGCCCTCCCCCAGCATCAGCTGGCAGAGGCGCACCGCCTCGTCGACGTCGGCGCGCGGCCGGTCGATCTGGGTGAGCACGACGGCGCGCGGCATCCCCACCGCGGCGCACTCCTCCCACAGCTGCACGGTGCCCGCGTCCACGCCGCTGACGGCCGAGACGACGAAGAGCGCCGAGTCGGCGGCCCGCAACCCGGCCCGCAGCTCGCCGACGAAGTCCGGGGAGCCGGGGGTGTCCAGGAGGGTGATGCGGTGGCCGTCGTGCTCGACGGTGGCCACGCCGAGCGCAACCGAACGCTGCTGGCGGATCTCCACCTCCTCGGTGTCGAGGCAGGTGGTGCCCTCCTCGACGTTCCCGGCGCGGGGGATGGCCCCGGTGGCCACCAGCAGGGCCTCGGCGAGGGTCGTCTTGCCGGCACCGGCGCGCCCGACCAGGGCGACGTTGCGCACCTGCGCGGCCGGGCGCGGCGCGGGGGCCGGCGGGAAGTCCTTGCCCATGGGTGCCTCAGCCGCCGAGGCCGGTCGGATGAGCGGTGCGAGCTGCCACGTCGCCTCCAGGTCCCGATGTGTCCTGGGTCACAGCCTGCCCGGCGGGCGGGCGGTGGACAAGACCCCCGGCGGCCCGCGGCCCCCGCAGGACGCATGCTGGGGGCATGACCAGCGACCACGCGGCCGGCCGCGACCAGGCCACCGGCCGGGCGCACGCCGTCCTCCGCAGCACCGCCGACCTCCCGGCGCCCTGGGCCGGCATCTGCGGCGCGTCGGTCGGCGTGGTGCAGGGGTCGTGGGACGGCCCCCGCGGCCGCGGGTCGGCTGATCCGTGCCCCGAGTGCGTCCGGCTCACCTCCGGGTGAGTCGGGCGCACCACGCTGGAGACGCCGGCCGGCCCCGCCGGCGGCGCGGGTCGGCCCGCGTGCCAGGAGGCGCTGCCGTCGGCCGGGGCGTCAGGGCCCGGCCGGCGGCCGGGTGCGCAGCCCGGCGAACGCCGTGGTGACGACGGCGTCGGCGAGGTCGTCGGCGGAGAGGCCGCCGTCGGGCCGGTACCACTCGGTGAGCGAGTTGACGGTGCCGAACAGCAGCCGGCTGGTGACGGCGGGGTCGACGTCCGGGCGGACGTCTCCCTCCCCCTCGGCGGCCCGCACCAGATCGGTGACGATGCGGTCGAACCGGCGGCGCCGCTCCAGGGCGGCCTGCTCGACCGCGGAGTTGCCGCGCACGCGCAGCAGCAGGGTGACGAACGGCAGCTCGGCGGCGAGCACGCGCACCGAGCCGCGGACGACGTGCTCGAGGCGGTCGATGGCCGGACCCGTGGTCGCGCCCGGTTCCTGGGTGACGGCGAAGAGCGCGTCGAGCGCCCGGTCCAGCGCCAGCCGCAGCAGCTCCACCTTGCTCGGCACGTGGTGGTAGATGGCCGACTTGGTCACCCCCAGCCGTGCGGCGAGCTCGTCCATGCTCGTGGCGTCGTAGCCCCGCTCGTTGAACAGCGCGACGGCGGTGCGCAGGAGCGAGTCCAGCGAGTGACCGGGGCGCCCCCGCCGCCCCGTCGCCGTCCCGGTCGCGGTCACGGGCGGTCGCGCAGGTCGTGCAGCCGCTTGAGCTTGCCGACGGAGCGGGGCAGCGTCTCGGGGTCGACCACCACCACGTCGATGCTCGTGCCGACGGTGTCCTTGACCGCTTGCGCCACCTCGGCCGCCGCGGGCTCGCGGCGGCCGGTCGGGGTGCCGGGACGCGCCTCGACCCGGCAGGTCAGGTGGTCCAGCCGGCCACGCGTGGTGAGCTCGAGGGTGAAGTGCGGGGAGAGCCCGGGGGTGCGCAGCACGACCTCCTCGACCTGCGTCGGGAAGAGGTTGACCCCGCGCAGGACGATCATGTCGTCGCTGCGCCCGGTGATCCTCTCGATCCGGCGCATGCCGGGCCGGGCGGTACCGGGCAGCAGCCGGGTGAGGTCGCGCGTGCGGTACCGGACGACGGGCATCGCCTCCTTGGTCAGCGAGGTGAGCACCAGCTCGCCCCTCTCCCCCTCGGGCAGCACCTCACCGGTGAGCGGGTCGATGATCTCCGGGTAGAAGTGGTCCTCCCACAGGTGGAGGCCGTCCTTGGTCTCCACGCACTCCTGGGCGACGCCGGGCCCCATCACCTCCGACAGGCCGTAGATGTCGACGGCCTGGATGCCGAGCCGCTCCTCGATCTCCAGGCGCATCTGCTCGGTCCACGGCTCGGCGCCGAGGATGCCGATCTCCAGACCGGTCGAGCGCGGGTCGACGCCCTGGGCCTCGAACTCGTCGATGATCGTGAGCATGTAGGTGGGCGTCACCATCACCACCCGCGGCCGGAAGTCGGTGATCAGCTGCACCTGGCGCGGCGTCATCCCGCCGGACACGGGGACGACGGTGCAGCCCAGCGCCTCGGCGCCGTAGTGGGCACCCAGCCCGCCGGTGAACAGCCCGTAGCCGTAGGCGTTGTGCAGCACGTCGCCGGGGCGGCCGCCGGCGGCGCGGATCGAGCGGGCCATCAGGGCGGCCCAGGTGGCCAGGTCGCCCTCGGTGTACCCGACGACGGTCGGCTTGCCGGTGGTGCCCGACGACGCGTGCACCCGGCGCACCTGCTCCCGGGGGACGGCGAACATGCCGAAGGGGTAGTTGTCGCGCAGGTCGGCCTTGCCGGTCATCGGGAAGCGCGCCAGATCGGCGAGCTCCCGGCAGTCGTCGGGGTGCGCGCCGGCCGCGTCGAAGGCCCGCCGGTGGTGCGGCACGTGCTCGTAGGCGTGCCGCAGCGACCACCGCAGCCGGTCCAGCTGCAGGGCGCGCAGCTCCTCGGTGGACATCCGCTCCGCCGGGTCGAGCTGCTCGAGCTGCGGGGCCGCGCCGGGGCGCCGCCGTCCGGTCGTCGTCATAGCCTGCCGTCCTCGCCCCTCGCCCGCGCCGTCCCGCCGGGCGCTTGTGCCCGGGTGCGACCTGGGTCACACTATTCCTGACCGTTCGGTCGGTAAAGAGCCCGAGGAGCACCCATGCCCGCCCCCACCCTGGACCGGCAACCGGCCGGGTCGCCCGACGAGGCCGCCCTCCAGCAGCAGTTCGCCGCCACGATCGCCGCCGACCGCCGCATCGAGCCGCGGGACTGGATGCCCGAGGGCTACCGGAAGACCCTGGTGCGGCAGGTCGCGCAGCACGCCCACTCGGAGATCATCGGCATGCAACCCGAGGGCGACTGGCTGCTCGCCGCGCCCAGCCTGCGGCGCAAGGCGGTGCTCCTGGCCAAGGTGCAGGACGAGGCCGGGCACGGTCTCTACCTGTACTCGGCGGCCGAGACCCTGGGGGCCGACCGCGCCGACCTCACCGACAAGCTGATCGAGGGCCGCCAGAAGTACAGCTCGATCTTCAACTACCCGACGCCGTCCTACGCCGACGTCGGCGTGATCGGCTGGCTGGTCGACGGCGCGGCGATCTGCAACCAGGTGCCGCTGTGCCGCTCCTCCTACGGGCCCTACGCCCGGGCGATGATCCGGGTCTGCAAGGAGGAGTCCTTCCACCAGCGGCAGGGCTACGAGCTGCTGATGACGATGATGCGGGGCACCGACGAGCAGCGGGCGATGGTCCAGGAATCCGTCGACCGCTGGTGGTGGCCCTCGCTGATGATGTTCGGCCCGCCCGACGACGAGAGCCCCAACACCGCGCAGTCGATGGCGTGGGGCATCAAGCGGCACACCAACGACGAGCTGCGGCAGCGCTTCGTCGACATGACCGTGCCCCAGGCGCAGTTCCTCGGCGTCACGCTCCCCGACCCGGACCTCGCCTGGGACGAGGAGAGCGGCCACTGGCGGTTCGGCGCGATCGACTGGGAGGAGTTCAAGCGGGTCCTCGGCGGCCAGGGGCCGATGAACGACGTCCGCATCGCCCGGCGGCGGGCCGCGCGCGACGACAACGCGTGGGTGGTCGAGGCCGCCACCGCCCACGCCCGCAAGCACGAGGCGGTGCCGGCGTGAGCGAGGTGACCGCGGCAGGGGGCCACGGCGCGGTCCCGACGGGGCCGGAGGTGCCGGTGGAGCCGCGCCCCCGGGCGGTGCGCCGCGACTGGCCGCTGTACGAGGTGTTCGTCCGCGGCAAGCGGGGGCTCAACCACGTGCACGTCGGCTCGCTGCATGCGCCCGACGCCGAGATGGCCGTCGACGCCGCCCGCGACCTCTACACCCGGCGCAACGAGGGCGTGAGCATCTGGGTGGTCCGGGCCGCCGACATCACCGCGTCGAGCCCCGACGAGAAGGACCCGCTGTTCGCCCCGAGCGGCGACAAGGTCTACCGCCACCCGACGTTCTACGAGATCCCGGACGGCGTCCCGCACATCTGAAGGAGGACCCCGTTCCAGCACGTCACCGCAGCAAGGAGCATTTCGTCGTGGTCCACGAGGAGACGGTGTACGACGCGTTGGCGAACGCGCACGGGGAGGCGGGGCGCTGGGCGTTCGGCACCGGGTTCGACGACCCGCTGGCCGGCGTCGACACCACCGTGCCCGGCGGCATCGACCCCGCCGACCTCGGCACGTACTGCCTCATGCTCGGCGACGACGCCCTCGTGCTCGCCCAGCGGCTGACGGAGTGGGTCACCCGCGCCCCCGAGCTCGAGGAGGAGGTGGCGATCGGCAACATCGCCCTGGACCTGCTCGGCCAGGCCCGGCTGCTGCTGGCCCGCGCCGGATCGGTCGGTGTGCTCGGCCGCTCCCGCGAGCGGGCCGGCGCCACCATCCCGGACGAGGACGCGCTCGCCTACTTCCGCGACCCCGACGAGTTCCACAGCACCGCGCTCGTCGCCGCGCCCGACACCGATTTCGCGCAGGCGGTCGTCCGGCTGCTGGCCGCCGCCACCGTGCGGCTCGCGGTGTTCAGCCGGCTGCGGTCCTCCCGCGACCCGGTGCTCGCCGCCATCGCCGCCAAGGGCGTGCACGAGCTGGCCTACCACCGCGACCACGCCGCCCGCTGGGTGGTGCGCCTGGGCGACGGCACAGAGGAGTCGCACCGGCGCACCCGGTCCGCGGTCGACGCGGTGTGGCCGTTGCTCGCCGAGCTGTTCACGCCCACCGACGTCGAGACGCGGCTCGCCGCGGCCGGCGTGGCCGTCGACCCCGCCGGCGTGCGCGACGAGGTGCGCGACGTGCTCGGCCAGGTGCTCGGGCGGGCCGCGCTGCCGGTGCCGGCCTGGCCCGTGGGCACGCCCCCGCGGGGGCGCCGGGGGCAGCACGGCCCGGAGCTCGCCGAGCTGCTCGGCACCCTGCAGGGGCTCGCCCGGCAGCACCCGGCGGCGACCTGGTGAGCGCCGTGCCCCCCGACCCGCGCAGCGTCGCCGGACAGGTCACCGACCCCGAGCTGCCCACGCTCACCCTCGCCGACCTCGGCGTCCTGCGGGACGTCCGCACCGAGGCGGACGGCGCCGTCGTCGTCGAGATCACGCCCACCTACTCCGGCTGCCCCGCGATGGGGGTCATGCGCGCCGACCTGCTGCGGGCGCTGCACGAGGCCGGCTTCGGCGACGTCGACGTCCGCACCGTCCTCTCCCCCGCCTGGACCAGCGACTGGATCAGCGCCGAGGGCCGCCGCAAGCTCGCCGCCGCCGGCATCGCACCCCCGGGCAGCGCCCCGGTGCGCACCGACGGCCCCGTGCCCCTCCAGCTCGGTCCGCCCCGGCGCACCGCGGACTGCCCGCTCTGCGGCTCGCCCGACACCGAGGAGCTGTCGGAGTTCGGGTCGACCGCCTGCAAGGCGCTGCGCCGCTGCCGCAGCTGCCGGGAGCCCTTCGAGCACGTCAAGGAGATCTAGTGGACGCACCGACCCGCCGCCGGCCGCGGTTCCACCCGCTCACCGTGGCGGGTGTCGAGCGGCTCACCGACGATGCCGTGGCGGTCACCTTCGACGTCCCCCCGGAGCTGGCGGCCGACTACGCCTTCCGGCCCGGGCAGGCGCTCACGCTGCGCCGCGTGGACGGCGAGCGGGACGAGCGCCGCTCGTACTCCATCTGCGCGCCGGTGGGCGCCGCCCCGCGGGTCGGTGTCCGCGAGGTCCCGGGCGGCTTCTTCTCCTCCTGGCTGGTGCGCGACGTGCGCCCCGGCGACCGGATCGAGGTGCTGCCGCCCTCGGGCACCTTCACCGCCGACCTGTCGGTGCCCGGCGACCACGTCTTCGTCGTGGCGGGCTCCGGGATCACCCCGGCGCTCTCGCTGGCCGCCACCGTGCTGCGGGACGGCGAGTCGACGGTGACCGTCTTCTACGGCAACCGGCGCACGAACACCGTCATGTTCGCCGACGAGCTCGCCGATCTGAAGGATCGCCACGGCCCCCGGCTGCAGCTGGTGCACGTGCTCTCCCGCGAACCGCGCGACGCCGAGCTGACCAGCGGCCGGCTCGACGGCGATCGGCTGCGTGCGCTGGTCGGCAACCTGGTCGACGCCCCGCACGTCGACCACTGGTGGCTGTGCGGCCCGCACGGGATGGTGACCGACGCCCGGGCGCTGCTGGCCGAGCTGGGGGTGCCGCCGGAGCGGGTGCACCAGGAGCTGTTCTACGTCGACGACGTCCCGCCCGAGCCCGTCCGCGGCGACGAGGAGACCGTCGAGGGGCCCGGCGCGCAGGTGACCGTCGTCCTCGACGGCCGGTCCACCACGCTGACCCTCCCCCGCGGCGAGCCGGTGCTGGACTCCGCGCAGAAGGTGCGCGCGGACCTGCCCTTCGCCTGCAAGGGCGGTGTCTGCGGTACCTGCCGGGCGCGGGTCACGGCCGGTGCGGTGGAGATGCGGCGCAACTACGCCCTGGAGCCCGCCGAGGTCGAGGCCGGCTACGTGCTCACCTGCCAGTCGCTGCCGGTCACCGACGAGGTCACGGTCGACTTCGACGCCTGAGGATGCGGGGTCCTCTTCCGCGTCGCTGCCGTTCTCGGGCGTGAGTCCTGTTCGGCCCGGTGTTGGGGATAACGGTCGGCGTGGCGACGGTTGGCCGACCATGATCGGCGGCCGCTGCCCGGGAGGTCCCGGGTCGAGCGCGTACCGTCGCCCCCAGCGGCGATGCGCACTGCGTCGAGGCTGCGTCCAGCGACGGCGTACCCGCGGGGCCTGCGACAAGGTCCTGCTGCCGAGGTCACCCGCCCCCGGTGCAACGACCGGAGGCCCTGCCGTGGACGGCGCGCACACCCCCCAGCCCACCAGCACCACCGAGGCGCTCGAGCACCTCGGCCGGCTGTCGCTGCGCGAGCTGTCGATGGACATGTTGCTGCAGACGGTGGCCGACCTCACCCGGGCCGTCATGCCGGCCGAGCCGCACGTCTCGGTGCTGCTGCTGGTGAGGGACCGCCCCACCACCGTCGTCTCCACCGGTCAGCTCGCCGTCGACCTCGACGAGACCCAGTACCAGCGGGGCCACGGCCCGTGCCTGCACGCTGCCCGGACCGGCCAGCTCACCGAGATCCCCGACACGCGCACCGACACCCGCTGGCCGGACTACACGCGCCGTGCCGCCGGCCACGGCAACCTCAGCTCCCTCTCCGTCCCGCTGCTCGTCGACGGCGAGGCACAGGTCTCCGGGGCGTTGAACATCTACGCCGGCAGGGCCCGCGCGTTCGACGCGGACAGCCGGTCGGCCGCCACGCGGATCGGGCCGTACGCCGCGGTCGCGGCCGGCAACCTGCACGCCTACCAGAGCGCCCGGGACATGGCCGACAACCTGCAGCTCGCGCTGGAGACCCGCGCGGTCATCGACCAGGCCAAGGGCGTGCTGATGGAACGGCACAAGCTGACCGCCGACCAGGCCTTCCAGCTCCTGGCGCAGGCCTCGATGAGCGGCAACCGGAAGGTCCGCGACATCGCCGACCAGCTCGTGCTCACCGGCGAGCACCACGGCACGCCCCCGGCCAGTGGCCGCGGCCGTCGCTGACCCGTCGTCGGCCGTCGCCGCGACGACGCCCACCCCCACCGCCCTGAGCCACGGGGCTCCTCCTCGACCGGCGCGCCACCGGACACCCGGGTGCAGCAACCCGCCGCCGGACGCGCGAGGAACACGATGACCACGACCACGACCGACTGCGCCTGCCCCCTGACCGTCGTCGCCCGGTGCCTCGGCGGCCTGGCGCCGGACTCCCTCTGGTGGGCCTACCTGGAGTGCGGCGGCAACCGCTCGCGCGCGGACCTGACCGCCTACCTCGACGGGATCGCACGCTGGCCGGACCACGAGCACAACGCCCTGTCCCAGGCGCTCAACGAGGCCCTGTGGGACATCGGCAGCCCGAGCCTCGCCCCGATCCGCACGGGTGGCGACGTCCCCCGCTAGGAGGTCGGCCCGCGGTGCGAGCTCCCGAGGGTGCCGGTCTCCGCGAGCTGCTCGGCCACCTCGGCCAGCTTTCGGTTGGTCTCCTGGCTGACCCTCGCCAGCAGCGCGAAGGCCATGTCAGGCGTGACCTTGTAGCGCTCCATCAGGATGCCCTTCGCCTGCCCGATGACGTCGCGGTTGGCCAGTGCGGTGGTGACGTGGTTGAGGTCCCGGGCGTCGGCGAGGGCGATCGCGGCGTGGCTGGCGAACAGCAGCCCGACCCGCTCGGACTCGTCGGTGAACGCCCCGGGCCGGCGGGCCATGAGGTTGAGCGCCCCGAGGTCGCTCTCGCGGACGAAGAGCTGGAAGCAGAGCATGCTGGCCATCCCCAGCTCCGCCGGTGCCCGGCGGGCGAGCTCCGGCCAGCGGGGGTCGGTGGCCAGGTCGTCGACCCGCACGGTGACCTGCTCGTACATCGCGTCCAGGCACGGCCCCTGGCCGACCTCCTGCTGCAGCTCGTCGAAGCGCCGCGCGCGCTCACCGGTGGCCGCGGCCGACACCACCCGCCGGCGTCCCTGCACGAGGCTGACGGTGGCCTCCTCGGCGCCCGGGACCGTGCCGGCGCCGGCCGAGACGATGTGCTCCATGACCGCCGTCGCGTCGTTCTTCTGCTGCATCTCGCGCGCCAGGTCCGACAACCGCTGCGTCAGGTCGTCCCGGACGGCCTCCCCGGACGCGTGGGCCGAGGGCTGCCCCCGGCGTTCGGCGGGTGCCGCCTCCTCCCGCCGCGGACGTTCGTCACCGGCCGAGTGGCGCGGGTCAGGACGGCGGTGGCCCATGCCCGCAGCGTCGCACCACGGGGGGCCGCGGGGAACGCCCTCCGCCGCCCCAGGTGCCGGCGTTCCGGGCGGTGTCAGGCCGGGGTCCCCTCCCGCCCGCGCCACCGTGCGACGTCGGCCGCCTGCCCGGCGTGGATGTCCGCCACCCACTCCCAGCCCGGCGGCACCTTGGGGCCGATCCGCGGGTCGTCCGGCTCGCGGCCGTCCCGCAGGGCGGTGACGTACGCACGGTCCAGCTCGATCCGTGCGCGCGCCTGACCGCCGCCGCCGGCGGAGCCGTGCCCGGGGACGACGACGTCGGTTCCGTCCGCCACGCCCTCGAGCACCCGGAGGCCGGCCAGGTACTCCTCGACCGGGTCGTCGGCCCCGATCCACTCGTCGAGCATCGGGACGAAGACGTCGGAGAGCATGTCGCCCGCGACGAGCACGCGGGCGTCCTCGACCAGCAGCGCCGCGTGCCCCGGGGAGTGGGCCGGGTGCTGGAGGACCCGGACCCGGGGGCCGTCCCAGGGCAGCTGGGCGGTGCCGGCGGGCAGGCCGCTGATGCGGCCGTAGAGGTCCAGCGGCACCTCGTCGGCGATCTCCGGCGGCAGGCCCTCGGCGACCCGGGCCCGCCAGTCCGGCTGCGCCAGCAGGTCGCGCAGCACCGCCGCGCAGCGCGCCGTCCCGTACCGGGGCGCGTCGCCGAGGGCGGGGTGCCACAGCACGTGGTCCCAGTCGGGGTGGGTGGCGAAGCCGGTCACGACGCGCTGGCCCAGCTCGGCCAGGTCGCCGGCCAGGCACGCCATCTCGTCGTTCGTCAGGCCGGGGTCGACGAGCAGCACGCCGGCCGGTCCCCGCACGACGACGGCGTTGTTCTGCAGCAGCTCGCTCCGGTGGACGAGCACGTCCTCCGCGACCTCGGTCAGCACGGGAGCTCCTTCCGTCGGTCGCCCACCCCGCTGGGTCCGGCTGCGATCCTGCACGTGCCGCGGTCCGGGCGGGGGGTCCGCTCCCCCGCCGCTGCAGCGGACCGGTCGGTCCACTCGACCGCACGACGCCGGCACGGACCGGGACCGCGTGGCGGAGGCCGCGTGGACGGTGCCCACGCGGGACGTCCGCGCCCTCGCCGACGCAGACCTGCGTCGGCCCATCGGCCGGACCACCGACGAGCCCCACGGATCCACGGGCTCTATACGACCGCTTCCGGCTCCCCCATGGCCTGCCGGGCCGCCCGCGTCACGAGGTCACGCAGGTAGACGTGCTCGGGATCGTCGTCGTAGACCGGGTGCCACCACATCGCCTCGACCAGGGGGCCGATGTCGAGCGGCGGGGCGAGCGCCCGGATGCCGCTGTTGAGCGGCAACTGCTCGACGAGGTGGCGCTGCAGCAGTGCGATCCGGTCGCTGCCCGCGATCAGCCCGGGGACGGTCAGGAAGTTCTCCGTCACCACCTGGACGACGGGCTCGACACCGCGCATGCGCAGCTGCCGCTCGGCCGGGGTGGCCGCCGTGGGGCCGTGGAAGGTGACCACCCACGGCAGGGTCTCGAGGTCCGCCACGGTGAGCCCCCGGTCCACGACGGGGTTGTCGGCGGCGACCACGCACACCCAGTCGTCGCGGTACAGGTCGCGGTGCGACAGGCCGGTGACGAAGCCGTGCGGGAGGATCAGCAGGTCGGTGGTCAGCATGACCTGGTCGGCGCGGTCCACCGCCGCCGGGGTGTTCGCGGCGAGGCGGAGCCGGGCGTGCGGGGCCTCCTCGCTCAGCAGCGCGGCGACGGTGTCCCCCAGGACGGCGACCCAGTAGTCGCTCACGAGGAAGGTGAACTCGCGGGTCGACGACCGCGGGTCGAACTCCGGCTGGGCGCTGAACACCCGCTCCACACCGGAGAGCGCCATCCGGGCCAGTTCCTTGAGCTGCACCGCCAGCGGGGTGAGCCGGTACTCGTTGCCCACCCGCGTGAGCAGCTCGTCACCGAAATGCCGGCGGAGCCGGGCCAGGGAAGCCGACAGGGCCGGCTGGCTCAGCCCCATCTGCTGAGCCGCCCGCGTGACGCTGCGCTGCTGCAGGAGGGCGTCGAGCGCGACCAGCAGGTTCAGGTCCAGGCTCGCGAGCTGCATCCGCGCAGGCTATAGACGCCGTCGATGCCTGTCATCAGACATCTCCTCTTCCCTCACCCGTGTGGGCTGGCCCACTGTCGACAGCGTGCACGAGTCCCCGGAACCCCTCGACCGGACCGATCCCGAGGGCGCCATCGCCGCGGCCGCCAAGCGCTGCTCCAACTGGGGCCGGTGGGGCGCCGACGACGTGCTGGGCACGCTCAACTTCCTGGACGAGGCCAAGCGCGTCGAGGGCGCGCGGCTGGTCCGCCGCGGGGTGAGCTTCAGCCTGTCGCAGCGCTTCGACATGGACGGGCCGCAGAAGGGCTGGCGGCGCCGCACCAACCCGGTGCACACCATGCTCGACACCGGCACCGACGCCGAGCGCGGGGTGCAGGGGTTCCCGCACGGCATCGGCGGCGCCGACGACGTCGTCTCGATGCCCCTGCAGTGCTCGACCCAGTGGGACGGCCTCGGGCACATCTTCGACCACGGCATGGCCTGGAACGGCCGTCGCGCCGGTGACGTCGTGACCAGCCTGGGCGACTCGGTGACCGGCATCGAGACCACCGCCGGTCTCTTCGCCGGCCGGGGCGTGCTGCTCGACGTCGGCCGCGCGATCGGCACCGACGGGGAGCTGCCCGACGGCTTCGCGATCACCACGGAGCACCTCGAGGCGACCATCGCCGCGCAGGGCGACAGCGCCCGCGTCGGCCGCGGTGACCTGCTGCTCGTGCGCACCGGCCGGCTGACCCGCGCGCGGCGCGACATCGCCGAGGGCCGTGGCTGGGGCGACTACGCCGGCGGCGCCGCGCCCGGGCTGAGCTTCACCACCGCCGACTGGCTGCACGGCACGGAGATCGCCGGGATCGCCACCGACACCTGGGGCTTCGAGGTCCGGCCCAACGAGTTCGACGTCGCCTTCCAGCCGCTGCACCAGGTCGCCATCCCGAACATCGGCCTGTTCATCGGGGAGATGTGGGACCTCGACGCGCTCGCGGCCGACTGCGCCGCGGACGGCGTCTGGGACTTCTTCCTCACCGCCGCACCCCTGCCCGTGACCGGCGCCGTCGGCGCCCCGGTCAACCCGATCGCCGTCAAGTAGGAGCCCCAGATGCCCGCGGTCAGCAACGTCCTCGTCGTCGGCGCCGGTCTCGCCGGTGCCGGCGCCGCCATCCACCTCGCCGCTGCCGGCGTCGCCGTCGACCTGGTCGAGATCAAGCCCGAGGTCACCGCGCTCGGCTCCGGCATCACCCTGCAGGGCAACGCGCTGCGCGAGCTGCGCTCCCTCGGGGTGTGGGACCGGGTGCAGGACGCCGGGTACGCCTTCGACGTCACCGGCATCCGCGCCCCCGACCCGGACGGGACGGTGGTCGCCGAGATCCCCGACGCCAAGACGGGCGGCCCGGATCTCCCGGCCGTCATGGGCATGCCCCGCCCGGAGCTGGCCCGGATCCTCGCCGACCGGGCCGCGCAGGTCGGCGTGAAGGTCCGGTTCGGCACCACCTTCACCGAGCTGGCCCAGGACCACGACGGCGTCGACGTCACCTTCTTCGACGGCTCGACCGGCCGCTACGACCTGGTCATCGGCGCCGACGGCGTGCGGTCGTGGACGAGGCGGGCGCTCGGCATCAACCTGGACACCAGGTCCGTGGGCATGGGCATCTGGCGCGCCTTCGGGCCGCGGCCGGCCAGCGTCACCCGGACCGACCTCTACTACGGCGGCCCCTCGTACATCGCCGGCTACTGCCCGACCGGCGAGGACTCGCTGTACGCCTACATCGTCGAGGACGCCCAGGATCGCAGCGCCCTCTCCCCCGACGAGCAGCTCGCCACGATGAAGCAGCTGTCGCAGGCCTACCACGGCCCCTGGGACGAGATCCGCGAGACGCTGACCGACCCGTCCCGGGTCAACTACACCTGGTTCGAGACCCACGTCCTCGACGAGCCGTGGAACCGCGGCCGGGTCGTGCTCGTCGGCGACGCCGCGCACACCTGCCCGCCCACCATCGCGCAGGGCGGGGCGATGGCGCTGGAGGACGCCGTCGTCCTCGCCGAGCTGCTGGTCCGGCGCGAGGTGCTGGACCAGGAGCTCTGGGACGCCTTCATGGCCCGCCGCTACGACCGCGCCAAGACCGTCGTCGACGCCTCCAACCAGCTCGCCCAGTGGCAGCTCGAGCACGTGCAGGGCGACATCCCCGGCCTGATGCGCTCCGTCGCCGCCCTCACCAGCCAGCCCGCCTGACGAAGGCAGCAGGACCCCGTCCTCCTCCCCGCTCGCGGGCTCGCGGTGAGCCCCGGGACGGGGCCTGCGGAACCGACCTCCCTCAAGGAACCGAGATGAATCAGCGCCTGATCACCCACCTGCGGCACGTCGACCTGGCGGTGCCCGACTTCAAGAAGCAGCTCGACTTCTACTCCGGCACGTGGGGGCTGAAGACCGAGCACACGGACTCCGGGCTGGCCTTCCTGGCCGCCGAGGGCTCGCCGGAGCAGTACATCGTGCGGCTGCGGGAGGCGACCGACAAGCGGATCGACCTGATCTCCTTCGGCGCCGCCGACCGGTCCGACGTCGACACCCTGGCCGCTCAGCTCGTGGCCGACGGCGTCCGGCTGGTGCACGAGCCGACCGATCTGCAGACGCCCGGTGGCGGCTACGGGTTCCGCTTCTTCGACAACGAGGGCCGCACGATCGAGGTGAGCTCGGACGTCGAGGTGCGGCAGCACCGGAAGATCGAGGAGGGTGAGTCGATCCCCGTCCGGCTCTCCCACGTGGTCATCAACTCCGCCGACCCCGAGGGCACCCTCGCGTTCTACGAGAAGCACCTCTCGTTCGCCCTCTCGGACACGCTCATGCACCCGCGCATGGGCAACATGATGTGGTTCATGCGGACCAACGCCTGGCACCACAGCATGGCGATCGCCCGGGGCCCGCACCCATCCCTGCACCACGCCAGCTTCGAGATGCGCGGCATCGACGAGTACATGCGCGGCACCGGCCGCCTGCTGCGCGCCGGGGTGGAGAAGATCTGGGGCCCCGGCCGGCACCTGGCGGGCAACAACACCTTCAGCTACTTCCTCGACCCCCACGGCAACACCGTCGAGTACACGACCGAGCTCGAGGAGCTGGACGAGGACACCTGGCACCCCCACGTCTACGACTTCACCAACCCCGAGGTCAGCGACCAGTGGGGCACGGCGAACGCGATGAACGAGTTCGTCGCGCAGAGATCGTTCAACGACCCCGACAAGGGTCTGTTCGTGGCTCCCCCGGTCTGATGCGCTTCGCCACCTGGGAGACCGAGGGCCGCGTGCAGGCCGGCGTGCTCAGCGCCGCCGGCCTGCACGCACTCCCCGACGACCGCACGGTCCTCGATCTGGTCCGCGCCGGGCTGCCCGCCGCGCTCGAGGCCGGGGCAGCCGCGCTGTCCCGCCCCGCCGTGCAAGTGGAGTCGGTGCGCCTGCTGCCGCCGCTGCAGGCCCCGACCGTGCGCGACTTCGTCGCCTTCGAGGAGCACGTCGAGGGCGTCCGGAAGAGCATCGACGGCGCCGCGGGCGTGGTGCCCGAGTGGTACCAGGCGCCGACGTTCTACTTCACCAACCCCTACGCGCTGATCGGGGCCCACGACGACGTCGCCGTCCCGCCGGGGTCCGCGCGCTTCGACTTCGAGCTCGAGGTGGCCGTCGTCGTCGGGAAGGACGGCGCCTCGCTCACCCCCGAGCAGGCCCGCGAGCACGTGTTCGGCTACACGGTGCTCAACGACTGGTCCGCCCGCGACCTGCAGGCCCGGGAGATGAAGGTCAGCCTCGGCCCCGCCAAGGGCAAGGACTCCGCCACCACCCTCGGCCCGTGGCTGGTCACCGCCGACGAGCTGGAGCCCTACCGGGACGACGACGGATTCCTCGCCCTGGACCTGCGGGTGTCGGTCAACGGGGTGCAGATCGGCCAGGACCTGCTGTCCAACATGGGCTGGCCGTTCGAGGAGCTGATCGCCTACGCCTCCCGCGGCACGGAGGTGCGGGCCGGTGACGTCCTCGGGTCGGGCACCTGCGGCAACGGCGGCTGCCTCGCCGAGCTGTGGGGCGTGCGGGGCGACGCCGCTCCCCCGCCGCTCCGCGTCGGGGACGTGGTCGAGATGACCGTCGAGGGCATCGGCACCATCCGCAACCGCGTCGTCCCCGGCCTCGACCTCCCGCCCGTCGCGCCCGCGCGACCCCGCCCGCGCGCCCGCACGCGCACCCCCTGAGCAGAAGAGGACACCGTGTTCGAGTACTTCCCCACCGGCCCCTACACCTGGAACCTCGGTGTCGTCGCGACGCTGAACTCCGGCGGGCTCATCGACGAGGTCGACCGGGCCTGCCGCCCGATCAAGGAGGCGGCGAACGCCGGCGAGGACGCCGGGACGCCGGAGTTCCTCCGCGCCTGGACCGCGCTCACCGACCAGCTCGTCGGCCAGGCCGAGGACGCCGAGAAGGCCGGGCACACCCGCACCGCCGGACAGCTCTACTTCCGCGCCAGCAACTACCTCGCGCAGGCCGAGCGCATGCTCGCCCACTCCGACCCCAACCGCGTGCCCACGTACCGCCGGATGCTGGGGATCGCGGAGAAGGCGTTCGCCACCCACAGCCCGCGGGTGTCCCGGGTGGAGATCCCCTACGAGGGGACGACGCTGCCGGCGTACCTCAGCGCCGCGCCGGCCACCGACTCCGGGCCGGCCCCGGTGATCCTGCTGGTCAACGGGCTGGACTCGACCAAGGAGCACATGTACGCCTCCAACCACTGGGAGGAGCTGGCCGCCCGCGGCATCTCCTGCCTGATGCTCGACCAGCCGGGCACCGGCGAGTCACTGCGGCTGCAGGGGCTGACCGCGCGGATCGACTCCGAGGTCTGGGCCGGGGCTGCGGTGGACTGGCTCCAGCGGCGCGACGACGTCGACGCCTCCCGGATCGGGATCGTCGGCTGGTCGCTGGGCGGTTACTACGCCCCGCGCGCGGCCGCCTTCGAGAAGCGGTTCGCCCTGTGCGTGGCGTGGGGCGCCAACCACGACTGGGGCGCCGTGCAACGCCGCCGCAAGGAGCGGGAGGGCGAGCGCCCGGTCCCCCACTACTGGGAGCACGTGCTCTGGGTGTGGGGCAAGGACGGCGACGAGCACCACCTCGACGCCTTCCTGGACTTCGCCGACGACGTGAACCTGGAGGGCGTCGTGGAGCAGATCACCGTGCCGTTCCTGATCGCCCACGGCGCCAACGACCGGCAGATCCCGCTGGAGATGGCGCACCGCTCCTACGACCAGGCCGTGAACTCCCCCAAGCGCGAGCTGCGGGTGTTCACGCCCGAGGAGGGCGCCACCGAGCACATCGGGCTCGACCACCTCCCCTACGTGAGCACCTTCATCGCCGACTGGGTGGCCGACACCTTCGCAGAGCTCGACGGCGGCGCGACGGCGTGACCGCCGCGGGCGGCGCCACCGGCGGCTCGGCTGATCCCGACGGGCACGCGCGGGAGATCACCTGCACGGGACCGGTGCACGTCATCGACCGACCGGGGGGTCGGCGTCGGTTGCCGGGGCGCAGGACGCCCCCCGGGCATCGGTGGTGCGCCGCGGGGAGGACGGTCAGCTCGTCACGACCGGTTCACGGACGGCGGCTGCGCCTGGAGCACAGCCGCCGTCCGTGAACCGGCGCGTGCGAGGCGCTCGACGCCCGGTGCCGGCGCGGCGGACCACCGGTCGGCGACCTCAGTGGCGGGCGGCCGCGGCGGCACGGGACACGGACCGGTCGAACCGGGACGGATCGCCCGAGTAGTACGGCCAGACACGCCAGCGGGCGGCACCCGTCCGCTCCGGCGGGCCGAGCGTGACCTCTCCGGCCGCCGCCCACTCCACGCCCCGGGCGAGCAGGGTCATGAAGGGCACCTTCCGGAAGGTGTCCCAGTCGTGCCCGAGGGTGACGCAGAAGGACCGGCCTGCGCCCCACTCGTTGGTCCAGGCCAGCGGCTGGTCGGTGTTCATGCCGGGCAGCGCCTCGAGGCCGCCGGGCGGGATGACGACGGGGGTGTGCGCGCTGGGCCAGCCGGCCCGGCGGTAGCTGTCCGCGTCGTCGAACACCGTGAGCAGCACCCGCGCGGTCGGGTCCATGCGGGCACCGGTCAGGACGTCGTCGTTGACGACCGCCCACCGCGCGTCCAGCCCCTCGGTGATGGCGTGCCGCGGCTCCGCGGTCCGGACGACGACCTCGCCCTGCGGGCGCGGGCGCAGCCCGGTCTGCCGGCTGAGCGTGGCCCCGCGCATCCGGTCGAACTCCTCGGGCCACCCCCAGTCCGGCTCCTGCACCGACGAGCCGTGGAACCAGACGACGCCCCGGCCCTTGTCCCGCACGAACCGCAGCAGCGCCTGCTCGGTCGTCGGGCCGAAGCCCTCCGCGACCGAGTGGTAGTCGTCCCGCCCCTCGTACATGACCAGCACGACGTCGAAGCGGTCGAGCAGCTCGTCCCCGACGCCCCGGAACTCCTCGAGCACGCGCACCCGGAACCGGCCGGTCGACTCCAGCAGCGTCGTCAGCATCGACGTGTGGTGCCGGAAGCTGCGGAACTCGTTGTCGTGCTCGACCGTGACCCGCCCGGTGGCGATCAGGACGTCGAGCTTCCCCGCCGGTCCTGTCACGCGTCCGCCGCGACCGACCGGATGTACTCGACCGACCTCGTCGTCTCGACGGCCGGGAAGTACTCCAGCCCGATGGGGCCGTCGTAGCCGGAGGCGCGCAGCACCGCCAGCTGCGCGGGCCAGTCGACGTCCCCGCTGCCGGGCTCGTGCCGCCCGGGGGCGTCGGCCAGCTGCACGTACTTGACGAAACCCGCGGCGTTCGCCAGCTCGGTCGCCGGGTCCTCGCCCTGGGCGATCGAGTGGTAGAGGTCGTAGAGGATGCCGAACCGGTCGCTGCCGATGGCCCGGGCGATGTCCACGGCGTCCTCGGTGCGGTCGGTCAGGGCACCGGGGTGGTCGACGCGGGAGTTCACCGGCTCGAGGACGAAGTCGACGTCCGTGCTGCTGTGCCGCGCGATCGCCTCGCCGTACAGGTCGACGACCACCTGGTGGTTGCGCTGCCGGTTCATGCCCGGGAAGCCGACGCCCGAGGCCAGCACGATGCGCGGGCAGCCGAGCTGTGCGGCGTGCTGGACCGCGAGGTCCAGCCCCTCGTGGGCCGGGGCGAGGTCGGTGCCCGGGAAGGTGAAGCCCATCCGCGGCCCGGCGAGCAGCGAGGTGAGCTGGACCCCGGTGTCGGCGAGCGCCTTGGCCAGGGAGTCGAGGTCCTTGTCGGTCGAGAACCACATCTCGACCGCGTCGAAGCCGGCATCCGCGGCGGCACGGACCCGGTCGCCGGCGTCCGGGCCGGCCTCCGTGAAGAGCAGTTCGATGTTGGCGGAGAGCTGGTACACGTCAGGCGTCCTTGTCGGTCAGGGCGGCCGAGATCGACCGGCGGATGAGGTCGTGCTGCTTGCGGACGAGGTCGACCGGGTCGGCCTCGTCGAGGTCGGCGAAGGCGTGCCCCTCCCACTCGCTGGAGAAGAAGCCGGTGTAGCCGCCGCGGACGAACTCGCGGACGATCGCCGGGTAGTCGATCGCCGGCTCGTCGCCGCGCTCGTCGATGTCGTAGAACTTGGCGTGCACGTGCCTGATCAGCGGCATGATGTCGGCCCACTCGGCCGGGTCGACGTGGCCGTGCATGTTGAACGCCAGCCGGGCGAACGAGCCGAGGGTCTCCGGGGCGATGCCGCGGGAGTGCAGGTACTCGACGAACTCGCCGTGGCGGGCGTCGATGTCGGCGTCGGTGGCCCAGATCTCCTGCAGCCGGTCGAGCTCCTCGCGGCCGAGGCCCATCCTGCCGAGCTTGCGCAGGATGGTCGGCGACATCGCGCG
This sequence comes from Blastococcus sp. MG754426, assembly GCF_021699055.1. Taxonomy (GTDB): domain Bacteria; phylum Actinomycetota; class Actinomycetes; order Mycobacteriales; family Geodermatophilaceae; genus Blastococcus. The sequence goes on along the minus strand of NZ_SSXC01000014.1, from coordinate 13,302 downwards.
CATGGTGGCGCTGAAGTCGGCGACGAAGCCGAGCCGCTCGGAGCCGAGCTCCGCGTAGGTCTCCCGGATCTCGAGCACCTTCGGCGAGTTCGGCCCGAGCGGGGCGTGCAGCTCCCAGGCCATCGTGAGGTCGAGCTCCTCGGCCACCGGCAGCAGCCGGCGGATCAGCTCCGGCTTGGCGCTCTGGATGCGCACCAGCGGGAAACCCAGCGCGTGCGCGCTGCGGAACTGGGCGACGGTGAACTCGTACTCCTCGTCCGGGGTCATGTCCCGGTCGCGGCGGCGGCCCATGTCGAGGTTGCAGCCGAACGAGCTGGGCACGAAGCCGTGCCGGTCGAAGGCCTCCCGCCACGCGCGGACGAACTCCGGCGTCACCTCGGGGTAGCTGCGGATCGTCTGCGAGGCGACGATCTCGATGCCGGGGCCGATGCCGGCCTCGTCGACGACGTCGAGCAGGCCGGGCAGGTCGTAGCGCCCGGCCGCCCACTCGCTGGTCAGCGAGTAGAGGGTCAGGCCGAGCGCGATGCCGCTGCCCGGGACGGCGGGCTGCGCCGGGCGGGCCGGAGCGGTGGCGGTCATCGGGCGGCTCCTGCGCGGACGGCGAGCGACCGACGGTTGCTCGCGTGGTTGGTCACGTACTTCTGCGGCGCGATCTGCATGTAGGGCAGCCGCAGGTCGACGGTCACCTCGACGTCCACCTGCTGCCCCTCGGCCGGCGGTCCGGCCAGGGGGACGACGACGAGCAGCCGGTCCTGGACGAACCACAGGACGTCCCACTGGTCGGCCAGCTCGCCGACGCGGAAGGTGCGCTCCCCCAGCTCGACCCGCAGGTCCTCGGTCGGGATCGCCCGGCCCTCGACCGCGACGGCGATGTCGCTGACGCTGGACAGCCAGAGGCTGCGGTACCAGGGCACGGTCAACGCGATGCCGAGGCCCTCCGGACGGTGGACGAGGCTGTCGTCGGTGAGGACGGTGTCACCGGTGGCCATCAGACCGCGGCCTTCCGCTGCTCGTGGACCATTGGACCCAGTTCCTGCTGGACCAGGTAGCCCGCCAGCAGGGCACTGGCGGCGGGGTGCGGGCTCTGGTCGCTCTCCACGACGATCCAGCCCGCGTAGCCGGCGTCGAGCAGGGCACGGGTGATCGCCGGGAAGTCGACCAGCCCTCCGTTGGCGCCCGGCTCGGCGAACCAGCGCGGGACCTCCCGGGCGCCGCCGCGCACCCGGACGGTCCAGTGCGCGTGCGGCTGGAGGTACTCCTGGGCGTCGTCGACGGCGAGGGCGTCCTTGAACTGGACGTGTGCGATGCGGTCGCCGTGCGTGGCGATCACCGCGAGCGGGTCGATCCCTCCGACGGTCAGCTCGCCGGTGTCCAGGGCCAGGCCGACCAGCGCGGGATCGGTGCGGTCGATCAGGCGGGGCGCGTGGTCCCGGCGCAGCGCCGACAGGAAGTCCACGTGCAGCGCGAGGCGGACCCCGTGCTCCGCCGTCGCGCGGCCGACCGCGTCCCAGCAGGCGGCGACCCGGCCGATGGCGTCGTCGTCCAGCGGCTCGACGTCCCCGGCGCCCGGCACGGGACGCACGAGCAGCACCGAGCCGCCGAGCTCGGCCAGCGCCGTGGCGAGCTCCCGAGCACGGTCCACGATCGCCGGGACGTCGGCCTCGGCGAGCGGGGAGAGCGGCCCGGTCAGGTGCTCCATCGAGCGCTCCGCCGGGTCCCAGTACCAGCTGGAGACACCGTCGAGCGCGCAGCTGCGCAGGAACTCCCGGAAGCCGGCGACCGAGCCGAAGTTGGCGGCCAGCTGCTGCGGGTTGCCCAGCGGCTCCCAGCGCCCGGTGCCGTACGTCAGCTCGACGCCCTCGAAGCCGGCGATGGAGATGGTCTTCAGTGCGCGCTCGTGCTCCTCGCGGCGGACGAAGTCGTCGAACTGCGGCTTCCACTGGTTGATCGCGTAGGCCCAACGGATGGCGCTCACCGGTAGATCTCCTCGAGGACGTTCTTCGCGTACCAGCGGGAGACGGCGGTGCTCTCCGAGTAGTCGCCACCCTGCTTGTTGGCCTTGTCGTGCTCGACGGAGATCCAGCCGCGGTAACCGTTGTCCCGGACCGCCGTCATCATCGCCTCGAAGTCGACGAGGCCGTGCGGCGTGCCCATCTCGTAGAACCACTTCCCGGTGGTCGGCGCCATGATCTCCGAGTCCGGCCGGTGCCGGTGGTCGTCGCCGGTGGCGACGTTGCGGGTGTCCTTGAAGTGGAAGCCGCTGACCCGGTGGGCGTGGCGGTTGTAGAGCGCCACCGGGTCCACCCCCGCGATGCAGTGCTGCGCGGTGTCGACGAACAGCGAGACGTACCGCGGGTCGGTGTACGAGTAGAAGGTGTCGATGTCGGCCTCGCTCTGGATGCCGGAGAAGAACTCGTGGTGGCAGGTGAGCCGCACCCCGTAGCCCGCGGTGATCTCACCGACCTTGTTCCAGCACTCCGCCGTGTACTTGAGCTTGTCCTCGGTGACCGGCTCCATGTCGTAGTAGAGGGTCGCCGGCATCACGATGATGTTGTCCAGCTGGATCTCCGACCAGCGGCCCATGGTGACCCGGAAGTCCTCGAGGATGAACTCGTGCGTCTCCGGCAGGTGGGGCGCGTAGTTGCGCAGGTCGTAGTCGGCGGCGTGGAACGTGTTCACGATCCGCTCGAGCCCGTGGTCCTGCACCACCTGCTGGTACTTGGCCGGGCCGCCGTAGTCGCCGTACATCTGCCAGATCCGGAAGTCGAACGTGTCGATCGCGTCGAACCCGGTCGCCTTGATCTGCTTGAGGAAGGCGGACATGGTCTTGTGCGAGTGCCACTGGTCGACCGGCCCGGACGGCCCGTTGCTGCGCCAGTGGTCCATGTAGGACCACTTGATGGCGCGTTCGGAGGCGGTCATCGCTTCGGCACCCCCAGCTCGTGCTGCAGGTACCAGCTGTTGAGCATCGCCAGCTCGGCCGGGTTCCCGCCGTGGTCGCTCTCGACGACGACCCAGCCCCCGAACTCGTTCTCGCGCAGCGCCGCGACGAAGCCCGGGACGTCGACCAGGCCGCCCTCGGTGCCCAGCTCGTAGAACCACCGCTCGATCCGCCGGCCCGCGCCGCCCTTGAGCATCGTCGACTCGGCGCCCGGCATCCGGTACTCCTCGCCGGTGTCGGCGTAGCGGGTGTCCTTGAGGTGCACGTGGGTGACCCGGTCGGCGTGCTCGCGGTAGTAGGCGACCGGGTCGATCCCGCCGACGGTGAACTCGGCGGTGTCCAGGGCGAGGCCGACGGTCGCCGGGTCGGTGGCCTCCAGCAGCGCGGTCAGCTCGCCGGCGGTGTGCACGGCACCCAGGCAGTCGTAGTGCAGGGCCAGCCCCAGACCGGCGGCGGAGGTCAGCTCGCCGATCCGGTTCCAGACGTCACCGATGACCTTGATCCCGTCGGCGCCCAGCGGCGGCGTCATCCAGGCCGAGCCGACCGGGCGGACGACGAGCTGCTCGGCGCCGACGCCGGCGAGGAAGTCCACGAACGGCTTCGACCACTCGACGATCGCGTCGTGGTCGTCCGGGTTCGCCGTCGTCCGGAACGCGTAGCCCTCCTCCTCCTCCGCGGGCGCCTGCGGGTCCCAGAACATGCTCGAGACGCCGTGCACCTCGGCCCGGCGCAGGAAGTCGAGGAAGCCGGAGTGGCTGCCGTGGTTGAGCAGGATGACCTCGGGGCGGCTGATGTTGTCCCAGCGTCCCGTGCCCGACGCGAGCTCGACGTGGTCGAAGCCGCAGGCGGAGACGGTCTTCAGCGCCCGCTGCTGGTCCTCGTGGCGGACGAAGACGTCGAGCCGGACGTTCCACTGGTTGAGCGCGTACGACCAGCGCAGGGAGTCCTTCATCGTGCGGCCTCCAGCTCCGCCCGGACCTCGGCCTCTGCCTCGGCCAGGACGTTGTCGATGTACCACTTGGCGACGGCGGTGGCCTCGGCGTAGCTGCCACCGCCGAGCTCGGCCTTGTCGTGCTCCACGGTCAGCCAGCCGTCGTAACCGGAACGGACGATCTCCTTCATCAGCGCCGGGAAGTCGACCAGCCCGCCCTCGCCCATCTCGTAGAACCAGCGGGTGACCTGGGGCGCCATCAGCTCCGGGTCCGGCGGCGTGCGGTAGGCCTCGTGCTCGTCGACGTTCTTCGTGTCCTTGAAGTGGAAGCCCGTGCAGCGGTCCCGGTAGTCGCGGAACAGCTGGATCGGGTCGACGCCGGCGATGGTGTGCTGAGCGGTGTCGCAGAAGAAGTGGACGAGCTCCGGGTCGGTGTAGGACAAGAACGTGTCGATCTGCTCTCGGGTGCGGATCGCGCCCCAGAACTCGAAGTGGCAGGTGGTCTTCATGCCGTGCTCGAGGGTGAGCTTCCCGACCCGGTTCCACAGGTCGGCGACCACCTTGATCGTGTCGTCGGTGACCGGTTCGGTCTGGTGGTAGGTGGACGTCGGCATCACGATGAAGTTCTCGACGCCGGTCAGCCCTTCGCACATGCGGAGGGTGTTCGTGCAGTCGGCGACGATCCGGTCGTGCGTCTCGCGCACGTGCGGTGCGGTGTACCTCGTCGCCGACGGGTAGGCGGAGAAGATCCCGGTGATCTTGTCGAAGCCGCTGTCCTGCAGGTACCGCTCGAAACCGGGCACGCCGCCGTACATGCCGGCGTAGACCGGGAGGTAGAAGAAGAAGGTGTCGAACCCGGTGAAGCCCAGGGCCGACAGCTGCTTGACGTACCGATCCATGGAGGCGCGGTTGAACGACGGGGGCTGCGGCCCCTGCGGCGTCTCCGTCACCCAGTGATCCATGTACGACCACTTGGTCCAGGCCACGTCTGGGATTTCCCTTCTCTCTGCGTGGCCGGCGGCCGGCCCCTCCGGGGCGCGCCGACGCACGACGGTCGGAGATCACCGGAAGACCCTGGAGAGGGTCCCCAGCGGCGGTTCAGTCGACCGCCTGGGGCGAAAAGCCCTGGGGTGAGAAAGGCGTGCTGCTCGATCGCCATTCTGCCGTCGCGCAGGTCACACGGACCAACGCTTTCGCCTGATGTGCGGTATCAACCGCGCTGATGGCCGGGAGCGTCGGCGTCGCCCCGCCCGGGCAGGGCGAGCGCCACCAGGCCGGCCAGCGCGATCAGGCCGGCGCCGGCGAGCAGCCCGACCCCGTACCCGCGCGTGGCGGCCGCGGCCCCCTGCTCCGCGGACTCCCCCGCCCACGCCGTGGCCAGCGCGACGAGAGCCGCCAGCCCGACGGCGCTGCCCACCTGCCGGGCCGATGCGAGCAGCCCCGACGCCAGGCCCGCGCGGTCCGGTCCGAGCCCTGACGTCGCGGTCACGGTCAGGGGTAGTCCCGACATGCCGAAGCCGGCCATCGCCAGCACGAGCGGCACCAGCACGTCGACGGCGTACCGGCCCTCCACGTCGATCCCCGACAGCCAGGCCAGCGCTCCCGCCGACAGCAGCGCCCCCACCCAGAAGGTGCCCCGTGGCCCCAGCCGGCCGATCAGCCCCGAGGCCACCCGGGCGCCGAGCGCGATGCCGAGCGCTCCCGGCGTCAGCGCCAGCCCGGCCTCGAGCGGGTCCATGCCCCGCACCTGCTGCAGGTAGAGCACCAGGAAGAACATGGTGGCCGGCAGCACACCGCCGATCAGGGCGGAGATCCCGTTGGCCACGGTCACCGGGCGCACCCGGAAGACCGACAACGGGACGACGGGCTGCTCCGCCCGGCGCTCCGCGACGACGAACAGGCCGAAGGCCGCCGACGAGAGGGCGAGGCACGCCAGGCTCTCGACCGAGCCCCAGCCGCGGTCCTCGCCGAGGATGACGGCGGAGACCAGCGCCGCCGTCGCCGCGGTGACCGTCACCGAGCCCGGGAGGTCGAGCTGCCCGCGCACGTGCCCGCGCGCCCGACCGGACAGCGACACCGCGGCCGCGACCACGAGCACGGCACCCAGCGGCACGTTGACGATGAAGACCCAGCGCCAGCTGAGCAGACCGGTGAGCAGCCCGCCGATGACGCCGCCGAGCCCCCCGCCGGCGGCCGCGGCGGCGGTCAGCACGCTGAGCGCCCGCGCCCGCCCCGCCGGATCGAGGAAGCCCGTGGTCACCAGGCTCAGCGTCGTCGGCACCAGCACCGCACCGCCCACGCCCTGCACGAACCGGGCTGCCACGACCTGCCAGCCCTCCTGCGCCAACCCGGCCGCCAGGCTGGCGACGGAGAAGATCAGCAGGCCGCCGATGAAGGCGGACCTGCGGCCCCAGAGGTCTCCGACGCGGCCCCCGAGCAGGAGGAAGCCCGCGAAGGTGAGCGTGTAGCTGCTCACCACCCACTGGAGTCCCGTGGCCGAGAGACCGAGGCTCTGCTGCATCGGTGGCAGCGCGACGTTGACGATGGAGACGTCGAGCACGCAGATGAACTGCGCCGCGCAGGCGATCGCGAGCACCAGCCCGGGGCGCCGCACGGTCGGGTCGACGATGCGACCCGACGGTGCGGCTGCCCGGACCTCGGCATCAGGTTGTGCCGGCATCAGCGGAAGGTGTCCTGGAACTTCTCGTAGGGCTGCGGCGGCTCCGGCTCGAGCACCTGCACCTTGTCGTTCGCGTACGGGTAGTAGTTGCCGGTGGTGACCGGCTCGTCGACCGGCGGGAGGAAGACCGGCACCCCGTCGTCGCCGAACCAGGCGAGCTGCGAGTCGTGGCTCTCCTGGTTGTCCTTGGCGAAGGAGATCCAGTCGCGGTTGAACGGCGCGCGGGCGACCTCGTAGCAGCGGAAGTGCCAGATCCGCCACTCACCGTCCTGCTTGATGAAGTCCACGCCGTACTTGCACCAGACCCAGTGCGCCCAGACGGGCTTGCCGTCCACCTCGCCGCCGGAGAAGACCCACGGGGGGACGTCCTTGGCCACCTCGGGGTCCATCAGACCCGACTCCAGGCCGGCCATGATCCAGATGCCCTTGGCCGTCTCGCCGTCCGCGGCGACCTCGATGACCGGCGTGCTCGTGTAGTGGAACAGCAGCTTGCCCACGGGACGCGGTCGCCCGCGGTGGTAGGCCGTGACGGACTCGTAGGAGGTGTACAGCCCGACGTTGTTGTACCGGGCCCACATGTCGGGTGTCCCCGGCTTGGCCCACAGCTCGTCGATGATCCGCTGGTCCTCGTAGGCGTTGTGGTAGTGCATGTAGCGGTTGAAGACGTTGTCCACCGCGCCGCGGTCCGCGGCGCGCTCGGCGGTCCGCTGCGCCTCCGCGAGCTGCTCCTCGAGGGCGGCGAGCCGATGGGCGAGCGCCTCGACCGATGGGGTGTCGACGGTCATGTCGTGTCCTTTCTCCGTGGTCAGGGGCCGGGCGCCGGGCGGTCCGGTGCCCGGGGTGCCGGGCTGCTCCTGTGCCTCAGCCCCGCTGGGCGCCGGCCTGCAGCGACCGCAGCAGGGCGTGCTGGCGACGGACCTGGTCGCGGCCGCGGTAGGGGTCGCGGCGGCCCTCGTACTCGCTGGACAGCCAGCCGTTCCAGCCGGCCTGCTCGAGAGTCGGGACGATGTCGCCCCACGGCACGTGCAGGTCGTGCAGGTCGTCGTCGATCTCGAAGAACTTGGCCTGGATGAAGTGGGTGTGCGGCAGCACCTCGGCCAGGTCGGACATGGGCACCCGCAGCGGGCGCAACGGCGGCGGGACGTCCTCGTCGTCGTCGGTGCCGAGGACCTCCGCCGCCTCGCGGACGGCGGCGGTCTGGAAGATGCCGGTGTCGATCAGCAGCTTGAAGTGCTCGGTGCCGGTCTTCTCGATGAAGTCGACGTAGCCCTGGGTGACCGGGTGCTTGATCGGCGTCGGCGAGTGGATCTCCGGGCAGATGACGACGTCGAGCTCGGCGGCGAGCTCGAGCGAGCGCTCCACGACCTGCTCCCAGATCGGGTGCGGGTCGAGGTCCCAGGAGACGACGCCGAACTTCGGCCGCACGGAGGTGAAGCCCAGCTCCTTGGCCAGGCGGAGGTCGAGCTGGAGCTGCTCGGCGCCCTCCTCGGCGGTCAGGTCGCGGCCGTGGAACCGGGTGGTGTCGACCCACGAGCCGAAGTTGGTGGGTGTGAGGCCGTACCTCTGCACCAGCGCGTGCCAGCCGTCGACCCAGGCCGCATCGGGCGACGGGTAGTTCGGCAGGTTGCCCTCGCCGAGGATCTCGATGCCGGTGGCCCCGAGGTCGGCGATGTCGGCGAAGACGTCCTCGAGCGTCATCGACGTGTAGACGTCGCCGGTGTAGCTGTAGGTGGAGACGCAGTACTTCAACCCGCCCGCCGGCACCGGCGGCACGATGACGCCGGAGCCGGTGATGCTGAACTCCGACCGTGAGATCAGCGGCGGGAAGTACGACCGGCGCAGGAAGAGCGTGGCGTCGATGCGGTGCACGCCCACCGACAGGCCGCCGGGCTTCGGCACGGTGATGGTCGCCGGCTCGTCGAGCTGCCAGCGGACGTCGGTCGAGGCCCGCAGCTCGTCCCGGGTGAAGGTGCGGCCCGAGATCGTCCACAGCGGCACGTGGTCGGGGATGCGCTCGCCGTCGACGACGACCTCGATCCCGTCGAGCATGCTGGCGGGCCCGCCGCGGTAGTTGGGGTTGCGCAGCTGGAACGAGAAGCCGGTGACCTGCCCGCCGTCGGTGACGTTGCGGAAGCCGCGGCCCTGGATGATCGGGAAGTCGAGCACTGTCATTTCTCCTTCGAGAGTTCGGCGGCCAGGGCGCGGGCCCCGCGCACGGCGAGGGCGACGCTGGTCAGCGTCGGGTTCATCGAGTTGGCCGTCGGGATGAGCCCGTTGCCGGCGAGGACCAGGCCGGGCACGCCCCAGACGCGGGAGAACGAGTCGCAGACGCTGGTGCCGTCGTCGGCGGGCCCCATGCGGACGGTGCCCATGTAGTGCAGCGAGCTGCCGGCCGGCATGACCTTCGGCATCCCGTCGACGAACTCCCCCAGCGCGGCCGCCGCCCGAGCCTGGTGCTTGCGGGCCCGCTCGAAGTCCGCCTCCTCCACGTCGGTGAGCTCGTAGGCGATCCGGATGCCCGGCAGCCCGTTCTCGTCGGGCCGGTCGTCCTCGAAGGTGAGCCGGTCCTCCGGGCGGGGCCGTTTGCGGATCCCCCAGCCCATGCCGACGTAGCCGGCCGGGTTGTCGCGGAAGCGGCTGCCCTCCGGGAGCGGGACCGGCGACACCGGGCTGTACATCATCTGGGCGGAGTAGGGGTGCCGCTCCTCGTCGAACGGGATCGCGATGATCGCCCGGATCGGGTCGGCGGGACCGGTCCCGCCGTCCCCGGGGGGCAGGAGGTCCGGCCGCACGGCCACGACGCCGAAGAGCAGCGGGTGCTCGGTCAGGTACCGCCCGAGCGCCTCGGGCCTGATGCCGGAGGCCCACATGAGCTGAGGAGTCCGGAGCGCGTCGGCCGCCAGCACGACGACGTCCGCCCGCACCTCCTCCTCCGCCCCGGTCCGCTGGTCGCGCAGCACCGCGCCGACGGCGCGGTCGCCCTCCCGCAGCACCCGGACGCACAGCGTCTGCGCCCGGAGGGTGAACCGGTCGGCGTGGGCGCCCTCGGCCAGCGGGCCGAGGACGACGTCGGTACCGCTCCAGCGCAGGGAGCCGTCCTCCCGCGGATCAGCGGCGACGGGCAGCGGCCGGACGGTGATGCCGTCGGACGCGAACTCGCCGCGGATCCGCTCGAGGATCGCCGCGGCCTGCGGCGCGCCGTCGAACGAGGGCCGGTGGACGTGGAGCAGCCCCTCCGCGGTGGCCAGGTGCTGCTCCCACTCCGCGTCGTCGATGAACGGCACCCGCTCCGGCCCGGTCGGCGCCGGGGTGGCGCACGTCCAGTGCACGCCCTGGCCCCCGACGCAGGTCGCCCCGGCGGCGGCCGGCATGCCGGCCGAGCCCTCGGCGGCCCGCCCGATCAGGTGGGTGCCCTGCCGGGCGGTGATCGTGCCCTCGACGACGACGCCGCCGGGTATGCCCGAGACACCGCTCTCGTGCGACCGACCCTGCGAGGCCAGCCGTGCGGCGGCCTGCTCGACCGGGTCGGGGACGTTCTTGACGTTCATGCCCGGCGGGGTGGTCACGAACGGCCCCGCCTCCACCATCAGGACCGAGACGTCCGGGACCTGCTCGAGCAGCAGCCGGGCGTAGGCGGCACCGGTCGGCCCGCTGCCGACGACCAGGACACGGGGGCTCATGCGTGCACTCCTTCTCGGGTGGTGGCGGCCGCCAGCGAGGCGGCCACGGTGCGAGCGGTCAGCACCCCGAGCGCGACGGCGGTCAGCGTCGGGTTGCAGGCCGTCGCGGTCGGGATGACGTTGTTGCCGCCGACGTAGAGGTTCTCGGTGGCCCACACCCGGCCGGTCGGGTCGCACACGCTCGTGCCGTCGTCGGTGGCGCCCATGCGGGTGGTCCCGAGGTAGTGCAGCGAACTGCCGGAGGGCATGACGAAGGGGTCCCCGAGCGGTCGCCCGAGAGCCCGGGCCGCGTGGGCGACCTCGGCCTTCGCCGCCTCGATCGCGGACCGGTCGGCGTCGCTGAGCGCGTAGTCGATCCGGATCGCGGGCAGGCCGTGCCCGTCGGTCTCGTCGTCGTCGAACCAGACCCGGTTGTCCGGGGAGAGCTCCTTCTTGCAGAACCAGCCCAGGCCCACGACCTGGCCGGGACGGACGGTGGTGCCCGGGTCGAGCGGCACCGGCGAGGCGTCCATCTGCATGACCTGGCCGTGGAAGGGCCGGTCGGCGGCGTACGGGACCCAGGAGACACCGGACACCGGGACGATCGCCCCACCACCGGGCGCCGTGGCCGACGACCGCGGCAGGTCGACGTCGACCAGGACGCCGTCGGGCACGTGCTGCTCGTCGAGGAGCGACGCGGCCATGATCTGCGGGTGCTCGGTCAGGTAGCGGCCCAGCGCCTGCGGACGCACCCCCGAGGCGTGCAGCAGCTGCGGCGTCCGGAACGCGTCGGCGGCGACGACGACCGCCCGGGCCTCGATCGACGACCGCTCGCCGGTGGCCAGGTCGACGACCTCGACACCGGTCGCCCGCCCGCCGTCGAGCAGGATCCGCCGGGCCAGCGTGCCGGTGCGCAGCTCCACCTCGGGCCGCTGCCACAGGTCTCCGGCGATGGTGGCCGGGCCGGTCCAGTGCAGGGCGCCGTCCTCCCCCACCGTCACGGCGACCGGCATGGCACCGACCGGCCGGCGGTGCGGCCGGTCGAAGAGCTCCCCCAGCACCCGCTGCACCGCCCCGGTGAGGGGGGCGCGGTCGAAGGCGTGCGTGGTGACCGCGAGGAGCTCCTCGGCCCGGGTCAGCGCCTCGCCGAGGACGGTCGGGTCGATGCAGCCGGGCACCTCGTCGTCCACCGGCCGGGGGCAGGCGGCCGTCCAGTGGGCGCCCATCCCGCCGACGTTCGTCGACATGGCGGCGTTGGGCATGGCCTCGGCGCCGACGAGCACCGTGCCCGGACGCGCCGGTGTGCCACCGGGCAGCGGCCCGGGTCCCGTGGCCAGGGCTGCCAGCAGCCGGTCCCGCTCCTGGACGTCGGCGATGTTCTTGACGTGCCCGCCCGCCGGGTCGCCGAGCGCCCGCCCGGCCTCGAGCACGAGCACCCGCAGGGCCGGGGCGGTGTCGGCGAGCTCGCGGGCGACCGCCGTTCCCACCGGGCCCGAGCCGACGACCACGACGTCGTAGGAGCCGCTCATCGGGCCGCCCCCACCGGCTGCTGCTGCTCGAGGAGCCCCTTGAGCATGTCGTGCTGGGCGCGGACCTGGTCGAAGGCGCCGTGCCGGTCGCTGTAGGCGTGCGCCTCGTACTCGCTGGAGATGAAGCCGGTGTAGCCCTGCTCGACCAGCACCCGGGCCACCGCCGGCCAGTCGATCGACGGATCGGTGAGACCGTCGGGGCCCTCCTCGACGCCGTAGAACTTGCCGTGCACGTGCACGACGTGCGGGAAGAAGTCGGCCCACCGCTCGGGCGCCATCCGCCCGTGCATCGTGAAGAGCATCTTCAGGTTCCCCACCTGAGCAGGGGTCGCGCCGGCCTCGGCTGCTCGCCGCTCCAGCTCGGGGAACTTGGCCATGGTGGGCCCCGGCTCGGACCACAGCTCCTTGGTGAGCGCCGTGAGCTCCGGGGAGATGCCCGCGGCACGGTGGGCGTCGTCGACGGCCCCGGGGATCGCCCGCATGCTCGAGCTCATGTCGGGGACGAAACCGAGCCACGGCGTGTCCAGGCGGACGAACAGGTCCTTCAGCGCCGCCACGGGTGGGGCCTCGATGGTGAGCGGCGCATGGATCTCCACGCCGATCCCCACCTGCAGCTCCTCGGCCAGCGGCAGCAGCCGCTCGAGGATCGCCGGGCTCGTCTCGACGCCGACCCGGGTGACCGGGAAGCCGAGCGCGGCGGCGCCGCGCACCTGGACCGCGACGTACTCGTAGGACTCGTCGTCCGAGAGCAGCCGGCCCGGGTAGAGCCCGAGGTCGTTGTTGATCGCGAGGCAGGACGGGGTCAGGCCGGAGGCCTCGACCACGCCGCGGACCTCGCGGACGGCGTCGTCGTCCAGGCGCGGCCAGCCGCGGAGGCTCTGGAACGCGACCATCTCCAGGCCGGGGCCGAGGTCACGTGCGGCGACCTCGGCCACCAGGGAGGCGAGGTCCCGGCCGGGCCTGCGCTGCTCGAGGGTCAGGCTGAACAGGGTGGTGCCCAGGCGTGGCAGCCCGGGTGCGGTGTCGGTCAACTCAGGCTCCCGCGGCGGTCAGGGTCTTGTCGGTCCGGCTGGGCGCCACGAGCGGCACCCGGTCCGGGCCGGTGAGGATGTAGGGGATCGACAGGCCGAGCAGGAGCTGCACCCGGTGCTCGCGGCCCGGCGCGGTCGGGACCGGCACGTGCAGGACCAGCGGGTCGGTGGTGAACCAGTACTCGTCCCCCTGCCCGGCCAGCTCGGCGAAGGCGTACCGGTGGCCGTTGACGGTCACCGCCAGGGTCGAGGTGTCGATCGGCTCGCCGTCGACGGTCAGGTCGGCCGTCACCAGGGAGGGCAGCGGCAGCGCGCGGTACCAGTGCGAGTGGACGGCGATGTCGAGGCCGTCGGGGGTGGCGGTGAGCGAGTCGGCGCGCACCACCTGGTCGTCGAGTGGACCCATGGTCTTCCCTCGTCTCGTGGGTGGGGTCAGCTGCCGCTGGAGAAGGCGGCGTCGAAGGCGGCCGACGGCGGGTCGAAGGCGAGCCGGCGCACGAACTCCAGCGCCTCGGGGGCGCCGACGAGGCG
>NZ_SSXC01000130.1 GCF_021699055.1 Blastococcus sp. MG754426 | reverse complement strand
CAGCGTGCTGGTCAGGGCGAAGCGGTCGGCCCGGATCAGGGTGTGCCGCCACTCGACGGGGACACCGGAGCTCGTGCCCGTCCGCTCGACGGAGAACACGGCCGACGGCGGCTGCAGGTCGAGAGCGTCGTGCTCGGCCCTGCTCGGGATGACCGCCCGGACCGTCTCCTGCCCGCCGGTGACCGGGATGCCGGTACGGGCGAGCTCCTCGTACAGGCTGGTGCGGCGGAAGTCGACGTCCAGCAGGGGCTCACCGATCGAGGCGGGGAGCCAGACGCGGTCGAGTGCCAGTGGTCGGTCGTCGGCCAAGCGCAGCCGCTCGAGGTGGACCAGCGGTGTCGACTCCTCCAGCCCCAGCCGGGGGGCGATGACGCCGTCCGCCCGCAGGGTCAGCACGCGTACCACCGACGTCTGCACCAGCCCGCAGGCCTCCACGGAGGAGAACAGCGAGTAGGCGATCCCCGTGGGCTGGGCGATGACCGGGTCGAGCGCGGCGAGCCGGGGGCGCCGACCGCGCCCGGTGCTGATCACGCCGTCGGCGCGCAGCTGGCGCAACGCCTCGCGGACCGTGTGCCGGCTGACCGAGTACTGGAGGCCGAGCTCCACCTCACCGGGGAAGCCCTCGGTGAACTCGCCGCCGTCCAGCCGGTCGCGGAGATCGGCGGCGAGCTGGCGCCACAGCGGTGTGTTCGTGTGGCGATCCAGCCGTGCCGCCGGGGGAATGCGCGGGAGCTCCGGCATGGCTCCTCCAGTTCGGTTCACGGGGCCGTGGGTGGCGATCGACGACCGCAGCAGCTCTTGTACGGTCAACTGTAGACGAGTTGTCCGGACAACCCGCGTCGACGATGGCGCGTCAGGGGGAAGTTCTCGTGCCCAACGCTGCTCCAACCACGCCGCCGGAGACGGGCCGATCCACGACGGCGCAGGCCCTGCGTGGACCGTTCATCGCCCTGGCCGTGGTCGTCGTGCTCGGCGTCGTCGCCGTCGTCTGGGGTCTCGGCCGTGCTGACGGGAGGGACGCCGGCGGCCCGGTGGCGGACGTCCACCACGAGGGTGGGTCGGCGCAGCCGGCGGACGACCAGGCCCGACGGATCGCCGACGACCCGCTGGCACAGGGGGACGCCGACGCGCCGGTCGTCCTCGTCATGTGGGAGGACTTCCAGTGCCCCTTCTGCGCGAAGTTCGCCCAGGAGACCGAGCCGGTGCTCTTCGACCGGTTCGTCGAGGACGGCACTCTCCGGCTGGAGTGGCGGGACTTCCCCTACTTCGGTGAGCAGTCGGTCCAGGCGGCGCGGGCCGCACGGGCGGCGGGGGAGCAAGGCGCCTTCTGGGAGTACCACGACGCGGTCTACGCGCTGGGCTTTCCGCCGAACAGCGGTCAGCTGACCGACGACGTGCTGCTCGGGCTCGCTCGCGACCTCGACTTGGACGTCGACCGGTTCACCGCGGCCATGCAGTCGCAGGAGACGCTCGACGCGGTCACCGCTGACTTCCGTGAGGGGCAGCAGCTCGGCATCGCCGGCACGCCCGCCTTCCTGCTCAACGGCCGACCGATCATGGGTGCGCAGCCCACGGACACCTTCGTCGCGGCGATCGAGCAGGCGGCCGCCGAGGCCGGGGCCGATGGGTGAGCTGGGGCTCGCGGCGGCGTTCCTCGGTGGCGCGCTGACGCTCATCAGCCCCTGCAGCGCACTCCTGCTGCCGTCGTTCTTCGCCTACGCGTTCGCGCATCCGCGGGAGCTGCTCGCCCGCACCGTCGTCTTCTGGCTTGGCCTCTGCCTGACCCTCGTGCCCCTCGGGGTGGGGTCGGCGCTGGTCTCGACGCTCTTCTACGGGCACCGCGAGGTGCTGATCGCCGTCGCCGGGTGGACGATCATCGCTCTCGGGGTCGTGCAGCTCCTCGGCGGTGGCTTCGGCCTGCCCGGAGCCGACCGGCTTCGTGCCCGGGTCGCCACCCCGGGCCGGGCCCGCGGTTGGGCGAGCACCTTCGCGCTGGGTGCGGTCTACGGCCTCGCCGGGTTCTGCTCCGGGCCCATCCTCGGCGCCGTGCTGACCCTAGCTGCGACCGATGGGGGCGTGGTGGGAGGAGGAGTCCTCCTGGCCGTCTACGCCCTCGGGATGGCGGCGCCGATGTTCGTGCTCGCGCTGCTGTGGGACCGGTTCGACCTCGGTCGGCGCAGATGGCTGCGCGGTCGCCCGCTGTGCATCGGCGGTCGGCAGCTGCACACGAGCCAGCTGATCTCCGGTGCCCTGTTCATCGTGATCGGCTGGCTGTTCCTCCGCTTCGACGGCACCGCCGGCATCACCGGCGTCCTCGGGCTCGGGGACACCACGGACCTCGAGTTCATGGCGCAGAGCTGGATCGCCGAGCTGTCGGCACGCGATCTCGACGTCTGGTTGCTGGCGGCCACCGCAGCGCTCCTCCTCGGCGTCATCGCGCGCCGCCTGCACCGGATCCGCACCAGGACCACCGATGCCGGTCCTGACGACGACACGATCCGCGCGCTCGACCGACAGGAGTCCCGATGACCTCGATGTACCTGGCGCTCCGGGCCTGGGACCGCCGGCGCTGGCTCACCGCGCTCGCCATGACCGCCGTCGGCGTGCTGGTGGTCGCCGTCCCGACCGACCTCATCGACACGCCGGTCTTCAGCCGGGAGGTGCCGCCCACATGGTGGTCCTGGCCGGCCCTGCTGGCGAGCGCCGCGCTCGCCGGGCTGCTCGTGGCGACCTACGTGCGCGAACCGGGGTCGCCGGAGCCGGCTCCGGCCGTGGAGGAGCGCCGGTCGCGCTGGTGGGGTGGTGCCGGCGGACTGCTGACGTTCTTCGCCGTCGGGTGCCCGGTCTGCAACAAGCTCGTCCTGCTGGCCCTGGGCGCCAGTGGCGCGATGACGTACTTCGAGCCGGTACAGCCCGTGCTCTCCGTCCTCGCGCTGCTCCTGCTGGCGTGGGCGCTGGCCCGCAGACTGCGGGGGCAGGTCGCCTGCGCCGTGCCGGCTCTGCCGCACGCCGGCGCGGCCCGCTGAGGCAGCCCGGTGTGATCGAGGGGAGCGACATGGAAGCCGCTGAGTGGGACCGCCGCTACGCCGAGGCGCGGCAGTGGTCCGTCGAGCCGAACCGCACGGCCGCCGAGGTGACCGCCGGATTGCCCCCCGGGCGGGCTCTGGACGTCGCCGCGGGCGAGGGACGGATGGCGCTGTGGCTGGCCGGCGGGGGATGGGATGTCGAGACGATCGACTTCTCGGCCGTCGGTCTCGGTCGGGGGCAGGAGAACGCGCCGCCCGGGGCGCGTGTGACGTGGCGGGTCGAGGACGTGCTGACCGCCGATCTGGGCTCGGCGGAGTTCGACCTGGTTCTCGTGCTGTACCTGCACCTTCCACGCCCCGAGCTGGTCGACGTCCTTGCGCGGTCCGCCGGCGCCGTCCTCCCGGGCGGGCACCTGTTGGTCCTCGGCCACGACCGGGAGAACCTCATCCGTGGGACCGGGGGCCCACAGGACCCCGACGTGCTCTACGACCCGGAGTTGCTCGGGACGGCGGTCCGGGGCTGGCGCACGGAACGCCTCGAGCGGATGGACAGGGACACCGACTCCGGCACCGCCGTGGACACGCTGCTGTTCGCGCAACGTCCCTGATGACCGTGTAGATCCGCGCCGGAGGGGCTATGACCGTCCGCAACTCACAGGAGGGATCACAGGGGATGTCTGCGGACGAGGCAAGTCGTGCCCGAGCACTGCTTCCGGCAGCAGGCCGCGGCGCGGCCGCCGGCCTGCTGGGGGTGGCTGTGATGACGGCGGCTGAGAGGCTGGAACAGGCCGTCACCCGCCGGCCGCACTCCTACATCCCCGCCCGGACCCTGCTCACTCTGCTCGGCCGCCATCCGTCCGACGCCGACCGGCCGACGGGCTGGAACTGGGCGATGCACTACGGGACCGGGGCCGTGCTGGGGGCCCTGCGGGGTGTGTGGGCTGCGGTCGGGCTCCGTGGCCCGCAGGCGCACGTGGCGCACACCATCGTGCGGCTGTCGACCGACCAGACGCTGGAGAACACCACCGGGGTGGGGGCCCCGCCGATGGTCTGGCCCCGCAACGAGCACGTCGTAGACATCCTGCACAAGGCCATCTACTCGGTCACGACCGGGCTGATCGCCGAGCGGTGGATCCCGCCCTCCCTGCAGTCCCGCCGCGGGCTGACCAGCCACTGACGCCAGGAGGACTCGGCATGACGGACACCGCCGCCCGACCCATCACGGCGGACCGCCACCGATCGGTGCTGACGGGCACCATGCTCGGCGTCGCGATCATGGCCGCGATCGACGAGATCGTGTTCCACCAGATGCTGAGCTGGCACCACTTCTACGACCGGTCCACCCCTGACATCAGCCTGCTGTCGGATGGGTTGCTGCAGACGGCCTACCTCGTGCTGCTGGTCGCCGGATTCTTCTGGTTCGCCGACCTGCGCCGCCGCGGGACGCTGGCGCGCCGTTCGGCGTGGGGCGGCTTCGTGCTCGGCCTGGGCATCTTCCATCTGTTCGACGGGATCGTCGACCACAAGCTCCTGCGCCTGCACCAGATCCGCTACGGGGTCGACCTGCTGCCCTACGACCTGGCCTGGAACGGCGCCGCGCTGGTGCTGTTGGCGGTGGGTGCGGGTCTGCTGTGGCGGTCCCGGGGCGAAGGGCAGGCCGGGGCCGACCGGCGGTGAACACCATGTCCGGAGCCGCCGTGCTGGCGCACGGCGGTTCGCACGGGACGGGCTCCGCCGCGGCGGCGTGGCTGTTGCCGGTGCTGGTCGCCGTCGTGCTCGGCGCGGGCTACCTGGCCGGCGTCGCCCGCATGCGGGGGAGTGGCCGCCGCTGGAGCGGCGGGCGGACGGCGAGCTTCCTGCTGGGAGCCGTCCTGGTGGGAGCCGCGCTGTCCCCGGCTGTCGACGCCGGCACGGCCGACGGGCACATGGCGCAGCACCTGTTGCTGGGGATGTTCGCGCCCATTGCCTTGGTCATGGGCGCCCCGGTGACCCTGCTGCTCTCGGGTCTGCCCGTGTCCGCCCGGCGCCCGGCAGCCGTGCTGCTGCGGTCGCGGGTGCTGCACGGGCTGTCCCACGTGGCCACCGCCGCGGTGCTCAGCGTCGGCGGGCTGTACCTGCTCTACCTGACGCCGCTGTACGCCTTGAGCGCCCGGTCAGACGTTGTGCACCACCTGTTGCACCTGCACTTCCTGCTGGCCGGGTACCTGTTCGCCTGGGCGGTGGCCGGGCCCGATCCCGCGCCGCGCCGGCCGGGCATGGCGGTACGTCTGGTCGTCCTCGTCGTCGCCGGCGGCTTGCACGCCTTCCTGGCCAAGCTGCTGTTCTCCCGTGCTCCGGTGCTACCGGTGGGTGGCGGGCACGACGCCGCGGAGGTCGAGGTTGCTGCACAGTTGATGTACTACGGCGGCCACGTCGCGGACCTGTTGCTGCTCGTCGCGCTGTTCGCCGCCTGGTACCGCCGCACAGGGCGGGCACTCGCGCGGGAACCGGCCGCGGTGGCCAGCAACGCTCCCGCCGTGTGAGCTCCCGGCGCGCGTCAGTGGCGGGCAAGCCCGTCAGAAGGGGACGGCTGCTCGGTGCGTGTCAGCGGCCGGTCGTCGACCACGAGCGGGGTCACCGCGAGGAGGCACACGCAGAACGCGGGCCGGCTCGGTGCAAATCCCCAGTACACAGATCGAGAATAGGCAGCGGGCGACCGCGAGGGCAACGACGCAGGTCAGCCCGCTGGCCGTCGTCCAGCGTCGTCGCCGGCCCCAACGGGCGGTACGGCAGGGTCGGTGCGGGTAGGGACGCCGAGACCTCGCCGCACCGACCGGCGGTCCGAGCAGGCGGGCCGCCTCTCAACGTCGGGCGGCGCTCCGGAAGGAACGGCCGCATGGAGTACCGACGGACCCTCGACCTCGACGTTCCGTTCCCAGAGGCGGTGACACGCACAAAGGAGGCGTTGGCCGAGCAGGGCTTCGGCATTCTCACCGAGATCGACGTGCAGGCCACGCTGCGGCAGAAGCGCGGAGTGGAGATGGAGCCCTACCTGATCCTGGGCGCCTGTGCCCCCGACCTCGCGCAGCAGGCACTGGAGGCGGACCGCGGCGTCGGCGTGCTGCTGCCGTGCAACGTCGTGGTCAGCCAGGCCGGTGACGGCTCCACGGTGCAGGTCCTCGACCCGCAGACCATGGTGTCGATGACCGGCCGGCCCGAGCTGCAGCCCATGGCCGACGAGGCCGGGCGTCGTCTGGATGCGGCGCTGGCGGCACTCAGGAGCTGAGCCCGCCGCAGACGGTTTGTACCGTACGGGGTAGAGAAGGGACAACGGCATGTTCGATGTGCAGACGATCGAGACCTCCAGCCTGGGCGACCGGAGCTACCTCATCGACGACGGCGAGGTCGCCGTGGTGATCGATCCCCAGCGCGACATCGACCGGGTGCTGGACCTGGTCGCGCGGCGCGGCGTGCGGGTCACCCACGTCCTGGAGACCCACGTCCACAACGACTACGTGACGGGGGGCCCCGAACTCGCCCGTGAGACGGGTGCCGCCTACGTCCTGCCCAGCGGGAGCGACGCCGAGCTCGACCACGTGGCGGTGTCCGACGGCGAAGTGATCGCAGCCGGGCGGCTGCGGCTGACGGCCCTGCACACCCCCGGGCACACCCACCACCACGTCAGCTATGCGCTGGCGGACGGCGACGGCGACGGCGACGTCCAGGCGGTGTTCACCGGTGGATCCATGCTCTACGGCGCTACGGGCCGCACCGATCTAGTCAGCCCCGAGGTCACCGACGAGCTGACCCACGCCCAGTACCACTCGGTGCGGCGGCTGGCCCGCGAGCTACCGGCCGAGGCGCAGGTGTTCCCCACTCACGGCTTCGGCAGCTTCTGCTCGGCCACCCCGACCAGCGGGACGTCGTCGACCATCGGGGAGCAGGCGAAGGTCAACCCCGCGCTCACGCAGGCCGAACAGGAGTACGTCGACACCCTCCTCGCCGGGCTGGACGCCTTCCCGGCCTACTACGCGCGCATGGCGCCCATCAACCGGCGGGGCCCCGCGCCGGTCGACCTCTCCATGCCCGAGAAGGTCGACCCCGCGGGGCTGCGCCGGCGTATCGAGGCGGGGGAGTGGGTGGTCGACCTGCGCGAGCGCACGGCGTTCGCGGCCGGCCACCTGACCGACGCGATGAACGTCGAGCTCGGCACCAACTTCGTGACCTACCTCGGCTGGCTCTACCGCTACGGGGAGCCGCTGACGCTGATCGGCGAGAGCGAGGAGCAGGTGGCCGAGGCTCGCCGCGAGCTGGTGCGGATCGGCGTCGACGAGCTGGCCGGTGCCGCGATCGGGGACGTCGAGTCCCTCGCCGACGGGCAGCCGTTGCGGTCGTATCCGGTGAGTGACTTCGCCGGCCTGGCCGAGGCGATGGAGCGGGGGCCGGTGCAGGTCCTCGACGCCCGGCGCAACGACGAGCGGGCGGACGGCTTCGTGCGCGGCTCGCAGCACATCCCGCTGCACGAGCTCGCCGACCGGCTCGACGAGGTGCCGCAGGGCGAGGTGTGGGTCTACTGCGGCTCCGGCTACCGGGCCTCGATCGCGGCCTCGGTGCTGGACCGACCCGGCCGTTCCGTGGTCCTGGTCAACGACTCCTACGAGTCGGCCGGAAAGGCTGGACTCGAGGACGCCTAGGTCTCGAGGTGTGTCAGCGTGCGCCGGCCGCTGCGAGGGCGCGCTCAGCCGCCCCGGGCTCCAGCTCCAGCCCGGCGAAGTCTCCGCGGAGGGCCTTGATGGCGGTGCGCTCGGCGTCGATCTCGTTGCGCGACCGGGAGCCGAGAGCGCGGAAGGCGGCGATCGGTGGGCACCAGCCCTGGATCGCATGCTGGAGCAGGAACGCGGGCACCACGCCGGCGAGCGCGAGCCATCGCTTCGACCGCGTGGCCGCGAGGGCGACGCCCACGAGCATGAGCGTGGCGGCATTCGCCTCGAGCTTGCGCTCGACGTCCCACTCCCGGTCCAGCTGGGAGAGGTGCCTGCTCGACCTCTCCCGCGGCGCCGTCCCGAACTCCGCGATCCGCGCCAGCCGCTCGTCGTCCAGGCGCCGGGTCAGCCGCTGGGGAGTGTGCGTCCGCACCGGGTCGGTTTCCTCCTGGCCTATCTCGCCTCCATCTCGTCACGGGCGGGTGCCTCGGAGCCCGTGCCCGTCGGCCCTGCGGGTGAAACGGACCAGGAAACGGCGCGCGGCCCGCACCGAACTACCGGTGCGGGCCGCGGGGAGCCGCTGCTCAGGCGAGCGAGAGGAACAGCTTCTCGAGCCGGGCGCGGTCGAGGGCGGCGTTGCCGTCCTCGCCGGCAGTGATGCACTGCTCGAGGCCGGTGGCGATGATGGCGAACCCGGCCTTGTCCAGGGCCCGGGACACGGCCGCCAGCTGCGTGACGACGTCCTCGCAGTCGCGGCCGGCCTCCAGCATGCGGATCACGCCCGCGAGCTGGCCCTCAGCACGCCGGAGCCGCTTGATGACATCTCCGACGACCTGGGTGTTCTCGAGCTGCATGTCCCTCATCCTCTCCCGTCCGCCGGGGTGATACCCCGGCGGGTACTGCTTCTTGAAGCGCCGCGCGGTGCGTGGGCATTCCCGGACGCACCGCGCGGCCGTCTGGGTCAGGCCCGGGCGGGGCGGGGGCCGACGATCCCGGCGTGGCGGAGGGGGCAGCGCGGCACGAACGCCGTGCAGGTCCCCATCGCTGCGGCCACGCCGAGCACGGCGATCAGTGCCGGGAGCCGCGCGCCGTCCGGTGCCTCCTGGACGAGCACGAAGGCGCCCATGGCCAGGACGAACCACCCGAACGCCCGGCGCAGCGCATCGGCCGGGATGCGGTCGACCACCCGGGCCCCGAGCAGGCTCCCGACGACAGCGGCGACGGTGACCGCACCCACGAGGGCCCAGTCGATCGACACGGTGGCCAGGTAGCCGCTCAGCCCGGCGAAGGACTTCATGGCGATGACCAGCAGGGACGTGCCCACGGCCACGCCCATCGGCAGCCCGCCGAGCAGGGCCAGCGCCGGGACGACGAGGAAACCGCCGCCCGCGCCGACGAGGCCGGTGACCAGGCCGACGACGACGCCGTCGAGCAGTACCCGGCCCACGGGGAGCTCGGAGTGCGACTTGGCCGGGTCGACGTCCTGGCGGCCGCGCAGCATGGCCACCGCCGTGGCGACCATCATCAGGGCGAAGGCGATCATCAGCAGTTGCCCGGGGAGGTGGCCGCCGACGAACCCGCCCGCCAGCGCGCCGGCCATGCCGGCAGCCCCGAAGAGCAGGCCGGTGCGCCAGCGGACGCGCCCGGCGCGGGCGTGGCCGACCACGCTCACCGCCGCGGTG
>NZ_SSXC01000129.1 GCF_021699055.1 Blastococcus sp. MG754426 | reverse complement strand
GTCGGCGACGACGACGTCGGCGGTGGCCAGGGCCTGGCGGCCGCGGACGGTGATCAGGCCGGGGTCGCCGGGGCCGCCACCGACCAGCACCACGCTGCCACCGGTCCCGGTCCCGCGCCGGTGCACCGCGAGGCTGCCGTCGGCCAGCCCGGTCAGGACGCCGTCGCGGAGGCCCGCCGCCGTCCGCTGGTCGTCGCCGTGCACGGCCACCACCAGGTCGCCGGCGCGCCCGGTGACCGGCAGGTCGGCGGTCGCCGCCGGCGAGCCGTCGGGGCCGGCGCAGAACACCCGCTCCCGTTCGGCGTCGGCGAGCACCGCGGTGTCGACGTCGGGGTCGCCGGTGGCCGCAAGGGCGAACCAGGCCCCGGCGAGGTCGCCGCGGGCGTAGGGGCGTGCCGACCACGAGAGCCGCCCGGCCGCGGCCGCCGACTCCAGCGCCGGGGTGACCGCGGGGCTGACCACCACCACGCGGGCACCCGCGGCGAGCAGGCCGGCCGCACCGCGGTGCGCGGCGGCCCCGCCGCCGACGACGACCACGCGCCGCCCAGTCAGCCGCAGCCCGACCGGGTGCGGCGCGTCGTGGGCGGTCACGGTTCCTCCTGGTGGTCCGGGTGGGTCGGGTCGGAAGCTCGGGCGACCGCGACGGTCACCCGGCCGTGCACGGTCTTGCCGACCTCCAGCACGCCGCCGGTCAGCAGCGCGGCGGCCTCGGCGACCGACGGCGTGCCGACGCGACGGGCGACGGCGCCGGACGGCGCGGGGACGCGGACGGCGGCCAGCACCGCGGCCGGGTGTCCGGTGAGCGGCCAGCCGCGTTCGGCGGCGGCGCCCACCAGGCCCGGTTCACGCGTCCGCCTGTCCAGCGTGGCGAGCAGGACCGGCCCGGTGGGGGAGGGCAGCACCGCGTCGACGGCGGCGAGCACCTCGGCGGCGCTCACGCCCGAGGTCAGCCCGATGCCGACGGTCCTCACGTCGGCACCCCGGGCCGGTCGGGGAGGGCGGCCAGCAGCCCGGTGGCGTCGCGGGGGAGCGGCCCGTCCGGGAGCAGGCCGAGCGCGCGCAGCCGGGCGCCGACCTCCAGCGCCCAGGGGCGGGACAGGCGGGCGCGAGCGAGCAGGTCGCCGTCGCCCAGGACCTCGCCGGGGGGGCCCTGCACCACGGTGCGGTCCACGACGACGGCGACCTCGTCGGCCCAGCGCAGCGCCAGGTCGACGTCGTGGGTGCTCATGACCACCGTGGCGTCGTGCTCCTGCAGGCGGGCGAGGGCGGCCAGGGTGTCGGCGACGGCGGTGGGGTCGAGCCCCGCCGTCGGCTCGTCGAGCAGCAGCACGCAGGGGCGCATGGCGACCGCGCCGGCGATGGCGACCCGCTTGCGCTCCCCGTAGGAGAGCTGGTGGGTCGGGCGGGCGGCGAGCGGGGTGACGGCGAGCAGGTCGAGCGCCTCGGCGACGCGGGCCCGCACCTCCTCCTCGGGCAGGCCCAGGTTGAGCGGGCCGAAGGAGACGTCCTGCCCGACCGAGGCGCTGAAGAGCTGGTCGTCGGGGTCCTGGAGCACCAGCTGCACGACCTGCCGGTGCTCGCGCAGCCCGCGGCGGGTGTGCCGGAGCGGCGCCCCGTCGACGGTGACCGCGCCCGCGACCGGGCGCAGCGCCCCGGACAGGCAGCGCAGCAGCGTCGTCTTGCCCGACCCGTTGGCGCCCAGCAGCGCGAGCCGCCGGCCCGGGGGGACGGTGAGCCGCGCCCCGTCGAGCACCGGTGCCGCGCCCGGGTACCCGGCGACCAGGCCGGCGGCGGCGAGCGCCCGGTGGCTCACCGGGCCACCAGGGTGAGCGCGGTGATCGCGGCCGGCAGGGCGAGCGCGAGCGCGACGAAGGGCCGGGAGGAGGGCAGCGCGTCGGGCAGCACCCGGAGGCCGGTCTCCATCCCGCGGCCGGCCAGCCCGTCCTGCATGCGCCGCGCCCGGTCCCACGACCGGGTCAGCACGGCGGCGGCGAGCACCCCGGCCGAGCGGTAGGAGCGGCGGGGGGAGGACCAGCCCATGCGCGCGGCCTGCGCCTCGCGGATGGTGCCGAGGCTCTCGAGCAGCACGAACACCAGCCGGTAGGTCACGCCGGCCACCTCGACCACCGCCGCCGGCACGCGCAGCCGGCGCAGCTCGGGCAGCAGGTCCGACATCGGGGTGGTGGTGGCCAGGAGCAGCACCGCGGCGCTGCCGGCCACCGCGCGGCCCACGAGCGAGCCGGCCCGCTCGGCGGCGTCGGGGGCCCAGCCGATCCCGCCGTCGCCGACCGCGACGACCGCGGTGAGCGCGCCGATCGCGATGAACGCCAGCGGCCAGCGGATGGCCCGGCCGAAGGTGCGGGCCGGCACCCGGGCGGGACCGAGCGCCAGCGCGACGGCGGCCAGGCCGACGAGGACGCTGCCCGGCCAGGCGGGCAGGAGCAGCGCGCAGCCGACGAGGCCGGCGCAGAGCAGCAGCTTGTCGCCGGGCGACCGCCCGCGCCAGGCGCTGCCCCACGCCGCCTGGTCGACCGCCAGGCCCGTCACCGCCGGTCGGTCTCCGCCACGGCGTCCGGTGCGGTCGCTCCCCGCCGGCCGCGCAGCCGGCCCAGCACGTAGCCGAGCACGCCGGCGCCGAGCGCCGCCTGCAGCGCGAACAGGCCCGACTCGACCTCCCCGGCCGGGGCGAACACCGAGTCGAACCAGGGGGTGTAGCCGTCGGCCTCGAGCTCCTCGG
Source organism: Blastococcus sp. MG754426 (assembly GCF_021699055.1). GTDB lineage: Bacteria > Actinomycetota > Actinomycetes > Mycobacteriales > Geodermatophilaceae > Blastococcus. The sequence continues at coordinate 3,411 of NZ_SSXC01000129.1, read as the reverse complement.
TCACCGCGGCGTCGGTGCCGCCGTACTCGGAGACGCCGCCGTCGACCAGCAGCGGGATCGCGAACAGCGCGACGACCACGACGACGAGCAGGGTGGTGACGAGCGCACGGCGGGTCACGCGGCACCTCCGGTGGTCGCGGGGACGGCGGCGGGCTGCAGGACCCCGAGCCGTTCGAGCTCGGGGCGGGCGTTGACGGTGAGCACCCGGAACAGCAGGACGCCGAGGAGGCCCTCGCCGATCGCCAGCGGGATCTGCGTGACCGCGAAGACGCCGAGGAACTTGGCCAGCGCCCCGGCGAGCCCGGTGCTCGCGTCGGGGAAGGCCAGCGCGAGCTGCAGCGAGGTGGTGACGTAGGTGGCGAGGTCGGCCAGCGCGACGCCGGTGAAGACCGCCGGCAGCAGCCCGGCGCCGGCCGCGCGGGTCAGCCGGTAGGCGCCGTACCCGGCCCAGGGCCCGACGACGGCGAAGGCGAACGCGTTGGCCCCGAGCGTGGTCAGGCCGCCGTGCGCGAGCAGCAGCGCCTGGAACAGCAGCACCACGGTGCCGAGCAGCGCCATGACCGGTGGCCGGAACAGGATCGCGCCGGGCCCGGTGCCGGTCGGGTGGCTCGAGCTGCCGGTGACGCTGGGCAGCTTGATCGCGCTGAGCACGAAGGTGAAGGCGCCGGCCGCGCCGAGCAGCAGCGTCGCCTCCGGGTTCTCGCGCACCTCCTTGACCACGGCGCGCGCACCGTGCGCGACGAAGGGCGCGGCGGCGAGCGTCCAGCCCAGCGCGTGCCCGGCGGGCAGGAATCCCTCAGCGATGTGCACGGGCGGTCTCCGATCGGACGGCGGGGGTGCAGGCGGTGACGAAGCGCTGGGCCACCCCGGGGGTGCCGGCCCAGTTGAGGTGCAGGTAGGAGGCGTGGACGCCGCCCTGCACGAACCCCTCGCGGGCGGTCGCGCCCCACTGCCAGGCGGGCGACGGGCCGGCCGGTGGGTCGGCGTGCGTGCGGTGGAACTCGTGGCCGCGCACCCGGGTGCCGGCGGCGGCGAGCACGGAGCCGGTGGTCGCGACCGCGGCGCGGTAGCCGAGGGTCAGCCGGGGCGCCATCGCCGTCGCCACGTCCAGCACGCCGCACATCGGCACGCCGTCGAGCTCGCGGGCCAGGTACAGCAGCCCCGCGCACTCGGCGGCGACCGGGGCGCCGCGGGCGGCGAGCGCGGCGACGTCGGCCCGCAGGGTCTCGTTGGCCGAGAGCTCCGCGGCGTAGACCTCGGGGAAGCCGCCACCGACGACCAGCCCGTCGGTGCCCTCCGGCAGCGCCTCGTCCCGCAGCGGGTCGACGGTCACCACCTCGGCGCCGGCGGCGGCGAGCAGTTCGGCGTTCTCCGCGTAGCCGAAGGTGAACGCCGGGCCGCCGGCGACGGCGATCCGCGGGCGGCCGCCGGTCGGGGTGACCTCTGCCGCCGGGTCCCAGGGCTGCGCCGCGACGTCGGGTGCGGTGCCCGCCAGCCGCAGCACGGCCGTCAGGTCGACGCCGTCGGCGACCACCTCGCCGAGCCGGCGCACGGTCGCCACCGCCTCGGCCGACCGCTCGGCCGCCGGCACCAGGCCCAGGTGGCGGGAGGGGGTGTGCAGCGTCTCGAGCCGGCGGATCGCGCCGAGCACCGGGACCCCGGCGGCCCCGAGCGCCGCGCGCAGGATCGCCTCGTGCCGGTCGCTGCCGACCCGGTTGAGGATCACCCCGCCCAGGCGGACCGAGGGGTCGAAGGTGGCGAAGCCGTGCACCAGGGCGGCCACCGACCGGGCCTGCGACGACGCGTCGACCACGAGGACCACCGGTGCCCGCAGCAGGCCGGCGACGTGCGCGGTGGAGGCGAACCCGGGCTCGACGGTGGGGTGGGTGGCGCCGTCGAACAGGCCCATGACGCCCTCGACGACGGCGAGGTCGGCGCCGCGGGCGCCGTGGAGCAGCAGCGGGGCGATCCGCTCCTCGCCGACCAGCCACGGGTCGAGGTTGCGGCCCGGCCGGCCGGCGGCGAGCCCGTGGTAGCCCGGGTCGATGTAGTCGGGGCCGACCTTGTGCGGGCTCACGGTCAGCCCGCGGGCGGTCAACGCGGCGACGAGGCCGGTGGTGACCGACGTCTTGCCGGCGTCGGAGGACGGCGCCGCGACGACGACCCGCGGGATGCGGGTCACCACTCGATCCCCCGCTGGCCCTTCTGGCCGGCGTCCATCGGGTGCTTGACCTTGGTCATCTCCACGACCAGGTCGGCGGCCTCGACCAGCGCCGGGGGAGCGTCCCGCCCGGTGATGACGACGTGCTGGTTGCCGGGGCGCGCCGTCAGCGTCGCGACGACGTCGTCGACGTCCACCCAGCCCCACTTCAGCGGGTAGGTGAACTCGTCGAGCACGTAGAAGCGGTGTGCTTCCGCGGCGAGGTCGCGCTTGATCTGCGCCCAGCCCTCGGCGGCGTCGGCGGCGTGGTCGGTCTCGGTGCCCTGGCGGCGCGACCAGCTCCAGCCGCTGCCCATCTTGTGCCAGACCACCGGGCCGCCCTCGCCGGTCTGCTCGTGCAGCCTGCCCAGCGCGGTCAGCGCGTTCTCCTCGCCGACCTTCCACTTGGCGCTCTTGACGAACTGGTAGACCGCGATCGACCAGCCCTGGTTCCACGCCCGCATCGCCATGCCGAAGGCGGCGGTGGACTTGCCCTTCATCTCGCCGGTGTGCACGGCCAGCAGGGGCCGGTTGCGGCGCTGCCTCGTGGTCAGCCCGTCGGCGGGGACGACCTCCACCCGTCCCTGCGGCATCAGGCAGCCCTGCTGTCGCGGACGACGCCGGCCAGCTGGTCCGCGCCGAGCTCCTCCAGGCGCATCGTCCGCGCGCCCAGCGCCGCACCCAGCGACGCCGCCAGGCCCAGCCGCACCGGCCCGGACTCGCAGTCGACGACCACGCCCGCGACGTCGGCGAGCAGGCCGGCGGCGCGGCGCGCCTCACCCAGGTGGTCGCCGCCGCGCGCGCCGGTGGCCCGGCCGTCGGTGACGACGACCAGCAGCGGGCGGCGACGCGGGTCGCGCACCCGCTCCCGCGCCAGCGTGCGGTGCGCCTCGAGCAGGCCGGCGGCCAGCGGGGTGCGCCCGCCGGTGGGCAGCCCGGTGAGCCGCGCGGCGGCGGCCTCGACCGACCAGGTCGGGGGGAGCGCGAGCTCTGCGGCGTCGCCGCGGAAGGTGATCAGGCCGACCTTGTCCCGGCGCTGGTAGGCGTCCAGCAGCAGCGAGAGGACGGCGCCCTTCACCGCGGCCATCCGCGAGCGGGCGCCCATGGAGCCGCTGGCGTCGACGACGAAGAGCACCAGGTTGCCCTCGCGGCCCTCGAGCACGGCCTGGCGGAGGTCGTCACGTTCCACCACCAGGCCCGGTCCGCGGCGG
>NZ_SSXC01000128.1 GCF_021699055.1 Blastococcus sp. MG754426 | reverse complement strand
GTACGGGCACAGGGGACCTCCGGGAGGGGGAGAGGGGACGGCCCATCCTGCACCCGGCGTCATCGTCCCGGCTTCCCGAGCCGCCGCCGCGCAGCTCGCCGAGTTCCGGACGGTCACGTTCTGGGCACGCTTGCCCAGCCCCTGCCGGAGGTGCGCCGGGAGGTGCCTACTGTGACCCCCGTAACCAGCCGACCGGCTCCGGTCGGCCCACGACGCCCGGTGCCCCGGACGGGCCCGTCCGCCAGTGCCGCGCGGCCGCCTCCTCGCGGTCGGCCGGTCGTCGTTCTCGACAAGGGAGAGACATGCGCACCAAGCTCCACACCGTCGCCGCGGCCGGCGCCGCGGCCCTCCTCCTCGCGTCCTGCGGCTCCGGCGAGTCCGGCGGCGGTGAGTCCGCCGCCGGGCTCACCGGCGAGGGCAGCGGGGAGTCGTGCACCATCGAGGGCGAGGTGCCCCTCGGCGCGGTGCTCAGCCTGACCGGTGCCGCGGCCAGCTACGGCGAGTCGCAGCAGCGCGGCCTGGAGCTCGCCGCCTCGGAGCTGGCCGAGCAGGGCGGCGTCACCTACGACCTGACGATCGAGGACGACCAGACCGACCCCCGGCAGGCGATCACGCTCTTCGACGAGTTCGTCAACGACGGCGTGAGCCTGATCATCGGGCCCACGCTGTCCAACGCCGCCGTCCAGGCCGACCCGATCGCCCAGGAGGCCGGCGTGCCGGTGCTGGGCATCTCCAACACGGCCGAGGGGGTGACCGAGATCGGCGACTACATCTTCCGCGACTCCCTCACCGAGCAGGCGGTCATCCCGCAGACGATCGAGGCCGCCACCGAGCAGTTCGGCCTCGAGGACGTCGTGGTCATGTACAGCAACGACGACGCGTTCACCGAGTCCGGCTACGAGGCGTTCGCCGGCGCGCTGGAGGACCAGGGCGTGACGATCAGCGAGACGATCACCTTCTCCAAGTCCGACACCGACTTCCGCGCCCTGCTGACCCAGGCGCAGGAGAACGACCCGGACGCGCTCGTGGTCTCGGCGCTGATCGAGGCCGCGGTGCCGCTGGTGACCCAGGCCCGCGAGCTCGGCATCGACGTGCCCATCATCGGCGGCAACGGGTTCAACAACCCGCGGCTGATGGCCGACGCCGGGCAGGCGGCCGAGGGCGTCGTCGTCGGCGCCGCCTGGAACTCCGCCTCCGACAACCCGGAGAACCAGGCGTTCCTCCAGGCCTACGAGGCCGAGTACGGCGCGCAGCCCGACCAGTTCGCCGCCCAGGCCTACACCGGGCTCAAGCTCGTCGACCAGGCCGTGCGCGCCAACTGCTCCGCCGAGCGGGACAGCATCCAGGAGGCGCTGGGGCAGATCGAGGACGTGCCCACCGTCCTCGGCGAGTTCTCCATCGACGAGAACCGGGACGCCGACCACCCGGCCGTCGTCCAGGTCGTCGAGAACGGCCGGTTCGCCGTCCTGCAGTGACCCCTCGCGTGGCGCCGGCCGGCTGACGGGCCGGCGCCACGCCGGGACTCCGCCGGGGCCCGGTCCTCGGACCGGGCCCCGGGCACGTGTCGGCTACCGTGCCCCGGCACCCACGACGAGAACAGGCAACGCTGTGCAGCAGCTCCTCAACGGCATCTTCATCGGCTCCATCTACGCGTTGTTCGCCATCGGCTTCACGCTGGTGTTCGGCATCCTCGACCGGCTGAACCTCGCCCACCCCGCGGTCTTCGCCGCCTCCGCCTTCGTCGGCATCGAGCTGGTCGAGCGCGGCGGGCTGTCCCTCTGGGCCGCACTGCCGGTCGTGTTCGTCTTCGGCGCCGTCCTGGGGCTGGTCATCGAGCGCGTGGCGTTCCGGCCGCTCAAGAACCGGGCCGACGCGCACTTCGCCGGGCTGATCTCCTCGATCGCGCTGGCCGGCATGCTCATCGCGCTGCTGCAGTGGCGCTACGGCCCCGACACCCGCCGCTTCCCGCCCGGCTCGTTCCCGGACACCCGGTTCGAGGTGTTCGGCGCGCAGGTGACCCTGGTGCAGGTGGTGATCCTCGCCGTCTCCCTCGCCCTGATGGTGGGCCTGACCTACATGGTCACCCGGACCCGGCTCGGCCGCGGGATGCGCGCGGTCGCGGAGAACCCGACGGCGGCGCGGGTGCTCGGGGTGAACGTCGACCGGGTCACCGCGGTCACCTTCGCGATCTCCTCGGCGCTCGGCGCGGTCGCCGGTGTGCTCTTCGCGATCAACGTGAACACCGCCCAGCTCGGCATGGGCGCCGCGATCGAGCTCAAGGGCCTGGCCGTGATCATCGTCGGCGGCATGGGCTCGCTGCCCGGCGCGCTCATCGGCGGGCTGCTGCTCGGCCTGGCCGAGGTGTTCGCCGTGCAGCACATCGGCTCGTCCTGGGTGAACGTCATCGCGTTCGGCCTGCTGTTCGTGATCCTGCTGCTGCGCCCGCAGGGGCTGCTCGGCGCGCGGAAGGTCCGGGAGGTCTGATGCTGGGCCAGTACGCCACCACGCTGACCTTCATCGCGCTGGGCGCGATCTTCGCCTACTCCTTCTACGCCGTCCTGATCGCCGGGCAGCTCAGCCTCGGCCAGGCCGGCTTCGCCGCTCTGGCGGCGTTCTCCGGGGCCTACCTGGCACCCGCCCCGGACGACGTCGGCGACGTCCCCTCGCTGCTGGTCGCCGTGGCCATCGGCATGTCCGTCGGTGCCCTCGGCGCCGTCGTCCTCGGCCTGCCGACGATGCACCTGCGCGGGGTCTTCCTCGCCATCGCCACCCTCGGCTTCGCCGAGGCGGTGCGCGTGGTGCTGCTCAACCAGGAGTGGACCGGCGGGGCGCAGGGGCTCGGCGTGCCGCGGGTCCTCACCGTCGGCATGGCCTGGACGGCGCTCGCGCTGGTCGCCTACTGGTTCTGGCGGATGGGACGGTCCCGGTACGGGCGCGCGCTCGAGGCCATCCGCGAGGACGAGCTCGCCGCACGGTCCATGGGCATCGACGTGGGGCGCCACCGGCTGGCGGCGTTCATCACCGCGGGCGCCGTCGCCGGGCTGTACGGCGTCCTCTACGCCTACTACGTGCGGCTGATCGCGCCGAACGACTTCGACTTCGTGGCTGCCGTCGAGGGCCTGGTCACGGCGGTGGTCGGCGGCTCCACGATGTTCCTGGGGCCGCTGCTGGGCAGCGGGTTCCAGACGATCGTCCCGGAGATCCAGCGGGCGGTCGGGGTGGAGGCCGGCTGGATCAGGCCGTTCCTCGCCAGCCTGCTGCTGCTCGTCGTCATCCTCTTCCTGCCCGGGGGCCTGGCGAGCCTCATCCCGCGCCGCACGCGCATGCCGTCCGGTGCCGCCGACGACGACGCGACCGGGCTCGCCGGCCGCCGCCACCCGGAAGCCGGCGAGCCGGTGGTCACCCTGTCCGGGCTGGGCAAGGAGTACGGCGGTGTGCACGCCGTGCGAGGGGTGGACCTGGAGATCCGGGCCGGCGAGGTCGTCGGCCTGATCGGTCCCAACGGAGCCGGCAAGACCACGCTGGTCAACATGATCAGCGGGCTGGTCCCGCCCAGCTCGGGCAGCGCCACGGTCCTCGGGACGACGGTCGGGAGCACCCCGGTCCACCGCATCGCGGCGGCCGGCGTCAGCCGGACGTTCCAGCACTCCAAGCTGTTCAACCGGCTGTCCGCCCTGGAGAACGTCCTGGTCGGCGCCCACCTGGTCAGCCGTCCGACGTTCCTGCGGCGGCTCTTCTGGCTGCCCTCGGCGCGCCGGGACGAGCAGGCCGCGCTGCGGCAGGCGGCTCGCTGCCTGGAACGCGTCGGGCTCAGCGAGCTCGCCGCCAACCGGGCCGAATCGCTGTCCTACGGGGACCAGCGCAGGCTCGAGATCGCCCGTGCGCTGGCCTCGGACCCGTCGCTGCTGATCCTCGACGAGCCGGCGGCCGGGATGAACCACGTCGAGGCGGCGCGGCTGTCCGAGCTCATCCGCTCGCTGGCGCGGGACGGGCTCACCATCCTGTTCATCGAGCACAACGTCGGCATGGTGCTGCAGACCTGCACCCGGGTCGTCGTCCTCAACTTCGGTGAGGTCATCGCCAGCGGCGCGCCGGACGAGGTCGCGGCGGACCCGGCCGTCATCGAGGCCTACCTCGGGTCGGCGGAGGAGGACGCGGACGGCACCGGGGCCCGCGCCGGCGCGACCGCCGCCGGGACCGGCGACGCGCCACCCGACGCCGTCGCGAACCTGCGCCCCGGCGCCGCCGGCACCCTGGACACCCCCGACGCGACGAGGGATGCGACATGAGCGACCCGATCCTCACCGTGGAGGACCTGCGGGTGACCTACGGACGGGTCGAGGCGGTGCGGGGTGTCTCCTTCAGCGCCGCTGAGGGCTCCCTGGTGGCGCTGGTCGGCGCGAACGGGGCGGGCAAGTCCTCGGTCATCAACGCCGTCTCCGGCATCCTGCGGCCGGCCGGCGGGCGGATCACGTTCGAGGGCCAGGACATCACCCGCACCCCCGCCCACAAGCTGGTCGGCCGCGGGCTGGTGCAGGTGCCCGAGGGCCGGCAGATCCTCGCCACGCTGACGATCGAGGAGAACCTCCAGCTCGGCACGTGGCACTCGGGAGCCGACGGGGCGCGGTCCGTCGACGCCATGTACGACCGGTTCCCGGTGCTGGGCGAGCGGCGGGCGCTGCCGGCGGGCGCGCTCTCGGGTGGCGAGCAGCAGATGCTGGCCATCGCCCGCGCGCTGGTCGCCGGGCCGAAGGTCATGCTCATGGACGAGCCGTCGATGGGGCTCGCGCCCAAGATCGTCGACGAGGTCTTCCGCGTCATCGAGGAGATCCGCGCCTCCGGCACCACGGTCGTGCTGGTGGAGCAGAACGCCCGGCGGGCCCTCCGTGCGGCCGACCACGGGTACGTGCTGCAGAGCGGTGAGGTCGTGCACTCCGGTCCGGCGGCCGAGCTGCTCGCCGACGAGCGCATCGTGCAGGCCTACCTGGGGGTCGAGAGCGGCACCTGACGGCCCCCGTGCAGGGTCCCGCCGCGAGCGGAGCGAGTGGTGGGGGGCACGGGGGTCCTCCTAGGGTGCTGGGCGTGACCGACTGCCTGTTCTGCCGCATGGTCGCCGGTGAGATCCCCGCCGACGTCGTCCACGAGACCGACCGGGTGCTCGCCTTCCGCGACATCAACCCCCAGGCGCCGACGCACGTGCTGGTGATCCCGAAGGAGCACCACCGCAACGTCGGCGCGCTGGCGACGGCGGACCCGGGGCTGCTCGGCGAGGTGGTCTCCGGGGCGCACGCCGTCGCGGCCGGCGAGGGCCTCGTGACCGGGGCCGGCAACGAGCCGGGCTACCGCGTCGTCACCAACACCGGGCCGCAGGCGGGCCAGTCGGTGGACCACGTCCACCTGCACGTGCTGGGCGGCCGCGACCTGCGCTGGCCGCCCGGCTGACGCGCCGGTTCCCGCCGGACGGCCGTCCGACGGGAACCGGGTGAGCTGGGGGAGGACCTCAGCCGGCCGACCGGGTGCGGGCGAGGGCCCGCACGCCGGCCACCGCGAGCGGCAGCTGCACCAGCACGAAGGCGGCGGCGGGGACGAGGTTGCCCTGGGCCGGGGAGAACGGCAGCAGGATGGTGCCGGCCACCACCGCCCCGAGCGACCACCAGCCGAGCACCCCGGCCCGGCACAGGCCGAGGACGACCAGGGGCAGCCCCAGCGCGAGCAGCGGGGCGAGGCCGAACGACAGCTGCTGGAGCGGGGCGGACAGCACCCGCTCCGAGATGGCGACCGCCTGGTCGATCGGCAGGGCCCGGGCCAGCTCCATGTGGAACCAGTCGGTGAACAGGGCTCCCGAGGTGGACAGCAGGCCCAGGGCGCTCAGCAGCGCGCCGGCCAGCGTGGGCAGCCAGCCGCGCCGCCCCCGCACCAGCAGGGGCAGCACCAGGACACCGACCCCGAGCAGCAGGTTGCCGTAGTGCAGGAGGACGGCGGAGAGCTCCGTGAGCGACGGGTCGCGGCCGAGCGACTCCAGGTAGCTCGCGCGGTCGTCGCCGGTGGCGATCGGGCTGGTCAGGATGCCCGCCGCGAAGGCGGCTGCCCCCAGGGGCAGGGCGGCGCCGGCCAGTCGGGTCAGCACCCGCGGGGCGGGGTTGGCGGCGGCACCGGCCCCGGTGGGGGAC
>NZ_SSXC01000127.1 GCF_021699055.1 Blastococcus sp. MG754426 | reverse complement strand
GACCATCGGGCTGGACGACGTCGAGGAGGCGTTCCACAAGATGCACGCCGGCGACGTGCTGCGCTCCGTGGTGGTGTTCGGCGAGTGAGCGCCCGCATCGAGCAGGTCGTCGTCCCGGGGGTCTTCTCCCTCGACGGGCGGGACTTCGACGTCGAGAACAACGTCTGGCTCGTCGGGGACGACGACGAGGTGCTGGTGATCGACGCGCCGCACGACGCCGCCCCCATCGTCGAGGCGATCGGCGGCCGGAAGGTCACCGCGATCGTCCTGACCCACGGGCACAACGACCACATCACCGCCGCTCCCGCACTGCGCGCGGCGACCGGCGCCCCGATCTGGTTCAACGGCGCCGACCGGATGCTCTGGGACATGACCCACCCGGACGCCGCCCCCGACCAGGAGCTGGGAGCGGGCACGCGCTTCGACGTCGCCGGCACCCGGCTGGTCGCGCTGCACACGCCGGGTCACTCGCCGGGCAGCACCTGCCTGCACGCGGCCGACCTGCGCACCGTCTTCACGGGCGACACGTTGTTCTGCGGCGGGCCGGGCGCGACGGGCCGGTCGTTCAGCGACCACCCGACGATCGTCAACTCGATCCGCGCCCAGCTGCTCACGCTGCACGGCGACACGGTGGTGAAGACCGGGCACGGTGAGGACACGACGATCGCGGCCGAGCTGGGCAACGTCCGCTGAGCCCCGGGGTCAGAGCGGGGTGCGGGCGGTGGCCGAGGCGAAGCCCAGCCAGGTGTGCCGGTTGCCGGCCCAGCACCAGCCGACCTTCGGGGCGCCCCGGCGCGCGGGCCCGTCGCGGCCGGTGCCGTTGCTGATCCACAGCGCCGGGGTGCGTGCGTCGAGGCGGCCGCCCGCCTTCCGCAGCCGTGAGCCGACCGTCATGAAGCAGGCGTTGCGCGCCAGCACCCCCGGGCACTGCAGCAGCCAGTGCACGCCCTCGCCCAGCGTGAGCGGGGTGCGCCCGGCGGCGATCAGGGCGGGGAGCGCTTCGTCGGGGCTCCGGTTCCGCAGGTCGTCGCCACGGTGCACGCCGGTGACGGCGTAGAAGGGGGCGTCGGGCACGACCACCGGCTCCACGGGCGCGAAGGCGTCGACGTCGGTCATGTCCGCGACCACGAATCCCGGCCTGCCGTCCCGCTCGAGCAGCGGTGCGAGCGCGGACGGCGCGGCGAGCCGCGGGTGGACGACCAGGAGCGCCCCGGGCGGAAGGGCCTCCGCGGCGGCACGCACCGCGGCCACCCGCAGGCCGGCGAGCTCGTGCACGCCGAGGGCGATCAGCCGCTCGGCCTGGGCGGTCGCGGACGGCAACGGTGCGGCGACGCCGGCCGGGAGGCCCCGGTCCCGTCCCGTCACCGCTCCGGCGGAGCCTCCCGTCGCGCCGGTCGGTCGTGCGACCCGGCGGCCGTCCGCTCGAGCCGCTGCCGGATCGCCGCGACGTTCAGCGCCAGGTCTTCGAGCGCCTCGACGGCGCGCGTCGCGAGCGCGAACGTGAGGTTCTCCCGCTGCTCCTCGGCGCTGGGCTCGGGTCGGCGTCGCACGGCCTCGCGCGTCACGTCGGCCCACGTCTGGTCCTCGCGGCGCGGTTCGTCGAAGAGCTGGCGCAGCATCCGCTGTGCCATGTCGAGGAACTCCCGCGGATCGGGCCCGTTGCTCGCCATCCCCATTCTCCTGTCGCTCGGCCCCGAGCACGCCGTCCGGCGCGGAGCGGCCGGGCGGGAAGTGGGCGGGTCACACGTCAACGCGCCCCTCGCGGCCGAGGTTCCTCGCCCCGGGCCCGGCGCGCGATCCGGGGGACGGGCGCGACGGCGCCGCGCTCTCCCGCCTCGACGGCGGCGGAGGCGCCCGCGCCGGTACGCTCGACCGGTGCCCCGTGGTGATGGACGGCTGACGCACGACCTCGACCCCCAGTTCCCCGGTCCCCAGGACGCCTGCGGCGTCTTCGGGGTCTGGGCGCCGGGTGAAGAGGTCGCGAAGCTGACCTATTTCGGCCTGTACGCCCTCCAGCACCGCGGGCAGGAGGCGGCCGGCATCGCGGTCTCCGACGGCGCCTCGGTCGTCGTCTACAAGGACCTCGGGCTGGTCAGCCAGGTGTTCGACGAGGCGACGCTGGGCAGCCTGCGCGGCCACCTCGCCGTCGGGCACACCCGCTACTCCACGACCGGCTCCTCCACGTGGGAGAACGCCCAGCCCACCTTCCGCACCACGGACTCCGGCACCGGGCTGGCCCTCTGCCACAACGGGAACCTGGTGAACACCGCGGAGCTCGCCAGCAAGGCCGCCGACGCCGGGGTGCCGGGCGCCTTCGCCGCCACCACCGACTCCGACCTGGTGACGGCGCTGATCGCCTCCTACCAGGACCTCTCGGTCGAGGCCGCCGCCATGGAGGTGCTGCCGCAGCTGCGCGGCGCCTTCTCGATCACGTTCATGGACGAGGACACGCTCTACGCCGCCCGCGACCCGCAGGGCGTCCGCCCGCTGGTCCTGGGCCGGCTGGAGCGGGGCTGGGTGGTGGCCAGCGAGACCGCCGCCCTGGACATCGTCGGCGCCTCGGTCGTCCGCGAGGTCGAGCCCGGTGAGCTGATCGCCATCGACGAGAACGGGCTGCGCAGCCAGCACTTCGCCGCGGCGGAGCCCAAGGGCTGCGTCTTCGAGTACGTGTACCTCGCCCGGCCCGACACCACCATCTCCGGCCGCGGCGTGCACGCCGCCCGCGTGGAGATCGGCCGGCGGCTGGCCAAGGAGCACCCGGCCGACGCCGACCTGGTCATCCCGGTCCCCGAGTCGGGGACGCCCGCCGCCGTCGGCTACGCCGAGGCGAGCGGCATCCCCTACGGGCTGGGTCTGGTCAAGAACTCCTACGTCGGGCGCACCTTCATCCAGCCCAGCCAGACCATCCGGCAGCTGGGCATCCGGCTCAAGCTCAACCCGCTGCGCGACGTGATCCGCGGCAAGCGGCTCGTGGTCGTCGACGACTCGATCGTGCGCGGCAACACCCAGCGGGCGCTGATCCGCATGCTGCGCGAGGCCGGCGCGGTCGAGGTGCACGTCCGGATCTCGAGCCCACCGGTGAAGTGGCCCTGCTTCTACGGCATCGACTTCGCCAGCCGGGCCGAGCTCATCGCCAACGGCCTCGACATCGACGGCGTGCGCGCCTCCATCAACGCCGACTCGCTCGGCTACGTCTCCGAGCAGGGGCTCATCGCCGCCACCGAGCAGCCGGTCAACCGGCTGTGCACGGCCTGCTTCACCGGCCGGTACCCCATCGACCTGGGGACGCCGGAGGTGCTGGGCAAGCACGTGCTCGAGGGCATCGGCAGCCGTGCCGTCAGCGGCTGGACGGGCCAGCAGGCCGGCAGCGCCGTCATCCCCGGCGGCGCCGAGGACGCGCTCACCCGGCCATGAGCGAGTTCACCTACGCAGCCTCCGGCGTGGACATCGACGCCGGGGAGCGTGCGGTCACGCTGATGAAGGCCGCCGTCGAGCGGACCAACCGGCCCGAGGTCGTCGGCGGCCTGGGCGGGTTCGCCGGGCTGTTCGCGCTCGACGTGCAGAAGTACCGGAAGCCGCTGCTGGCCTCCTCGACCGACGGCGTCGGGACGAAGATCGCCCTGGCCCGGCAGCTGGACCGGCACGACACCGTCGGCATCGACCTGGTCGCGATGGTCGTCGACGACCTCGTGGCCTGCGGCGCCGAGCCGCTGTTCCTCCAGGACTACGTGGCCTGCGGGAAGGTGGTCCCCGAGCGGATCGCCGCGATCGTCACCGGCATCGCGACCGGCTGCACGCTGGCCGGGGCCGCGCTGGTCGGTGGGGAGACCGCCGAGCACGGCGACCTCATGGACGCCGACGAGTACGACCTCGCCGCCACCGCGGTCGGCGTCGTGGAGGCCGACGCCGTGCTGGGCCCCGAGCGGGTGCGCGCCGGTGACGCGGTGATCGCGATGGCCTCCAGCGGCTTCCACTCCAACGGCTACTCGCTGGTGCGGCGCGTCGTCTCCGCCGCCGGCCTGGACCTCACGGGCACGCCGGCCGGCCTGGACCGCCCGCTGGGCGACGAGCTGCTCGAGCCCACCCGCATCTACGCCCGCGACTGCCTCGCCCTGGTCGAGGCGCTCGGCGTCGGGGCGGTGCACGCCTTCGCCCACATCACCGGTGGGGGGTTGGCCGGCAACACCGCGCGGGTCGTCCCCGCGGGGCTGCAGGCGGTCCTCGACCGGGGCACCTGGGCGCTCCCACCCGCCGTCCGGCTCATGGAGGAGCACGGCGTCCCCCGGGCCGAGAGCGAGCGGGCGTTCAACTGCGGCGTCGGCATGGTGGCCGCGGTGGCCCCGGAGCAGGCCGATGCCGCCGTCGGGCTGCTCACCGGGCGCGGCGTGCCCGCGTGGGTCGCCGGCACCCTGCGCGAGCAGGCGGCGGACGCGCCCGCGGCGGAGCTCGTCGGCACCTACCGCTAGCGGCCCCGGCGTCCGGTCACCCGGATCCGGGGTCGTCGTCGGCGATCGCCGGGTGCCCGGGGACGTGCCGGCCGCACGGTGCCGATCCGGGACGCAACGCCACGACACCGCTGCCCCGGAGGGCTGCGGTGTCGTGGGGTGCGACGGGTCAGGTGGTCGCGCCGCCGGTCAGCGGCTGGCCGCCCAGTCGTCGTCCGAGTCGTCGTCCGCCCAGCGGTCGGCGTACTCGTCGTCCTCGTCTTCGTCGTCCTTCGCCGCGCTGGGCGCGGTGTACGTCGACGGAGAACCCGCCAGCTCCCGCTGCAGCGCGGAGAGGTCGGTGTTCGGTGAGCTGTACTTGAGCTCACGGGCCACGCGTGTCTGCTTGGCCTTCGCTCGGCCGCGCCCCATCGGCTCGACCCCCTCATTACGGAGTGCGGAGGCCCAGCCAAGCGGCTGATGCGGCCCGCGTGGCGACCCCGACTGAGTGACTATGTCTCGGACAACATTACGACACGGATCGGCGAGGGGCACACGCCCTCCCCCTCCGGAGGTGCGTGAGCCCCGCCTCGCTCAGCCCGGCAGCCGGATCGTGGCCAGCCGGCCGACCGAGTCGATCCGCTCCTGGGCCAGCCGGTCGGCCGCGACGGCGGGGGAGACGCCCTCGGCCTCGGCCAGCGCGAAGACCCGCAGGGCGACGTCGAAGATGCCCGACGCCTTCGCCCGGGCGCGGTCGAACGAGAAGCCGTGCCGCTCGTCCTCGACCTGGATCACGCCGCCGGCGTTCACGAGGAAGTCCGGCGCGTAGAGGATGCCGCGGGCGCGCAGCCGCTCGCCCGCCCCCGGGTCGGCGAGCTGGTTGTTCGCCCCACCGCAGACGATCCGGCCGGTCAGCGCCGCCACCGTCTCCTCGTCCAGCGCCCCGCCGAGGGCGCAGGGCGCGTAGACGTCGTGCGGGGTGCGGACCAGGGCGGCGGTGTCCGCGGCGGCGCGCACCTGGGGGTGCCGGGCCCGCACCCGCTCGACCGCGCCCGGGTCGACGTCGGTGACCACCACGTCGGCGCCGTCCTGCACCAGGTGGTCCACCAGCCACGAGCCGACCTTGCCGACGCCGGCGACGGCGACGGTGCGGCCGGCCAGCGACGGGCTGCCCCAGCAGTGCTGCGCGGCCGCCCGCATGCCCTGGAAGACCCCGTAGGCGGTCAGCACGGAGGAGTCCCCGCACCCGCCGTAGGCCTCCGACCGGCCGTGCGCGTACCGCGTCTCCCGGGCCACGACGTCGAGGTCGGCGTTGTACGTGCCGACGTCGCAGGCGGTGAGGTAGCGCCCGCCCAGCGACTCCACGAACCGCCCGTAGGCCCGCAGCAGCGCCTCGGTCTTGTCGGTGCGCGGATCGCCGATGATCACGGCCTTGCCGCCGCCCAGGTCCAGCCCGGCGAGGCTGTTCTTGTACGACATGGCGGCCGAGAGCCGCAGCACGTCGGCGACCGCCGCGTCCTCGTCGGCGTAGGGGTAGAAGCGCGTGCCCCCCAGGGCCGGCCCCAGCGCGGTGGAGTGGATGGCGATGACCGCCCTCAACCCCGACCCGGGATCGCTGCAGAAGACGACCTGCTCATGACCGGATGCCAGCACGTCCACGACGGAAGACTAGGCCGCCCGGACGGCGCGGAGCGCCCCGCCGGGAGCCTCCGGCGGTGGTGCCGGGGAAGGCGCGGGGCATGATCCTGGGCGGAACGGATGCGCGGGCCGCGCCCGCGAGCACAGGAGGAACCCCGATGGCCGCACCGAAGCGACTGCTGGCACTCGCCGTGGCCGCGCCCCTGCTCCTCTCCGCGTGCACCACGGACGGCGGCGGTGGCGGGGGCGCGGCCACGGCGAGTGCCAGCAG
>NZ_SSXC01000126.1 GCF_021699055.1 Blastococcus sp. MG754426 | reverse complement strand
CCGCCCACCCCGCCGCCCCGGCCGACGGCTCGGCCGCTGTCCACGGCCGTCCGCCGGGACGGCCCGCCCAGGGGCCGATCAGCTCCGCGGGCTCGTCGCCGGGCAGCAGCGGCTCGCGCAGCGCCAGGTTCAGGTGCACCGGGCCGGGATCGGCCGAGAGGGTGCCCGAAGCGATGGTGAGCGCCTTGGCGACCAGTGAGCGCCAGTAGCGGTTCTGCGCCTCCTCGCGGCCCGCCTCGGGCACCCCGACGTCGGCGGCCCAGCGGACCGCGGCCCCGTACAGCCCGGCCTGCTCGATCGTCTGGTTGGCGCCGGTCGCGCGCAGCTCCGGTGGCCGGTCGGCGGTGAGCGCCAGCAGCGGCACCCCGCTGGCGTCGGCCTCCAGCACGGCGGCGTGCAGGTGCGCGGTCGCCGTCCCCGAGGTCGTCACCACGGGCACGGGGCGGCCGGACCGCTTCGCCAGCCCGAGCGCGAGGAACGCCGCCGTCCGCTCGTCGATGCGCGTGTGCAGCCGCAGCCGGCCGTCCCGTTCGGCCGCCGCGAGCGCCAGCGCGAACGGCGCCGACCGCGAGCCGGGGGCAAGCACGGCGTCGGTGACGCCGCCGCGGACCAGTTCGTCGACCAGCACGCGGGCGAAGGCGGTGGAGGGGTTCACGCGGCGAGCACCTCGTCGATCCGGGTCAGCCACCGGGCAGCCGTCCCGTCCCCGGCGGGAGGGACGCGGTCGGGCTCCGGCCGGACCACCGGCAGTGCGCCGTCCACCGGCAGCAGCGGGGACGACGACACGTCGCCGGTGAACAGCGCCACGGTGGCCAGGCCGCACGCGAACGGCAGCTCCGGCAGGGCGGCGGCCAGCGCGACACCGGCGGCGATCCCGACCGAGGACTCCAGCGCCGAGGAGACGACGCACGGCAGCCCGTGCGCCTCCGCGACCCGCAGCGCCGCCCGCACGCCGCCCAGCGGCTGCACCTTGAGGACGACGACGTCGCCGGCCTCCCGCAGGTCCACGGCGAGCGGGTCGGCCGAGCGCCGCACCCCCTCGTCCACGGCGACCCGGACGTCGATCCGCCGGCGCAGGGCGGCCAGCTCCGGCAGCGTGGCGCACGGCTGCTCGACGTACTCCAGCCCCACGGCGGCGTCGAGCTCGCGGATCCGGCGCGCCGCGGTGCCGACGTCCCAGGCGGCGTTGGCGTCCACCCGTATCGCCCCGCCGGGGCCCAGCGCGTCGCGCACCGCCTCGACGCGGGCGAGGTCGTCGGCTGCCGTCTGCCCGGGCTCGGCGACCTTGACCTTGGCGGTGCGGCAGCCCGAGGCGGCGACGATCGCGCGCGCCCGCTCCGCGTCGACGGCGGGCACCGTCACGTTCACCGGCACGCTCGAGCGCACCGGCGCGGGGAACCCCTCGGTGGCCGCCTCCACCGCGGCGGCCCACCAGCGGCGGCTCTCGGCGGCGTCGTAGTCCCAGAACGGCGAGAACTCGCCCCAGCCGGCCGGCCCGCGCAGCAGCACGCCGTCGCGCACGTCGATCCCCCGGAAGCGGGTGCGCAGCGGCACCTCGTAGACCGCCAGCTCGGTGATCCCCGCCGGCAACGCGGTCGTGGGGAGGGCGGTCACGGTGATCACCCTATTCCGGCCGGGCCGTACCCTCGTCCCTCGTGGCTCGGCAGCTGACCCTCGTGGCCGCGGGTGAGCTCTCCGACGACGACGTCCGCGCGGCGCTGGACGGTGAGCGCCCGCTGGCCGTGCTGCCCGCCGGCCCGCCGGCGGTGGTCGATGCGGCGCGGACCGTCCTCCGCCCCGGCGAGCCGCTGGAGCCGGGCGCCGACGTCGTCGTCGTCACCTCCGGCTCCACCGGAGGCGGTCGCGGGGTGCTGCTCCCCGCCGGCGCCCTCCGGGCCTCGGCGGCCGCGACCCTGGACCGGATCGGCGGCCCCGGGAGCTGGCTGCTCGCCCTCCCGGTGTCGGCGATCGCCGGGCTGCAGGTGCTGTGCCGCTCGCTGCTGACCGGCCGGACCCCGACGCGGCTCCGCGACGGGGAGCCCCTCGCCGACGCCGTGGCCCGCATGCCGGCCGGCGACCGCCGCTACACCTCGCTGGTCCCGACCCAGCTGCGCCGCGCCCTGGACGCCGAACCGGGCGCGCTGCGCTCCTTCGACGCGGTCCTGGTCGGCGGCGCGGCCACCGACCCCGCGCTGCTCGCCCGCGCCCGGGAGGAGGGTGTCGCCGTCGTGACGACCTACGGGATGACCGAGACCGCCGGGGGGTGCGTCTACGACCGCGTGCCGCTCGACGGGGTGCGGGTGCGGATCGCCGACGGCGGCGTCGAACTGGCCGGCCCGGTGCTGGCGCTGGGGTACCGCGGCGACCCGGCGGCCACGGCCGCCGCGTTCACCGGAGGCTGGTTCCGCACCCGCGACGCCGGTGCGCTCGACGGCGCCGGGCGGCTCACCGTGCACGGTCGGCTGGACGACGTCGTCATCTCCGGCGGGGTCAACGTCGCGCCCGTCGCCGTGGAGGCCGCGCTGCGCGAGCACCCCGCCGTCGCCGACGCCGTCGTCTTCGGGCGCCCCGATCCGGAGTGGGGGCAGCGCGTCGTCGCCGCCGTCGTCCCGGCGTCCGGCGGCGCCCCCGCGCTCGCCGAGCTGCGCCCGTGGGTGACCGAGCGGCTCGGCGCCGCGGCCGCGCCCCGGGAGCTGCACCTGGTCGACGCCATCCCCACCCTGCACACGGGCAAGCCCGACCGCCGCGCCGTCGCGGCCCGCACCCCGGAGGTCTGATGGCCACCCCCGCCCAGTGGCTGGCCGGCGCCCGCCCCCGCACCCTGCCCGCGGCGGTCGCGCCGGTGCTCGTCGGCACCGGCGCCGCGATCGCGCTGGACGGGTTCCGGCTCGTGCCCGCGCTGCTCGCCCTGGTCGTGGCGCTGGCGCTGCAGGTCGGCGTCAACTACGCCAACGACCACTCCGACGGGAAGCGCGGCACCGACGCCGACCGGGTCGGCCCGATGCGGCTCGTCGGCTCCGGCGCCGCCACCGCCCGGCAGGTGCTCGTGGCGGCGCTCGCCGCCTTCGCCGTCGCCGGGGTCGCGGGGCTGGCGCTGGCGGCGCTGTCGAGCTGGTGGCTGGTGGCGGTGGGCGCGGTCTGCATCGCCGCCGCCTGGACCTACACCGGCGGCCCCCTCCCCTACGGCTACCGGGCCCTCGGGGAGGTCTTCGTCTTCGTCTTCTTCGGCCCGGTGGCCGTCGTCGGCACCACCTACGTGCAGACCCGCACGCTGCCGGGGCTGGCCTTCGCGGTGTCGGTGCCCGTGGGCCTGCTGATCGTGGCGATCCTCGTGGCGAACAACCTGCGCGACATCGAGGGCGACGCCCGGGTCGGCAAGCGCACGCTGGCGGTGCTGCTCGGCGACCGCGGCACGCGGCTGCTCTACGCCGCGCTGCTCGCCGTCCCGTTCGCCGTGGTCGCGGCGGTCGGCGTGACGCGGCCGTGGGCGCTGCTGGCGCTGGCCGCCGCGCCGCTCGCCCTCGGTCCGGCGCGGACGGTGCTGGCGGGCGCGCGCGGCCCGGCGCTCATCGCGGTGCTCGCGTCCACCGGCCTGCTGACCCTGGCCACCGGCGTCCTGCTCGCCGCCGGGCTGGCGCTCAGCTAGGTCCGGCGGCACGGGTGACGCTCCAGTAGGACGGTCGGCCGACGGTCGCTCCGAGGGCCCGCAGCTCCTGCTGCCACGCGGGTCGAGCCGCTCCAGCGGCCGGTGAGCCGAGTCCTGATGCGGCCTATCGGTCGGTGGAGCGGCTCGACGTCGCCTTCGACGCACCGTCCGCCGGGCTCGCCCTCAGCTGGGCGCGGTCACTCCGCCGCGCCGCCGCTGAGGCGGTCCCTCAGGTCCTCGCGGGCCGCGCGCCGGGCGACGCTGCGCGCCGCGAGCGCCTCGGTGAGCCGTTCGCGCGAGGGCCGGAGCAGCACGTAGGAGACCGGCATCGACAGGAGCAGGCCGAACAGCAGGCCCGGGAAGCTGCCCAGCCCGGCCCACCAGAGCACCAGGACCAGCGCCGCGGCGATCGCGAACCGGCCCACGGTGTACATCACCAGCCAGGGCAGGACCTTCGGCGGCGCGGCCGCGCCACCCGCCGGGCCCACCGGCGCACCGGCCGGGTTCTGCTGCTCAGCCATGACGGCCCTCCCACTTGGTCGAGAGAACGACCGTCGTCCTCGTGCGTGCGACCCCTCTGATGCGGTTCAACGCGTCGATGGTCTCCTCGAGTGCCGCGATGTCGGTCACGCGCACCTTCAGCACGTAGTCCTCACCGCCGGCCACGCGCCAGCAGTCCTCGACGGCGGGGATCGCGAGCAGCTCGTCCTGCACCCGCGGGTCGTCGACGGCGTCGCTCTCGATCAGGCTCACCAGCGCGGTCACCGGGCGCCCCACGGCCGCCGGGTCGACGACGGCGCGGTACCCGAGGATCACCCCGGCCGTCTCCAGCTTGCCCACCCGCTCGTGCACGGCCGGCGAGGAGAGCCCCACCTGACGGGCGAGCTCGGCGTAGCTGGCGCGCCCGTTGGCGCTCAGCAGCTCGACCAGCTGCCGGTCCACGGCGTCGATGGCGGTTCTCCGTCCTGCACGGGGGTAGCGATGTCGGTTGTGCGGCACCGAGTATCGCCGCCGACGTACGCTGGAGTCCGACGAGGGGGTGGGCCCGTGGTGTTCCTGGTGGTTCTCGTGGTTGCAGTCGTGGTGGTCGCCCTGGTGGTGCGCGCCGCGGCGAACGCCGGGCCCGAGGGGAGCGCGCGTCCTGCGCGCCGTCCCCAGCGGCCCAAGGGCCCGGTCAAGTTCGTGGCGCCGGACGACGACCCGGAGTTCCTGCGCGAGCTCGAGCGCCGGGCCCGCCGGGACGACGGTTCCCCGACCTGAGCCGTCCCGCGACCTGAGCTAGGCGGCCGGCGCCGAGCCGAACAGCCGGCGCCAGCCGCGCCTCGGCGGCGTCTCGGCGATGGCGGGCGGACCGGTGGCCTCCGCGTGCTGCTGGGTGGCCGCCTGCTCCTCGGTGCCGGCGTCCGGCCACCCCAGCCCACCGCCGCCTGGGGCGGGCTCGTCGCCCGGCCAGCCGAGGCCCCCTCCGTCCACCGCTGCTCGCGGCTCGTGGCGGGGCCCGCCGGCGGCGTCCGACGACCGGCCGGCGAGCGCCGCGGCGACGAGCGGGTGCGGCGAGGCGCCCTCGGCCGCCTCGTGCCTACCCACGGGCCGCCTCCCCGCCTGCCGGTGCGCTGCTGGTCAGCTCCATGGGGGCATGGAAGCACGCGGGACCGACGACGGGCGGCATTGCCCGCGCGGCGCCGCCCGGACGGGGGAGACGCGGTCAGACCCCGGCGTAGCTGTGCAACCCGCTGGAGACCAGGTTGACGAACGTCAGGTTGAAGATCATGACGGCGAGGCCGACCACGTTGACCCACGCCGCCTTGCGCCCCCGCCAGCCCGACGTCGTCCGGGCGTGCAGGTAGGCCGCGTAGACGACCCAGGCGACGAACGACCAGGTCTCCTTCGGGTCCCAGCCCCAGAAGCGGCCCCACGCGGCCTCGGCCCAGATGGCGCCGGCGATGACCGCGAAGGTCCAGATCGGGAAGCCGAGCACCGCGGTGCGGTGGGCGACGCGGTCCAGCGTCGCGGCCGCGGGCATCCGGGAGACGACGCCGCCGCCCTCGTCCGCACCCGGCCGCGCCTTCACCAGGTACAGCGCCGCGGCGATGCCGCTGACCATGAAGACGCCGAAGCCGATGATGGCCGCCGTGACGTGGATGGCCAGCCAGGACGACCGCAGCGCGGCGACCACCGGCGCGGCCTCGGTGTAGAGGCCCAGGCCGATGGCCACCAGCGAGAGCACCACCGGGCCCAGCACGAAGACGCCGATGTGCCGCAGGTTGGGCGTGCGCACCGCGAGCACCACGTAGGCCACGACCGCGACGAGCACGACCGCCGTCGCGAACTCGTACATGTTGCCCCACGGCAGCCGGTCGGTGGCCATGCCGCGGGTGACCAGGATGCCGGCGTGGGCGAGCGCACCCAGGACGGTCAGCCCGATGGCGGCCAGCCCCCACCGGTTGCCCCGCGGCGTCTCGGCCGGGGCGTCCCCGGTGTCCAGGGGCGGGGCGACGGTGGCCCCGGCCCCCACGGCAGCCAGTTCGCGGCCGCGCGCCACCCGCCGGCCGAAGGCCAGCTGCGCGCAGAAGGCGAGCAGCGCGACGGAGTAGAGCGCGACGCTGACGGAGAAGAGGTTGTCCGACAGCTCGGCCAGCGAGGAGTCAGTCACGCGGGGGGACCTCCGGTTCGGGTGCGGGGCCGCGAACTGGCT
>NZ_SSXC01000125.1 GCF_021699055.1 Blastococcus sp. MG754426 | reverse complement strand
GCGGTGGGGCGGGAGCGGGGGAGCGACGGCGAGGACATGGTCGACCTCCAGGACGGAGGCGTGCCGGCGACCGGCAGGCACGGGGCGCCGGTTGCTCGACGCCCGGCGCCCCGGCCCCACGCGGGGTACCGGACCTCCCGAACACCGTGACCGTACGTCCGCCCGGCGGTGCCCGCCAGCACGGATCAGACCACGGTGAGCGGGCGCGGCGGCCGGGCGTCCGCGGGTGGGCGCGCCTCCCGGTCGAGCCGGGCCAGCACGCCGACGGCGGCGCGCAGCCGTTCCGGCGGCAGGGTGAACGGGAGCCGGAGGTGGTCGTCGAAGGCGTGCCCGGTGCCGAAGGCCCGGCCCTCGGCGAGCAGCAGCCCGCGTTCCGCGGCGGCCGCGGTCAACGCCGCCGAACTGGTGCCGGGGGGCAGCCGGCACCACACGGCCAGCCCACCGGTGGGCGCCGGCGCCGTCCAGCCCGGCAGCTGCGCGGCGAGCTCGGCCAGCAGGACGGCGCGCCGCTCGCGGAGCAGGGCACGCCGCTGCTCGAGGATCTCGTCCAGCTGCCGCACGAGCACGGTGGCGGCCAGCTGGTCGAGCACCCCGACGGAGAGCTGGCGGCGGCTCAGCGCCTCGCCCAGCCGTGCGGCGAGGCCGGCCTCGGTGCGCAGCCAGCCGATGCGCAGGCCGCCCCAGACCGCTTTGGACAGCCCGCCGACGGTCACCGTGGCCGCGTCGGGGACTCCGGCGGCGAACGGCGGCGCGGTCGGTGCGTCGAGTTCCAGGCCCGTGGAGACCTCGTCGGCCAGCGTCACCACGCCGTGCTGCCAGAGGGTCGCCGCCAGCCGCCGCCGGCCGGCCGCCGAGAGGGCGGTGCCGGTGGGGTTGGAGCAGTCGGGCATCACGTAGGCCAGGCGGGGGCTGCTCTGCCGGGCCACCAGCTGGGCCGTGCGCACGAGCGCGTCGGGATCGGCCGGATCGACCGCGGCCGGGACGCAGCGCCCGCCGGCCGCCGCGACCAGGCCCACCGCACCCGGGTACGTCGGGTGCTCGACCAGCACGCGGTCGCCGGGCTCCAGCAGGGTGTCCAGGGCCAGGGCGGCGGCGTCGCCGACGCCCGCGGTCACGACCACCTGGTCGGCGTCGGTGGGCAGCCCGCGGGAGGTGAACCAGCCGGCGACCGCCGCGCGCAGCTGGGGAAGCCCGCTCGGGGCGTAGCCGTGCGCGGGCAGGTGTGCCGGCAGCTCGGCGAGCGCCTGCTCGTAGGCGGGCAGGAGCTGGGGCGCCGCCTCCGGTGCCGCGTGGGCCAGGTCGATCACCCCCGGTGCGGTGCTCGGCGGCGTCCAGCCGGACGGCACGTCGGGCAGCGCGGTGACCGTGCCCGACCCGTGCCGGGTGCGGGCGAAACCCTCCTGGCGCAGCACCCGGTAGGCCGAGGCCACCGTGACCCGGCTGACGTCCAGCTCGCCGGCGAGCTCGCGTTCCGCGGGCAGCCGCACCTCCGCGGAGAGCGCCCCGGTGGTCAGCAGGTCACGGACCCGGCGGGCCAGCCCTGCGTACAGGGGCGTGGGCAGCCCCTCGACCGGGCCGACGAGGGTGGCGAGCTCTCTGGCAGCTGTGGACCGCTGCGACCCGGGTGGCATGCAGCCACCATGCCGGATTGGCCTGCAAGACACCAGCCCATACGGTGCCACTCTCCTGTCATGGACACAGGTGGAATCGTCGCGCTGGTGCTGGTCCTGCTGGGGCTGGGCTACCTGTCGGTGGCCACCCTCCGCATCACGCTGCGGGGCGGCCCCGGCCCGGGTGACCCGCCGGCCAGCCATCCCCGGGTCGACCCGGCGGGCTTCCCGGTGCTCGCCCGGCCGCGCGGTGCGTTCGACCGGGGTGGTCAGCGGCGCAGCCGGCGCCCCAGGACCGCCGCCGTCGCCGCGGCGATCCAGACCGCGCGGGAGAGGGCCACGGCCCGGGGGACGTCCGCGGGGACGGGCGGCCGGCCGTCGCCGAGCGCCGGCCGCTCCTCGACCCGGCTGCCGTAGACGTTGCGGCCGCCCAGTCGCAGGCCGAGCGCCCCGGCGAGCGACGCCTCGCAGCGCCCGGAGTTCGGGCTGGGGTGGGCGGCGCCGTCGCGGCGCCAGGCGCGCAGGGCGCCGGCGGCCGACCCCCCCACCAGGGGGGCGCAGCCGGCGGTCAGCGCCGCGGTCGCCCGGGCGGGCAGCCAGTTGGCGACGTCGTCGGCCCGGGCGGCGGCCCAGCCGAACCGCGCGTACCGCGGCGACCGGTGGCCGACCATGGCGTCCAGGGTGTTGACCGCCCGGTAGCCCAGCAGCCCGGGGAGGCCGGCCACCGCACCCCAGAACAGCGGGGCGACGGCGGCGTCGGAGGTGTTCTCGGCGACCGACTCCACCGTCGCGCGGGCCAGTTCGTCCCGGTCGAGCCCGCTCGGGTCGCGGCCGGCCAGCGCGGGCAGCGTGGCCCGGGCGGCGGCCAGGTCGCCGGCGGCCAGGGCGTCGTGCATCCGCACCGCCACCCGCCCGAGCGAGGTGCCGCCCAGGACGGCCCAGGTCGCCGTGGCGGTCACCGCCGCCCGCAGCACCGGGCGGGAGCGGGTGGCGCGGTCGGCGGCCAGCCCGAGCGCGGCGGTGCCGCCGACGAGCAGGGCCCAGTGGCCGGCGCCCGCGGCGCGGGAGTCGCGCCACGTGCGGCGCTCCAGCCCGGCGGCGGCCCGCCCGAAGCCGGCCACCGGGTGGCCCCGCCGCGGATCGGCGAGCGCGAGGTCGGCCAGCGCGCCGAGGGCCAGCCCCAGCGCGGTCGCGGGATCGGGGCTCGGGCGCACCGCGCCATGGTGCCAAGTCCCGGCCGGGCAGCCGCTCCCTAGGATCGGCGCATGCGCCTGTTCGGCCGTTACGACGGCGTCGCCCGGCCGATCGTCACCTACGGCAGCGACCCGGTCCTGCACCGCCGGTGCACCGAGGTGACCGCGTTCGACGACGCGCTGCGGCGGCTGGTGCTCGACATGTTCGCCAGCATGGAGGCCGCCGACGGCGTCGGGCTGGCCGCCAACCAGATCGGCGTGGACGCCCGCGTCTTCGTCATCGACTGCCCGGACGCCGACGGCGAGGACGTCGTCGGCTACGTCGTGAACCCCGTCCTCACGGTGCTCCAGCCGGTGGGGGACGACCCGGCGGAGGAGGTCACCGAGGAGGGCTGCCTGTCGGTGCCCGGCCCCTACGCCGAGCTGCCGCGCGGCTTCCGGGCCCGGGTCGACGGCGTCGACCTGCACGGCGACCCGGTGGTGATCGAGGCGACCGGCATGGCCGCCCGCTGCCTGCAGCACGAGGTGGACCACCTCGACGGCACCGTCTACGTCGACCGGCTCCCGGCCGAGGTCCGCGACCGGCTGCTGGCCGAGGCGGCCGGCCCCGGTGGGGAGCTCCCCGCCTGAAAAACAGGTGAGCGCGCCGGGGGAGATCGCCGATGATCCCCGCCGGCACCCGCACCACCAGGAGAAGAGGCACCACCGGTGACACCGCTGTCCGAGGCCGAGATCCGGCGCTCGTTCGTCAACTGCTCGCGCGGCGAGGCGAGGACCCTCACCCTGCCCAGGGACCTCGACGAGCTCGACTGGGCCGACCGAGACGTGCTCGGCTGGCGCGACCCGAAGGCGCCGCTGCGGGGCTACCTGGTCGCGCAGGTCGACGACGAGACCGTGGGGGTCGCCGTCCGCGCCGCCGAGAGCAGCATGTCCAGCCGGACGGCGGCGATGTGCCTGCTCTGCCAGACGGCGCAGCCCGGCGACGCCGTCTCGCTGTTCACCGCGCGCCGCACCGGGGACGCCGGGCGCAACGGCAACACCGTGGGCACCTACATCTGCGCGGACCTGCGCTGCTCCACGCGGGTGCGCACCGAGATCCCGCCGTGGCTGCGCGACCGGGACCCCGAGGAGGTCGTCGCCGAGCGCGCCCTGGAGCTGCGGGAGCGGGTGCGCGGCTTCCTGGACTCGGTGCGCCGCCCCTGACGGCCGACGGGTGGACGAGCCCCCGGCGGGGTAGCCCGCCGCGCATGGCGCTCCCACGGATCCTCGTCCTCGTGCTGGCCGGTGGCGCCGGCGGCCGGCTCGAGCTGCTCACCGAGCAGCGGGCCAAGCCCGCCGTGCCGTTCGCGGGGGTCTACCGGCTCATCGACTTCCCGTTGAGCAACTGCCAGAACTCGCAGATCTCCGACGTCTGGGTCTCCATCCAGTTCCACCCGACATCGCTGCACGACCACCTGTCCAACGGTCGGCCCTGGGACCTGGACCGGACGGCGGGCGGGCTGCTCACCCTGCCCCCGTACAAGGGCACCGAGCGCGGCGGCTGGAACACCGGCACCGCCGACTCGCTCTGGCGGCACGCGGAGCTGATCCGCGCCTTCGACGCCGACGCGCTGGTCGTGGTGAGCGCCGACGCGGTCTACAAGCTGGACTACCGGGAGGTCGCCGAGGCCCACCTCGGCTCGGGCGCCGAGGTCACGATGGTCACGACCGAGGTGGCCCCGGACGACGCGTCGCGCTACGGCATCGTCGAGGTCGCCGACGGCGGCCGGGTCAGCGGGTACGCCTACAAGCCCGACGAGCCGGCGACGACGACGGCCACCAACGAGGTCTTCGTGTTCTCCCCGACCCCGACGCTGGACCGGCTGGAGGCGCTCAACGCCGACGTGGGGGAGGAGGGGCTGGAGGACCTGGGGTCCCACCTGCTGCCCGCGCAGACCGCCGACGGCCTGGCCCGGGCCTTCCCGCTGGACGGGTACTGGCGCGACGTCGGCACGGTGCCGGCGTACTGGGAGGCGCACCGGGAGTTCATCGCCGAGGAGCCGCCGCTGGACCTGGACGCCCCGCGCTGGCCGGTGCACACGCGCGGCGGCCGGCACAGCGCCGCGCGGGTGCTCAGCGAGGCCCGGGTCGAGGACAGCCTGATCTCCGGTGGCACCCGGGTGGGCGGGGACGTGCGCGGCTCGGTCCTCTCGCCGGGCGTCGTCGTCGAGGCCGGGGCCACCGTCGTCGACTCGGTGCTCCTGCCCGGCGTGCGGGTGCGTGCGGGGGCGACCGTGACGCGGTCGGTGCTCGACGACGGGGTCGACGTGGGACGGGGCGCGTCGGTCGGTGGTGACGGGGAGATCACCCTGGTCGGCCGGGCGGCGCGGGTCGCCGACGGCAGCGAGCTCGCCGCGGGGGCCCGCTTCCCCGAGCCGGAAAGGTGACCGGCGGGAAGCCGCCGCCGTGCGCGGACGTTGGGGACGGCATGACCCAGCCGTTCGAGATGGACCTGCACTCGGAGTTCCTCCGCGCCGACCTCCTGCTGAACATGGGTCAGCCCGACGCGGCCGCCCGCATCCTGCAGCCCGTCGTGGACGCCGAACCGCGCAACGAGGCGGCGCTGGAGCTGCTGGCCCGGGCCTACTACGGCTCGGCGCAGCTCGGGCCGGCCGAAGCGGCGCTGACCCGGCTGGTGGACCTGGCGCCGAGCAACGGGTGGGCCCGCCGCGCCCTGGCCCGCACGCTGGAGCGGCAGAGCCGGGGCGGCGAGGCGGCGGTGCACCACCGGGTCGCCGACGCCCTGGGCGCCGCCTGACCGGCCTCCCCGGCGCGCTCTGGGACCATGGCGGGCAGGGCCGCGCCGCCCCGTGGCCCTGCCCGCGGCGCGCGCCGGCCGTCCCGCCCGCACCGATCCGAGCGCCCGCTCGCCCAGGAGACCCGATGAACCGCCGCACCGTCCCCGGCACCCTGCTCGCCCTGACCCTCGCCCTGACCGCCTGCGGCGGCGAGGACGGGACGGGCTCGTCGATCGAGCAGCCGACCTCGGTGGTCGCCGAGGGGATCAGCACCGACCTGTCGGAGGCCCCGCAGGTCCCGGCGTCCGACACCCCGGCGCCGACCGGGCTCGTCGTCGAGGACGTCGTCCGGGGCGGCGGCGAGGAGGCCGTGGAGGGCTCCACCGTCGCCGTGAAGTACGTCGGCGGCTTCTACGAGACGGGGGAGGAGTTCGACTCGTCCTGGAGCCGCGGGGCGGACGAGACGCTGCCGGTGACCCTCGGCGCGGGCCAGGTGATCCCGGGCTTCGAGCAGGGGATCGCGGGCATGCAGGTCGGTGGCCGCCGCGTGATCACCATCCCCAGCGAGCTGGGCTACGGCGAGCAGGACCGCGGGCCGATCCCGGGCGGCTCCACGCTGGTCTTCGTGGTGGACCTGGTCGAGGTCAGCGGCTGACCTGGCGTTCCGCACCGGCGGCTGCGCGGGCGGTCACGGCACGCGCAGCCGCCCGCCCCGCGTCGCGCTCTGCGCCGTGCCCATCAGCTTCCCCAGGATGCTCATGCCGCGCTGGGTGCCCACCGGCACCCCGGCGGAAGCGCCACCGGGCGGGC
>NZ_SSXC01000124.1 GCF_021699055.1 Blastococcus sp. MG754426 | reverse complement strand
CGCCTCGTCGGCGCCCCCGAGGCGCTGGAGTTCGTGCGCCGGCTCGCCTTCGACCCGCCGTCGGCCGCCTTCGACGCCGCCTTCTCCAGCGGCAGCTGAGCTCTCCCGCACTCGCGCCGGGATCAGGGCACCTGATCACGGGGCGTCCTCCCTCACCGTCGGCGGTGGGGGAGGACGCGCTGCGGTGCGGGAGGACCGGCGGGGCGACCGGAGACGTCCGGCCGCGCCCCCGGTGGCACGGGTGGCGACTCGTCGTCATGTCATCCGGCCGACATGACGACGAGTCGACATCCCGCCGTGGTCAGCGGCCCCGGCGGGAGCGGGCGCTGAACGAGGCGGCCGACGTCGTGCCGGCCCGGGCGGCGAGCTCGGCGCGGGTCCGCGCCGGGCCGCTCGCCCGGCCGGAGCCCGACCCGCCGCCGCGACCGGACGAACCGGCCGGCTTGGCCGAGGCCGAACCCGAGCCGGAGCCACCGCGGCGACGCCGGCCACCGCCGGACCCCTGCGGCTGCGGCTCCGGCGCGGGCGCCGGCTCCACGTAGGGGGCCTCCGGGCCGGTGAGCTCCGCGATCTCCGGGGAACCCGGCCGCACCTGGCTGGTCACCGGGCTGATCCCGGCCTGGCGGGTGAGCGTGCGGACCTCGCCCACCATGTCGGGGGTGGTGATGGTGACGACGGTGCCGCCGGCGCCGGCGCGGGCGGTGCGGCCCGAGCGGTGCAGGTAGGCCTTGTGCTCCGTCGGCGGGTCGACGTGCACGACCAGTGCGACGTCGTCGACGTGGATGCCGCGAGCGGCGATGTCGGTCGCGCACATCACCCGGCTGGTGCCGTTGCTGAACGCCTCGAGGTTGCGCTCGCGGGCGTTCTGGCTGAGGTTGCCGTGCAGGTCGACCGCGGGGATGCCCGAGGCGGTGAGCTGCTTGGCCAGCTTCTTGGCCTGGTGCTTGGTGCGGGTGAACAGCACGCTGCGGCCCAGGCCGGCGGCGAGCTGGCGGACGACCTCGGCCTTGTCGGCGGCCTGCACGTGGAAGACGTGGTGGGTCATCGTGCTGACCGGGGCGACCGCCGGGTCGACCGAGTGCGTCACCGGGCTGCTCAGGTAGCGCTTGACCAGCACGTCCACGCCGTTGTCCAGGGTGGCGGAGAACAGCAGCCGCTGGCCCGTCTTCGGGGTGCGGTCCATGAGCCGCTTGACGCCGGGGAGGAAGCCCAGGTCGGCCATGTGGTCGGCCTCGTCGAGCACGGTGATCTCGACGCCGCCGAGGTCGCAGTGCCCCTGGCCGATGAGGTCCTCGAGCCGGCCCGGGCAGGCGATGACGACGTCGACACCCTTCGCCAGGGCCTGCACCTGCGGGTTCTGCCCGACGCCGCCGAAGATCGTGGTGGCGTTCATGCCGAGCGCGCGGGCCAGGGGGTCGACGACGGCGAAGACCTGGTTGGCCAGCTCGCGGGTCGGCACCAGCACCAGCGCGCGGGGGCGTCGGGGCTGCCGGCGGCCGTCGGAGGCGGCGAGCCGGGCGACCAGCGGGATGGAGAAGGCCAGGGTCTTGCCCGAGCCGGTGCGCCCGCGGCCGAGGACGTCGCGGCCGCCGAGGCTGTCGGGCAGCGTCGCGACCTGGATGGGGAACGGCGCGGTGATGCCGCTGGCCGAGAGCACCTCGACCAGCGGAGCGGGGACGCCGAGGGCGTCGAAGGTGGTGTCGGTCGGCAGGACGGTGGCGTCGTCGCCGGCGGGGACGACGGGCGGCGCCGGGACGGCGGCGGGGGTCTGCGCGGCGGCCTGCTGCTCGCCGGCGGGGCGGGGTCCGGTGCCCCGGCCGCGGCCGCCACGGCGCCGGCGCGGGCGCCCGTCGGCGGCGGGGGTGGACGGGGTGGCGTTCTGCGAAGTCATCGGTTCCTCGGAGCTCGAGTGGCTGCTCCAGCACCCCGGCACGGACGAGCGGCGCACCTGCACGCGGGCAGGGCGGGCTCGCATCGTCGGCGAGACGTCGGTCAGCCTGGCGCGCCTCGGTGGCGCAGCCTGGGCCCGACGTCGATTCCTGCCGCTCCGGATGAGCGAGGGCGGCGCCGGTACACCCCACTCAACCAGACGCGGCCCCGGTGTGGTCCCACCGCCCGGGAGGGACGGGTCACATCGGGTGAGCTGCCCGACCGCGGGCGGCGCCCAGGGGGTGAGCGGCGGGCCCCCGATCGCGGCGTGCACGTGCTGTCCGGTCGACGCCGTCGTGCCGAGGTCGGGCGAGGTCCTCCCTGACCCTGGCGCGTCCTCCCTCACCGCAGACCGCGAGGGAGGACACGCCACGGTCCGGTGCCCTGATCCCAGCGCCGGAGCGCGTCAACCGGTGGCGGCGACCTGCGCCGCGGGCGTGCGGCCGAGGACCAGGTCCGCGGCCCGCTCGGCGATCATGATCGTCGGTGCGTTGGTGTTGCCGCGGACCAGCGTCGGCATCACCGACGCATCGGCCACCCGCAGCCCCTCGATCCCGCGCACCCGCAGCTGCGGGTCGACGACGGCCTGCTCGTCGGTGCCCATCCGGCACGAGGACACCGGGTGGTACAGCGACTCCAGGGTGTCGCGGACCTTCTGCCGCAGCGCGTCGCGGCCCTGCACGCCGCGCCCCGGGGACCACTCCTCGCCGAGCACGGCGGCGAGCGGGCCGACCCCCGCGATCTCCCGGGCCTGCTCCACCCCGCTGACCAGCGCGTCGAGGTCGCGCTCGTCGGTGAGGTAGCCGGCGTCGATGGCGGGCGCCCACGTCGGGTCGGCCGAGCGCAGCCGCACCGAGCCCCGCGAGTGGACGTGCACCAGCACGACCGCGGAGGTGAACGCCTCGGCGTCCGGGTCGACCTCCGCCTGCTTCCAAAACTTCACCGGCAGGAAGTGCATCTGCAGGTCCGGTTCCGGGAGCTCGGGGGCGGAGCGGGTGAAGAGGCCCGCCTCGGCGAGGTTGGAGGTCAGCGGGCCGCGGCCGGTCACCTTCCACCTGGCCAGGTTGAGCGGGGTCTCGGCCAGCCGCAGCGACTTCCCGGAACGGGCGGCCCAGATCACCGGCACCAGCGGGTGGTCCTGCAGGCCGGCGCCCACTCCCGGGAGGTCGTGCACCACGTCGACGCCGACCTCGCGCAGGTGGTCGGCCGGGCCGATGCCCGAGAGCATGAGCAGCTGGGGGGAGTTGACCGCGCCGCCGGAGAGCACCACCTCGCGGGTGGCGCGCACCGTGCGCAGCTCGCCGCCGCAGCGGTACTCCACGCCGGTGGCCCGGCCGCCCTCGACGAGCACCCGGGTGGTCAGCGCCCCGGTCCGCACGGTCAGGTTCGGCCGGCCCGCGGCCGGGTGCAGGTAGGCGTCGGCGGCCGACCAGCGGCGCCCGCGCCGCTGCGTCACCTGGAACGGGCCGACGCCCTCCTGGGCGGCGCCGTTGAAGTCGGGGTTGCGCGGGTAGCCGGCGGCGACCGCCGACTCGACCACGGCCGTGGTCCACGGGTGCGGCGAGCGCAGGTCCTCCACGCGCAGCGGCCCGCCCACCCCGTGCCAGGCGTCGGCGCCGCGGGCGTTGTCCTCCATCCGCTTGAACAGCGGCAGCACGGAGTCGTAGGACCAGGCGTCGTCCCCGGTGAGCTGCGCCCACTCGTCGTAGTCGGCGCGTGCCCCGCGGACGTAGATCATCGCGTTGATCGACGAGGAGCCGCCGAGCAGCTTGCCCCGCGGCCAGAAGAGCTTCCGGCCGCCCAGGCCCGGCTGCTCGTCGGTCGTGTAGTTCCAGTCGTGCCGGGTGCGCCACACCTTGTAGAGCCCGGCGGGGATCTTGACCTCGAGCACCGAGTCGGGGCCGCCGGCCTCCAGCACCAGCACCCGGAGCGTCGGGTCCTCGCTGAGGCGCCCGGCCAGCGCGCTGCCGGCCGAGCCGGCGCCGACGACGACGACGTCGAACTCCTCCGTGCCCACGAGCGCCGGGTCCTGCGCGTACGCGCCCATCAGCGGTGCCGCCCGTGGACCATGCCCATGACCCGGGCCAGCGCGTCGGCGGCGTTGGCGGGGCGCCCGAAGCTCATCAGGTTCACCGGCAGCGGTACGCGCTGGCGGGTGATGGCCTTGGCGCGGGTGAACTCCTTGAGCCCGTCCTCGCCGTGGATGCGGCCGAACCCGGAGTCGCCCACCCCGCCGAAGGGCAGCGCCGGCACCGAGGCGAAGGTGAGCACCGAGTTGATCGAGGTCATGCCGCTGCGCATCCGGCGGGCCAGGTCCATGGCCTTCTCCTTGGACGCGGAGAAGATCGCGCCGGCCAGCCCGTAGGTGGTGTCGTTGGCGCGCCGCAGCGCTTCCTCGGCGTCGCGCACCCGGGTGATCGTCAGCGTGGGACCGAAGGTCTCCTCCTTGATGGCGGGGGAGTCCTCGGGCACGTCGAGCAGCACGGTGGGCGGGACGTACCCCCCGGCGGGGAACGCGTCGGCGGAGGGGCCACCGGTGACCACCCGGGCGCCCGCGGCCTCGGCGTCGGCGACGTGCCGGCGCACCACCTCCATCTGCGAGGCCATGGTCATCGGGCCGTAGGTCGCCTCGCCGTCCGCACCGGGTCGCAGGCTGCGCACCTGCGTGGTGACGGCCTCGACGAAGCGGTCGTAGACCGCCTCCGTGGCGTACACCCGCTCGATGCCGATGCAGGTCTGGCCCCCGTTGCTCATCGCGCCCCACACGGCGGCGTCGGCGGCGGCCGCAACGTCGGCGTCGTCGTCGACGATCATCGCGTCCTTGCCGCCGAGCTCCATCAGGACCGGCGTCAGCGTCTCGGCGCAGGCGGCCATCACCTTCTTGCCGGTCGCGGCCGACCCGGTGAACGCCAGCTTGTCGACCGGGACGCGGCACAGCGCCGCGCCGGTGGCGCCGTAGCCGGTGACGACCTGGAAGGCGTCGGCGCTGTCGGGGACGGCGGCCCGCCAGGCGGCGGCCAGCCACGCGCCGACGGCGGGCGTGTGCTCGGAGGGCTTGAAGACGACGGCGTTGCCGGCGGCCAGCGCGTAGGCGATCGAGCCCATCGGCGTGAACACCGGGTAGTTCCACGGGCCGATGACGCCGATGACGCCCAGCGGCTGGTACTCCAGGTAGGCCGCGTGGTTGGCCGCGAGCAGGCCGGGGCTGACCCGGCGGGGCCCGAGCGCCTTGCGCGCGTGACCGGCGGCCCAGGCCAGGTGGTCGACGGCCAGGGTGATCTCGAGGATGGCGTCGGCGTGCGGCTTGCCGTTCTCGCGGTGCACGAGGTCGGCGAGCTCGTGCATGCGGCGGGCGAGGTAGCCGCGGTAGGCCGAGAGCCGCTGCTTGCGGCCGTCGAAGCCCAGCGCCGCCCACTGCTGTGCGGCGACGCGGGCGCGGGCGACGGTCTTCCCGACGGCGGCCTCGTCGTGCACGGGGAAGACCCCGACGACGGCACCGCCGGCCGGTGCGGTGGACTCGAAGGTCTCCGTGGTGGCGTGCCGGTCGACCGTCCCCGCGGCGGAGCCGGTGACCGTGTCCAACTGCTCGGCGAGCGACATGTGTCGCACGTTACCCGCGGGTCACAGGCACCGGGCCAGGGGTTCGCCCGGTCGGGGGCGGGGCGCTCAGGCCCCGCCGTCCACCACTGCCCAGGCGGTCTTGACCCCCGGCTCGGTGAACCAGCCGTGCGCCGTCGACAGGTCGGCCACGAGGTAGAGCCCGAAGCCACCCAGGCCGGGATCGCGTCCCTGGGCCGGCGCGGGCGGGACGTCGACCGCGGAGTCCCGGACGGCGATCAGCCACCGGTCGCCGTCCCGGCCGAGGACCGCCGCGACGGGGGCCCCGCCGTGGCGCAGCGCGTTGGAGGTGAGCTCGTCGGCGATCAGCACCAGCCGCTCGGACCAGTGGTCG
Organism: Blastococcus sp. MG754426; assembly: GCF_021699055.1. GTDB lineage: Bacteria > Actinomycetota > Actinomycetes > Mycobacteriales > Geodermatophilaceae > Blastococcus. The sequence continues at coordinate 588 of NZ_SSXC01000124.1, read as the reverse complement.
CGCTCGGGAGCGGCGACGGTCCGGCTGCCGGTGGTGGACCGGCGGAGGCGGGCGCGCAGCGCGGCGAGCTCGGCCAGGGAGCTCAGCTCCTGGCACCACACCTCGGGGAACGGTCGCGGCGGTCGCGCGGCCTGCCAGATCCCCACCGGTCACCGCCTCCCCGCGCCGGCGCTGCTCACCGGTCGTGGCGCCCCCGTGCCCGTTCCGGAGGAGCGCGAACCCTCGCCTTCCCCCGAAGTGGGGGCCGTGGTGAGGCGGCGCCAGGCGGTGGCCGGGCGCGTCGTCACCGCCCACCCGCGGCCCCGCCCGACGGGTAGGGCCGCCGGCCGGCGGTGCGCGCCCGGCCGGGACCTCAGCTCCCCCAGCGGGGGATGGCGACGGCCCCCGGCGCGTGGCCGTGGGTCGACGGTCGGCCACCGGACCGGTGGTGGCCTGCGCCGGTGGCCCCGGGTGCCGGGGCCGCGGACTGCCAGCAGCGGAACAGCGACAGCCACCGCTCGGCGGTCAGCTCCGCCGGCCGGGTCGTGGGTGGCAGGCCCTCCTGGCGGAGCCAGCGGACGCCGGCCGTCCCGGGCAGCTGCGCCCGCA
>NZ_SSXC01000123.1 GCF_021699055.1 Blastococcus sp. MG754426 | reverse complement strand
CCCCCGCTCCGTCCACAGGCCTCCCCGACATCGGCGATCTCGGGCTGCAGGGAAGCGTTCCGGCCCGAGATCGCCGATGTCGGGGAGGCCTGTGGACGGAGCGGGGGAGGACGCCCGCGGCCGACCATGCTGCGCTCATGCCGAAGCGCACCCCGCGGTCGCGGATCACCGGACCGACGACCCGCCGGGCCGCGCTCGCCGCCGGGGTGAGCGACCACGGACTGCGCCACCCCCAGCTCGCCCGGTTGTCGCGGGACACCTACCTCCCGCGGGCGCTGACCGGAGAGCCGCGCGGTCGGCTGGCCGCCGTGCTCCTCACCGCGCCGACCGGTGCCGTGGTCAGCCACCTCTCCGCGGCGGACCTCTGGGAGCTGGAGGTGCCGCTGCGCGACCGGGACGACGTGCGCGCCCACCTGGTCGTGCCGGCGAGCTCGCGGGCCGAGAGCCGCGTCGACCGCCGGCTCTACCGGGTGCCCCTGGCCGACGACGAGGTGACCAGGCACAGGAACTTCCCGGTGACGACGCCGGCGCGGACCTGGCGTGACCTGGCCGGGATCCTGGAAGCGCCCGCCCTGCTCGCGGTGACCGACCAGCTGCTCGCCCACCGGTGCCGGCGCGCGGACCTCCAGGGCGCGCTGGACCGGCGTCCCTCCGGCCGGGGCGCCGCCCGTGCCCGCGCCGTCCTCCCGGTCGGTGATCCGCGCGCCGAGTCGCCGATGGAGTCGGTGTTCCGCTGGTCGATGCACCGGGCGGGCCTGCCGGCGCCGGTGCTGCAGTACCGCGCCCACACCTCGGCCGGGGCGTTCATCGGCCGGCTGGACTTCGCCTGGCCCGACCGCAGGGTGCTCGTGGAGTTCGACGGGGATCTGCACCGCGACCGGAAGACGTTCGTCGAGGACCTGCGGCGGCAGAACAGGCTGGTCGCCGAGGGGTGGGTGATCCTCCGGTTCTCGTCGGCGGACCTGCTGGGCCGTCCCGACGAGGTGGTGGTCGAGATCCGGCGCGCGCTGCGGCGCGGCTGAGCAGCGCCCGTCCCGCGCGAGATCGGCGATCTCGGGCTGCCGGCGGGCGAGTGGGCCCGAGATCGCCGATGTGGCGCCCGAGAAGGGGACGCGGACGCAGGAGACGAGGGTCACGGGGGTGGCCCGCGCCGCCCCGGTACCCTCGGCGTCGTGTCCCGCGTGGTCGTCGACGTCGTCCTGAAGCCGGAGATCAGCGACCCCCAGGGTCAGGCGGTCCTCGGCGCGCTCGGCCGGCTCGGCCACGACTCCGTCCGGAGCGTCCGCCAGGGCAAGCACTTCGTGCTCGAGGTCGAGGGGACGCCCGACGAGGCCGAGCTGAAGCAGATCGCCGAGACGCTGCTGGCCAACCCGGTGATCGAGGACGTCGAGCTCCACCTCCCCAAGGACTGAACGAACCGTGCGCATCGGTGTCATCACCTTCCCGGGCTCCCTGGACGACGTCGACGCCGCGCGGGCGGTGCGGCTCGCCGGTGGTGAACCGGTCGCCCTCTGGCACGCCGACCACGACCTGAAGGACGTCGACGCCGTCGTCCTGCCGGGTGGCTTCTCCTACGGCGACTACCTGCGCGCCGGCGCCATCGCCGCCCGGTCGCCGCTGATGGCCGACGTCGTGGCCGCGGCGGGCGACGGCATGCCGGTGCTGGGCATCTGCAACGGCTTCCAGGTGCTCTGCGAGGCCGGGCTGCTGCCGGGTGCGCTCACCCGCAACAGCCACCTGCACTTCCGCAACCGCGACCAGGTGCTCGTCGTGGAGCGCGCGGACACCGCCTGGACGCAGGACTACCGGCCCGGTCAGCGCATCGTCATCCCGGTCAAGAACGGCGAGGGACGCTACGTGGCCGCCGACGCCGACCTCGACCGCCTCGAGGGCGAGGGGCGCGTCGTCTTCCGCTACGCCGGGGGCAACCCGAACGGCTCCAGCCGGGACATCGCGGGCGTGACGAGCGAGAACGGCCGCGTCGTGGGGCTCATGCCGCACCCCGAGCACGCGATCGAGGACCTCACCGGGCCGTCGACCGACGGGCTCGGCTTCTTCACCAGCGTCCTGAAGGCGGTCGTCGCAGCGTGAGCGAGTCAGCAACCGCGGGCCTCTCCGACCTCGACACCGGCCCCGGCCGGCTGCAGCACCGGCTCGACACCGTCGACCTCGCCGCGCGCACGCCGGACGACGAGCAGCCCTACGCCGAGCTGGGCCTGAAGGCCGACGAGTACGCCCGGATCAAGGACATCCTCGGCCGCCGCCCCACGACGGCGGAGCTGGCGATGTACTCGGTCATGTGGAGCGAGCACTGCTCCTACAAGTCCAGCAAGGTCCACCTGCGCCGCTTCGGCGACCTCCCGGAGAGCGACGCGCTGCTGGTCGGCATCGGCGAGAACGCGGGCGTGGTCGACGTCGGCGACGGCTACGCGGTCACCTTCAAGGTCGAGTCGCACAACCACCCGAGCTACGTGGAGCCCTACCAGGGCGCGGCCACCGGCGTGGGCGGCATCGTCCGCGACATCCTCACCATGGGCGCCCGCCCCGTCGCCGTCATGGACTCGCTGCGGTTCGGCCGCGCCGACGCCGCCGACACCGCCCGCGTGCTGCCCGGCGTCGTCGCCGGGGTGGGGGGCTACGGCAACTGCCTCGGGCTGCCCAACATCGGCGGCGAGGTCCTCTTCGACGACTGCTACGCGGGGAACCCGCTGGTCAACGCGCTGTGCGTCGGCGTGATGAAGCACGAGGACGTCCGGCTGGCCAAGGCCGAGGGCGTGGGCAACAAGGTGATCCTGTTCGGCGCCCGCACCGGCGGCGACGGCATCGGCGGCGTCTCCGTCCTCGCGTCCGAGACCTTCGACGCCGAGGGCCCGGCCAAGCGGCCGAGCGTGCAGGTCGGCGACCCGTTCACCGAGAAGCTGCTCATCGAGGCGTGCCTGGAGATCTTCGCCCAGGACCTCGTCACCGGCATCCAGGACCTCGGCGGCGCCGGGCTCTCCTGCGCGACCTCCGAGCTGGCCAGCGCCGGCACCGGCGGGATGCACGTCGACCTCGACGCCGTCCCGCTGCGGGACACCACCCTGACGCCCGCCGAGATCCTGATGAGCGAGTCGCAGGAGCGCATGTGCGCGATCGTCGAGCCGAGCAAGGTCGATGCGTTCCTCGCCGTCTGCGCGAAGTGGGACGTCCTCGCCACCGTCATCGGTGAGGTCACCGACGGCGACCGGCTCACCGTCGACTGGCACGGCGAGCGGATCGTCGACGTCCCGCCGCGCACCGTGGCCCACGAGGGACCGGTCTACGAGCGCCCGATGCGGCGTCCCGCCGACCTCGACGCCCTCCAGGCCGACGACGCAGCGCGGCTGCCCCGGCCGGCCACCGCCGCCGAGCTCGAGGCCCACTGGCTGGCCGTCGTCAGCAGCCCGGACGGCGCGGACAAGACCTGGGTCACCGAGCAGTACGACCGCTACGTCCGCGGCAACACCGTGCTCGCCCAGCCCGACGACGCAGGCGTCGTGCGGATCGACGAGGAGTCCCACCGCGGCATCGCGCTGTCGCTGGACGGCAACGGTCGCTACGCGCGCCTGGACCCCTACACCGGCGCCCGGCTCAACCTCGCCGAGGCCTACCGCAACGTCGCCGTCTCGGGCGCGAAGCCCCTGGCGGTCACCAACTGCCTCAACTTCGGCTCCCCGGAGAACCCCGAGGTGATGTGGCAGTTTGCCGAGGCCGTCCGCGGCCTGGCCGACGGCTGCCGCGAGCTGGGCCTGCCGGTCACCGGCGGCAACGTCAGCCTCTACAACCAGACCGGCGACGTCGCCATCAACCCGACGCCGGTCATCGGGGTGCTCGGGGTGCACGAGGACGTCCGCACCCGGGTGTCCTCCGGCTGGCGGGCCGCGGGGGAGACGGTGCTGCTCCTCGGCGAGACGCGGCCGGAGTTCGGCGGCTCGGCCTGGGCGTCGGTCGTGCACGGTCACCTCGGCGGGCGGCCGCCGGCGGTGGACCTGGCGGCCGAGAAGGCGCTCGGCGAGCTCCTGGCCGCGCTGGCCCGTGAGGGGCTGATCGGGTCGGCCCACGACCTCGCCGACGGCGGGCTCGCCCAGGCGCTGGCCGAGTCGGCCCTGCGCCACGGCGTCGGTGCCCGCCTGGAGCTGAGGGAGGACCCGTTCACCGCGCTGTTCAGCGAGTCGACGGCGCGCGTCGTCGTCACCACCACCGACCCCGGCGGGGTGAAGACCACCGCGCGCTGGGCCGGTGTGCCCGTCACCGAGCTCGGGACGACCGGCGGCGACGCGCTGGCGGTCGAGGGGCTGGCCGCGCTGCCGCTGGACGAGTTGCGGGCCACCTGGAGCGCCACCCTGCCGGCGCTGTTCGGGGCGCCCGAGGACGCCGTCGGCACGGTCCCGGCGGGCACCGTCCCCACCTCCTGATGCCGGCGCCCATCCCGGCCGACGAGCTGCGGGCCGCGGTCGACCCGGCGCGGGCCTGGCTGGCGGGGGAGGCCGGGCAACCGCCGCGAGCGGTGCTGGGGGCGGCGGTGAAGACCAGCGCGCGGTGGCTGGCCCAGCAGGTGCCCGGCCGCTCCGTGGAACTCCGCGTGCCGCCGCACGTCGCCGTGCAGTGCATCGAGGGGCCGCGGCACACCCGGGGCACCCCGCCCAACGTGGTGGAGACCGACGCGGCCACCTGGCTGCGGCTGGCCACCGGGCAGGTGACGTGGGACGAGGCGCTGGCCGAGGGCAAGGTCAGCGCGAGCGGCAACCGGGCCGATCTCGCCCCCCACCTGCCGCTGAGCCCGCTGAGGTGACCGACGCCCCCGCCCGCGGGTCGCGGACGGGGGCGTCGGGGAGAGCGGGGCGATCAGCCGAACAGCGCGCTGGCCGCCTTGATGGTGTTGTAGAGCCCGTAGGCCAGCGGGACGCCGACCAGGGCCCAGGCGAAGGCGACCAGGCCCACCGGGGTGTGCGTGGTGGGCTGCTCGCCGGTGCGCGGCGCGGGAGTGCTCATCGGACGTTGCTCCGTTCGGGCTCGGCGGCAGCGGTCGGGACATCGGTGGGCTTGGGCTCCCACCACTTCTCGGCGACCGGCTTGATCAGCAGGTTCGCCACGAAACCGACGGCCAGCAGCCCGACCATGATGAACAGGGCGGGCCGGTAGTCGCCGGCGACGAGCTGACCGGGGGTGCCCTGGAGGTCGAGGACACCGTTGACGATCAGCGGGCCGACGATGCCGGCGGCCGCCCAGGCGGTCAGCAGGCGGCCGTGGATGGCACCCACCTGGTAGGTGCCGAACAGGTCGCGGAGGTACGCCGGGACCGTCGCGAAGCCACCGCCGTAGAAGGACAGGATCACGGCGGCGCAGAGGACGAAGATCCAGGTCGCGGTGCTGCCGACCGTGGCCAGCAGGACGTAGAAGACCATGCCGACGCCGAGGTAGACCATGTAGATCGGCTTGCGCCCGATGTAGTCCGACGTGGACGACCACACGATCCGGCCGGCCATGTTGAACAGCGACAGCAGGCCGACGAACCCGGCCGCGGTCGCGGCGAGGACCGTGGAGGTGTCGCCCTCCCGGAAGAAGTCCTGGATCATCGGCGCCGCCTGCTCGAGGATGCCGATGCCGGCGGTCACGTTGCAGAACAGCACGGTCCACAGCAGCCAGAACTGCGGCGTCCTGATGGCGTTGTTCGCCGAGACGTTCTCGGTCGTGACCAGGGACTTCGCCTTGACGGTCGACGGGTCGAAGCCGTCGGGCCGCCAGTTGGCCGCGGGCACCCGGACGATGAACGCACCGAACATCATGAAGACCAGGTAGATCAGGCCGAGGGTCAGGAACAGGCCCGCGACGGCGTTGCCGCTGGGCACCGTGCCGGCGACGGCCGGGTCGTAGTTCGGGTCGTACCAGTTCATCAGCTGGCGGGACAGCGGCGACGCGATGAGCGCGCCACCGCCGAAGCCCATGATCGCCATGCCGGTGGCCAGGCCCGGGCGGTCGGGGAACCACTTGATCAGCGTGGAGACCGGCGAGATGTAGCCGATGCCCAGGCCGATGCCGCCGAGGAAGCCGTAGCCGAGGTAGAGCAGCCAGAGCTGGTTGGTGTAGATGCCCAGCGAGCCGACGAGGAAGCCGCTCACCCAGAAGACGGCCGAGGTGAACATCGCGGCGCGCGGCCCGTTCTTGTCCACCCAGGTGCCGAAGACGGCGGCGGAGAGACCGAGCATGACGATGGCGATCGAGAAGATGATGCCGATCGCGGTGAGGCTCGCGTCGAAGTGCTCGACCAGCGCCGTCTTGTAGACGCTGGTCGCGTACGCCTGGCCGATGCACAGGTGCACGGCGAGCGCCGCCGGCGGGATGAGCCAGCGGTTGAAGCCCGGCTTGGCGACGATGCGGTCGCGAGCCAGGAAGGCGGGTACTGCCACGGGGACAACCTCCGGGGACGGGACCGGTACGGCCGGTTGGACGCGACCGGGACGCGCCCGATGCTCTGTGATCTGGGTCGCTATCGCGTGGGACCGTACGTGGTGTGCGAGCAGATTGCGCGTTCAACAGGCTGCTGTGACCGGGGTGTGACTCACCGTTCATGGCCGGGACGGCTCCGAGTCGCGTGCCGGGGTGGGCCCTAGGCTTCGTCACATGGCGTACGAGGTGCGAGGTGTGGTGGCCCGCGGCAAGGGCGAGCCGGTGACGGTGGAGACGATCGTGGTGCCGGATCCCGGCCCCGGCGAGGCGGTCGTGGACGTGCAGGCGTGCGGGGTCTGCCACACCGACCTGCACTACCGCGAGGGCGGGATCAACGACGACTTCCCGTTCCTGCTCGGCCACGAGGCGGCCGGTGTGGTCTCCGCGGTCGGGGAGGGCGTGACCAAC
>NZ_SSXC01000122.1 GCF_021699055.1 Blastococcus sp. MG754426 | reverse complement strand
GCACACCCTCGACGGACACGCTGCCGACCAGACTTCCCGGCGCACCTGGGTTTCACGCTACCCGGCGAGCAGTTCCCTGACCCGCGGGGAGAGCCCGCCGTCGCCGCGGCGGATGCCGTCGAGGGTGTGCACCGGCACGGCGCCACGTACCCCGGAGAGCAGCCACACGGCATCGGCCGCGTGCAGGTCGTCGACCGTCCCGGGGGTCGAGGCGGTGGGCCAGCCGGCCGCCCGGGCGGCGGCGAACAGCCGCGCCTGGGTGGTGCCGGCGAGGATGCCGCTCTCCACCGGCGGCGTGTGGAGCGTGCCGGACGCGGCCCAGACGACGGTCGAGGTCGGGCCCTCCAGCACCCGGCCCTCCAGGCTGGTGAGGACGACGTCGTCGGCACCCAGGGCCTGAGCGTGCCGCTGGGCGGCCATGTTGACCGCGTAGGAGAGCGTCTTCGCGCCGCCCAGCAGCCACGGGGCGCCCGCCCGGAAGTCGGCGGGCACCCCGAGCCCGAGCGTGACCACCGCGACCCCCTCCGCGCGCTGTCGCAGCGTCTCGGCGGGCACCGGCGCGAGCAGCGCCAGCGACGTCGGCGGCGTGCCCTCGCCGAGCCCGCGGGTGAGCACGAGGCGGCACACGCCCTCCATCTCGGCCGGCCAGCCGGTCAGCGTCGCCCCGACCAGGGCCCGCCAGGCGGCGTCGCCGGGGTGGGCCAGGCCGAGCAGCTCCGCGGAGCGGCTCAGCCGGGTGAGGTGCGCGTCCAGGTGCGGCGTGCGCCCGCCGACGACGGCGACGGACTCGAAGACGCCGTCCCCGCGGGCCAGCCCGAGGTCGAAGGCGGTGACGACCGGCTGGTCCGCGGGGACCGGCACCGCCGCGCCGTCCCGCCAGACCGCCACCCTGCGCTGCTCGTCCACGCGGGCCAGCCTGCCGTACGCGGGGAATAGGCTCGCACCATGGGCACCGACGACGTCGCCGCCCCGCTCGCCGAGCAGCTGCGCGCGCGGGGGTTGCGCCTGACCCCGCAGCGCGCCCGGGTGCTGGCCGCGGTCGGCGCGCTGGCGCACGCCACCCCGGAGGCGATCGTCGCCCGCCTGCGCGAGGAGGCCGGCCCCGGCGGCAGCGCGCCCGACACCTCGACGGTCTACCGCACCCTCGAGCTGCTCGAACGGCTCGGGCTCGTCTGGCACACCCACCTGGGGCGCGGCGCGCCGGTCTACCACGCCGCCGAGCGCCCCCACCTGCACGTCGTCTGCAACTCCTGCGGGGAGATCTCCTCGGCCGCGCCCGACCTGCTCGACGAGGCCGCGGAACGTCTGGCGGCCGACCTGGGTTTCACCGTGGACGTCGGCCACGTCGCCCTGTCGGGCACGTGCCGCGCCTGCCGAGACCGCGCCGGAACGGAGTCCTCATGACCACGCCCTCGCCCCTCCTCGCCCGCCCCGGGGCGGTCGCCGTCGAGCCGGGGCCGGAGGTGACCCGCGTCGTCGCGGCGCACTACGGCGACCCGCTGCGCGAGCAGCGGCTGCTCGCCGAGGGCGCCGGCCTGGTGGACCGGAGCGACCGCGACGTGCTCGCGGTGCCCGGGGCCGACCGCCTCTCCTGGCTGCACAGCATCACCAGCCAGCACGTCGCCCAGCTGGCCGACGGCGCCGGCAGCGAGGCGCTGGTCCTCAGCCCCCACGGCCACGTCGAGCACCACCTCGTCGTGGCCGAGCTGGCCGGCACGACGTGGGCCGACGTCGAGCCGGGCGCCGGCCCCGCCCTGCTGGCCTTCCTCGAGCGGATGCGCTTCATGCTGCGGGTGGAGCCGCGCCTGGTGGCCGACGACCGGGCCCTGCTGTCGCTCGTCGGCCCCGGGTCGGCCGCGGCCCTGGCGGGAGCCGGGCTGCCGGTGCCCGCGGAGCCGTATGCGGTGCAGGCGCTCGGCGAGGGCTGGGTGCGCCGCATGCCCGCCGTCGGCGACGGCGCGGCCGTCGTCCACGACCTGCTCGTGCCGCGGTCGGAGGTCGCCGCCCTGGCCGACCGGCTGGGCGTCCCGCTCGCCGGCGCCTCGGCCTACGAGGCGTTGCGCGTGGAGGCCCGGCGGCCCCGCTTCGGCGTCGACACCGACCACCGCACCATCCCGAACGAGCTCGAGTGGCTGCGCACCGCCGTCCACCTGGACAAGGGCTGCTACCGCGGGCAGGAGACCGTGGCGCGGGTGCACAACCTGGGGCGCCCGCCGCGCCGCCTGGTGCTGCTGCACCTCGACGGCGTCAGCGAGGACCTGCCGGCGCCCGGCGAGCCGGTGCTGGCGGGCGCGCGCGAGGTGGGGCGGGTGGGCAGCGTGGTGCGGCACCACGAGCTGGGCGTCGTCGCCCTGGCGCTGGTCAAGCAGTCGGTGGCCCCGGACGCCGCGCTGACCGTGGCCGGCTCGACCGCCTCGATCGACCCCGACGACGCCCCACCGGCGCTCGACGACACCCAGGTGGCGGCGCGCAACCGGGTCCGGGCCGTCCGGTCTGGGACGATCGGCTGAGCGCGCCGCGCCCGCCCGCGCACCGGGTGGGCAGGCCGCGGCCGCTGACCTACGCTCCGCCCAGCGCCCGCCGCTGACCACCGCCGATGCCCGCGCCGGGCGTCCCCGCACCTGGAGGCCACCCGTGAGCCCGAAGCCGTCCCCCGCCGGGGGTGCCGCCGTCGACGCGCTGCTGGACCCCGCGTTCCTGGAGAGCGCCGTGCGCCGGCCGATGGGTGACGTGCGCCGGCTGCGCCGCGAGGCCGAGCAGCAGGAGGTCAACCTCTCCTACACCCGGCGGCTGCTGCAGGGGCGCCTGGACATCGTGCGGCGGGAGCTGCAGCGGCGGGCCGAGCACGACGGGCGGTCGCTGGTGGACCTGCTGCCCGAGATCCTCGCCGAGAAGGGGCGCGGCCCGGCGCACGGCCTGGGGCGGCACCAGACGGTGCAGCCCGCGGACCCCCAGGAGTACGAGTCCTGGGTCAACTCCCTCACCCCGGGCGCCGACCTGTCGGCGATCACCGAGCTCGCCGACAACAAGCTGGAGGCGGCGGCCCGGTCGCTCGCGGACGCCGAGAAGGGGCTCTCGGAGCGCCGCCGCGGCGTGCAGCAGGTCATGGACGCGCTCGCGGCCGAGCTCGGCCGCCGGTACCGCGACGGCGAGGCCGACGTCGCCGCCCTGCTCGCCGACGAGGGGCGCCACTAGGAGGACCGCTCCTCCCCCCATGCCGCGCGTGGTCGGCATGGGACCCTGAGGCGTGGCCGTTCCAGCACCTGACCAGGCTCCCGGCGGTGCCCCCGCCTCTCCGTGGCCGGACAACCCGGTGCTGGTGGAGGTCCACCGCTCGGGCTTCCTGGAGTCGGTGCACCGGGGGTCGCTGGTGGTGCTGGACGCCGCGGGTGAGGTGGTGCTCGCGGCCGGTGCGGTCGACCGCCCGATCCTGCCCCGGTCGGCGAACAAGCCGGTGCAGGCGACGGCGCTGCTGGCGGCCGGCTGGGTGCCGCGCGCGGGCGAGGAGCTGGCGATCGGCGCCGGCTCCCACCTCGGCGAGGACGGGCACCGGGAGCTGGCCGGGGCGATGCTCGCCGCTGCAGGGCTGGGCCCCGAGGCCCTGGGGTGCCCGCCGGCGCTGCCCGCGCACGAGGAGACGAAGGCGGCCTGGCTCGCCGCCGGCCGGGCGCCGGAGCGGCTGGCCATGAACTGCTCGGGCAAGCACGCGGCGATGCTGTCGGCCTGCGTGGCGGCAGGCTGGCCGACGGAGGGCTACCTGGACCGGGAGCACCCCCTGCAGCAGGCGATCGAGGCGCGGCTGGGCGAGGCGGCCGGCGAGCCGGTCGCGGCGGTCGTCGTCGACGGCTGCGGTGCGCCGCAGCACGCGCTCCCGCTCACCGGGCTGGCGCGCGGCGTGCTCTCGCTGGTGCAGGCCCTGGAGGGTTCGCCCGGCCGGGCGGTGGCCGACGCGATGCGGGCCCACCCGTGGTTCGTCGCCGGCACCGGCCGGGAGGACACCGACCTGATGCGCGCGGTCCCCGGCCTGCTGGTGAAGGGCGGTGCCGACGGCGTCCACGTGGCGGCGCTACCGGGGGCGGGGGCCGTCGCGCTCAAGCTCGACGACGGCGGGGACCGGGGGCGGACCCCGGCGCTCGCGGCCGGGCTGCGGCGGCTCGGCGTCGGCCCGGAGGTGCTTGCTCCGTGGGCGCGGACGCCCGTCAGCGGGGGCGACGGCGTCGTCGGCGAGGTCCGTGCGTCCGCGGCGCTGGGCGGCTGACCAGCTCCGCCGGGGTGTGGGCGCGATCACGCCGAAGTGCTAGCCGCTCCGCTTGCAGGAGCTAGCACCCGGGGTTAGCGTCGAGGGCGTGCAGACCCCTGGTGACTTCGTCCGCGAGCAGGTGACCTCCGTCCGTTCCACGGTGGACCGGGTCGCCGACTCGGTCGCCGACGCGTCCGGCGTCTCGGCGGTCAGCTCGTCGGTGGGCGACTTCATCCGCGAGCAGCGCAACGCCGCGCGGGTCTCGCTGCGCGAGCTGGCCCGCACCGCCGGAGTCAGCAACCCCTACCTGTCCCAGGTGGAGCGGGGCCTCCGCAAGCCGTCAGCGGAGATCCTCGCGTCGATCGCCCGGGGCCTGAAGATCTCGGCCGAGACGCTCTACGAGCGGGCGGGGATCCTCGACCGGCGTTCCGGTAACCCGGACACCGTGGCGGCGATCCGCTCCGACGACGCGCTGTCCGAGCGGCACAAGGCCGTCCTGCTCGAGCTCTACGAGACCTACGTCCGTGAGCACCGGGCCTCGTCCCCGGCCGCCAGCTGACCATCCCCCCCTCTCCCACTCCCGAGGAGTCCGGCATGACCCCCACCCAGACCGTGAAGCAGTACGGCGAGCTCGCCGTGGCCCAGGGCCGCACCCTGGCCGAGCAGGCCCGCACCCCGCTGCTGGCCTTCGTCGGCGCCGGTGACCTGGCCGTCGAGCGCGCCCGCACCGTCGTCGCCCAGTTCCGCAGCACCGCCGAGGCGCTGCCCGGCGAGGCGCAGGTGCAGGCCGACCTCGCCGTCAAGGAGGCCCGCACCCGGGCAGCCGAGGCCGCCGGCACCGCCCGCACCACGGCGCACCAGCTGGTCGTCGCGGCCCGTCCGGAGGCGCTGCGCAGCACCGTCGCCGGCCTGGTCGAGACCGCCCGCACCCAGGCGATCGCCACCGTGGAGACGCTCGCCGAGCGCGGCGCCGTCGTCGTCGAGGACCTGCGCCGCCAGCCCGGCGTCCGGCGCATCGTGCGCCGCGCCGAGGACGCCGTCGACACGGTCGAGGAGCGCATCGAGGACGTCCTCGAGGAGGGCGCCGAGGCCGTCGTCGAGGTCTCCAACGAGGTGACCTCGGTCGCCCAGAAGACCGCCGCCAAGGCGACCAAGGCCGCCGCGAAGGCGGAGGAGAAGGTCGAGGACGCCGCCGAGGCGACCAAGGCGTCCGCCGAGGAGGCCGTCGAGGCCCCCAAGCGCCGGTCGACCGCCAAGAAGACCACCCCCGCCGCCCGCAAGTCGCCGGCCAAGGCCACCTCGGCGCGCGTGACCCGCGCCCGCACGGCCAAGCCGGCCGACCCGACCGCCGTGCCCGCCAAGAAGAACTGACCGCACGGCACCACCCACCAGGGCCCCGGAGCTGCGACCAGCGCTCCGGGGCCCTGTCGCGTCCGCAGGTCGTCGCCCCCGCCGCACCGGGGCTCGGCCGCCCCGGTGGGGCTCGGGCCGCGAGTAGGCTCGCGGGCATGGGTCTGTTCGACGGGTGGCTGCTGCTGGGCCTGTACTGGGCGTCCCTGGGGCTGACCGCCTGGGCGTTCGTCGACGCGCTCATCCGGCCCGCGGCCGGGTACGTGGCCGCCGGCAAGCTCACCAAGCCGGGCTGGGCGGCGATCACCGGCCTGGCCCTGCTCGTCATCTTCTGGATGAAGACCCCGCTGTCGCTGCTCGGACTGCCCGCCGTGATCGCGGCGATCGTCTACCTGGTCGACGTGCGCCCCGCCGTGGGGGGCATGCGCCGCGACAACACCTGGTAGCAGCCGGCCGCGCTCAGTACCGGTCGTCGGCCGGGATGAGCACCCACAGCAGCAGGTAGGCCACGAACTGCGGGCCGGGGAGCACGCAGGAGACCACGAACGCCACGCGCAGGCCGCTGCGCGAGAGCCCGTAGCGCCGGGCGATCCCGGCGCAGACGCCGGCGATCATCTTGTGGCGGGTGTCCCGGCGGAGCCGGTACGGCGAGGGCGTGGTCATGCGGCCAGCCTAGGGCGGCGGGCCGCCGCCGACCGGTCGGGAGGTCAGCGGCCGAACACGCCTGCGGGCGGCTCGGGCGAGGGCTCGGCGTCGGCGTCGAGCACCGGTCGCGCATCGCCCACGAACCGGTCGAGGTCGTCGCCGTCCACGACGCGTGACGGCATCGGGTCGCGGGCGCAGGCGCGGCTGAGCTCCGCCAGCGGCAGCTCCGCGTCGGACGCGACGGCGACCAGGTTGCCGAACCGCCGGCCCCGGAGGGTCCCCGGCTCGGCGAGCAGGCAGACGTGCCGGAAGGCCGTGCGCAGCGTGGCGACCTGGCCCCGGGCGAAGCGCAGCGGCGGGCCGTCGGCGACGTTGGCCGCGTGGACGCCGCCGGGCCGCAGGACGCGGGCGACCTCCGCCGCGAACTCGACGGTGGTCAGGTGGGCCGGCGTGCGGGCGCCGGCGAACACGTCGGTGACGACGACGTCGGCGCTGCCCGGGCGCAGGGCGGCGAGCGCCTCCCGGGCGTCGGCGGCCCGGACCCGCACCCTCGCCGCCCGCGGCAGCGGCAGGTGCTCGCGCACGAGGTCGGTGAGCGGCTGGTCGATCTCGGCCACCCGCTGGCGGGAGCCGGGGCGCGTGGCGGCCACGTAGCGGGGGAGCGTCAGCGCCCCGCCGCCGAGGTGCACCACGTCCAGCGGTGCCCCCGGTGCCGCGGCGGTGTCCAGCACGTGCCCGATCCGCCGCACGTACTCGAACTCCAGGTGCGCCGGGTCGGTGAGGTCCACGTGCGACTGCGGGGTGTCGTTGAGCATCAGCACCCAGGAGCCGTCCCGGTCGGCGTCGGCGAGCAGCTCGGCGGTGCCGCCGTCCACGGAGACCGGCCCCGGCGGTGTCCTCACCGGCGTCCCGTCCCCGCCCGGCACCCGGCCGTCCCCGCGCTCATCCGGGTCATGGTCCCACCGGGAGGACTCCGGGCGCCCGGGTGGCTACCGTCCCGGTCGTGCGCCGGGTCCGCCTCTCCCCGCGGGAGATCACCGCCTTCGGCAGCCGCGGCATCTCCATGGTGTCGCCGGCCCGGGTACCCGGACCGGTGCCTGGCTTCGGGGTGCACGTGGCGACCTTCGCGGCCGGCGCGGTCGTGGGGAGGCACGAGACGCGTCTCTGGCAGCTGCTCGCGGTGGTCTCCGGCGCGGGCTGGGCG
>NZ_SSXC01000121.1 GCF_021699055.1 Blastococcus sp. MG754426 | reverse complement strand
CCGCGGCGGCCGCCGCGGGGACGGGGGGTGGGGCGTGACGGAGCCGGTGCTGGAGGTCGAGGACCTGCGGGTGCGGCTGCGCACCCCGCGCGGGCCGGCCGACGTCGTCAACGGGCTGAGCTACACCGTGGGCGCGGGGGAGACCGTCGCCGTCGTGGGCGAGTCGGGCAGCGGCAAGAGCGTCTCGGTGCTGGCGCTGCTCGGGCTGCTCCCCGCCCGGGTGGCCACGGTGACCGGCCGGGCGCTGCTGCAGGGGGAGGACCTGCTCACCATGCCGCCCGAGCGGCTGCGCCAGGTGCGCGGCCCGGGCGCCGGCATGGTGTTCCAGGACCCGATGACGTCGCTGAACCCGGTGCTCACGATCGGCCGGCAGCTGGTCGAGGGCATCCGGGCGCACGGCGACGTCTCCAAGCAGGCGGCCCGCTCGCGCGCCGCGGACCTGCTGCGCGAGGTCGGCCTGCCCGACCCCGAACGCGCGCTGGACCGCTACCCGCACGAGCTCTCCGGCGGCATGCGCCAGCGGGTGGTCATCGCGATCGCGCTCAGCAACTCGCCCTCGCTGCTGATCGCCGACGAGGCGACGACGGCGCTCGACGTGACGGTGCAGGCGCAGATCATCGACCTGGTCGAGAAGCTGCAGGCCGAGCACGGCACCGGCGTCATCTGGATCACCCACGACCTGGGCGTGGTCGCGGGCATCGCCGACCGCGTGCTCGTCATGTACGGCGGCCGGTGCGTGGAGGACGGCACGGTCGACGACGTCCTGGAGCGCCCGGCGCACCCGTACACCCGCGGGCTGCTCGGCTCGCTGCCCGACCTGGCGGCGCCGGTGGGGCCCGACGGCGAGGTGCCGGAGCTCACCGCGATCCCGGGCCTGCCGCCCCCGCCCACCGACCTGCCGCCGGGCTGCGTCTTCTGGCCGCGCTGCCCCGTGCGGGCCGATCCGCGCTGCGAGACCGAGCAGCCGCCGCTGGCCGTGGTGCCCCGCGCCGCTTCCGGCGCGCCCCCGGGCGACGGCGTGGCCCTGCCGCACCGGGCGGCGACCTGGTGCGCCGAGGAGGAGGTGCCCCGTGGGTGACGTCCTGGTCTCCGCCCGTGGGCTGGAGGTGCACTTCCCCGTGCGCGGCGGGGGCACGGGCGGGGGTGTGCTGCGCGCCGTCGACGGGGTGGACCTCGACGTGCTGCGCGGGGAGACGCTCGGCCTGGTGGGGGAGTCCGGCTGCGGCAAGTCGACGCTCGGCAACGCGCTGCTGCGGCTGGTCCCGCCCACCGGGGGGAGCGTGACCTTCGACGGCACCGACGTCACCTCGCTGGACCGCCGCGGGCTCAAGGAGATGCGCCGCCGCGCCGGGATGGTGTTCCAGGACCCGTTCGCCTCGCTGGACCCGCGGCGCACCGTCGCCCAGACCGTCAGCGAGCCGCTGGAGGTGCACCGGCTGCGCTCGGGCCGGCGCGAGCGGGCCGCCCGCGTCGCCGAGCTGCTGGAGCTGGTGGGCCTGGACCCGGCGGTGGCGGGGCGCTACCCGCACGAGTTCTCCGGCGGTCAGCGCCAGCGGGTCGGCATCGCCCGGGCGCTGGCCGGGGAGCCGGACTTCCTGGTGTGCGACGAGGCGATCGCCTCCCTCGACGTCAGCGTGCAGGCCCAGGTGCTCAACCTGCTGCGCCGGCTGCAGCGGCAGCTCGGGCTCACGCTGCTGTTCATCTCCCACGACCTCTCCGCCGTCCGGCACATCTCCGACCGGATCGCCGTCATGTACCTGGGGCGGATCGTGGAGATCGGGCCGGCCGCGGCGGTCGGCTCCGACCCGCAGATGCCCTACACGCAGGCGCTGCTCTCGGCGGTGCCCGTGCCGCACCCGGCCAAGGAGCGGGCGCGGGAGCGGATCGTGCTGCACGGCGACGTCCCCTCGCCGTCGGCCGTCCCGTCGGGTTGCCGGTTCCGCACCCGCTGCCCGTACGTCTTCGAGCCGTGCGACGACGTCGACCCGGCGTTGCAGCCGGCCGGCGCCCCCGGCCAGCTGGCGGCCTGCCACCTGCACGGGGTCGAGGGCACGCCGGTCACGCGGACGCCGGAGGGCGTCACCGCGGAGCCCTGACGGGCGGGAGCGCTCAGACGGACCCGCCGACGAGCCGGGGCCGGGCGGCGGCGAGCCCGACGGCGAGCTGGGCGACGACGACGCCGAGCAGCAGCCAGAGCCCGGGCGCCCACCCGCCGGTCACCTCGTGCAGCAGCCCCACGGCCAGCGGTCCGGTGGCGGCCACCAGGTAGCCCACGCTCTGCGCGGACGCCGACAGCCGGCCGGTCTGCCCGACGTCGCGGGTGCGCTGCAGGATCAGCGTCATCGCCAGCGGGAAGGCGATGCCGGTGCCCACGCCCCAGAGCAGCGTCCACACCAGGGGGGCGGCCGCCGGGGCGAGCAGCAGGCCGGTGATGCCGGCGATCACCGGGAGCGTGCCGGCCAGCACCCACGCGCCCTGGCCGGGGCGGCGCGCGGCCAGCGGGGGGACGACGAGCGACGCCGGGATGCCCAGCGCGGCGGCGAGCGCCAGCAGCCCGCCGGCGCCGACCGAGGAGACGCCGGCCTCGGCCTCCAGCACCTCGGCCAGCCAGGTGAGCATCGCGTAGAACGACAGCGACTGGAGCCCGAAGAAGAGCGTCACCGCCAGCGCCACGCGGTCGCGCAGGACGGCGGTGCGGGCGCCGGCCGGGGCCGCGGGTGGGGGCGGCACCGCGCGGCGGGCCCGGGTGAGCGCGGCCATCCCCAGCAGCGCCGCCAGCACGGGGACGCCCCACAGCAGCAGGCCGGTGACCGCGCTCCCGCCCAGCGCGGCCAGCGGCTGCGCCAGCCCCGCGCCGATGCTCGCCGAGCCGGCCATGGCGGCGACGATCACCCCGAGCACCGCCGCGCTGCGGTTGCCGTACTCGGCGCGGGCCGCGGCCGGCAGCAGCACGTTGGCCACGGCGATGCCGCCGGTGAGCAGCACCGTGCCGGCGAAGAGCCCCGGGACGCCGGCCAGCCGGAGCACGATGCCGGCCGCCAGCGCGACGACGCCGAGCAGCACGGCCCGGTGCACCCCCAGCCGGGCGGCCAGGGCCGGCGCGAACGGCGAGACCAGCCCGAAGCAGACCAGCGGCAGCGCGGTGACGACCGCCAGGGCGCCCGTGGAGAGGGTCAGCTCGTCGCCGAGCTCGGCCAGCAGCGGGCCGACGGCGGCGAACGGCGCGCGCAGGCACAGGGCCACCAGCACGAGCGCGACGGCCGGCAGCGCCAGCCGCCCGGCGGTGCGCCGCCGGGTGGCGGTGGTGGTGGCGCTCACGAGGTGGCGGGCGGCGTGCGGGCAGCCGGGTGCCGGGGAGTGGCGGCGCACGACCGGTCGGTGACGGCGGACATCACGGTCATGGTGCTCCTGCGCGGAGGGCGCCGTGCAGCCGGCTCCGGCACCCCGGCGGCGGGATCAGGCGACGTCCACCGGCCGCCCGGGCCGGTGGGTCGCCGAGATGCGCCGACCCGGGCGCTGGGGCGGGGGGTCGCGCCCGATCTCCCGCGTCTCGCCGTCGGCGCGGACCGGCGACCGCGGCCCACCAGCGGCGGCGCGGCGCGACGCACTAGCCTCGACGGCGCCAGGAGGGCTCGCCTAGTGGCCGATGGCGGCGGTCTTGAAAACCGCTAAGAGGTAACCCCTCTTCGTGGGTTCGAATCCCACGCCCTCCGCGCGGTGATGGCTCAGGACATCGCGGACGCCCGGACCCACGACCCGTGGGTCCGGGCCTCCGTCGTGCGCGCCCCGTGCCGTCCGCGCTGGGCCCGGGACGGCGGTGACGACCTGCGGTGACCCGCTCCCGGTGAGCCCCCGGCGTGCCCGGGGACTCCCCGCACCGGCGTCGGCGACCTGTGCCGGAGATCTCAGATCCACCGCACTCGTCCCACGGTCTGAGACGCCCGGGGCTCGTTTCCCGGGCTCGCCGAACTGTTTCGCAAGGGTAAAGAAGCAGGTCGCCGCCCCAGTTCCCGCCTGGCAGGCGCGTGTCGGTGTGTGACCGGTCCGTACCGCTCTGTGGACAGAGTTGCGAGGCTCACCTAACGTCCCGGCCGACCGCCCGCGAGGGCCGCCGGTGGCTCCCCGCCGGTCGGCTGGACGGTCTTCCTCTGACCCAGGAGACACATCCTTGAAGAGAGCTCTGGCCGTCGTCGCCGGCGCCGCCCTGGTCATGGCGGTTCCCGTGACGGCTTCCGCCGCACCCCCCGCTGACGACGCCCCCGCGACGCCTCAGCGCGCGCACGACCTGCCCAACCCGCTCGCCGAGACGCAGCAGGAGCTGCGTGCCGAGGCGCTCGAGCAGGTGCTCACCGGGCAGGCCTCGCCGCGTGGCAACAACAAGGTCGTGGAGGTCGCCCCCGGCCGCTACGTCGAGCTGGCCCAGGAGGACAGCGACGCGATCTGGACCGTCCTCGGCGAGTTCAGCGACCTGCCGCACAACTCGATCCCCCAGCCCAAGCGGTCGGTGGACAACACCACCATCTGGACCGAGGACTTCTCGCAGGGCTACTTCGACAACCTGCTCTACAACTCCGCCCCGGGCGTGAACTCCGTGGCGAACTTCTACGAGCAGCTCTCCTCGGGCCGCTACACCGTCACCGGTGAGGTCGAGGACTGGGTGCAGGTGCCGGGCACCGGCGCCTCCTACGGCGACAACGACCTGGGCGACAGTGCCGTCTGGGGCTTCATCAACGACTCGACCACCGCCTGGTACGAGGGTCAGCTCGCGTCCGGGAAGACCCCGGAGCAGATCGACGAGTACCTCTCGCAGTTCGACGTCTGGGACCGCTACGACTCCGACGGCGACGGCAACTTCGACGAGCCCGACGGCTACATCGACCACTTCCAGGCCGTGCACTCCGGCGAGGGCGAGGAGGTCGGCGGCGGCGTCCTCGGCGACGACGCCATCTGGAGCCACCGCTGGTACAACCAGACCAACCGGATCGGCGCCGCCGGCCCGACGGTGGACGGCGCGGTCAACCCGCTCGGCGGCGCCCCGGTCGGCGGGTCGAAGTACTGGATCGGTGACTACACCGTCGAGCCCGAGAACGGTGGCGTCGGCGTCTTCGCCCACGAGTTCGGCCACGACCTGGGTCTGCCCGACCTCTACGACACCTCGGGCAACAGCGGCGGCGCCGAGAACAGCACCGCCTTCTGGACGCTGATGAGCTCCGGCTCCTACGGCAACTCGGGCCGCCCCGAGGACGGCATCGGCACGCAGCCGATCCACATGGGCGCCTGGGAGAAGCTGCAGCTGGGCTGGCTGAACTACGAGGTCGTGGCCCCCGGCGAGAGCGCGAACCTGCGCCTGGGCCCGTCGGCCTACAACTCCAAGGAGAACCAGGCCGCCGTCGTCGTCCTCCCCGAGAAGGAGGTCACCACCGAGATCGGCACGCCGTTCGAGGGCGAGGACTTCTGGTACTCCGGGTCGGGCGACAACCTCGACCACAGCATGCTGGCCGCCAAGCCGGCCGGCGCCGGTGAGCTGACCGCGTCGGTCAAGTACGAGATCGAGCAGGACTGGGACTACGCCTACGCGGTCTGGTCGACCGACGGCGGCAACACCTTCACCTCGATCCCGACGAACCTGTCGACGACGACCGACCCCAACGGCCAGAACTTCGGCCAGGGCATCACCGGCAGCAGCGGTGGCGAGTGGGTCGAGCTGACCGCGAGCCTCGCGGGCGTGCCCGACGGTGCGCAGATCGGCTTCCGCTACTGGACCGACGGCGCCGCCACCGAGCCCGGCCTGCAGGTCGACGCCGTGGCGGTCGACGGCGCCCCGGTGACGGAGTGGACGCTGGACGGCTTCGAGGTCACCACCGGGACGACGACGAACTCGTACTT
The DNA here is from genome assembly GCF_021699055.1 of Blastococcus sp. MG754426. GTDB lineage: Bacteria > Actinomycetota > Actinomycetes > Mycobacteriales > Geodermatophilaceae > Blastococcus. The sequence continues at coordinate 2,957 of NZ_SSXC01000121.1, read as the reverse complement.
CAACGCCTACATCCTCGAGAACCGGGCCTACACCGGCTACGACACGGGGCTGAAGACGGGGCCGTACAACTTCGGCGACCCGCGCCGGCCGAACTGGGTGGAGCACTTCCCGTACCAGGACGGTCTGCTGATCAGCTACTGGAACACCCAGTACAACGACAACAACGTCGGTGAGCACCCCGGCGCCGGCCTGGTCCTGCCGGTCGACGCCCACCCGGGCCTGCTCTACGAGCCGACCGACGACGAGGGCGAGGACCGCACCGACGGCGAGAGCTGGCGGCCGCGCGTCCAGTCCTACGACTCCACCTTCGGGCTGCAGCCGACGGACAAGATCACGCTGCACGACCCGGACACCGGCGTGGGCCAGAAGGTCGGTGGCCTGCCGGCCGTGCCGACCTTCGACGACACGAAGGACTGGTGGGTCGCGCCGGGCGAGCAGCCCGACGCCAACGGCTGGACGGGCGTCGACGTGCCGAAGACCGGCACGACGATCACCGTCACCGGGATGAGCGCGCAGGGCGCCCTCATGCAGGTGCGGGTCAACTGACCCGGTAGCGCACCACGCGAACGGCCCGTCGGCACCCGCCGGCGGGCCGTTCCGCGTCCCGGGCCCGGCGGCCGGCCCCGCCGCCCGCGCGACATGCCCGGGTGCCGCGCACGCCGGCGTGACCGGGGTCGCGTCAGACGCGAAACCGCAGGTCAGCGCAGTCCGTGTCGACATGGCGCCGGACCGGGCGAGGGGTCACCGCACGGTGGCGGGGCCGGTCGCAACGATCAGGTGACGGGCCTCCCGGAGCGGCGTCCGAGCCGCCGAGGAGGGGCTCGGTGCGCCGTAGCTTCTCCCGTGATCGCGGCACCTTCCCCGGCCGCGACGCGCGCACGGAGGAGTCCCCTGGTGATCATGGGCACGATGCTGCTGTGGCCGGCCGTGGCGGTGCTGGGCTTCCTGCTCTGCACCGCGGTGGTGGTCGCGCTCGGCGCCAGCTCCACCGCCCGGTACGAGCACGCCCGCGCCGTCGCCGGTGAGCAGGCCGGGCGGGCGGCCGCGCGCGCCTCGGGCACCCACCCCGCCGGCCGCCGCGTCGCCGCCGCCCCCGCGGGTGGCGGGCAGGCCCGGCCGCAGCCCCGGGCGGTCGCCGTCGCCGTCCGCCCCGCCGGGGCCCCGGCCCGCGCGGCCGTCGCCACCCCCGGCGCCGCGTACGCCTGGTGGCTCGTCGACGAGGCCGGGCAGGTGCTGGCCGGCCCGTTCGACGACCGCATCGACGCCGACTGGGCGGCGCTGTCCGGCGGGCTCGCGGCGGTCTCGGTCCACGGCGCCCGGCGTCCCGACGGCGGCGTCGCCCCCCGGCCCTCCCCGGCGGACCGGGCCTGGCTGGCCGAGCTCGGCGACCAGCTCGACCGGCTCCCCGAGGACTGGGACGCGCTGCTCACCGACACCGACCCGCTGACCACCCTGGTCGTGGAGGTCGCCGCGGCGCTGGTCGAGGCGGGGCTGCCGCTGCACGACGCCGCGGGGGCGGGGACCTCGGGCGGGGTCTGCCTGGTGCCCGAGACCAGCACCTGCGGGGTCCTGGTGAGCTGGCGCACCCACGACCGGATGGGTGTGCAGCTCTCTCGTGGGGAGGTGGCCCTGGAGGCGGTGCAGGAGCTCATGGACGCCGCCCTGGCCGACACGCTGGCCGAGCTGGGCTTCGTCGTCCAGACCTTCGGCGCCTCCGGCGTCCCGCTGGTGACGGCGGTGCGGTGACCGCGCCCCGGCGCCTGGCCAGAACGGGGGAGGGCACCCCTCCAGAGGCGCACGCCGATGCAGGGGAGGTGACCTTCCCGTCCTGCCTCCGAGCGCGTGAACCCCGTGCGGCCGCGCGGACGGCCGTCGTCGTCCTGGCCATCTGCGCCGGGATGCTGGCGCTGGTCGGGCTCCTGGGGCCGGCGGGGGAGGGGGGCGCCGGCCCGGCGGTCATCTGGGCCTGCGTGGCCGGGCTGGTCGCGGTGGCCGCGCTGTTCCACGTGGTCCCGGCCGAGCGCCTGGACCGAGCGGGCGCCTTCCTCCTGCTCGCCGTCGTCGGGGTGACGGTGCTGTGCGTGCTGGCCGTGTACGGCGGCGGGACGTCGACCCGCTCGCAGGCCTTCCTGGCGTTCGTGGTGCTCTACGCCGGCTTCCACCTCCGCGTGGTCGGCGCGGTGCTCGCGACCGTCGTCGCCGTGGTCGCCGACGCGGTGATGATCTTCGACATCGCCCCAGCGAACGGGGCCGTCACGGACTTCGTCTTCTCCGGCGCCATGCTCGGCGTGGTGGGCGGCCTGCTGATCCGCGCGACGGGCAACCAGGAGCGGCTGGTCGCGGCGCTGCGGCAGCAGGCCGACGTCGACGCCCTCACCGGGCTGGTGACGCGGCGGGTGTTCGACCAGGCGCTCGAGGAGCGCCGGGCCGCGTCCGCGGCCGGGGCCGGGACCGCGCTGCTGCTCCTGGACATCGATCGGTTCAAGATGATCAACGACGTGCACGGCCACCTGGCCGGGGACGACGCGCTGGTGCACCTCTCCGCGGTGATCAAGCGGCAGATCCGCGCCGTCGACGCGCTCGCCAGCCGGCTGGGTGGCGACGAGGTGGCGGTGCTGCTGCGCGACTGCTCCCGGGAGGTCGCGGCGCGCCGGGCCGAGCAGCTGCTCGACGCCGTGCGCGGGGCGCCGCTGGTGCTGCCCGACGGCAGCCGGCACACGCTGTCGGTGAGCGTCGGCGTCTCGCACGTGCCGGACGCGGTGGCCGACCTGCGCGAGCTGTACTCCTCCGCCGACATCGCCCTCTACGCCGCCAAGCGCGGTGGCCGGGGCCGCGTCGAGGTGGCGCTCGCCGGGGCCTAGCTTTCGCCTCGCCAGTCAAGAGCTGTAGCGGGCAGGGGGCATCGGGCCGGGTGCTTCAGCGTCCGGCCGTGGGGTGCAGCGCGGTGGTCGGGTCC
>NZ_SSXC01000013.1 GCF_021699055.1 Blastococcus sp. MG754426 | reverse complement strand
GACCTCCACCACCGGCGCCCGGCTGGTGCGGGGAGCGATCCGCGACGCCTGGGCCGGGCAGGGCTGGGAGAACGGCCGGCTGGGCTACCCCACCAGCGACCCCCAACCGGTGACCGGCGGCACCCGCCAGACCTTCCAGGGCGGGTACGTGCAGGTGCTCGACGGGGCGCGTGTGGCGACAGTGCACTACACGTGAGACCTGCGTGACCGCGGAGCCCCGCAACCCGGTTCGGGGTGCGGGGCTCCGTCCGCACGCAGGTAGCGTGGACGCCATGACCGCGACCGCCCCCGAGGTGAGGAGCTGGCGCCGGGCGGCCGAGGACCTGCGCGTCGGGTGGCAGCAACGCCAGCTGTGGGGCCACCTCGCCTGGCAGGACATCCGCCAGCGCTACCGCCGTTCGGTCCTGGGGCCGATCTGGATCAGCATCAGCATGGCGGTCACCGCCGTGGCCCTGGGCGTCCTCTACGCCGGGCTGTTCGGCAACGAGCTGTCGGTGCAGCTGCCCTACATCCTGGTGGGCTTCATCGTCTGGGCCTTCATCAGCGGCTGCATCACCGAGGGCGCCGACGTCTTCATCTCCAACGAGGGCCTCATCAAGCAGCTGCCCGCCCCGCTGTCGGTGCACGTCTACCGGCTGGTCTGGCGGCAGACGCTGTTCTTCTTCCACAACCTCGCGGTCTACGTGGTCATGCTGCTGGTCTTCCCGCAGCCGCTGACCTGGCGCAGCCTGACGGCCTTCGCCGCGTTCGCGCTGCTCGCCGTCAACGGGGCGTGGGTGGCCCTGCTCTTCGGCATCGTCACCACCCGGTTCCGCGACCTGACGCCGATCACCCAGAGCATCGTCCAGCTGATGTTCTTCCTCACCCCGATCGTCTGGATCTACGGCGACCTGGTGAACAGCCCCAACCCCGCCATCGCCGAGCGCGCCCGGCTGGTGGAGTTCAACCCCTTCCTCCACTACATCGAGATCATCCGGCAGCCCATGCTCGGCCAGGACCAGGTGCTCCGGCACTGGATCGTCGTCCTGGTCCTGACCGTCGTCGGCTGGGCGCTCACGCTCATCGCGCTGCGCCGGTACCGGGCACGGATCTCGTACTGGGTGTGAGCGTGTCGGAGGACAGACCCCTGGTCAGCATCACCACGAAGAACGCCTGCGTCGACTTCCCGATCTTCGACGCCAAGAGCCGGTCGCTGAAGAAGACCGTGATGGGCCTCGTCGGCGGCAACATCACCACCGAGACCAAGGTCCCGATCATCGAGGCGCTGCGCGACATCACGGTGTCGCTGGAGCACGGGGCCCGCGTCGGGCTGGTGGGCCACAACGGCGCCGGGAAGTCCACGCTCCTGCGCCTGTTCGCCGGCATCTACGAGCCGACCCGCGGCTCCGCCGAGGTCCGCGGCCGGGTGGCGCCCGTCTTCGACCTGGGCGTCGGCATGGACCCGGAGATCTCGGGCCTGGAGAACATCATCGTCCGCGGCCTCTTCCTCGGCGCCACGCGCAAGGAGATGGAGGACCGGATCGACGACATCGCCGACTTCACCGAGCTCGGCGACTTCCTCCGCATGCCGCTGCGCACCTACTCCACCGGCATGCGCATCCGGCTGGCCCTCGGCGTCGTCACCAGCATCGACCCGGAGATCCTCGTGCTCGACGAGGGCATCGGTGCGGTCGACGCGGCCTTCCTCGAGAAGTCCAAGAAGCGGCTGTCCGAGCTCGTCGACCGCGCCGGCCTGCTGGTCTTCGCCTCGCACTCCGACGAGTTCCTCCGCGAGCTGTGCGACACCGCCATCTGGATGGAGCACGGGCGCATCCGCCAGCACGGCGAGCTGGAAGAGGTCCTGCGCGCCTACAAGGGCAACCACTGATGGGCCCGGGGAGCGCCGCGCCCGCCGAGACGGTGGTCGCGGTGATCGTGACCCGCGACCGGGTGGAGCAGCTCGGCGAGAGCCTCGCGGCCGTCGCGGCGCAGCACCGCCGTCCCGACCACGTGGTCGTCGTCGACAACGGCCCCGATCCGCGCGTCGGCGAGGTGGTGGCCGGCTGCGGCCTGCCGGCCACCTACCTGCCCAGCCGCCGGAACCTCGGCGGCGCCGGCGGGTTCGCGCTGGGGATGCTGCACGCCCTCGCACTCGGCGCGGACTGGGTGTGGTGCGCCGACGACGACGGCCGCCCGGCCGACGGGACGGTGCTGGGCACCCTCCTGGAGACCGCCTGCAGGCACGGGCTGGCGCAGGTGTCGCCGATGGTCGCCGACCTCTCCGACCCCGACCGGCTGGCCTTCCCCCTCCGGCGCGGGCTGACCTGGCGGCGCCGGCGCAGCGACTTCGCGGGCCTCGAGGTGCTGCCCCGCTACGCCTCGCTGTTCAACGGCGCGCTGTTCCGCGCCGACGCCCTGGACGTGGTCGGGGTGCCCGACTACCGGCTGTTCTTCCGCGGCGACGAGACCGAGATCCACCGGCGGCTGCTCCGCGCCGGGCTGCCGTTCGGCACCGCCGTCGGAGCGGCCTACCTGCACCCCGAGGGGACCTCGGAGTTCGAGCCGATCCTCGGCGGCCGGCTGTCGGCGCAGTACCCGGGCAACGAGGTCAAGCGCTATTTCACCTACCGCAACCGCGGCTACCTGATGTCCCAGCCCGGGATGCGCTGGCTGTGGCCGCTGGAGCTGGTCCGGTTCAGCTGGTTCTTCCTGGTCTCGCGCCGCGACCCCGCCGGCTGGCGGGAGTGGCTCCGGCTGGTGCGCGCCGGCCGAGGGGAACGCTTCACCCGGCCCTGAGCGCTTCAGCACGGTGGCGCCCTGGTGACAGCGAGCACCACGCTGCAGACACTGCGGGGCCGGCTGCCGTGCGGGAAGGCGACCTGCACGGCAGCAGGGGCCGGCTCACGGAACGACCGTCGGCCGGCTTCCCGCCGGAAGGTCACCCGGCTGCCGAACGGATCCGGCCCAGAGCGCGGACGACGAGGGGCCCGGACGGTGATCGCACCGTCCGGGCCCCTCGGGGTCAGGCTTCAGACCCGCTCGTAACCCCAGGACTCGAAGGCCTCGGTCCAGCGGTCCACCGAGGTCAGCTCCCCGGCCGCCTCGCGGTAGCGCCGCTGGAGCTCGGGGAACTCCCGCGACATCTGCCGCAGCATGCGGGCGGACTGGGTGAACAGGCGGCGGAAGGTCTTCGGGTCCCGCTGGCGGAAGGTGACACCACGGCCGTCGGCGGTCCCGACGGTCGCGCTGTCGAGGCGGGAGAGCAGGAACCACTGCGCGTCCTGGAAGGACAGGTTCAGCTGCGGCACCTCGCGGTGGGCCGGGTCGACCGGCGTCGCGTTGTGCGCGATCGCCTTGAGCAGGGTGGTGCCGATCGACAGCGGGTTCACCGGGATCTTGCGGAACCGGTTGGCCTCGGCGGCGCTCATCGAGGGCAGCGGGAGGTCGCCGGAGGACTTCAGCACCTTGCCGTCCGAGTGCGTCGTCCGCTTCTCCCGCGCCCGCACGATCGACTGCGGCATGCCCTCGAAGAGGTGCTCGGGCCCGGCGAGGAAGTCGCGGTAGGCCATCTGGTGCAGCTCCACGGTGGAGTACTGCAGCGTCATGAGGAACCGCAGGTCGGCCTTGAGCATCTCGCGGAACATCGTCCCGCCGTGCTTGTGCGGGGAGTGCAGCGCCGCGGCGATCAGCCGGTTGCGGATGTGGAAGTACGCCTGCCAGTCGCTGGCGTCGTCCTTGTCGCCCCAGGACAGGTGCCAGATGGCGGCACCCGGCAGCGACACCGTGGGGAAGCCCGCCGCGAAGGCGCGCAGGCCGTACTCCGCGTCGTCCCACTTGATGAAGACCGGCAGGGGCATGCCCACGGCCTCGAAGACCCGGCGGGGGATCAGGCACATCCACCAGCCGTTGTAGTCACCGTCGATGCGCCGGTGCAGGTCGGGCGACTCGCGCAGCGGCCGCTCGCCGAAGTCGTGGAAGTACTCGGTGTTCGGTGCGTTGCGCCAGAAGAACGGCGCCCGGTCGACGATCTCGCCCATCGTGTGCAGGACCGAGCGGTCCTGCAGGGCGAGCATCTGGCCGCCGACCAGCACCGGGTCCTTGGCGTAGGCGGCGAACGCCCGGGCGCGCAGCAGGCTGTCGGGCTCGAGCTGGATGTCGTCGTCGAGCAGGACGATGTGCGTGGCGTCGCTGTTGGTGAACGACTCGTGGATGGTGCGCGCGAACCCACCGCTGCCGCCCAGGTTGGGCTGCTCGACGATCCGCAGGCGCTCGCCCAGCGCCTCGGCCACCACCGGGTACCGGTCGGCGTCCCGCACGTGCTGGTTGCCCTGGTCGGCGACGACGGCGAGGTGCACCTGCTCGCGGACGACCTCGTCCTCGACCAGGGCCTCGAGGGCGGCGACCGCGTCCACCGGCCGGTTGTAGGTGCAGATGCCGACGGCCAGGCGGGGCTGCTCGGCGGGCGCCTGCGGCGCGTACCAGCCGGCGTCGCGGACGGTGGTGCGCTCGTCGGTCGTGACGTCGAACCAGTACCACCCGCCGTCGATGAACGGGCCGAGGTCGAGCTCGAACTCCAGCGTCCGCTCGCCGCCCTCGTGGACGGCACCCGTCACGTGCATCGACTCGCCGTCTGCCTTGGACCGGTAGACGTCGATGCGGCACGTGCCCGACACCGTCACCCGGAGGACGATCGACTCCAGGACGCTCCACCGGCGCCAGTAGCTGGCCGGGAAGGCGTTGAAGTAGGTGGCGAAGGAGACCTCCCACCCGGGGTCGAGCTCCGCGGTGAAGCGGTCCTTGGCCCGCACCCGGCCCGAGTTGACCTCGTCGAGGTAGAGGCTGCGCACCTTGAGCTGGTCGGCCGGGCGCGGCATGAGCACCCGCTGGAGCAGCTGGACGGCCTTGCCCGGCGTCAGCTCCTCCTCCCTCGGCTCGGTCACGACTTCCTGGGAGACCGGCGCATCGGCGTCGAGCGTGCTGTCCGTCGTCATGAGGTGGTTCAGTCCTCCAGGCGGCCGTCGATGGGGCCGCCCTCGTCGAAGAAGGGGCGGATGCGGTTCTCGAACATGGTCAGCGCCGATCCGATGGCCATGTGCATGTCGAGGTACTTGTAGGTGCCCAGCCGCCCGCCGAAGAGAACGCGCCTCTCGGCGGCCTCCTTGGCCGCGAGCTCCCGGTACCGCTCCAGCTTGGCGCGGTCCTCAGGGGTGTTGATCGGGTAGTAGGGCTCGTCGCCGGTCTGCGCGAACCGGGAGAACTCCCGCACCACCACGGTCTTGTCCGTGGGGTAGTCCCGCTCCGGGTGGAAGTGCCGGAACTCGTGGATGCGGGTCCAGGGCACGTCCTCGTCGGCGTAGTTCATGACCGAGGTGCCCTGGAAGTCGCCGATGGGGAGCACCTCGGTCTCGAAGTCCAGCGTCCGCCAGCCGAGCTCGCCGGCCTCGTAGCCGAAGTACTTGTCGATCGGGCCGGTGAAGACCGTCGGGACGTCGGCCGGCAGCTCGTCACGCACGTCGAAGTAGTCGGTGTCCAGCCGGACCTCGATGTTCGGGTGGTCGGCCATCCGCTGCAGCCAGGCGGTGTAGCCGTCCTTCGGCAGACCCTCGTAGGTGTCGTTGAAGTACCGGTTGTCGAACGTGTAGCGCACCGGGAGCCGGGCGATGACGGCGGCGGGCAGCTCGGTCGGGTCGGTCTGCCACTGCTTCTTCGTGTAGCCGCGGATGAACGCCTCGTAGAGCGGGCGGCCGATCAGCGAGATCGCCTTCTCCTCGAGGTTCGCCGCCTCCGCGGTGTCGATCTCGCCGGCCTGCTCGGCCACCAGCGCCCGCGCCTCCTCGGGGGAGAAGCTCTTGCCGAAGTACTGGCAGATGGTGGCCAGGTTCATCGGCAGGGAGTAGGTCTGCCCCTGGTAGATCGAGTAGACCTTGTGCTGGTAGCCCGTGAACTCGGTGAACTGGTTGACGTACTCCCAGACCCGCTCGTTCGACGTGTGGAACAGGTGCGCGCCGTAGACGTGCACCTCGATGCCGGTCTCGGGCTCGGGCGCCGAGTAGGCGTTGCCGCCGATGTGGTCGCGGCGGTCGATGACCAGCACCCGCTTGTCGAGCTGGCTGGCCACCCGCTCGGCGACGGTGAGCCCGAAGAATCCGGAGCCGACGACGACGAGGTCAGGTCCTGTGGTGGTCACGGGTCTCGACGGTACCTGTCGGCCAGGGGGCGCACGACCACGGAGCGGCGGCGCCGCGCGGCGTAGCGACCCGTTCCGTCACATCCATCCCACCCACCCCGCCGGGCCGTGCCGCCGGGCGCCGGGGCCGCCCGAGTGCCTAGGGTTGCCCTCCGTGTCGTCTCCCTCCGGTCCGCCGCCGCTGCGCGTCGTCGCCGTCACCTACTCGCCGGGCGCGGCGCTCGAGCAGTTCGTCGACTCGCTGGCCGGCGCCACGACCCGGCCGGTGGAGGTGGTCCTCGCCGACAACGGCTCGACCGACGGCGCGCCGGAGCGGGCCGCGGAGCGCCACGCGCACGTCCGGATCCTGCGCACCGGCGGGAACATCGGCTACGGCGCGGCCGCGAACGCCGGGCTCGCCGACGTCCGCACCGGCCGCGCCCTCATCGCCAACCCCGACCTGCGCTTCGCGCCCGGTTCCGTCGACGAGCTCCTGGCCGCCGCCGACCGCTGGCCGAGGGCGGCCACCCTCGGGCCGGCGATCATGACCCCCGACGGCGAGCTGTACCCGTCCGCGCGGGACCTGCCGCGGCTGTCCACCGGCGCAGGGCACGCGCTGCTCGGCTGGGCCTGGCCCGGCAACCCCTGGACCGCACGCTACCGCCGCGAGCGGGAGGCCCCGCGGGAGCGCCCCGCGGGCTGGCTGAGCGGCTCCTGCCTGCTGGTGGACCTGGAGGCCTACTGGTCGGTCGGCGGCTTCGACCCGGGCTACTTCATGTACTTCGAGGACGTCGACCTCGCCGAGCGGCTGACCCGGGCGGGCTGGCTGCACGTCTACGTGCCCAGCGCCGTCGTCGAGCACGAGGGCGGGCACGCCACCCAGCGGGAACCGCACCGCATGCAGCGCGTGCACCACACCAGCGCGCTGCGGTACCTCTCCGGGCAGTACCCCCGCCGGCGGCACGCGCCGCTGCGCACCGCGTTCCGCGCCGGGCTCGGGGGCCGGATGCTGATCTCCTACGTCAGCGGGCGGGTCGCCGCCGGCGCCCCGTTCCAGCGCCGCGCCCGGGAGCTGGCGGCCGTGCCGGAGCCGCGCCCCGGGTCGGGGGAGAGCTGACGTGCGGCACGCGGTGATCATGGCGGGCGGCTCGGGCACCCGGCTGTGGCCGCTCTCGCGCGGCGGCCGCCCCAAGCAGCTGCTCGACGTCGTCGTCGGCCCCGGCGGGGTGCCGCGCAGCCTGCTGGCCGAGGCGTGGGAGCGGCTGCGCGCGGTGCTGCCCGCCGAGAACGTCTGGGTCTGCACGGCGGCCAGGTACGCCGACCAGGTGCGGGTGGCGCTGCCGGAGCTGCTCGCCGACCGGCTCGTGCTCGAGCCGGTCGCCCGCGACACCGCGAACGCCGTCGGGCTGGCCGCTGCCCTGGTCGCCGACGTGGACCCGGAGGCAGAGCTCGCCGTCGTCAGCGCCGACCACGTCATCCGGCCGGTGGATCGGTTCACCGATTCGCTGCGCACCGCGTTCGACGCGCTCGCGGACCACCCCCGGGCGCTGGTCACGCTCGGCATCCGGCCGACCGCGCCGGCCACCGGCTTCGGTTACGTCCAGCGCGGCGCGCCCACCGGGCAGCCGGGCGTGGCCGAGGCGGCGTCGTTCCGGGAGAAGCCCGACCGCGCCACCGCCGAGCAGTACCTGGCGTCGGGCGGCTACCTGTGGAACTCGGGCATGTTCGTCTGGCGGGCCCGCACGGTGCTCGACGCCCTGGCCGACCACCTCCCGGCGTCGGCCGAGGGGCTGGCCCGGATCGTCGCCGCCCCCGCCGGCCCTGCGCGGGACGCGGTCCTGGCCGAGGTCTTCCCGAGGCTGCCGAGGATCAGCGTCGACTACGCCGTCCTCGAGCCGTCCGCGACCGAGCCCGGGCGGGTGCTGGTCGTCGACCTCGACGTCGACTGGCTGGACGTCGGCTCCTGGCCCGCGCTGGCGCACACCCTCGACGACGACGGCGCGGGCAACGCGGTGCAGGGGCTCGCCGTCGTCCTGGACGGTGCGGGGAACATCGTCCTCAGCGACGACCCGGGGCACCTGGTCGCGCTCGTCGGCGTCCGGGACAGCGTCATCGTGCACACGGCCGACGTGACCATGGTCTGCCCGGTCGCCGACGCCGAGCGGGTGAAGCAGCTGCTCGGCGCCGTGCAGGAGCGGTACGGCGACCGCTTCTCCTGAAGGAGTCCCTGCCCCCACCGCTCGCGGGCTCGCGCCGGGACCCTGCAGGCAGGCCGTTCCCTCGGGCTACGTTCCGGGTCATGAAGAACTTCGACGTCGCAGCCGTGGTCAGCGGGGGAGCCTCCGGTCTCGGGGAGGCGACCGCCCGGGCGCTCGCCGCCCGGGGGGCCGCGGTCACGATCATGGACCTGAACGAGGAGCGCGGGCGGGCGCTCGCCGCCGAGCTGGGCGGGCACACCACCTTCGTCCGTACGGACGTCACCGACGAGGCCTCGGTGGAGGCCGCCGTCGCCGAGGCGACCGGCAAGGACCGCCCCCTGCGCATCGCGGTCAGCTGCGCGGGCATCGGGCTGGCCCAGCGGACCGTCGGCCGCGACGGCGCGCCGCACGAGCTGGCGGGGTTCACCCGGGTGCTGGGCGTCAACCTGGTCGGCACGTTCAACGTCCTGCGGCTGGCCGCCGCCGCGATGGCGCGGACCGAGCCCGGTGAGGAGGGGGAGCGCGGCGTCGTCGTCAACACCGCCTCCATCGCCGCCTACGACGGCCAGATCGGCCAGCTGGCGTACTCGGCGTCCAAGGGCGGCGTCGTCGGCATGACCCTGCCCGCGGCCCGCGACCTCTCCAGCGTCGGTGTGCGCGTCTGCACCATCGCCCCCGGGCTGGTGGACACCCCGCTCCTGGGCTCGCTGCCGGAGGAGGCGCGGGCCGCGCTCTCGGCGGGCATACCCTTCCCCAAGCGGCTCGGCCGTCCGTCGGACTTCGCCGAGCTGGCGCTCGCGATCGTCGAGAACGGCTACCTCAACGGCGAGGTGGTCCGGATGGACGGCGCGCTGCGCATGGCCCCCCGCTGACCTCTTCCCGGAGCACCCGCTGAGCACGAGCACCACCCCGGGCACCCAGGCCGCCGAGCACTCCGCGGCCTGGGTGCCGGACCGGCCGCTGGACCTCCTCCGGACGCTGTCCCCGCACCGGCGCGGGGCGGCCGACCCGACGATGCAGGTCGCCGCGGGCGGCCTCTGGCGGACGACCAGCACCCCGGAGGGCCCGGCGACGGTGCGCCTCTCCCGCGTGGCCGCGGAGGTGCGGATCGAGGCGTGGGGGCCGGGGGCCCGCTGGGCCGCTGCAGCGGTGCCCGGGTGGCTCGGGGCCGACGACCGGCCCGAGGACTTCCGCCCGGGCGACGCCCACCCGCTCGTGACCGAGCTGCACCGCGCGCACCCGCACCTGCGGCTGGGGCGCACCGGCCGGACGTGGGACGCGCTGCTGCCCGCGGTGCTCGAGCAGAAGGTCACCACCGCCGAGGCCTACCGGGTGTTCCGCGAGCTCTGCCGGCTGGCCGGTGAGGCCGCGCCGGGGCCCGCGCCCGAGGGCATGCGCGTCGTCCCCTCGGCCCGCCGGCTGCTGGAGGTGACCGACTGGGAGTGGCACCGCTGCGGCCTGGACGGTGCCCGCCGCCGCGCCCTGCGGGCGGTCGCCGGGGTGGCGCACCGGATGGAGCCGGAGGCGGGCTGCGACGACTCCGCCGAGCTGCAGCGCCGGTTGCGGGCGGTGCCCGGCATCGGCGTCTGGACGGCGGCGGAGGTGGTGCAGCGCGCGCTCGGCTGCCCGGACACCGTCAGCGTCGGCGACTACCACCTGAAGAACCAGGTGGGCTTCGCGCTGACCGGGCGCCGGGACACCGACGACGCGGAGATGCTCGCCCTGCTGGAGCCGTGGCGCGGGCAGCGGCAGCGGGTGGTGCGGCTGCTGCTGGCGGGCGGGCCCCGGCGTCCCCGGCGCGGCTCCCGCTTCGCCCCCGTGGACAACCGGCGGCGCTAGCGCTCCTGGAGCAGGCCCAGCAGGTAGGCGCCGTAGCCGCTCTTGCCCAGCGGTTCGGCGATCCCGCGCAGCCCCTCGTCGTCCAGCCAGCCGTTGCGCCAGGCGACCTCCTCGATGCAGCCGATCTTCAGGCCCTGGCGCTCCTCGACGACGGAGACGAACTCGGTGGCCTGGCGCAGCGAGGTGAAGGTGCCGGTGTCCAGCCAGGCCGTGCCCCGGTCGAGCGCGGTCACGGTGAGCCGGCCCTCGCGCAGGTAGTGCTCGTTGACCGCGGTGATCTCCAGCTCGCCGCGCGCGCTCGGGGTGATCCCGCGCGCGACCTCGACGACGTCACCGGCGTAGAAGTACAGGCCGGGGACGGCGTAGGAGCTCTTGGGGCGGACCGGCTTCTCCTCGATCGACAGCACCCGGCCGGCGTCGTCGAAATCCACGACGCCGTAGTCGCGGGGGTTGGCCACGTGGTAGGCGAAGACGTGCCCGCCGGCCGGCTCGGGCAGGCGCGAGAGCGCCGTCCCCAGGCCCGCGCCGTAGAAGATGTTGTCCCCGAGCACCAGGGCCGCGGGCTCGCCGCCCAGGAACTCCGCCCCGATGAGGAACGCCTGCGCCAGACCCTCCGGCCGCGGCTGGGCGGCGTACTCGATGCGCATGCCCAGGCGGGTGCCGTCGCCCAGCAGCGCGCGGAAGGCGGCCTGGTCGTCCGGGGTGGTGATGACCAGCACCTCGCGGATCCCCGCCATCATCAGGGTGGAGAGCGGGTAGTAGATCATCGGCTTGTCGTAGACCGGCATGAGCTGCTTGCTCACCGCCTGCGTGATGGGGAACAGACGGCTCCCCGTGCCACCGGCCAGGATGATCCCGCGCATGATCGACGACCCTACTGAGGGGCGCGGCTCACGGCGCCGGACTGCCCAGCCACAGCCTCCCGACGAGTGAGGTGCCGCCGGCGGTGGCCGCGGGCTCCCAGCGGGTCGCCCACCCCTCCGCGTGCAGCTGCACGATCGCGGCGCCGACCAGCGCCCCGGCGTTGAGGGCGCTCGTCGTCGTCACGGCGTCGGGCAGGTGGACGTCGACGACGCCGTCGCCCTCGCCGCCGTGCCGCAGCACCACCGGGAACTCCGGCAGCGCGGCGCTGGCCACCCGGAAGGCGGCGGCCGCCGCCTCGCGGTCACCGGGGCGGGGCGCCAGGTCGGCCGCGGGCGACCGCGAGCCGACGAGGTCGCGCGAGCCGTAGGGGAACAGGTCGTCGGCGGGCAGCCGCACCAGCGGCCGGGTGCCCTCGTCGGCGTCGTCGGCGGGCTGGGCCACGGGCAGCCCCCGCACCACGGCGACCGGGACGCCGGCCAGCTTGCCCTTCACCAGGTCCGCGGCCGACGCCAGCTCGTCCACCACGGCGACCCGGGTGGTCTCCAGCCGGTTGCCGTGGGCGTCGACGGCGCCGCGGTGGTCGTCCAGGGCGGTGATCCCGGCCGAGCCGACCGCGACGTCGGTCAGCCCCTCCCGCCAGGTGCGGCCGAAGGTGTCGCTGACGACGACGGCGACGTCGACCCCGGCGAGCTCGCGCAACCGGGCCCGCAGCCGCCGCGCCGAGGCGTCCGCGTCCTCGGGCAGCAGCACCAGGGTGTCGGAGGCGACGTTGGACGCGTCGATGCCGGCCGCGGCGACGACCCAGCCCTGGCGGGTCTGCACGATCTTGAGGGGCCCGCGGCGGGCGAGCACCCGCACGGTCTCGGCGTCGATCGCCCGCTGCCGGACGGCCTCCCGGTCGGCCCCGGGCTCGACCCGGACGAGCCGTCCCTCCACCTTGGAGACCACCTTGGAGGTGACGACGACGACGTCGCCGTCGGCCAGCCAGGGCGCGGTGGCGGCCAGCGCCGCGGCGAGGTCGTCTCCCGGGCCGAACTCGGGCAGCCCCGCGACGGGCAGCACCGACACACCCGCTGGAACGGCGCCGTCCAGAGGCTCGCCGCGAGCCTGCGAGCCGTGAGGCGGGCGGGGTCCTTCCATCACCGGGCGCAGGCGTCGAGCGCGGCCCGGGCCAGCGCCGTCGTCGCCCCGGGGGAGGACATGAGCAGCGGCACCCGGCGGACGTCGACGCCCGGGACGTCCGCGGGGTCGTCCTCGGCGACCAGCCAGGCGTCGAGCAGGCCGCCGTCGGCGCGGGCCCCGTAGTGCCGGCCGACGCCCTCGGCGCTCACCTCGATGCCCAGCGCCGGCAGGCAGCGGTCGGCCATCCCGCGGACGACGGCGCCACCGACGATCGGGGAGACGCCCGCGATGCGCGCCGGGGAGGCCAGCAGGGCGTCACGGAGGCCCGGGACGCCGAGCACGGTGCCGATGGACACGACCGGGTTCGACGGCGCGAGCAGGACGGCGTCGGCGGCGGCCAGCGCCTCGACGACGCCCGGGGCCGGCCGCGCCGCCTCCACCCCGATCTGCACGAAGGCGGCGGGGTCGAGGGCCGCACGGTGGCGCACCCACCACTCCTGGAAGTGGATCGCCCGCTGCCGGCCGTCCTCGGGATCGGTGACCACGACGTGGGTCTCGACCCGCTGGTCGCTCATGGGCAGCACCGTGACGCCGGGCTGCCAGCGGTCGGCCAGCGCCGCGGTCACCGCCGAGAGCGGGTACCCCGCGTCGAGCATCCGGGTGCGGATCAGGTGGGTGGCCAGGTCGCGGTCGCCGAGGCCGAACCAGTCCGGGTCGGCGCCGTAGGCGGCCAGTTCCTCCTTGACCGTCCACGACTCGCCGGCCCGCCCCCAGCCGCGCTCCTCGTCGATGCCGCCGCCGAGCGTGTAGACGACGGTGTCGAGGTCCGGGCAGATCCTCAGGCCGTGCAACGTGACGTCGTCCCCGGTGTTGACCACGGCGGTGATCTCCGCCGTGGGGGCCGCCGCGCGCACCCCACGCAGGAAACGAGCCCCTCCGGTACCACCGGCCAGCACGACGATCTGCACGAAACGCATCGTGCCCGATGAGCACTTGTCGACTGTTCGCCGGGCGTGTCGGGGGGTGGCACGAGATGTGACGAACACCCTGGTGCGGGAGGGGCTGGTGTGGCGTGTCGCTTACACCGGGCGAAGTTGACGGCCGGGCAACGACACGCGTGTAATTCCGGCGGTGTCGACGAGTGCTGAACGGCCCGGGGACGTCCTGCCGGCCGCGCACCGTGACGAGAGCGAGAGGGGACGCACCGTCATGGCAGAGGTGTCGTGGTTGAGCGACTACGTGAACGGCTCGGAGCGGTCGACGGACCGGCTGGTGGGCGCCGGGCACGGCACGGGCCAGCACCCGGGCCAGGGGACGGGGCAGCCGTTCGTCGGCTTCCTCGGGTTCGGCCTGGAGCCCGACACCCAGTCGTGGCAGGAGCGCGCGCTGTGCGCGGAGACCGACCCGGAGGCGTTCTTCCCCGAGAAGGGCGGCTCGACGCGGGAGGCGAAGAAGATCTGCACCGGTTGCGAGGTCAAGGCCGAGTGCCTGGAGTACGCGCTCGCCAACGACGAGCGGTTCGGCATCTGGGGCGGCCTCTCCGAGCGGGAGCGGCGCCGGCTGCGCCGCCGCGCCGTGTAAATACCCCCTGCCCCCCGCAGCTCGCGAGCTCGCAGCGGGCCCCTGCAGGGGGCGGCCGTTCCAGACCGTCACCACAGCCGCCGGCGCCCCTCGCCGGCGGCTGTGGTTGTGTTCGGGACGTGGTCGCCCGGGTCGCCGTCGGTCGAGCCCCCGTCCTCCGCGAGGTCCGGGCCGCCGAACCGCTCGCCGCGGCGCTGTCGGCGCCGCTGACCGCCCGCGCGCCGTGGCTGACCGCCGTGCTGAACGACGGCGCCGCCCGCCCGCTGCAGGGCCGCCCCGCCGCCGTCGTCGTGGACGGGGCTCCCGGCGCGCCGCCGCGCGCGGCGGGCTTCCTCCACCTCCGGCGGCGCGGCCCGGTCACCGCGGTCACCCTGCTCGGGCAGGGTGGGGCGCCCCTGCCCGGTGGTCGCCCCCCGGCCCGGTTGCCGGCGCGGGACGCCGAGGCCGCGGGCCTGCTCGCCGACGGGGTGCTCCTCCTGCTCGACTCGCTGCACGGCCCGTGGTCCCTGCGGCTCTCCGGGCTCCCGCTGGGTGACCCCACCGCCCGGGCGCTGGCTGCCCGGCTGCCCACCGCCGTCCTGGCCAACGAGCGCAGCACCCGCCTGCTCGACGCGCTCGACCGGGTGGGGCCCGTCGAGCGGAGCCGGGGCGGCCACCTGCTGGAGCGCTGGCTCCCGGCGCTGCTCGCCGCCGCGCCGGACCGCCGGGCGCGGGGGCTGCTGCGCGCCACCGCCCGGCTGCACGCGGCCACCGGCCACCTGGAGGTCGCCGTGGCCGCCGACGGCGACCGGCTGCGGGCCGGGCTGCTCACCCTGCTGGACGGCGACGACCGCTGGCCCTGGTGGGGCATCGCCCACGACGGCGGGCTGGGCAGCGAGATGGGCGCGCCGGTGAGCACGTTGTCGGTGCCGTTGCGCCGCTGGCCGCGCTGACCCTCAGCCGGCGGTGCGGACCCGGCTGCGCTCGGCCAGCACCGGCGCGCTCCCCGTGCCGAGCCGCAGCTCACCGCGGGCGGCCCGGGTGCCGTCGGCGGTGGGCGGCCCCTCGGGCGTCACGGTGAGCTCCAGCGGGTACACGCGACCGGTCGCCTCGGGCGGCGAGCCGCCGGGGTGCAGCACCGTCGCGGCCGACCCGCGCAGGACCCAGCCCGCCCCGTCACGGGTGATGCGGACGTCGTCGCCCTCGAGGACGGCGTGCTCGACCGGCGTGGCGGTGCACCCCGCTGCGACCGGGTCGGCGGGGGCCTCGGCGGTCAGGCAGTTGTAGGTGGGCAGCCGCAGCTCCAGCCGCGGCGCGCCGTCGTCGGTGCCCAGCCGCAGCTCGGGGTAGGCCGCGGTGACGCCCACCGCCCGCGGTTCCAGCACCAGCCCGCCCACCACCAGGTCGGCGACGGTTCCGGCGGCCGGCGCGGGTGACGGCGCGGTGCTGCGCGCGGCCGGTGACGGGTCTGCCGTGGCGGCGGCGGCGACGGCGGCGGCCGTGCCGGCGAGCGCCAGGGCGGCGACGCAGAGCGCCGCCGGCACCGGCCAGGGGTGCTGCCGGTCGCCGGCCGGCGGGCCGGGCTCCGGCGGGGCCAGCGCCGCCCAGCCGGAGGGCCCCGGCGCCTGCGGCCGGGTGCCGGGCGGGTGCTCGAGGAAGTCGGCGAGGTCGTCGACCGGCTCGGGCGGGCGCCCGCGTGCCGGGGGGGTGCGGCGGCGGGAGAGGACGACGGCCGAGACCAGCGCCGCCGCCGCCAGGGCGCCCAGCACCACGCCCACGACGAGCCAGGCGGTGGTGGCAGCGGCGTCCATCGCTCCCAGCATGTCAGCCGCCCGCCCGCACGCGGGGCCGGCTCAGGTGGGGTCGATCTCCTCCGGGTCGCGGCCCAGGAGGGTGGCCACCTGGTCGACGACGACGTCGCGCACCAGGTCGGCGAGGTCCTCGCGGTCGTGGGCGCGCAGCTCCAGCGGGCGCCGGTAGACCACGATCCGCGGCGGCACCTCCTCGCCCTGCTCGCGGCGGGCCGGGAGCAGGCGGGACAGGGGCACGCCGGCGTCGTCGAGCACGTCGGAGTCCAGCAGCGCCTCGTCGGGATCGGTGTGCTCCACCCAGGGCACGTCCTCCACGGCGAACTCCACGCCGGCCAGCTCCCGCTCCCAGCGGCGCTCGAGGTCCTCCACGGCGTCCAGCACCAGGTCGTCGAACTGCTCGGCGCGGCTGCGCGACAGGGGGACCTGGGCCGGTACCAGGCGTCCCCGCAGGCCGCGACCGTGGCGGTCGCGGCGGGAGCGGTGGCGGCGGCGCGGTGGGTGGCTCATGACTGCAGGCAGGGTACGGCGGGGCCCGACACGCCGGGGCCCGGGACCGCTCGCCGGAGGTCCGCGCACGTCGGGCGCCGCGCAGCCGCATCCCGCGCCCGACCGGTGCCGATGCCCACGGGGTCATCGTGCAGGATGGTGCGACCGGGCCGCTTTCCCGGTGCGCCTGCTGTCGCGCACCGCCGGGCGGGATTACTGTGCCTTGCGTGAGGAACCGGTGGTGAGGCAGTCACGGCGCTGCTCGCGCAGCGGCTGCGCGCAACCGGCAGCGGCGACCCTGACCTACGTCTACGCGGAGTCGACCGCTGTCGTGGGCCCGTTGGCGACGTACTCGGAGCCGCACAGCTACGACCTGTGCGAGTTCCACGCCGAGCGGCTGACCGTGCCGCGCGGCTGGGAGGTCGTCCGGCACGAGATCGACCTCGAGGACGCCGGCATCACCGGGGACGACCTGCTGGCCCTCGCCGACGCCGTCCGCGAGGCCGCCCGTCCCGAGCCGCCGCGCAACCCGGCCGACGACGGCAGCGGCGTCCGCCGCGGCCACCTGCGGGTCCTCCCCGACCTCCCCTGAACCAGGGCCGGCTCTCGCGGTCGATCCCGGTGGCCCCGTTGCAGGGGCCCGCCCGAGCTTGCGAGGGGTGGGGGGCGACGGGGTCCTTGTAGGGTCGCGGGGTGCGTGATCTCTCGGGTCTCATCAAGGCCTACGACGTCCGCGGGGTCGTCCCCGACCAGTGGGACGAGGACGTCGCCCGTGCGATCGGTGCGGCCTTCGCCGAGTTCGTCCTCGCCGAGAGCGGCGCCTCGGCCGTGGTCACCGCGCACGACATGCGCGAGTCCTCCGTCCCGCTGTCCCGCGCCTTCGCCGAGGGCGTGATCGCCCGCGGGGTCGACGTCGTCGAGGCGGGCCTCGGCTCCACCGACCTGCTGTACTTCGCCGCCGGCTCGCTCGGCCTGCCCGGGGCGATGTTCACCGCGAGCCACAACCCCGCGCAGTACAACGGCATCAAGCTGTGCCGCGCCGGTGCGGCGCCCATCGGGCAGGACTCCGGGCTGGTCACCATCCGGGAGTGGGCCGAGCGCGACAGCTACGAGCGCGTCCCCGACCGGGTCGGCACGGTGTCGGCGCGCGACGTCCTCGGCGAGTACGCCGCGCACCTGCGCTCCCTGGTCGACCTGTCGGCCATCCGGCCGCTCAAGGTCGTCGTCGACGCGGGCAACGGCATGGGCGGGCACACCGTGCCGGTGGTCCTCGCCGACCTGCCGCTCGAGGTCGTCCCGCTCTACTTCGAGCTCGACGGCTCCTTCCCCAACCACGAGGCCAACCCGCTGGATCCGGCCAACCTGGTCGACCTGCAACGGGCCGTCGTCGAGCACGGCGCCGACATCGGCCTGGCCTTCGACGGCGACGCCGACCGGGTGTTCGTCGTCGACGAGCGCGGCGAGCCGGTGAGCCCGTCGGCGATCACCGCCCTCGTGGCGGTGCGCGAGCTGGCCAAGGGGCGCGGGACGACGATCATCCACAACCTGATCACCTCCCGCGCCGTGCCCGAGATCGTGCGGCAGCACGGCGGGCAGCCGGTGCGCACCCGCGTGGGGCACTCGTTCATCAAGGCCGAGATGGCCCGCACCGACGCGGTCTTCGGGGGCGAGCACTCCGCGCACTACTACTTCCGCGACTTCTGGCGGGCCGACACGGGCATGCTGGCCGCCATGCACGTCCTGGCGGCTCTCGGCGAGCAGGGCCGGCCGCTCTCCGGGCTGACCGCCGCCTACGCGCGCTACGCGGCCTCCGGCGAGATCAACTCGACGGTGGCCGACGCCGCGGAGCGGATGGCCGCGGTGCGCGAGCTCTACGAGGGGGAGGACGGGGTGACCGTCGACGAGCTCGACGGCCTGACCGTCGAGCTGCCCGACGGCGCGTGGTTCAACCTGCGGGCCAGCAACACCGAGCCGCTGCTGCGGCTGAACGTCGAGGCGCCGGACGTGGCGCGGATGAGCGAGCTGCGCGACCGGGTGCTCGGCACCGTGCGCGCGGAGGAGGAGCAGAAGTGACCGGTCCCCGGAGCAGTCCCGCCGCCGGCCCGCTGGGGCTGGACCCGGAGCTGCTGTCGATCCTCGCCTGCCCCGACACCCACCACACGCCGCTGACCGTCGACGAGGCCGCCTCCGAGCTGGTCTGCGGCACCTGCGACCGGGGCTTCCCCGTCCGCGACGGCATCCCGGTGCTGCTGCTGGACGAGGCGCGGCAGCGCGGCTGAGGGTGGGCGCGCCGTGATCTCACCGGAGCTGGCCGAGGAGGTGCTCGACGACCTCGAGCTGCTGCGGGCGCGCGACCCCCGAGGCCTGCTGCCGGCCGTGGCCGGCTCCGGCGCGCAGGTGCGGGAGACCACCCGGCTGACCGAGGAAGCCGGCCTGGACCGGGTCACCAGCGGCGGCCGGCCCCGCGGGCTGGTCGTCGTCGCCCGGCGGGAGGGGGCCGTCGCCGCCTCGGTGCTGCGGGCCCTCCTCGGGCCCTCGAGCCCGGTCACCGTCGACGTCGTCCCGGGCCCGGCGCTCCCGGTGTGGACCGGCCCGAGCGACATCGCGGTCGTGGCCACCCGCACCGGCGCCGGCGCCTACGCGGTCGGGCCGGCCTACGAGGCCGCCCGCCGGGGGGTCTCCCTGGTCGGCATCGGCGCCGACGACGCCCCGCTGCGCGGCGTCTGCGCCTCCGCCCGGGCGCCCTACGTGGCCCTGCCGCGCAGCCGCGTCCGGCACACGACCCTGTGGTCGCTGCTCACCCCGATGCTGCGCCTGGCCACCGACCTGGGGCTGCTGGCGCCCGGCGTCGCCGACCCGGAGGCGGTCGCGGCCGCGCTCGACGAGGTGGCGGCGGAGTGCGGCCCGGCGCGGGAGACCTTCGTCAACCCGGCCAAGAGCCTGGCGCTGGAGCTGCTGGACGCCCTCCCGGTGATCGCCTCGGAGGGGCCGCTGGCGGGCGCCGCGGCGACCCGCTTCGCCGACCAGCTCGCGACGCTCGCGGGCGTGCCCGCGACCGACTTCCGGCTGCCCGACCAGCGGGTGGCCGCCTGCGCCGTCCTCGGCGGACCGCTGGCCCCGCAGGACGCCGCCGACGACTTCTTCCGCGACCGCGCCGACGACACCGGCCGGCGGCTGCGGCTCCTGACCGTCCGCGACCCCGGCGCCGGCGGGCACGAGGGCGCGGGGGAGCGGGAGCCGCGGTCGGCGGAGGAGGCGATGCAGCAGGTGCTGGGCACCGCTGCCGCCCACAGCGTCCCGGTCAGCGGCCTGGCCGAGCACGGGGACCCCGACCGGTTCGGCCGGCTGCCCCACGTGGCCCGGCAGCTCGCCGTCGCCGACTTCAGCGCCGTCTACCTGGCGCTGGCGCTCGACCTGGAGCGCGCGCCGCGCCCCTGAAGGCGCGCGCGGCCCGCGGACGGTCCACCATCATCTGCGACAGCACACCGGTGCTGACCGACCGGAAGGAACTCCCTTGGCGGGTGGACTGGTAGCCCTGCTCGACGACGTGGCGGTGCTGGCGCGCGCGGCCGCCGCCTCCATCGACGACATCGGCGCAGCCGCCGGACGGGCCAGCATGAAGGCCGCCGGCGTCGTGGTCGACGACACCGCCGTCACGCCCCAGTACGTGCACGGCCTGAACGCCGAGCGCGAGCTGCCGATCATCCGGAAGATCGCGCTGGGCTCGCTGCGCAACAAGCTGCTGATCATCCTCCCGGCGATCCTGCTGCTCAGCCAGTTCCTGCCGTGGCTGCTGACCCCGATCCTGATGATCGGCGGCGCCTACCTCTGCTACGAGGGGGCGGAGAAGATCTGGCACCGGGTCAGCGGGCACGCCGAGGCGCACGCCACGGTGGAGGACGCGCTCCCGGACGAGAAGACCATCGTGAGCGGTGCGGTGCGCACCGACTTCATCCTGTCGGCCGAGATCATGGTCATCTCGCTGAACGAGGTGGCCGGCGAGGCGTTCTGGTCGCGGGCGATCATCCTCGTCGTCGTCGCCGTGGGGATCACCGTCCTCGTCTACGGCGTCGTGGGCCTCATCGTGAAGATGGACGACGTCGGGCTGAGCCTGTCCCAGCGGGCCGGGAAGCGGGTGGCCGCGTTCGGCCGCGGGCTGGTGAAGGCGATGCCGAAGCTGCTCTCGGCGCTGACCGTCGTCGGGACCGCGGCCATGCTGTGGGTCGGGGGGCACATCATCCTGGTGGGCACCGAGGAGCTCGGCTGGCACGGTCTCTACGACGTCGTCCACCACCTGGAGGAGGCCGCGCACGACGCGACCGGCGCGCTCGGCGGGGTCGTGGGCTGGCTGGTCAACACGCTCGCCAGCGCGCTGCTCGGCCTGGTCGTCGGGGCGCTCGTCGTGCTGGTCATGAACCTGACGGTGCACCGCGACAAGTCGGGCGCCGGCGCCCACTGAACAAGTCCACCCCCTGCCCCCACCGCTCGCCCGCTCCCGGCGGGCCCCTGCAGGGGGCCGGGGTGGCTGCCGCTGCGCGAGCCCCGGGACGGGGCGGGGGGAGACTGACCGCATGCACGTGGTGGGGATCGATCGCACGCTGCTGTCGCCGGAGCGCCGCCGGGCCGACCGCGCCCGGCTGGCCGAGGAGGTGGTCGACGTCCTGGTGATCGGGGGCGGCGTCACCGGCGCCGGGGCCGCCCTGGACGCGGCCAGCCGGGGGCTGTCGGTCGGGCTGCTCGAGGCCCGGGACTGGGCCGCGGGCACCTCCAGCCGGTCGAGCAAGCTCATCCACGGCGGCCTGCGCTACCTGGAGCAGCTGGCCTTCCCGCTGGTCCGCGAGGCGCTCAAGGAGCGGGCCGGGCTGATCCGCACCATCGCCCCGCACCTGGTGCGCCCCCTGCCGTTCCTGCTGCCGCTGACCGCGCCGGTGTGGCAACGCGCCTACTACGGCGCCGGGGTGGCGCTGTACGACCTGCTCGGGGCGGCGTTCGTCCGCGACCGCGACATCCCGCGCCACCGGCACCTGTCGCGGCGGGCCGCGCTGGCGGCCTTCCCGGCGCTGCGCCGCGACGTCGTCCGCGGCGCGATCCGGTACTGGGACGCCCAGGTCGACGACGCCCGGCACACCCTGGCCGTCGTGCGCACCGCCGCCGGGTACGGCGCCGCCGCGCTGTCCAGCGCCCGGGTCGTCGGCCTGCTCCGGGACGGGGACGCGCCGGACGCCGCCGTCGTCGGGGTGCGGGTGGCCGACCTGGCCGACGGGTCGACCTTCACCGTCCGGGCCCGCAGCGTCATCGCGGCCACCGGGGTGTGGAGCGACGACGTCGGCCGGATGCTGGGCGCGTCGGCGCCGAGCCTGCGGGTGCGGGCGTCCAAGGGCGTGCACCTGGTGGTGCCGCGGGCGGCGATCGAGGGCGGGGACCTCGACCCCGACGGGCTGATCCTGCGCACGCCCACCAGCGTGCTGTTCGTGATCCCCTGGCGGGAGCACTGGATCGTCGGCACCACCGACACCCCGTGGCGGCTGGACCGCGACCACCCCGCCGCCAGCAGCGCCGACATCGACTACCTGCTCGACCAGGTCAACCGGGTGCTGGCCCGCCCGCTCACCACCGAGGACGTGGTCGGGGTGTACGCGGGGCTGCGGCCGCTGCTGGCGGGGGAGTCCGACGACACCAGCCGGCTCTCCCGGGAGCACGCCGTCGTCACCCCCGTGCCCGGGCTGGTGCTGGTCGCCGGCGGCAAGTACACGACCTACCGGGTGATGGCGGCCGACGCCGTCGACGCCGCCGCCCGGTGGCTGCCCGGCGCCCCGGGGTCGCGCACCGCCGAGCTGCCGCTGGTCGGCGCGCGCGGCTGGGCGGCGGTGCGGGGGCGCGCGGCCGAGCTGGCGGCCGTGCACGGGCTGGCCGAGGAGGTCGTCGCCCGGCTGCTCGAGCGCCACGGCGACCAGGTGGAGGCCGTCCTCGGCCTGGTGCGCGCGGACCCGGCGCTGGGCCGGCCGCTGGCCGGCGCGCCCCGGCACCTGGCGGCGGAGGTCGTGCACGCGGTCACCGCCGAGGGCGCCCTGCACCTCGACGACGTGCTCACCCGGCGCATGCGCGTCTCGATCGAGACGCCGCACCGCGGGGTGGATTCGGCCGCCGAGGTCGCCGCCCTCATGGCGCCGGTGCTCGGCTGGGACCAGGAGCAGACCGCCCGGGAGGTCGCCCACTACGCAGCGCGGGTGGAGGCCGAGCGCGAGTCCCAGCGGATGCCCGACGACCGGACCGCGGATGCTGCCCGGCTGGGCGCCCCGGACGTGCGTGCCGCCGTCTGAGGTCGGTCCCAAGGGGTGAGGTCCGTTCCGCGAGGCGGAGGCGGCCCGTAACCTGCGCAGACGATGTGGCAGCTGAGCAACGGTGTCCGGTACTACCCCTGGGGTAGCCGCACCGTCATCCCCGAGCTCCTGGGCGATCCCGTGCCCGCGGACCGCCCGCACGCGGAGCTGTGGGTGGGCGCGCACCCCGACGAGCCCAGCACCCTCTCCGACGGGCGCCCGCTCGACAAGGCGATCGCCGAGGACCCCGACCGGCTGCTCGGCCCCGCCGTGGTGGAGCGGTTCGGGGCGCGGCTGCCCTTCCTGCTCAAGGTGCTGGCGGCCGACACGCCGCTGTCGCTGCAGGCGCACCCGACGACGGCGCAGGCGGAGGTGGGCTACGCGGCCGAGGAGGCCGCCGGCATCCCGCACGACGACCCGACCCGCACCTTCAAGGACCCCTTCCACAAGCCCGAGCTGCTGCTGGCGCTCACCACGTTCGAGGCGCTGTGCGGCTTCCGGCCGGTGGAGGAGTCGCTGCACTGCCTGGCCAAGCTCCAGGTGCCCGAGCTCAAGCCCACCATCGCCGCCCTGGCGCGCGGTGGCCTGCGGGCGGCGATCCCGCAGCTGCTGGCGCTGACCGGCGAGCGGCGCACCGAGCTGGTGCACGCCGTCGCCACCGCGGCCGCCCGGTTCGTGGCCGCGGCCGACCCCGAGTTCATCAACACCTACCGGTGGGCCGCGACGCTGGCCGAGACCTACCCCGGCGACCCCGGGGTCGTCATCTCGCTGATGTGCAACCACCTCAAGCTCGCGCCGGGGGAGGCGGTGTTCCTGCCCGCCGGCAACCTGCACGCCTACCTCTCCGGCGCCGGCGTCGAGGTCATGGCCAGCTCGGACAACGTGCTGCGCGGCGGGCTGACGGCCAAGCACGTGGACCTGGCGGCGCTGATCGAGGTCCTGGACTTCACCGACGGCAGGGTGCCGGTGATCCACCCGGTGCTCGGGCCGGGCGGGCTGCGCTACCCGGTGCCGGTGCAGGACTTCGACCTCACCCGCGTGCACCTCGACGAGCAGTCCGGCACGCTCACCACGCGCGGGCCGCAGCTGCTGCTGTGCACGGAGGGCACTGCGGTGCTGGCCTCGGTCGACGGCGAGCTGACCCTGGAGAAGGGGCGCGCGGCGTTCCTCCCCGCGGGCGAGCCGGTGACCGCCCGCGGCCCCGCCGTCCTCTACCGGGCCACGACCAACCTCAGCTGAGACCCCGGCCACCCGCGGCGTTGCGCCGCCGGGCCCGTGGCGCACCGGCCTAGCGTCGGGACGACCGCCGTCCGGCTGCTGGGGGAGTTCCGTGCACGTCCGACCCGGGTCCCGCGCCCGCCGGCTCGCCGGGATGGCGCTCGCGCTCGGCCTGCTGACGGGCTGCGAGCCGCTCGCCGCCGCCGGGGCCGGCGACGGCGCCGGGGCGACGGCCGACGCCCCCGCGCCGGCCGCGGGCTCCGCCCGGGCGGCGCTGGACGGGCTCGAGGTCAAGGGCCGCGCCCCGAGGACGGGCTACGACCGCGACGAGTTCGGCCACGGGTGGGTCGACACCGACCGGAACGGTTGCGACACCCGCAACGACGTCCTCGCCCGCGACCTGACGGGGGAGACGTCCGTCCCGGGCACCCGGGAGTGCGTCGTCGCCACCGGTACCTTCGCCGACCCGTACTCGGGCGGCACGATCGACTTCGTGCGCGGGCAGGACACCAGCGACGACGTGCAGGTCGACCACGTCGTCGCGCTGTCGGACGCCTGGCAGAAGGGCGCGCAGGGCTGGGACGAGGAGCGCCGCGTCCGGTTCGCCAACGACCCGCTCAACCTGCTGGCCGTCGACGGTTCGCTCAACATGCAGAAGGGCGACGGCGACGCGGCGACGTGGCTGCCGCCGGCGACCGGCTACCGGTGCGCCTACGTGGCGCGGCAGGTCGCGGTGAAGGCCGGCTACGGGCTGTGGGTGACGCAGGCCGAGCGGGACGCCATGGCCGGGGTGCTCGCCGGTTGCCCCGAGGAGCCCCTGCCGGCGGGCGCCGCACCGCCCGACGCCGGGCCCGCCCCGGACGCGGCGGCCGCGCCGGCGCCGGCCTACGCGGACTGCGCCGCGGTCCGCGCGGCCGGGGCGGCACCGATCCACCGGGGCGAGCCGGGCTTCTCGGAGCGGTTCGACGGCGACGGCGACGGCGTCGGCTGCGAGGGCTGACCCGCCCGGGTGGTCGTCGGGCGACGGGGTGGCGGCGGCCGCCTATCCTGGGGAACGGCACGAGCCCCGCCGAAGCCTCGGCATGCTCGCTCTCCCCGGTCACGGGGATCGAAGCGACCCTGCATCCGACTGCATCGCCCGGCCAGCTGCCGGGCACCACCTGGAGCCTCCATGACCGCCAGCACCGGCACCCGCACGCTGACCACCCCGACCGGCGAGGCCGACTTCAAGGTCGCCGACCTCTCCCTGCACGGCTTCGGCCGCAAGGAGATCCGGCTCGCCGAGCACGAGATGCCCGGCCTCATGGCGCTGCGCGCCGAGTACGGCGACGCCCAGCCGCTGGCCGGCGCCCGCATCGCCGGTTCGCTGCACATGACGGTGCAGACCGCCGTCCTCATCGAGACGCTGACCGCGCTGGGCGCCGACGTGCGCTGGGTCAGCTGCAACATCTTCTCCACCCAGGACCACGCCGCCGCCGCGATCGTCGTCGGCGAGGGCACCCCCGAGCAGCCGGCCGGCGTGCCGGTCTTCGCCTGGAAGGGCGAGACGCTCGAGGAGTACTGGTGGTGCACCCAGCGCCTGTTCGAGTTCCGCGACGAGAGCGGCGAGGTCGTCGGCCCGAACATGCTGCTCGACGACGGCGGCGACGCCACCCTGCTGGTGCACCTGGGCACCCGTTTCGAGGCCGACGGCGTCGTCCCCGACACCACCGACGCCGACTCCGAGGAGTACGGCGTCATCCTCGACGTCCTCCGCGGCAGCCTGGCCTCCGACGCCGGGTACTGGACCCGCATCGGCCAGGGGATCACGGGCGTCACCGAGGAGACCACCACCGGCGTCATGCGCCTGTACGAGCTGGCCCGCGACGGCCGGCTGCTCTTCCCGGCGATCAACGTCAACGACTCGGTCACCAAGAGCAAGTTCGACAACCTCTACGGCTGCCGGCACTCGCTCATCGACGGCATCAACCGCGCCACCGACGTGATGATCGGCGGGAAGGTGGCCGTGGTCTGCGGCTACGGCGACGTCGGCAAGGGCTGCGCGGAGTCGCTGCGCGGCCAGGGCGCCCGGGTCATCGTCACCGAGATCGACCCGATCAACGCCCTGCAGGCGGCGATGCACGGCTACGAGGTGACCACGCTCGACGAGGTCATCGGCAAGGCCGACATCATCATCACGGCCACCGGCAACAAGGACATCATCACCGCCGAGCAGCTCGGCCGGACCAAGCACCAGGCGATCATCGGCAACATCGGGCACTTCGACAACGAGATCGACGTCGCCGGCCTGGCGCGCACCCCCGGCATCGAGCGCACGACGATCAAGCCGCAGGTGGACGAGTGGCGGTTCGCCGACGGCCACACGATCATCCTGCTCTCCGAGGGCCGGCTGCTGAACCTGGGCAACGCCACCGGGCACCCCAGCTTCGTCATGAGCGCCTCGTTCTCCAACCAGGTGCTCGCGCAGATCGAGCTGTGGAACAACCGCGCCGCCTACGAGGGGCAGACCCCCGGCGTCACCGTGCTGCCGAAGAAGCTCGACGAGCACGTGGCCCGGCTGCACCTCGATGCGCTCGGCGTGAAGCTGACCGAGCTCACCAAGGTGCAGGCCGACTACATCGGCGTCCCGGTCGAGGGCCCCTACAAGAGCGACCACTACCGCTACTGAGAAAGGACCCCGCTGCCCCCCACGGCACGCTTCGCGCGCCGTGGGGCCCTGCAGCGGGGCCGTTCCAGCACGTCACCAGCAGGGGCACAGGAAGCTCTACCTGCGTCTCGGGGGCCTGAGGCGCAGGTATCGCCTCCTATGCCCGCGGGCGGTCCGGGGCGTCACACGCGTCCCGGCAGCCACCCGCGCGGGTGGGGCGGGACCCCTCGACGCCCTGAACAGCGCAGAATGGTCGCCGTGCCACCTTCCGCTCCCCAGAACGGGCCCAGCCGCGGCCGTGTCCTCGTCGTCGACGACGACGCCGCCCTCGCCGAGATGCTCGGCATCGTGCTGCGGCGCGAGGGGTACGAACCCGCCTTCGTCTCCGACGGCAACCGCGCGGTCGGCGTCTTCCAGCAGACCCGGCCCGACCTGGTGCTGCTGGACCTGATGCTGCCCGGGCGCAACGGGCTGCAGATCTGCCAGGACATCCGCACCCAGTCCACGGTGCCCATCGTCATGCTCACCGCGAAGGGCGACACCATCGACGTCGTCCAGGGGCTCGAGGCCGGCGCCGACGACTACGTCACCAAGCCGTTCAAGCCGGTCGAGCTGGTCGCGCGCGTGCGGGCGCAGCTGCGCCGGGGGGAGACCGGGCAGGCGGAGAACCTCAGCATCGGTGACGTGCAGATCGACGTCCCGGCCCACCAGGTCAGCCGGGACGGCGTCCCCATCGCGCTGACGCCGCTGGAGTTCGACCTGCTGGTGGCCCTGGCCCGCAAGCCGCGCCAGGTGTTCACCCGGGAGCTGCTGCTCGAGCAGGTGTGGGGCTACCGGCACGCCGCCGACACCCGCCTGGTCAACGTGCACGTGCAGCGCCTGCGGGCCAAGGTCGAGAAGGACCCCGAGAAGCCCGAGGTCGTGCTGACCGTGCGCGGCGTCGGCTACAAGGCCGGTCCCCCGTGAGCGGAGGCGAGGCGAGCCTCACCGTGCGCGGCCTACCCGCATCCGTCGCCGGCCGGGTGACACTGGAGCGGTGACCGCCACCCGGACCCCCGCGACGGGCACGGGGGCCGACCAGCCCACCCCGGGGGGCGGTGGCCGGCCGGGCACCCGGGACGAGCTCGTCCGGCTGGGACGCGGGCTGCGCCGCCGGGCCGGGCGGGCGCGCCGCCGCACCAGGCGGGCCCTGCGCGAGCTCGGTGCCCGGACGGCGCAGGCCTGGCGCTCGTCGCTGCAGGTGCGCATCGGCGCCATCGCCATGCTGCTCGCCGGCACCGTGGTCGTGATCGTGAGCCTGGTGCTGTTCAGCCAGATCAAGGACCAGCTGCTCGACGTCAAGCGGCAGGCCGCGATCGACCAGGTGCAGGCCGGCGTGGTCTACGCGCAGAGCGAGGTGGCCGGCATCGCGACCGGGGACGCCGCCAGCGTCCGCGCCACCCTCGCCCGCACGGTGAACCAGCTGCTCGACCGCGGTGGCGCGGCCGGGGACTTCGACGTCGTGATGGTCTACCGCCCCTCCGGCGGCACGGAGATCCCCGCCACCAACCAGCGGCCGCTCACCGCCGCGCTGCCCCAGGAGCTGCGGGCCGCGGTGGACGCCGGCAACCAGGCGTCGAAGTACGACATGGTCCCCGGTGACGCGGGGGATCCCCGGCCCAGCCTCGTGGTGGGCGCCCCGGTGACCGGGGACGCGCAGGGGCCCGACCGGATCGAGCTCTACTACGTGTTCCCGCTGCAGCAGGAGCAGGAGAGCCTCGGCCTGATCCGCACCACGGTGCTCATCAGCGGCGTTGCGCTCACCCTGCTCGTGGTGGGCATCGGCGTCCTGGTCACCCGGCTGGTGGTCGACCCGGTGCGCCAGGCGGCCGGTACCGCGCAGCGGCTCGCCGAGGGGCAGCTCGAGGAGCGGATGGCGGTGCGCGGCGAGGACGACCTGGCGCGGCTGGCCACCAGCTTCAACGCGATGGCCGACAGCCTGCAGCGGCAGATCCCCCAGCTGGAGGGGCTGTCCCAGCTCCAGCAGCGCTTCACCTCCGACGTGTCGCACGAGCTGCGCACCCCGCTGACCACCGTGCAGATGGCCGCGGAGGTGCTGCACGAGGCCCGGGAGGACTTCCCGGCGCACGTCGCCCGCTCCGCCGAGCTGCTGCGTGCCGAGCTCGACCGGTTCGAGGCGCTGCTCACCGACCTGCTGGAGATCAGCCGGTACGACGCCGGCGCCGCCGTGCTGGACTCGGCCCCGGCCGACATGGGGGCGCTGGTGGGGCGGGTCGTCGACGGGATGAGCGCGCTCGCCCAGCGGCACGCCTGCGAGCTGGTGGTCACCCGGCCGGAGGAGAGCGTCCTGGCCGAGGTCGACGTCCGCCGGGTCGAGCGGATCCTGCGCAACCTGGTCGGCAATGCGATCGAGCACGGCGCCGGGCACCCCGTGGAGATCACCCTGGCGGCCAACCGGTCGGCGGCCGCGGTGACCGTGCGCGACCACGGCGTGGGGCTGAGCCCCGGGGAGGCCCAGCACGTGTTCGACCGGTTCTGGCGGGCCGACCCCTCGCGGGTGCGCACCGTCGGCGGCAGCGGGCTGGGCCTGTCGATCAGCCTGGAGGACGCCCGCCTGCACGGCGGCTGGCTGCAGGTGTGGGGCCAGCCCGGCGCGGGCGCCCAGTTCCGGCTCACCCTGCCGCTGGTGGCCGGCACCGATCTGACCAGCTCGCCGCTGCCGCTGCGGCCGGTGAAGCTGCGCCGCCCGGGGGCGCTGCGGTGACCCGGCGCGCGCCCGTGGTGCTGGCGCTGCTCACCGCGGTGCTGACCCTGGTCTCCTGCTCCACCGTGCCCACCGACTCGGCCACGGTGCTGATCACCCAGGCGCCGGCCCGGGTGCCCGAGGCCGTCGGCATCGAGCCGGTCGCCCCGGTGGCGGGCGCCAGCGCCGAGGAGATCGTGCGCCAGTTCATCGACGCCGCCGCGAGCACCGTCCGGCGCCACCCGGTGGCCCGGCAGTACCTCGCGCCGGGGCCGGCCGAGACGTGGGCGGACGACAGCGGGATCAGCGTCATCGGCACCGACTACGCGGTGGTGACGACGGACGAGGGCGCGGTCACCGTGACCGCCAACCTCATCGGCACCGTCGACCCCCGCGGCGTGTTCACCGTGGCCGACCGGGGCGTCTTCAGCCGCGACTTCACCCTGGAGCAGGTCGACGGCGAGTGGCGGATCACCAACCCGCCCGACGGCCTGATCATGCTCGAGCCCGACTTCCGGCGGCTCTACGACCCGGTGGACGCCTACTTCCTCGACCCGACCTACTCCCGCGTGGTCCCCGACCCGCGCTACCTCATCCGCGGCGAGTCCCAGCCCACCGTGCTGGTGGAGCGCCTGATCACCGGGCCGTCGGCGGCGCTGGCCGCCGGCGTCGTCAACCCGCTGAGCGGTGTGGAGCTGACCTCGTCGGTCACCGTCGAGGGGCAGACCGCGACGGTGGAGCTCACCGGCCTGCCGGCGGAGCCCGCCCCGCTGCTCGCCGAGGTCTCCGCGCAGCTGGTGTGGAGCCTGCAGCAGCTGGTCCGCCCGCGGATCGTCAACGTCGTCGTCCTGCTCGACGGGGAGCCGATCACCCCCGACGGCGTCCCGCAGCAGCAGACGATCGAGGACTGGGCCTCCTTCGACCCGGATGCGGTCCCGGTGGACGGGGTCGGCCACTACATCGACGCCGGGGCCGTGGAGACGGTCCCGCGCGGCGACCCGGTCCCCGGCCCGGCCGGGGAGGGGCGCTACGGGCTGGAGAGCGCCGCCGTCGCGGCGGCCGGCGGCCAGCTGTCCTTCCTCACCGGCGTCCGCACCGACGAGGCGGGGGCGACCCTGCTCGCCGGCCCCTACGGCGGCGAGCTGGCCCAGGTGCTCAGCGGGGGCTCGATCAGCGCCCCCACCGTCGCCGCCACGCGCACCGAGGCGTGGGTGGTGCGGGACGGCACGGAGCTCGTCCGGGTGCCCGCCGGTGGGCCGCCGCAGCCGGTCACCGCCCCCACCCTCCCCGGGCTCGGCCGCGCCGACGTGCTGCAGCTCTCGCCCGACGGCGTGCGCGCCGCCGTCGTGGTCGAGGGGGCCCAGGGCCGCCGGGTGCACGTCGGCACCGTGGTCCGGTCCGCGGACGACGGCGCGGTGGTGCTGCGCGACCTCCGGGACGTGGCGCCCACCCTGACCGGGGTCATCGACGTCGGCTGGCGCGACAGCGGCAGCCTCATGGTGCTCGCGGGGGACGCGGGGGAGGAGCGCATCGTCCCGTACACGGTCGGCGTCGACGGGTGGGGGCTGTCCCCGGTCTCCACCTCCGGACTGCCCAGCCAGCCGACCGCGCTCGCGGTCGCCCCGTCGCGGCAGGCGCTGGTGAGCGCCGGTGCCACGATCTGGCAGCTCTCCGGCGGCCGGTGGGTGACCCTCGTCCGCGGCGCCGAGCCGCTGCCCGGGACGGCGCCCTTCTACCCGTCCTGAGCCGGGCGCCGTCCACAGGTGGAGGACCCGTCTCCTCAGGCCCCTCACGCTCGGCCCGAGCCTCCGGACGGGGCCATAGGGTGCCGTGGTGCTCAGCGCGACGATCGGCAGGGTGGGGGCGGCGCTGGCCGATCTCGTGCTGCCCCGCTGCTGCGCCGGGTGCGGGGCGCCGGGGGTGGTGCTGTGCCCCCGCTGCGCCCGGCTGCTGTCGACGCCGCACCTGGCCTCGCCCCGGCGGTTCCCGGCGGGCTTCCCCCCGACGGTCGCCGCCGCTGCCTACGCCGGGCCGGTCCGCCCCGTGGTCAACGCCTTCAAGGAGCAGGGGCGGGCGGAGCTCGCCGCGCCGCTGGGCACCGCGCTGGCCCTCGCCGTCGCCGCCGTCCGGCTGGGCGTGGACGGGCAGCCGCCGCTGCTGCTCGTGCCCGTCCCCGCGTCCCGCGCCGCCCTCCGGTCCCGGGGCCGGGACCACGTGCGCGAGCTGACCCGGCAGGCCGTGGCCGAGCTGCGGGCGGCCGGGGTGGTGGCCGGCGAGAGGCGGGTGCTGCGCCGCCGGGGCCGCGTCAGGGACTCCTCCGGGCTGTCCGCCGCCGAGCGACGCGCCAACCTGACCGGCACGTTCGAGGTCGCCGGCCCGGGGGGACCCGCCGGTGCCCTGGTCGTGCTGGTGGACGACGTGGTCACCACCGGGGCCACGCTGACCGAGGCGGCGCGGGTGCTGGGAGCCGCCCCCGGAGCGGCCGGCCCGGTGGTCGCAGCGGTCGTCGCGGCCACCCCGCGGGCGCCGGCGGGGCCACCCGGGGCGGGCCGGCCCGGCGACCTCGATCGACTGTCGCGGTCCCGTGGGAGGGACTAGCGTCGAAGCGACCGAAGCCCGTCCCCAACCGGGAGGTCTCATGGAGATCGTGGTCCGTGGTCGCAACGTCGAAGTCCCCGAGCACTACCGCCAACACGTCGAGGACAAGGTCGGGCAGCTGGAGCGCTTCGACGCCAAGCTGTCCCGCATCGACGTCGAGCTGTTCCACGAGAAGAACCCCCGCCAGTCGGCCAGCTGCCAGCGCGTGGAGATCACGCTGCGCGGCAAGGGTCCGGTGGTCCGCGCCGAGGCCGCGGGCCCGGACTTCTACGCGGCGCTCGACCTGGCCAGCGGGAAGCTGGACAACCGGCTGCGCCGGGCGGCGGACCGCCGCCGGGTGCACCACGGCCGCCGGACCCCCGACAGCGTGCGCCTGACCGGTGCCGCACCGGACACCGGCCACCCCGAGATGACCATCGAGCAGCAGCTCGAGCTCGACCGCGAGCTGGCCTCGGGACCGCACGTCACCGACCTCGACGAGCACCTGCCCGGGCAGATCGTCCGGGAGAAGCACCACCCGGCGACGCCGATGACCGTCGACCAGGCGCTCCACGAGATGGAGCTGGTCGGCCACGACTTCTTCCTGTTCCAGTGCGCCGACACCGGCCAGCCGACGGTCGTCTACCGCCGGCACGCCTACGACTACGGCCTCATCCGCCTCGCGCCCGTGTCGCAGGACGGCGGCGCCCCGGCGTCCGCGCCGGCCGCGGTCGCGCAACCGGCGAACGCCTGACCGGAGCGGGGCACGGCCGCCGGTCGTGCCCCGCTCCACCCCCGGTGAGCCGCGCTCGGTCGCGGGCGAGCCGCCCGAACAGCACCGCGTCGGTGCGGCTGCCGTCGCGCTGGTCCGGGCAGGCCCGCACCTCCGGGTCCTGCGAGCCTGCGAGCGGGGAGAGGGACGGGGTGTTCCCTCAGGCGTTGCCGAGGATGCGGTCCACCGAGATCTCGATGACCACCCGGGCCGGGTTCTCCCGGGGCCGGCGGTACCGCCGCGCGTACCGCTCGACGGCGTCGGCCACCGATGCGGCGTCGTCGCGCACGACCGCCGCCCCCTCCAGCGTGGCCCAGCGCCGCCCGTCGACCTGGCAGACGGCGACCCGCGCCTGCCCCGCCCGGACGTGCCGGGCCTTGGCGGAGGTGCCCGAGGTGATCACCCGGGCGGTGGCCGTCGCCGCGTCGTAGGTGACGCCGACCGGCACGACGTGCGGCGTGCCGTCGGGACGCAGCGTGGTCAGCGTCGCGAGGTGCCGCTCGGTGAGGAACTCCAGCAGTCCGGCGCCCGGGTCGGACGGATCGCGAGCCATCGCTGCAGCGTACGGATGCGACGCGTGGTGCCCCGGGCGGTCGCCACGTCCGCAGCCGTGGCCGGGCCGCCTACGCTGGGGTCGTGCTGTTCTCGAAGATCCTCCGTGCCGGTGAGGGCAAGCTCGTCCGACGCCTCGGCAGAATCGCCGACGCGGTGGAGTCGCTCGCCGACGACTACACCGACCTCACCGACGCGGAGCTGCGGGCGAAGACCGACGAGTTCAAGGAGCGCCACGCCGACGGCGAGTCCCTCGACGCGCTGCTGCCCGAGGCCTTCGCGGTCGTCCGCGAGGCGGCGACCCGCACCCTGGGGCAGCGGCACTTCCGCGTGCAGCTCATGGGCGGCGCCGCGCTGCACCTGGGCAACATCGCCGAGATGCGCACCGGTGAGGGCAAGACGCTCACCGGCGTCCTCCCCGCCTACCTCAACGCGCTGACCGGCAAGGGCGTGCACGTCGTCACGGTCAACGACTACCTGGCCAAGCGCGACGCCGAGTGGATGGGGCGGGTGCACCGCTTCCTGGGGCTGTCGGTCGGCAGCATCCTGTCGGGCCAGACGCCCGCCCAGCGTCGCGAGCTGTACGCCTGCGACATCACCTACGGCACGAACAACGAGTTCGGCTTCGACTACCTGCGCGACAACATGGCCTGGAGCAAGGCCGACCTGGTGCAGCGCGGGCACCACTTCGCGATCGTCGACGAGGTCGACTCCATCCTCATCGACGAGGCCCGCACCCCGCTGATCATCAGCGGCCCCGCGGAGACCAGCGCCAAGTGGTACGGCGAGTTCGCCCGCCTGGTCCCGATGATGAAGCGCGACGTCCACTACGAGGTGGAGGAGGACAAGCGCACCGTCGCCGTCACCGAGGAGGGCGTCGAGTTCGTCGAGGACCAGCTCGGCATCGACAACCTCTACGAGGCGGCCAACACCCCGCTGATCAGCTACCTGAACAACGCGCTGAAGGCCAAGGAGCTGTTCAAGAAGGACCAGCAGTACATCGTCAGCAACGGCGAGGTGCTCATCGTCGACGAGTTCACCGGGCGCGTGCTGGCCGGCCGCCGCTACAACGAGGGCATGCACCAGGCCATCGAGGCCAAGGAGAAGGTGAAGATCAAGGACGAGAACCAGACGCTCGCCACGATCACCCTCCAGAACTACTTCCGCCTCTACGAGAAGCTGTCGGGGATGACCGGCACGGCGCAGACCGAGGCCGCCGAGCTGCACCAGACCTACAAGCTGGGCGTCGTCCCCATCCCGACGAACCGGCCGATGGTCCGGCAGGACCGCTCCGACGTCATCTACAAGACGGAGAAGGCCAAGTTCGAGGCCGTCGTCGACGACATCGCGGAGCGGCACGAGGCCGGGCAGCCGGTGCTGGTCGGCACCGCGAGCGTCGAGAAGTCCGAGGTCCTCTCGAAGTTCCTGCTCCGGCGCGGCATCCCGCACGAGGTCCTGAACGCCAAGAACCACGCGCGCGAGGCGGCGATCGTCGCCCAGGCCGGCCGCCCCGGGGCGGTCACCGTGGCCACCAACATGGCCGGCCGCGGCACCGACATCCAGCTCGGCGGCAACGCCGAGTTCATCGCGGACGAGGCGCTGCGTGCCCGCGGGCTCTCCCCGGCGGAGACCCCGGAGGAGTACGAGGCGGCCTGGGACGAGGCGCTCGACGCCGCCAGGGCGCAGGTCAAGGCCGAGCACGAGGAGGTCACCGAGGCCGGGGGCCTGTACGTCCTCGGCACGGAGCGGCACGAGAGCCGGCGCATCGACAACCAGCTGCGCGGGCGGTCGGGCCGCCAGGGCGACCCGGGGGAGTCGCGGTTCTACCTCTCCCTGGGCGACGACCTCATGCGCCGGTTCAACGGCCCGATGCTCGAGTCGATGATGAACACCCTGCGGGTGCCCGACGACCAGCCGATCGAGTCCAAGATGGTCAGCCGGGCGATCCTCTCGGCGCAGACCCAGGTGGAGCAGCAGAACTTCGAGGTCCGGAAGAACGTCCTCAAGTACGACGAGGTGCTCAACCGCCAGCGCACCGTCATCTACGACGAGCGGCGCAAGGTGCTCGAGGGCGCCGACCTGCACGAGCAGGTGCGCTCGATGGTCGACGACGTGGTCTCCGCCTACGTGGACGGCGCCACCGAGACCGGGTACGCGGAGGACTGGGACCTCGACCAGCTGTGGACCGGCCTCAAGGCGCTGTACCCCGTCGGCTTCACCGTCGACGAGCTGATCGAGGAGAAGGCCGGCGGCGAGCAGCCCGACCTCTCCGCCGACGACCTCAAGACCGCGATGCTCGACGACGTCCACCGCGCCTACGAGGAGCGGGAGGCGGCCCTCGGGTCGGAGGTCATGCGCGAGCTGGAGCGGCGGGTGCTGCTCAGCGTGCTCGACCGCAAGTGGCGCGAGCACCTCTACGAGATGGACTACCTGCGGGCCGGCATCCACCTGCGCGCCATGGCCAACCGCGACCCCGTCGTGGAGTACCAGCGCGAGGGCTACGACATGTTCGTGGCGATGCTCGACGGCATCAAGGAGGAGTCCGTCGGGTTCCTGTTCAACCTCGAGGTGAAGACCAAGGACGAGCAGGACGCCGAGGCGAAGGCCAAGCAGGCCGAGGCCGAGGCCAAGGCCCTGGCCGCCGCGCAGGAGGGGACGGCCAAGGTGCTCGCCCGCCAGGCCGCCGCGGCGCGGGCGGCGGCCGGGACCGCGGCGGCCGCCACGGCCCGCCGGTCCGCCCCCGTCCCCGAGGCGCCGGCGGCGCCCGTGACCGGGACGGCAACCGCCCCCGCGGCGCCCGCTCCCGAGGCGCCGGCGGCCGAGGCCCCCGCTCCCGCGGCGCCCGCTCCCGCGGCGCCCGCGGAGCCGGTGGCGGAGAGGGCCGCGCCCGAGCTCACCGTCAAGGGGCTCGACGAGCCGCGGCGCGCGCCGGAGAACCTCACCTACTCCGCGCCCAGCCTCGACGCCTCCCCGGCGGAGAGCGGTCGCGCCAAGGCGGCCAAGACGGCGACGGTCACCGGCACCAAGGAGACCCCGCGGAACGCACCGTGCCCCTGCGGCTCGGGCCGGAAGTACAAGCAGTGCCACGGAGCAGCCGGCAGCTGAGCGGGCTCCCGCCCCGCCGACGACGCCCCGCTGACCGACCGGTCGGCGGGGCGTCGTCGTGCACCGGTCAGCCGGCCGGTACCTCGGACGTCCCGTCGGCGAGGAGCGCCGCCCGGTGCAGGCCGTCGTGGCCGCGCCGGGCCTTGGCGGACAGGTAGGTGACGTTCGCGGGGGACACGTGCACACCGGTCGGGACCTGCTCCGCCACGGTGAGCCCGAGCCGGGTCAGCTGGGCCGCCTTGTCCGGGTTGTTGCTCAGCAGGGACAGCGCGGGCACGCCCAGGGCGTGCAGCATCTGGGCGGCGGCCGTGTAGTCCCGCTCGTCGGGTTGGTGGCCGAGCGCGATGTTCGCCTCGTACGTGTCCAGACCGGTGTCCTGCAGCGCGTAGGCGTCGAGCTTGTCGTAGAGGCCGATGCCCCGCCCCTCCTGGCGGAGGTACAGCAGGTGACCGCCGGCCACCGTGATCCGCTCCACCGCCTCGCGCAGCTGGGGCCCGCAGTCGCAGCGCTGGCTGCCGAAGACGTCGCCGGTCAGGCACTCGCTGTGTAGCCGGACCAGCGGGACGGCGGCCGGCTCGCCGAGCGCGAGGGCCAGGTGCTCGCGACCGTCGACGAGGCCGTGGAAGCTGCTCACCACGGCCGTGGTGGCGTAGCCGTCGGGGAAGCGGAGGGGGACGCGCACCCGGGTGCGCAGCTGCGCCGCGGGCAGCGGCGCCGTCATCGGTCCTCTCCCGTGACGTGCTCGGCGCAGAAGCGGTCGGAGAGGGCGTAACGGAGCAGCGCCACGTCGCCGATCTGCGCGACCCCGGCCAGGGCCGCCCGGTGGTGGTCGCGCCACGGGAAGCAGCCGTCCCGGACCAGCCGCGGCGCGCGGGAGTCGCCGACGAACAGGGGCGCCACCACGAGGTGCAGCTCGTCGGCCAGGTCCGCGGTGAGGAACTGGGTGAGCACCGTGCCGCCGCCCTCGACCATCACCCGGTCGACGCCGCGGGCGGAGAGGTCCTCCAGCACGGCCGCCGGGTCGACGTCCGCCGCCGGGCCCGTGTCGACGACGGTCGCGAACCCGCCGAGCCGCTGCCGGACGTCGCCGGCTGCCCCGGTGGGGCAGTAGACGATCTTCTCCGCGTCCCCCGTGGTGAAGAAGGCGGCCGAGGGTGGGAGCTCTCCCCGCCGGGTGAGCGTCACCTTGGCCGGGGACGCGGGCAGCCCGCGCCCCACCCGCTCGGCCCGCCGGGCGGCCGACCGGACCAGGAGCCGGGGGTTGTCGTTCCGGACCGTGGCGGCGCCGACCAGGATCGCGTCGCAGCGGGCTCGCTCCGCGTCGACCCGGTCGAAGTCGGCGTCGTTGGACAGGAGCAGCCTGGCGGCGTCCGTGCCGTCCAGGTACCCGTCGATCGACATGCCGCAGCTGAGCAGGGTGTAGGGCCGGTCAGCCATGCAGTGCACCGTCCTCTCGAGCCTCGTCCTGCACGTGGTCGTCCCCCGGCCGGCGCACCGTGGTGGGGGCGGTGCGCGGCCGTGGCGGGTGCCTCCGGTCGGCGACGAGGACGAGGACGCCGGGCAGCACCGACACCAGGACCAGCACGCCGAAGGCGGTGGCCACGCTCGCGCCGGCGGCGGCGCCCCAGCCGGCGGTCGCGAAGACCCACGCGGCCACGCCCTCCCGTGGTCCCCAGCCACCGACGTTGACCGGGATGGCCGCGGCCAGCAGGACGACGAGCGCCAGCGGGAGCAGCTGCGGGGGAGGGCCGTGCACGCCGGCGGCGTGGGCGGCGAGCAGGAAGGTGCCGAGGTAGCCGAGCACCGCGAGGACGGACGCGACGAGCACCGGCGGCCACGTGGAGGGCTGCAGCAGCGCCGTCCGGGCCTCGACCCGCACCGCGCGGGCCAAGCGGGCCAGGCGTACCGGGCCGCGCAGCGCCAGACCCCGCCCGGTGGCCAGCAGGACCCCCGCGGCCACGGCGCCGACGCCGGCTACCGCGAGGGCCGGCCCCCGCAGCGGCGAGGGGAACGTCGTCAGCACCGCCAGCGCCATCGCCACCTGGACGACCTGGCCCGCGACCCGTTCCCAGACCACGGCGCGCAGCGCGCGGCCCAGGTCGCCGACGTCGGCCCCGTGCCGCACGCCGCGGTAGACGTCCCCGACCACGCCGCCGGGGAGCAGGCTGTTGAGCAGCTGCCCCCGGTAGTAGGCGGCGACCGCCGCGCGCATCGGCAGCCCGACCCCGAGCGCCGCGGCCACGGCGCGCCAGCGCCAGGCCGAGCAGACCGTCGTGCCGGCGCCGATGGCGGCCGCCGCGAGCAGCGCCCCCGGACCCAGCCCGCGGATGCCGTCCAGGAACGGGTCCGCCCCCAGCCGCCAGACCAGGACGGCGAGGACCAGGACGCCGCCGAGGACGCGTGCCCTCGCCCACGCGCGTCCGCTCACCCCTCGGCCTCCGTCCGTCTCACCGGTCGACACGGATCGCCGGCGCATCCGGTTCAGCGCCCACCGCGGCCAGCACCTCCCGGACGCGCGTCCCCGTGGCCGGCCAGCGCTCCAGGGTCTCGCGCCGGAGCAGGGCGGCGTCCCGGAGGCGGTCGCGGAGCGCGCGGTCGGTGAGCCAGCGGGCGAGGGCGGCGCCGAGGGCCGCCGGGTGCGCCGGGGGTACGAGGAGACCGGGTGGGCCCGCGGCCGTGCGCCCGACCGACTCCGGGAGGCCGCCGACCCGGGTCGCGAGCACGGGCAGCCCGGCGGCCAGCGCCTCGGTGACCGCCATGCCGTAGGTCTCGGCCCGGGAGGGGACGACGAGCAGGTCGGCCTCCTGGTACGCGCGGCGCAGCGCCTCCCCGGTGCGGACGCCGGTCATCCGGACGCGGTCGCCGATCCCGGTGGCCGCGGCCCGGCGCACCAGCGCGGCGGCGAAGCGCGGGTCCCGGTCCCGGGAGCCGACCAGCGTGCAGCGCCAGGGGAGACCGGCGAGGTCCCCGAGGGCGGCGAGCAGCAGGTCCTGGCCCTTGACCGGCGCCAGCGTCCCGACGCACAGCAGCCGTCCGCCGCCGGCCGACCGGGGGCTCACGGGGGCCGGTCCGGTCCCGGGGCGGGCGACGTGCAGGCCGGCGGCGGCGAGGTGGTAGCGGTCGAGCAGGCGGCGCCGCGTCCAGTGGCTGGTGGTGATCACGGCCCGGGCGGCGGCGAGCACCGCCGCCTCGTCGTCGGCCCCGACGGCGTCGCCGCCGAAGACCATGTGCACCAGCACCACGAGCCGGAGGCGGCGGGAGCAGGGTACGAGCACGGTCCGGGCGGCGCAGGCGACCAGCCCGTCGGCGAGGACCAGGGCGCCGTCCGGCAGCGCGTCCAGCGCGCGCGCCAGGGCGGCCAGCGCCGGCGGGTCCGGTCGCGGCCACGACCCCCCGGCGGCGATCTCGGTGACCTGCCACCCGGCCCTGCGCAGGTCGTCGCAGACCTCGCGGTCGTAGCGGTTGCCGCCGCTGACCCGGGCGGGGTCGTCGATGCCCGCCGGCACGACGACGTGGACCCGGTTCACGCTGCGATGCGCACGCCCCTGTCCGCTCACAGCGGCCGTTCGTAGGTCGCCCACGCGACGTGCGACTCGTGCAGGGTGACGGCCAGGTCCGCCAGCGCCTGACCGCCGGACCCGAGCGCGCCCTGGTGGATCCGGTCCGCCAGCCGGTCGGCGATCACGCGGGCCAGCGCCTCGGTCGTGGTGTTCGTGCCGGCCAGCGCGGGGTCGTCGTCCAGGTTCCGGTAGGTCAGCTCGCCGAGCACCTCGTGCAGCAGCCCGGCGGCCGCGCCGATGTCCACGACCACGCCGTCGGCGTCGAGCTCCGCCCGGCGCAGGGTGGCGTCGACGACGTACGTGGCGCCGTGCAGCCGCTGGGCCGGTCCGAACACCTCGCCGGTGAAGCTGTGGGCGATCATCATGTGGTCGCGGACCGTCACACCGAACACGGGCTCACTCCTCGTCGTAGGCGATCGTGTGGCAGAGGGCCGGCAGCCGTCCGGCGGCGAGCTGCGCCATCACCTCGGGCAGGTCGTCGAACCGCGACTGCCCGGTGAGCAGCGCGTCGAAGGCGTCGTCCCGCAGCAGGTCGAGGGCCAGCGCGAGCCGGTCCCGGGTCGTCCGCGAGCCGCGTCGCACCGCCGCCACGACCCCGACCTGGCTGGCGCGCAGCTGCAGCCGCCGGGAGTGGAACGCGCCGCCGAGC
Source organism: Blastococcus sp. MG754426 (assembly GCF_021699055.1). Classification (GTDB taxonomy): domain Bacteria; phylum Actinomycetota; class Actinomycetes; order Mycobacteriales; family Geodermatophilaceae; genus Blastococcus. The sequence goes on along the minus strand of NZ_SSXC01000013.1, from coordinate 25,196 downwards.
GACAGCGCCACCTCCCGGTCTCCGTACCAGCTCAGCTCCAGGACGGTGCCCTCGGCCCGGAGCAGGTCGATCGACAGCTGGAGCCCCGCGGCGGTCGCGCTCGCGTGCACCACGAGGTCGCGCCCGCCCGAGGCGCCGGCCGGCGCGGCGAAGCGGACCCCGAGCCGTCCGGCCACCGGTGCGCGGGCGTCGTCGACGTCGACCAGTTCGACGTCGGTGGCCGGGAATCGCGCCAGCAGCCGCGCGACGCAGCAGCCGATCATGCCGGCGCCCACGACGGTGACCCGGTCACCGAGCAGCGGTGGCGCGTCCCAGAGGGCGTTGAGCGCGGTCTCGACCGTGCCGGCCAGCACGGCCCGCCGGGGCGGGACGCCGTCGGGCACCGGGACGACGGCGTCGGCGGGGACCACGTAGACCGTCTGGTGCGGGTGCAGGCAGAAGACGGTGCGCCCGAGAAGCGGGGCGGGGCCGTGCTCCACGACGCCCACGCTCAGGTACCCGTACTGCAGCGGCCCGGGGAAGTCCCCGACCTGGAACGGCGCCCGCATGGCCTCGCGCTGGTGCTCGGGCACCTCCCCCCGGAAGACGAGGGTCTCCGTGCCCCGGCTGATCCCGGAGTGGAGCGCCCGGACGACGACCTCGTCCGGTCCCGGCTCGCGCAGCCGGGCGGCCCGGATCTCCCCGGCGCCCGGCCCGCGCAGCCAGAAGGCCCGCGCCGTCGGGGCGCTCACCGCACCGGCCCTTCGGCGCGGACGCCCGGGGCCGCGCCGAAGGCATCCAGGAAGCGGTCGCGGAAGGCGTCCATGGGCCACACGGGCGCGGTCGGGCCGGGCAGCAGCCCGGTCTGCCAGTCCCAGGCGGAGATGCCCTCCAGCACGGCCGGGTCCGAGGTCACCAGGGAGACGAGCACCTCGCGGCCGGCGTCGGGGGCGCTGATCGCCGTCGGGGGCTGGTGGTCGCCGACCACGACGAGGACGAGGTCGGGGTCGTCCAGGCGGGCCACCCAGGAGATCAGCGCCTCGAGGGAGTACTGGATCGACTGGGCGTAGAGCCGGCGGACGGTCTCGGGATCGCGCCAGGCCTCCTCCGGCGACAGGCCCTGCGCGACCATGCCCTCGAAGACGACCGAGCCGTCGCCGAGCTCGTCCCACGGCACCATCGCGGGCAGGGGCGTCCACGGCTGGTGGGAGGAGACGAGGTCGATCTGCGCCATCACCGGGGCGTGCCCCGGCCGCAGCTCGAGCCGCTCGAAGGCGGCCAGGGTGTACTGGTCGGGCACCCGGGCCCAGCTGAAGGCCGGACCCCGGTACCCCAGGCCGTTCCGGTCGTAGACGCGGTCGTAGCCGTAGAACGACGTGCCCTCGGGCCACGGCCCGTCGTGGGCGGGGTTGACACCGACGGTCCGCCAGCCGGCGGCGCCGAAGGCGCTGCTGAGCGTGCGCCGGTCGCTGGCCATGAGCCGGTCGTAGCGCGGCTGGCCGTCGATCCACAGCCCGGACTGCAGGGTCGCGTGGGCGAGCCAGCTGTAGCCGCCGTACGTCGGCGAGTCGAGGAAGGCGCTGCGCGCCTCGAACCCGGCGCGCTCCAGCCGGGTCGTGCCGGTGCGCAGCACGGACGTGACACCGGGAGCGACCACCGGGTCCTCGACGGCGACCCGGCCGTAGCTCTCGACGAAGGCGATGACGACGTCCTTCCCGCGCAGCGCGGCGAGCAGCCCCGGCCCGCTCGCCGCACCCGTGCGCGGGTCGGCGGAGCGGACCTCCGTGTCGAAGCGTTCCTGGTCCGCGAGCGCCCGCCCGACGTCCCTCCCGTGCGCGAGGGCCAGCCCGGCGGCGCTGGTCGAGGCCACGGGGCCGGCGGGGGTGAGCTGCAGCGACAGCGCGGCGCAGACCGCCCACACCAGGCCGAGGGCCGCGAGTCCCCGGGCCGATCGGCCCCGGTGCCGGGCGGCGCCGCCGGTGAGCCGGATCGTCGACGCGACGACGAGGGCGATCGCCAGGACGAGGGCGAGCGCGGCCAGGCCGAGGACGACCAGGGTCGCCGCCTCACCGACCGAGTCCTGCACCACCTCGACGGCCGGGACGAACGCGCCGTGGTCGAGCACCGGGTTGAACGGCCGGCCGATCTGGGCGGTGAAGCCGGTGTCGAGCAGCTTGACGACCGCGAGCACGGCGAGGGCGACGCCCGCGGCCGTTGCCACGACCCGCCGGGGACGCGGCGGCAGCACGAGCCCGAGGGCCACCAGGGCGAGCCCCTCCAGCGGGATGCGGGCGAAGGAGCCCGGGGTGAGCTGGTCCAGTCGAGGGGGTGCGACGAGGACCGCCCACACGATCCCGGCCGCGACGACGGCGGTGGCGGACCGCAGCGCCCGGCGGGTGCGCGGTCCGGCGCCGGTGCGGTACAGCCAGACGACGCTGCGGCCGAACGACTCGGCCAGGAGCAGCAGCACCACCCCGACCGCCACCGTGCCGACCGGTTGGGGCAGCACGCCGGAGACCGCGACGGTGAGGACGACGCCCGAAGCAGCGGCGACGACCTTGCCCCAGTACCGGGGCGGCAGCGGCGCGGCCAGCCACGGGAGGACCCACCCCGCTCCCAGGAAGACGTACCGGGCGGCGCCGATCGCCAGCACCCACGCGCCGTGGTCCCGGGCGACCGCGATGCTCAGGACGAGGATGAGGAAGGCGTCGACCTCGCCGTCCAGCCGGGCCCCGAACGGCGTGGCGGTGCCGGTGCGGCGGGCGACCCGGCCGTCCACGTTGTCGAGCACCAGCGCGACGGAGGAGAGGACGACGACCGCGGTGACCGGCAGCGGCCGGTCGGCGGAGCCCGCGACGAGCGCGGCGACCCCGGCGGTCAGCACCGCCCGCCCCAGCGTCACCCGGTCCGGCGGGAGGACGGGATCCCCGCGGCGGGCCCGGCCGACGACCAGCAGCGCGGTCGCGGCCCAGCCGGAGACCAGCCCGACCGACCAGCCCGCGGCGTCGAGCCCGACGGCCAGCGACAGGACCCCGAGCAGGGCAGCGGTGCCGAGCGCGCCGAGGGCCGTCTCGAGCCGGGCAACGCGCATCGCACCTCCGTCCCGGATCCGTGGCGGCCTCTGCGAGGGACCACGGATGCGGGCGCGCGCCGGTTCAGCCGGGGACGGCCGGCCGGGCGGGGGACCGCCCGGCGAGGTCGAGCTGGTGCGCCAGGTAGACGAGCTCGCCCCCGGCGAGCTGGGCCCGGCGGGTCGCCAGCCAGTCCGCGAGGCCGGCAGGTGCGGTGGGGCCGGTCAGGGCCTCCTCCACCGTCTGCAGGATGGCCTCGAGGAACCAGGCCTCGTCTCCCGGGTACGAGCCGTCCGGGCCCGGGTGCACGACCCAGTCGGAGGCGCCCACCGAGCAGGCCGGGGCGCCGGCGTCCCGGAGCTGGTGGAAGAGGTGCCGGCCGGTGCGGCTGTCGCCGGCCGGGCGGCCGAAGCGGACGCGCTGGTCCATGGTGCGGTGGTACGCCGTCAGGACGTCGTCGTCAGCCGGGTGGTCGGGCTGGAAGACCGTCTCGCCGTCGAAGTTCACGGTGAACCAGTAGGCGCCGCCCGGCACCACCAGCCGGAGGAGCCCGGGCAGGACGGCGGGCACGTCGACCAGGTCGAGGACGGCGTTGGCGATCAGCAGGTCGGCCGGCTCCCCGCCGCCGGAGGCCAGGTGGTCGCCGATCTCCGCCTCCACCAGGCGCACCCGCAGCTCGCCGAGCCGCACCCCGTCGGGCAGCAGCTCGGTGCCGACGCCCCGGTCGGCCGCCCAGGCGCAGAGCCAGCCGCGGGAGTCCCGCAGCAGCTGCGGGTCGACGTCCAGGAGGACGTACTCGCCCGAGCTGAGCACCTGCCGCTCGAGCAGCCGCGCCACCATCGTCCCGAGCCCGGCGCCGATCTCCACGACCCGGCAGGCGCCCGGCGGCACCAGGCGCCGGAGGTCGGCCAGCACCTGGGAGTTGAGGGCGCGGTCGTCCACGGTCTTCTTGGCCGCCAGGTAGCGGGTGTAGGGGTAGGTCACCGCTTCTCCGCCACCAGCGCGAACTTGCGCACCCGCCCGGACCCGAGCCAGTCGGCCCACGCCCGGTGGGCGCGGAGCAGGTCGGCCAGGGCGGCGCTGCCGAGGGCCGCCGAGATCCCGGCCGCATCCGCCTCGTACGACCGCAGCAGCGCCGTCGCCGTCTCGGCGTGGGCCGCCGTCCACTCCTCCTGCCAGGTGACGGCCAGGCCGGCCGCCCGCAGCAGGCCGGTCAGCTCGGCGAGGCCGATCGGCCAGACGGTGTCGGCCTGCGGCATCCGGGCCCGCTCGACCGGGGTGAGCGGCGGGCCCTCCTCGACGGTGCAGGCGAAACGGCCTCCCGCCGGCAGGACGCCGGCGACCGCCTCGACGAGGGGCGCCTTGTCGCGGAAGGCCAGCATCGTCTCCAGGAGCAGGACGACGTCGAAGCGGTCGTCGGGCAGCGGGGGGACGTGCGCCTGCTCGAACCGGCACGGCAACCCGCCGGCCAGGCCGCGGGCGATCCCCACGGCGCCCGCGGAGCTGTCCACGCCCAGGTAGCGGCACCCGGACTCCGCGGTGATCATCCGCCCCGGCCCGGCGACCCCGCAGCAGAGGTCGAGCACCGAGACGCCGGGGCCGATGCCTGCCCGGCGGGCCAGGGCACGGATCTCGCCGGCCCGCATGAAGCTCTCCTGGCCCACGAACTCCCCGCGGGCGTGCGCGACCTCGCCGGCCCGCCACAGCGCGGTCCGGGACGGAGCCGGCTCGTCCAGCCGCACGGGGCGCTCACCCACCCCGCGGGTCGGAGGAGGGTGCGCGGCCGCGGGTCGGCGGCGGGCACGGTGGGGCGGTCCGTGGTCTGCTCTGCACCTGGCCTCCGCTCCGGTCTACCGGGGAGCACGGGGCGGCGGCGGGGACGGTTCACCCGCTCGGGGCGCAGGCTGAACCGGGGGCCCCGGACGCACGTTCACGAGGACGTGACGACGATGCGGGCGACGCCCCGGGGCACCCGCGGCGCCGGCCTGCCCGGGGGCCCCGGGCTCCGGGGCCCCGGCCGGGTCCGGCAGCCGCGAGCCGGAGTATCGACAGCGACGGCGGTGAGCCGGATGCTCCTCGGGGTGAGCCGATCCAGGGTGCCGGAGACGGCCGACGAGGCGCTGCTGCGCCGGCTCTGGGACGAGCACGCCGGCCCGCTGCTGGGTTTCGTCATCCGGCTCAACGGCGGTGACCGCGGTGCCGCGGAGGACGTGGTGCAGGAGACCCTGCTGCAGGCCTGGCGCCACCCGGAGGTGATGGACCCGGCGCGCGGGCCGCTGCGCCCGTGGCTGTTCACCGTCGCCCGTCGGCTGGTCGTCGACCGCCACCGGGCGCGCCTGGCCCGCCCCGCCGAGGTCGACGACACCGCCCTCCCGCACCTGGCCGCGGACGACGGCGTGGACGCCGCCCTGGACCGCTGGCTGGTCGCCGACGCGCTGTCGGCGCTGACCCCGGCCCACCGCGAGGTGCTGCTCCACACCTACTACGCCGGGCGTACCGTCGCCGAGGCGGCCGTCGTCCTCGGCGTGCCACCCGGAACGGTGAAGTCGCGGGTCTTCTACGCCCTCAGGGCGCTGAAGCTCGTCCTCGAGGAGCGGGGTGTCACGACGTGAGCTGCCCGCGGGAGGTCGACGTCGGCGCCTACCTCCTCGACGCCCTGGAGCCGGACGAGCGGATGGGCATGGCGGCCCACCTGCGCGGCTGCCCCGTGTGCAGCGGGGCGCTCGGCGAGCTGGGCGGCCTGCCGCCGCTGCTGGCCGCGGTCCGGCCCGGGGACGTGCACGCGGAGGCCCCGGTCCCGAGCGAGGTCTCCTTCCAGCGGTTGCGCCGCTCGGCGGTGCCCCTGCGCCCGGCCCGCCTGCGCCACCGCAGGCTCCTCGCCGGGGCGGTCGCGGCGGTGGTGGTGGTCGGCGGGGGCATCGGCGCCGGTGTGGTCCTGACCTCCGGGCCGGCCGAGCCGGCGACGATGCAGGGCAGCGCGGGCGACCTGCACGCCTGGGCGACGGTCGCCGCGGAGGGGAACGGGTCGAGCATCTCGCTGACCACGGAGGGCCTCCCGCGCGGGACGACGTGCTGGCTGGTGGCGGTGGGCCGGGACGGCGAGCGGCACCGCACCCGGAGCTGGACCACCGGACGGGAGGGCGAGCTCTCCTGGACCGGCACGATCGCGCTCGCACCCGAGCAGCTGGCCCGGCTCGAGCTCGTGGGTGGCGACGGGCGCACGCTGGTCACCCTGCCCGGCTGACCGGCGCGGTCCGCCGGCCGGTCAGCCGATCTGCAGAGCGGTGCAGCGCCACCGGCCGTCCATGCCCTCCAGCCGCGCGGCGACGGCGTGCGCGCGCCCGCCGCGGTGGGCGACGGCGCTGATCTCCGCCACGCCGTCCACCGGCTCGCAGACGCGCACCGGACCGACCACCACCGGCGCGCTGCCCCCGGCGCACCACCGCGGCCGGCGCCCGGCCGCGAGCGCGGCGTAGACGCCCGTCGAGGTCAGCGGCTGCAGCTGGGCCAGCGGGCGGCGGCCGGCGAACGCCTCGAGCGCGGTGGTGACCAGCCGCCGCGCCGCCGCGCCCGCGGGCGGCAGGCCGGCCCGGCCGGTCAGCACCGGCCCGAACTCGTCGTGCGCGAGGGCAGGGGAGGCGGCTCCCGGCCGCGGCCCCGGGGGGAGCTGCGGCAGGGGGAGCGCCCGGTCGGGGTGCACCAGGCGCAGCGCGGGCCGCAGCCCGCCCGGCGGCCGCGGGGTGGGGACGACGGTCAGCTGCAGGGGCGCGAGGGCGGTGCGGGACGGTGCGGTCATCGATGACTCCCGGGTTCGGCGGTGGGGGACGGGCGGGTCACGGCAGGGCCGGTGGTCGGAGCACCTGGCCGGGGAGCAGCAGGTCGGGATCGGGGCCGATCACCTCGGCGTTGGCGTGCCACCAGGCCGTGACGGCGCTCGCCACCTCGGCGTCCGACGGCGTCCGCCCCCGCGTGCCCGCCAGGTGGTCCTCGGTGATGCGCCAGAGGCACTCGCCGCGCAGGACGACGTGCTCCCCGGGTGCCGTCGCCGGCGGCCGGTCGGGCACGGGGACGGTGCGTGCGGCGGCGTCCGGTGGGGGCGCCGGAGCCGGCGGCCAGTCGGGGACGGCGGACGACGGCATCGGGGGAGCGGGCACCTCCTCGGCCGCGGCGGCCGGCGCGGCCGGCGGTCCCGGTAGCACCGCTCCCGGGAGCGGGGGTGCGATGCCCAGCCCGAGACCCAGGACGAGGGCGGCGGCCCGCCGGGCGCCGGAGGGCAGCACGCCGCGGAGTGCCCTGGCGGCGAGCGCGCCGTTCGCTCCGGGCAGCGCCGAGCCCGCGGTCAGCGCGAGGCCGAGCGCCCCCCAGCCCCACACCGCCCATGCGAGCACCCCCACGAGGTGCGCGACCAGGACGTCGGGGCCCGCGGTGTCGGCCGTGCGCTGGGCGGCGGCGAGGGCGGACAGCGAGGCGGCCGGCGCCGGGGCCAGCACGGCCAGCACGACGGCGGCGCCGCCCATGCCGGCACCCGTCCCGAGCAGTCGTCGCACCGACACCGGCCCTCCTCAACGTTGACGTCGCAGCACTAAATCAAGCAAATGCGATCAAACGCAAGCACGTGCATCGTTCTAGGCTGTGCGGCATGCGGTGGCAGCAGCTGTTCGCGGACCTGCAGGCTCAGTTCGAGGCCGCGGAGGACGCGCAGGACCGGGCGGAGTTGGCCTCGCGCGCCCGCGCGGAGCTCGGCGCGGTGCGGCTGGCCGACCGGATCGGGGGATCGCTCGGCGCGGAGCTCGTGGTGACGTGCCGCGGGGCGGGCCGGGTCCGCGGGGTGCTCGCCGCGCAGGGGAGCGACTGGCTGCTGCTCGCCGACGAGCAGGGCCGCGACCAGTTGGTGGCCGTGTCAGCCGTCCGGGCGGTGGACGGGCTGGGGCGCTGGGCGGCGGCGGCCGGCGAGCCGGGGCCGGTTCGGGCCCGGCTGGACCTGCGCCGGGCGCTGCGCGGGCTGGCGCGCGACCGCAGCGCCGTCCAGCTCCTGCTGGACGACGGGGCGCGGCTGACCGGGACGATCGACCGGGTGGGCGCCGACTACGTGGAGGTGGCCGAGCACGCGGCGGAGGAGCCCCGTCGCGCGGGGGCGGTGCGCCGGGTCTCGGCGGTGGTCGTCGACGCCGTCGCCGTGGTGCGCACCCTGGCGCCCGGGTGGGAGTGAGCCGTCAGCCGCGCTGCTCGGCGGCGTCGGCGGTGGCGGCGGACCCGGCGGCCGGCTCGGGCGGCACGGTGCCGGCGCGGGCCTCGGCGTACTTCTGCTGGATGAAGCGCTCGAGCTCGTCCACCTCGACGCGCCACTGGCCGCGTCCGCCGATCTGGATGGCGATCAGCTCCTTGCGGCGCACCAGCGCATAGGCCTGCGACCACGAGACGTTGAGGATCTCCGCGACGTCGTCGAGGGTCAGGAAGCGGGGCGTGGGCATCGGTGTCTCCGTCCGTTCGCGGCCCAGTCTGTCAGCCGTGCCGGTGGTCCGTGGCGGCCGTCCACACCCGAACGTGTGGACGGCGGATGCACGAGTTCGCACGCATACCGCATCATCGGCGTCCCAACGCCGCCGACGGCCCGCACCGCGGGCCGGCGCACCCGACCGGGCCGGCGGCGTGCCGGCAGAGATGAGGTCGCGTGAGCGCCGTGCGGACCCCGGGCGCCGTCCCCGGCGCCACCGAGCTGCCGGCCGGGCCCACCCCGCGGCGGGTCCGGCCCCCCGGCTGGCTGGACCTCCGTCTGGTGCTCGGCGTGCTGCTCGTGCTCGCCTCGGTGCTCCTCGGCGCGCGGGTGGTCGGCGCCGCCGACGCCACCGTGCCGGTCTGGAGCGCTGCTGCCGACCTCGCGGCCGGGACGGTCCTGACCGCCGACGACCTGGTGGTCGTCGACGTCCGGCTCGACGACGCGGCCGAGAAGTACCTCTCGGGCAGCACCCGCCCCGAGGGCCGCGAGCTCTCCCACGGCGTGCGGGCCGGTGAGCTGCTGCCCCGCTCCGCCCTCGAGGAGCCGTCGGAGCTGGTCCAGCTCGCCCTGCCGGTCCAGGCCGGCTACGTGCCCCCGGGGCTGCGCCGCGGGCAGGTGGTCGACGTGTACGCCGTCGCCGACCCCGCCGCCGGCGCCACCGGCGCGGACCTGGGCAGCGTGGGCCTGGTCGTCGGCGCGGCACCCGTGCAGGCGGTGTCGGGCGGCGCGGACGGCGTCCTGTCGACGCCGACCACCACGGTGCAGGTCGTGGTCGGCGTGGCGGCCGGTGACGCCGCCGGCGTCCTGGCGTCCATCGCCGGGCGCCCCCTCGTGGTCGTCGCCCACCCCGCCGGCGCGACGGCGGACGGCAGCGCGGTCGCGGCGCCGACCGGGCCGACCGGCTGATGGCGCTCCAGGTCTTCACCGCCGTCACCGGCGCGGGCTGGGAGTCCGCGCTCGTCGGTGCGCTCGACCGCGACGACCACGGGGTCACCGTCGTCCGGCGCTGCGTCGACGTCTCCGACCTGCTCGCGGCCGCGGCCACCGGCACCGGTCAGGCGGCGCTGCTGTCGGCGGAGCTGCGCCGGCTGGACGGCGACGCGGTCGCCCGGCTGCACGCCGCCGGCGTCGCGGTCGTCGGTCTGGTCGAGCCCGGTGACGACGCAGCGGCCCAGCGGCTGCGCAGACTGGGCGTCGCCCGGGTGCTACCGGCCGACGCGGACCCGGAGCTGATCGCCGAGGCGCTGCGGGACGCGGTCGCCGGCGCCCCGCTGCCCGGTCACGACGTCGCCGACCTCCGCGCGGCGCTCCCGGCGCCCTCGCGGCCCCCGGAGCCGGGACGGCCGCCGGGGGAGCGGGGCCGCGTGGTGGCCGTGTGGGGCGCGACCGGCGCGCCGGGCCGGACGACGGTCGCGGTCGGCCTGGCCGACGAGGCGGCCCGGCTGGGCGTGCCCACCCTGCTGGTCGACGCCGACGTCCACGGCGGCGTGGTCGCCCAGGTGCTCGGGCTGCTCGACGAGTCGCCCGGGCTCGCCGGCGCGGCCCGGCAGGCCGGCCTCGGGACGCTGGACGCCAGGGCGCTCGCCTCGCTGGCGTGGGCGGTCCGGCCGGACCTGCGGGTGCTCACCGGTCTCGCCCGCGCCGACCGCTGGCCCGAGCTCCGCCCCGCCGCGGTGGCCGCGGTCCTCGACGAGGCCCGCCACCTCGCGCAGCTCACCGTCGTCGACTGCTCCTTCGGCGTGGAGGACGACGAGGAGCTCTCCTACGACACCGCGGCCCCGCGCCGCAACGGCGCCACCCTCGCCGTCCTCGAGCACGCGGACACGGTGCTGTGCGTCTCGGGGGCCGACCCGGTCGCCCTCCAACGGTGCGTGCGGGCACTGGACCAGCTGCGCGACGTGCTGCCCGATGTCGAGCCGGTGCTCGTGGTGAACCAGCTGCGCCGCGGGCCGGTGCCCGGCGACCCGCGCCAGGAGATCGGCGACGCGCTGGAGCGGTTCACCGGCCGGCGCCCCCGGTCCTTCCTCCCGGCGGACCGGCGCGCGACCGATGCCGCCCTCGCGGCCGGCCGCACCCTGGCCGAGGCGGCGACCGGCTCGCCCCTGCGGGCGGAGCTGCGCGCGCTCGCCGCCCAGCTGGCCGGCGTGCCCGCCCCCGCGGCCGGCCGGCGCGCCGCGCTCCGCCGCCGGCGGGCGGGCTGACCGCGGGCTGTCCCGATCGCCGTCCGCGTCGTAGCGTGAGGGACCGCGCGGGGAGGAGAACGATGGTCGAGCGGCTGGGCACCCTGGAGGCCTCCTTCCTCTACCTGGAGGAGCCCGGCACGCCCATGCACGTCGGCGGGGTGCTCGTCCTCGAGGCGCCCCCGGGCGGGCTCGACGCGCTGGCGGCCCTGGTCGAGGCGCGGCTGCCCCTGGTGCCCCGGTACCGGCAGCGGGTGGCCGAGGTGCCCGGGCACCTCGCCAACCCGGTGTGGGTGGACGACCCCGAGTTCGACATCACCTACCACCTGCGCCGGTCGGGGCTGCCGCGGCCGGGGACCGAGCGGCAGCTGCTCGACCTGGTCTCCCGGCTGATGTCCCGCCCCCTGGACCGCCGCCGCCCGCTGTGGGAGGCCTACCTGGTCGAGGGGCTGGAGGGGGACCGGGTCGCGGTGGTCACCAAGACCCACCCCGCGCTGGTGGACGGGCTCGGCGCCGTCGACATCGGCCAGGTGCTGCTCGACGTCTCCCCGGACGCGCCGGTGCCCGAGCCGGACGAGTGGCGGCCCCGGCGGTCGCCGTCCGGTGCCGAGCTGGTGTGGGCGGCCTTCGAGGACTACCGGCGCCGCCCGTCCTCGCTCGTGGAGCTCGCCCGCTCCGCCGTCACCGACGCGCACGCGACCGCCGTGCGGATCGGTGGCGTGGCCGGCGGGCTGGTGCGCACGGCGCGCTCGGCGATCCTCCCGGCGCCGCACAGCCCGCTGAACGCGCCGATCGGGCGGCAGCGCCGGGTCGCGGTGGCCTGCGCCGATCTCGACGACCTCAAGCGGGTCCGCAAGGCGCACGGCGGGACGGTCAACGACGTGCTGCTCACCGTCGTCGCCGGTGCGCTGCGGGAGTGGCTGCTCTCGCGCGGCGAGCCGCTGGTCGGCGGCACGTCGGTGCGCGCCCTCGTGCCGGTGTCGGTGCAGGACGAGGACGGCACCGGCGGCAACCAGGTCACCTCCCACCTGGTCGACCTGCCGGTCGGCGAGCCCAACCCCCGGGTCCGCCTCGCCCGCCTGACCTACGCCATGCGCGGGATGACCCAGCACGGGCGGTCGGTCGGCGCGGACAGCCTGATCGCGCTGAGCGGCTTCGCCCCCTCGACGCTGCACGCGCTCGGCGCCCGCGCCGCGCGCGGGCTCTCCCGGCGGCTGTTCAACCTCGTCGTCACCAACGTGCCCGGCCCGCAGGTGCCCCTGTACGCCGCCGGCGGCCGGGTGCTCGACGTCTTCCCCGTCGTGCCGCTGGCCCGGGGGCAGGGGCTCTCGATCGGCATGACCTCCTACGACGGCACGGTGTTCTTCGGCCTCAACGCCGACCGGGACAGCGTCAGCGACGTCGAGGTGCTCGCCGACCTCATCGAGCAGGAGGTCGCGGGGCTGGTCGAGACCTCGACCTGAGCCGGCGGCTACGGTCGACCTTCCACCGACGAAGGGGGTCGACCGGGTGCGCGTGTACCTGCCGGCGACGACGAACGTGCTCCGCACCCTGGTCGACGAGGGGCGGCTGCCCGCTCCGCAGACCGTCTTCGCGATCACCCCCGAGCTGCGCCGCTTCTACGCGGTGAGCGACGCGGAGGCCGACACCGAGGAACTCGAGTACGCCGCCCTCCTCGCCGCGGCGCGCGCCAGCCTGCGGCTGCTCGACCTCGACCCGCTGGCGGTCCGCCGCCGCGCCGTGCTCGCCGCCGACGTGCCCGACGCCGCGGTGACCCCGATGGACGACCCGCACGTCGACCCGGGCGCGGCCCGCCTCGAGCACGAGATCCGGGTCGAGGAGGTGGCGAGCGCGCACCTCGACGACGCCGAGGCCGAGGAGGACGTCCGCGCCGCGGTCGCCGTCGTCCTGGAGGCCGACCTCGGCAGCGAGGACGCGCAGTTCGTCGTCGACCAGGCCGAGGGGCACGAGCTCGGCTGGTACGCCACGCAGGAGATCGGCCCGGTCCTCGAGCTGCTGTGACCGGGCGCCCGCGGGAGCGGGCGGCGCCCCCTCCGTAGGATCACGCCGTTCTGGAGCGTCGACGTCGGGAGCGAGCACATGCAGTTCGGTCGGTACTACGAGGAGTTCGAGGTCGGGGCCGTCTACAAGCACTGGCCCGGGAAGACCGTCACCGAGTACGACGACCACCTGTTCTGCCTGCTGACGATGAACCACCACCCGCTGCACATGGACGTCAACTACGCGGAGAAGACCACCGACTTCGGCAAGAACGTGGTCGTCGGCAACTACATCTACTCGCTGCTGCTGGGCATGAGCGTCCCCGACGTCTCGGGCAAGGCGATCGCCAACCTGGAGATCGAGTCGCTGCGGCACGTCGCCCCGACCTTCCACGGCGACACCATCTACGGCGAGACCACGGTGCTGGACAAGACGCCGTCCAAGTCCAAGGACGACCGCGGCGTCGTGCACGTCGAGACCATCGGCTACAAGCAGGACGGCACCGTCGTCTGCATCTTCCGCCGCAAGGTCATGGTGCCCAAGCGCTCCTACGGCGAGGCCCGCGGCGGCGAGCAGCCCGGCCGCCCGGAGCCCGCGCCCCGCGGCTGAGCTGAGGCCGGTGGGGCGTGCTGCCCGGTCAGTCCGGCAGCACGCCCCACCCGCGCAGCGTCTCCACCAGCCGGGGCGTGCAGGGCAGGCCGGCGAGGGTGGCGGCGTCGGCGAAGACGGCGTCGGCCGCGTCGTCCCCGGCCACCGGCCGCGCACCGGGGTCCAGGAGGGTGCAGGCGAGGTCGACGACGTCGTAGACGACCGCACCGCCCTCGATGCGGATGCGACCCACCTCCGCGCCGGCCCGCACCCGCAGCCCGGTCTCCTCGCGCACCTCCCGCTCCACGGCGCCGGCCGCGGTCTCGCCGGGCTCGACGCGGCCCCCGGGCAGCGACCACAGGCCCCGCCCTGGCTCGTTGCGCCGGCGGACCAGCAGCAGGCGGCGGTCCCGGTCGTGCACGACGGCGCCGACGCACGGCACCGCCGGCGGATCGGCGGCGGTCACGCCCGCAGGTTACGCAGGCCGCCGGTGCCGGGCGGCGGCTGCGCTTGACGATCCGCGCCGCTCCCGAGACCGTGTCCCCGATGAGTGCGTCGCCGGTCTGCCCGCGCTGCGGTGAGCCACTGGTCGTCCGCCACGGGTCCGCGGCGCACGCCTGGTGCCACCTGCACGGCGCGGTCACCCCGCTGCACCACACCGCGCTGGTCGCCCACGACGCCATCGCCGCCGTCACCGCCGACGCCCGGGTGCCGGCGTGGGTGCCCGACCCCATGCCGTCGGGGTGGGCCGTCACCGGCCTGGCCTGGGGCGGCGAACCGGGTGCCCGTGCCATCGTCGTCGACTGCGCCGGTCCGGCGCCCCTCGGGGGCGCCGCCGAACTGGTGCTGGTGGCCGAGGAGCCCGGCACCGGCGTGGGGTGCGGCTACGCCGGCCTCCCCGGGCTCGACCCCGGGGACGTGATCTCCGGGCCGAGCTCGGTCGGCGTCGAGGCCGCCGGTCAGCACGCCCCGTTGTGGGCGGTGCCGACCCGCGAGGACCGGGCGGCGTTCGTGGGGGAGGCCTACGGGGTCTGGCTGTGGCTGGTGATGTGGCCGATGAACGCGGCCTGGCTGCTGGTCGAGCCGCTCCGGCTGCTCGACCTGCGGGAACGCATCTACCCCGACCTGCCGCTGGGGCCGGTGGGGGAGCACCTGCTGCCCGGCCGCTGACCCCGCCCGCGCCGGAACCGGACCGGCCGCCGGCGACCGGCGCGTCGGGTGGGTCGGCCGTGGGGCCTGTGTTACTCATGGGACGAACGCGTCCGCCGCACACCCGGCGGGCCCTCCTGCCGGCCCGGGCACCCGGGCCGCCTTCCCCACACCACGGAGGTGGCGGTGAACCTGAAGAAGGTCCTCACCTGGCTGGTCGTCGCCTTCGTCCTCTTCTACGTGATCCAGGCGCCGGAGTCCTCCGCGCAGCTGGTGCGCAACGCCGGCGAGGCGCTCGGCGACGCCGCCTCCTCCCTCGCGCAGTTCGTCGGCTCCCTCGTCTGAGCCCGTGAGCGCCCCCGAAGGGCTGCCGACCCGGGCCGCCAAGGACGTCCGGAAGTACCTGCTGGACGACGAGGACGCGGTCGTGGTGACGCGCCGGCACTGGGCGGTGCTCATCGTGCCGACCCTGAAGTTCCTGCCGGTGCTGCTGGCCGGCGGCTGGTTGCTGGTGCTCGACCCGGAGAACGGGGTGACCAGCACGGTCGGGATGCTCGTCGTGCTGGCGGCGGTGCTCACCTACGCCCTGCGCGTCGGCGAGTGGTGGTTCCGGCACTTCATCGTCAGCCGGCGGCGGGTGCTGCTCACCTCGGGGGTCATCGTCCGCACCGTCACCCTGCTGCCGCTGCGCCGGATCACCGACCTGACGTGGAAGGAGACGTTCTTCGGCCAGATCCTCGGCTACGGGACCTTCCGCTTCGAGTCGGCCGGGCAGCAGCAGGGGCTGTCGGAGATCACCTTCCTGCCGCGCGCCGGTGACCTGTACCGCGAGGTCAGCGGCCTGCTGTTCGGCAGCGACTGGGGCAGCGCCTCGTCCGGCGACGACGAGGGCAACCCGGAGGCGCCGCCCCCGGCCGGACCGGTCGCGACCGGCGGGCGGCGGGACACCGAACCCCTCCCGCAGATCCGGCCGCGCGAGCCGTGAGCGGGCCGCCAGCGGGTGGCGCCGGCCGGTGTGGGGCAGGCTGAGCCGTGATGCGGATCGACCTGCACACGCACTCCTCGGTGTCCGACGGCACCGACGACCCCGCCGCGCTGCTCGCCGCTGCGCGGGCGGCGGGGCTCGACGTGGTCGCGCTCACCGACCACGACACGACCGCGGGGTGGGCGGCGGCGGAGGCCCACCGTCCCGCCGGGCTCACCGTCGTCCCCGGCATGGAGCTGTCCTGCCGCTGGTTCCCCGCGGACGAGCCGCCGGTCAGCGTGCACCTGCTCGGCTACCTCTTCGACCCGCTGCACCCGGCGTTCGCCGCGGAGCGGGCCCGGCTGCGCGACGAGCGCCTGGGCCGCGCGGAGCGGATCGTGGCGGCGCTGGCCGCCGACGGCTACCCGGTCTCCTGGGCCGAACTGGTCGAGCAGGCCGCCGGCGGCGTCGTCGGGCGGCCGCACGTGGCGGCGGCGCTGGTCCGGGCCGGCGTGGTGCGCAGCGTCGAGGAGGCGTTCGCCGGGCTGCTGCACCACCGCAGCCCCTACTACGTGAGCAAGGCCGACACCGACGTCCGGGAGGGGATCGCCCTGGTCCGGGCGGCCGGCGGCGTGCCGGTGTTCGCCCACGGGCTGGCCACGAAGCGCGGCCGGGTGGTGGGCGACGACGCGATCGCCGCCATGACCGCGGCCGGGCTGCTGGGCCTGGAGGTCGACCACCCCGACCACACCCCCGGGCAGCGCGCGCACCTGCGCGGGCTGGCCGCCGACCTCGGCCTGCTGGTCACCGGCTCCAGCGACCACCACGGCACCAACAAGCAGACGCCGCTCGGCGCCTGCACGACCGACCCCGGGCAGTACGAGCGCCTGGTGGCGGCCGGGACCGGCGCCGCGCCCTGGCGCGACTGAGGCGGGCACGTCGCCCCCCGCGGCTACCGTGACCGGCATGCGCAACCCCACCGATGGCGGGCAGGCGGTCCTGCCCGGCATGCCGCGCCGGCTGCTGCGCGCCTCCCCGAAGTCGCTCGGCGACTTCTCCGACTGCCCCCGGCGCTACCGGTTCGCCAACGTCGACCGGCCCACCCCGCCCCGCGGCCCGCGGTTCGCCCACCACACGGTGGGGACGGCGCTGCACCAGGTGCTCTCCGCGTGGTGGGACCTGCCGGTCGAGCGCCGCACCCCCGGCGCCGCGCGGCAGCTGCTCATCGGCGCGTGGAGCCCGGCCGGCTTCCGGGACGACGAGCAGTCCGACCGCTGGCGGGCGCGGGCGGCCGGCTGGCTCACCGACTACCTGGCCCGCGTCGACCCCACCGAGGAGCCCCGCGCACGGGAGCGCACGGTCAGCACGATGACCGAGCGGATGACGCTCTCGGGGCGGGTGGACCGCATCGACGAGCGCGGCGACGAACTGGTGGTCGTGGACTACAAGACCGGCCGCTCGCCGAGCACCGATGACGAGGCCCGCGGCTCGCAGGCGCTGGCGCTCTACGTCCTCGCCGTCCGCCGCACCCTGCGCCGGCCCTGCACCCGGGTGGAGCTGCACCACGTGCCCACCGGCACGGTCGCCGCCTTCGAGCACACCGAGCGGTCGCTGGCCAACCACGTGCGGCGCGCCGAGGACGTCGCGATCGACATCCAGGCGGCGAGCGAGGCGGTGGCCGCGGGCGCGGACCCCGACGCCGCCTTCCCGGCCGTGCCGGGGCGGCAGTGCGGCTGGTGCGACTTCCGGTCGAGCTGCCCCGCCGGCCAGGCCGCCGGTCCCGCCCGCGAGCCGTGGAGCTTCCTCCCCGAGGACGACGGGGCGTGACCCGGAGTCCCGCTGCTGCCGGCCCCTCAGCCCGCGGTGCGGGCGAGACCGGCCAGCACGATCGGTGACCGGTACGCCCGCTCGGGGAGCGCCAGGAACCCGGCCCGGAACGCCTTCACCCCCGCCGTCGCCGCGGCGTCGGTGAGCGCCAGCCCGGGCAGCGAGTACAGCTGCCGGGCCCAGGCGGGCAGCAGCGCGAAGCAGAGCCCGGCCAGGCCACCCCACACGGGCCGGGCCGGCGTGAGCACCTGCAGCCACCCGGGCATCGGCGGGAGGAACAGGTCCCGGACACCCTTCCGGGCCGCCGGGGTGGCGGCCAGCGACGGCCGGATGACCTCGAAGTAGGCGTCGAGCTCGGCGACCGAGCGGGGCACCGTCCCCAGCGGCACCCCCACGAGGTGGGCGAAGGCCACCTGCTCGGCCACGTAGCGGTCGGCGTCGGCCTCCGACAGCGCCACGCCGGCCCGGCGCGCCGTCGTCAGGATCGACCGCACGGCGCAGGCGTGCACCCACAGCAGCAGGTCGGGGTCGTCGACCCGGTACGCCCGGCCGGTCGTCTCCTCGACGCCCGACAGCTTCCGGTGGTAGCCGCGCACGCGGGCGGCCATCCGGCGGGCCTCGGTCCGCCGGCCGAAGACGACCGTCTCCATGTACTGACCGGTGCGCGTCATGCGCATCCACCAGTCGTCCTTGAAACCCGCGGAGTTCCGCGCCACGCCGTCCATCGCCACCGGGTGCAGGGCCTGGAGCATCAGCGAGCCCATCGCGCCGACGTGGTAGGCCGGGTCACCGTGGATCCGCCAGGTCACGCTGCCCGGGCCGAAGAAGCCGAGCCGGTCCTCCTCCTCGGTCCAGTCCGCGGGGGAGGGCAGCGGCGCCAGCCGGCTCACGACCGCTCCCCGGCGCCGGACCAGAAGTCGCACAGCACCTCGATGGTGCGCGGCGGGTTCTCGACGGCGGGGGAGTGGATGGCGAAGTCGATGACCTCGTGCCGGGCGCCCAGCCGCCGCGCCATGTCGGCCTGCACGTGCGGCAGCCAGGCGTCGTCGGCCTCGCCGTGCGCGACCAGGACCGGCACCCCCGTGGCCCGGAGCTCCTCCACCCGGTCCGGCTCGGCCAGCATCGCGTCGGCCATGCCGCGGAGCCCGGCGGCGGAGTTGCGGAGGAAGCGCCGGGAGTAGAACGCCCGGGTCGGCGCCGGCACGGCCTGCGCCTTCGGGTCGGTCATCGCCACCTGCTCGAGGGTCTCGTGCACGAGCGGTACCCCGCCGGCGTCCAGCAGCGGGCCGAGGTGGTCGAGCAGCTCGGCCCGGCGGCCGGTGAGCCGCGAGGGGCCCGAGCCCAGCAGCGTGAACGTGGTGAACAGCGCCGGCTCGGCGATGACGGCGGCCCGGGTCACCAGCCCGCCGAAGCTGTGCCCCAGCAGGTGCAGCGGCCCGGTGGCCTCCTCGCGCAGGACGCGTGCCACCGCGCGCACGTCGTCGCCCAGGACCTCGACCGAGTACTGCGCCGGGTCGTCCGGGCCGGGGGACTCGTACTGCCCGCGCTGGTCCAGCACCACCACGCGGTAGCCGGCGGCGGCCAGCGGGCGCAGCAGCGGGGCGAAGTCCTCCTTGCTACCCGTGTAGCCGGCCACCATCAGCACCGTGCCGAGCGCGGCGCTGCCGCCGGTGTCCAGGGCGGCCAGCGGCCCGGCCCCGCCCTCGAAGGTGCGCGGGACGGCGTCGTGCTGCGCCAGCTGGCGGAGGTCGTCGGGCGCGATGGCGATGGACAGGGCGTGGGCATCGGGGCCGCCGGGCAGGACCATGTGCCCAGTGAACTACCACGGCGCCGGGCGTGCCGCACCGGTGGCGTTCAGCGGTAGGCGCGGACCTCGCCGGGCAGCGCGAGCACCACCGCGGGGCCGGCGACGGCGGCCACCGCGCCGTCGGGCAGCGCGGGCGCAGCGGTCCGGCCGGACTCCGCTCCGGTCGCGGGGTCGAGGTGGAGGAGCCCGTCGGAGGTGGGGACGGGGAGCGCCGGCGTGCCGTCCGCGGTGTCCGGACCCGCGGGCAGGCCGGTGGCCGGGGTGGACCACAGCGGGCGCGCGGACCCCGGCTCCACCGCCGTCAGCGTGCCCGCGGCGAGGACCAGCAGGGCGGGGTCCGTGGCCACCTGCCGGACCGCCGCGCCGGGCTCGGCGGGCAGGGTGGTGAGCAGCGAGCCGTCGGCGGCGGACAGCAGCTGCACCTCGTCGTCCACCCGGACGACGACCGGCAGGTCCGCTCCCACCAGCTCGGGGGTGCCTCCCCCCGCCGGCAGGTCACGGGCCCAGTGCAGGTCGCCGTCGAAACCGTCCACCAGCCGCAGCTGGGGGTCGGTGGAGCCGGCGCACCGCTGCAGCACCGCCACGCCCGCGTCGCCGGCGGCCGACTGCAGCAGCTCGCAGCCGTCCGGGGGGACGTACCGCCAGCGGATGCCGCCGCCGGCCGGGTCCAGGGTGACGATGCCCGTCGGGGTGGCGGCGAGCACGATCCGGTCGGTGGAGCCGAGGGTCACCCCGGGGCGGAAGTTCACGTTGCGCGTCCAGGCGCGCACCCCCGTGCCGGCGTCGAGGGCGACCGCCTCGTCGCAGCGGTCCGCGGTGCGGAACACGGCGACCACGACGCCGTCGGTCACCGTGGCCCCGCACAGCACCGCGTTCTCGCGGGTGTAGTGCCAGGCCTCCTCGCCGCTCAGCGGGTCCAGGCCCCGGACACCCTGCGGGGAGCCGACCAGCACCCGGCCCTCGGCGACGACGCCGCCGTGGAGCGGGTCGGCCTCGGTGGTCCACGCCTCGGAGACGGCGCCGGCCGGCGGCCCCGGGGGGACGTCGGCCGGCGCAGCGGTGGTGCTGGAGGTGGCGGCGGCGTCGGAACCCCGCCACAGCAGGACGGCGACGGCGACCAGCGCCAGCGTGGCCGCCGCCCAGACCCACACCCGCAGCGGCGGGGACTCCAGCCGTGCCATCGCGGGGTGGGTCAGCTCGCGGGGTCGGCGCCCGTCGCCGCGCCCTCGGCGGCCGCTCCGCCGCGCCCGGCACCGCCGCGCCGGCGGCGCCGGCGGCGCGGCTTGGCGCTCCCGCCCTCGGCGGCGGGGGCGTCGGTCGCGGCGGGCGCGTCCGGCTGGGCGGCGTCACCGGTGGCGTCGTCGGCGCTCCCGCCCCCGCTGCGCCGGGTGCGGCGCCGCGGCCGGCTCTTGCCGCCGTCGGCCGGGCGGTCGTCGTCGGCGGGACGCGAGCCACCCCCGGCGGGGCGGTTGCGCTTGCCGGTCTCGCCGAGGTCCTCGAGCGTCTCGGCCTCCAGGCCCTCACGGGTGCGCTGGGAGCGGGGCAGCCGGCCCTTGGCGCCCTCGGGGACGTCCAGGTCGGTGTAGACCCACGGCGAGGTGGAGTAGGTCTCCGGCGGGTCGGTGAAGCCCAGGTCGAGCGCCTTGTCGATCAGCTGCCAGCGGGGGATGTCGTCCCAGTCGACCAGGGTGACCGCGACACCGGTGCTGCCGGCGCGGCCGGTCCGGCCGATGCGGTGCACGTAGGTCTTCTCGTCCTCGGGGCACTGGTAGTTCACGACGTGGCTGACGCCGGTGACGTCGATGCCTCGGGCGGCGACGTCGGTGGCGACCAGGACGTCGACCTTCCCGCTGCGGAAGGCCCGCAGCGCCTGCTCGCGGGCGCCCTGGCCCAGGTCGCCGTGCACGGCGGCAGCGGCGAACCCGCGGTCGACCAGCTCGTCTGCGACCTTCTGCGCGGTGCGCTTGGTGCGGCAGAACACCATGGCCAGGCCGCGGTCGCGGGCCTGCAGCACCCGGGAGAGCAGCTCGGGCTTGTCCAGGTTGTGCGCCCGGTAGATGAACTGCGTGGTCTGCGGGACCGTCGAGCCCTCGTCGTTGCCGTGCGCCCGGATGTGCGTGGGCTGGGTCATGAACGACCGGGAGAGGGTGACGATCGGGCCCGGCATCGTCGCCGAGAACAGCATGGTCTGCCGCTTCTCGGGGACCATCGCGAGGATCCGCTCGATGTCGGGCAGGAAGCCCAGGTCGAGCATCTCGTCGGCCTCGTCGAGGACGAGGACCCGCACCTTGCCCAGGATCAGGTCGCCGCGCTGGGCGAGGTCGAGCAGCCGCCCCGGCGTCCCGACGACGACCTCGACGCCGTTGCGCAGCGACTCGATCTGCGGCTCGAAGGCGCGGCCGCCGTAGATCGCCTGCACGCGGATGCCGCGCTTGCTGCCGGCGGTGCCCAGGTCGCGGGCGACCTGCACGCAGAGCTCGCGGGTGGGGACGACGACCAGCGCCTGCGGGACACCGTCGGCGCCCTCGGCGGGCGGGGTCACGCGGGTCAGCAGCGGGACGCCGAAGCCGAGGGTCTTGCCGGTTCCCGTGCGGGCCTGGCCGATGAGGTCGTTGCCGGCCAGCGCCAGGGGCAGCGTGAGCTCCTGGATGGCGAAGGTGCGGGTGATCCCGGCGTCGGCCAGCGCGGCCACGATGTCGGGGTGCACGTCGAAGTCGCTGAACAGCGGGCTGTCGGCGGCGACGGGGGCGCCGCCGAGCTCCTCGACGGCCTGCTCGAGCTCCTCGGGGGCGGGCGCGCCGGTCTCGGCGTGCTCCAGCTCGGGTGCGGTGGTGGGGTTCTGGTCGGTGGAGGTCAGTGGTCTCGCCTCTGGTCTGCTGGGGGACCGGCTGCGGCAGCGGTGTCGCCGCCTCGCGCCCGTCCCGGGTCTGGTGTCGCGGGATCGGTTCCAGCGCCGACGCGGCCAGCAGAACCGGACCTCGCCACGGCCCGGGAGACAGCCCGGGGGGCGTCGTCCAGCGGTCGTCAGCGCGCAGATGTACGAGCGTGCCCGGAGGCTCGCCGATTCCCATGCTAGCGCGAGCACCGGTTAGCCTCTCGGCGCCGCGCTCCCCGCTGTCGGGTGCATCACTCGTCGGGGGCGGCCGGCACCCCCGTCGCCGAGCCCAGGAGATGCCGTGCCACCGGTCGAGAACACGGCGGTCGCCGACCTGCTCGGGGTGCTCGCCTACGCCGAGCTGACCGCCTTCGACCGGCTGGCCGAGGACGCCCGCATGGCGCCCTCGCTCACCGGCCGGGCCGCGCTCGCCCGGATGGCCGCGGCCGAGATCGGGCACCACTTCCGGCTCACCGCCCGGCTGGAGGAGCTGGGGGTGGACCCGTCGGCGGCGATGGAGCCGTTCGTCTCCGCGCTCGACACCTTCCACGAGAGCACCCGCCCCAGCACCTGGCTGGAGGGGCTGGTGAAGGCCTACGTGGGCGACGGCCTGGCCGCCGACTTCTACCGCGAGATCGCCGGCTTCCTGCCCGAACCCGACCGCGGGCTGGTGCTCGACGTGCTCGCCGACACGGGGTACGCGGACTTCGCCGTCCGCGAGGTGCGCGCCGCGATCGCCGCCGACCGGTCGGTCGCCGGCCGGCTGGCGCTGTGGGGGCGGCGGCTCGTGGGCGAGGCGATGACCCGGTCGCAGGCCGTCATCGCCGAGCACGACCCGCTCGCCGAGCTCATCATCTCCGGCACCGGCGACCTCTCGGGCGTCGGCCGGCTCATCGAGCGCATCACCCAGGCGCACACGGCGCGGATGAAGGCGCTCGGGCTCAACCCCTGACACCGAGGCGCTCCGTGGGGAGGCCCTGGCCCCGCGGGGGCACCGGTCGCGACCCCGAGCACGACGACGGGGCGCCACCGCGGTGCGGTGACGCCCCGTCCGGGCGGCCTGGGTCAGGCGCCGGCGATGAACCCGACGCGGCGCTGGTCGGCCTGCGCGATCTCCACGTAGGCGATGCGGTCGACGGGGACGAGGACCTGGCGGCCCCGCTCGTCGACCAGGGTGAGCAGGCCGTCCTTGGTCGAGCCCGACATGGCCTTGGCCACCTCGGCCGCGATCTCGTCGGGGGTCCTGGGGCTGTCGATGACCAGCTCCTTGGGCGAGTGCTGGACGCCGATCTTGACTTCCACGTGGGCGATGCCTCCTCGTTGCGCGACTGGCCCCAACGCTAGTGCAGACCGCCCCGCCGGCACCCGGCGAGCGGGTGCGCCGTCAGCGAACGCAGCTCCTCAGGGAGCGGGCTGGTCGCCGTCCACGCGCGGGAACCCGGAGATGCCGCGCCAGGCCAGCGCGGACATGAGCGAGACCGCCTCGTCGCGGGTCACCGTGCCCTTCCGCGGCAGCCACCAGCGGGCGCTGCTCTCGGCCAGCCCGGACAGGCCCGAGGCCAGCAGGAGGGCGCGCTCGGGGTCCGCACCGGTGTCGGCCGCGATGACACCGGCGATGGCTTCGACGCACAGCGCGGTACCGCGGTCGACGATGGCGCGCACGTCGTCGTCGTTGCGCAGGTCGGACTCGAACACCAGCCGGAAAGCCTCGCCGTCGGCGTCGATGAAGTCGAAGTAGGCGCCGACGGCGGCGTCGACCCGGGCCCGGTTGTCGGCGGTGCCGCCCATGGCCTCTGCCACCCGGCGGGCCAGCTCGGTGACGTGCTCCTCCAGGAGCGCCAGGTAGAGCTCGCGCTTGCCGGGGAAGTGCTGGTAAAGCACCGGCTTGCTCACCCCGGCGCGGACGGCGATGTCGTCCATCGCCGCGGCGTGGAAACCGTGCGCGACGAAGACGTCCTGGGCCGCGCGCAGCAGCTGGAGCCGGCGTGCACCGCGCGGCAGGCGGGAGGTGCGCCGGTTGACCGCGGCGGGCTGTGGAGGCTGCATGGCAGGGGGATGCTACCGACGGGTTCGTGCCGCGCTCGACCGATGGGTACGCAGCGTTACCGTCGAGGGTGATGTCCGAGGCAGCGCTCTCCCCGACCCCCCTGCCGGTGCTGGGCTCCGTCGTGCCGCCGTGGCCGGGGGTCGGGGTGCCGGTGCGCGGCGGGGAGGTGTTCGTGCGCCGCACGCCGTGGAGGGGCCCGGTCGAGGACGGCGCGGGGGCGGACGCGCCGCGGGAGCGGGCGCTCTACGTGCACGGCCTGGGTGGCGCTTCCACCAACTGGACCGACCTCGCGGCCCTGCTCGCGGTCCGGTTCGACGGCTGGGCGGTCGACCTGCCCGGGTTCGGCCGGTCGGGCCCCCCGGCTCGCGGCCGGTACTCCATCCGCGGCCACGTCCGCGCCGTCGTCGACGTCCTCGAGCACGTCGTCGCCGAGCCGGGCCCGGGCCAGGGTCACCCGGTGCACCTGGTCGGCAACTCGCTCGGTGGCCTGGTGAGCCTGCTGGCCGCGGCCCTGCGCCCGGACCTCGTGGCGACGCTGACGCTGGTCTCCCCGGCCATGCCGGTGTACCGGGTGCCTCCGGCGTTCAGCCGGGCGCTGCTGCTCCTGCTGGTCCCCGGTGTCCCGGCGCTCGCCGAGCGCCGGCTGGCCGCCGTCCCGCCCGACGAGAACGTCCGGTCGATGGTGCGGATGTGCTTCGGCGACCCGGCCGCGGTGCCGCGGGAGCGGCTGGAGCAGGCGGTCCGGGAGATGCACGAGCGGGCCCAGCAGCCGTGGGCCGACCGCGCCCTGGCCCGCAGCATGCGCGGACTGATCACCTCCTACCTGCGGCTCGGCCCGGCCAACGCCTGGCGGGCCGCCCGGGGGCTGCGGATGCCCGTCCTGGTGGTCTGGGGCGGCCGCGACCGGCTCGTCGACCCGGCGCTCGCCCCCCGGCTGGCCGCGACCGTGCCCGACGGCCGGCTCCTGCTCCTCGACGGCGTCGGCCACGTGGCGATGCTCGAGGCCCCGGAGCCGACGGCCCGCGCGGTGCTCGGCATGGTCGAGGGCCGGACGGGCGGACCGGGCGTGGCGGAGCCGCCGGCTGTCGCCGAGAGCCCACGCAGCGTGAGACCCTGAGCGCACCGGGGGACGGAGCGAGCGAGCGGGGAGGCGACCGGTGGGAGGACGTCTGACCGACGGCCGCCCCGTGGCCCGCGCCGGACCGCCCCCG
>NZ_SSXC01000120.1 GCF_021699055.1 Blastococcus sp. MG754426 | reverse complement strand
AGGGGTCGCCCTCGAAGGGCGCGAGCAGCTCGTCGTCCAGGTCGACGCCCAGGTCCTCCTCGGCCGCCGTGGTCGCGAACGAGCCCTGCACGGTGCCGGCCACCTCCACGCCCGTCTCCGGCTCCAGCCCGTCGACCGCCTCGGACGCCAGCACCAGCAGGGGAGGCACGCCGCTGTCGGCGGGGCCGGTGATCACGAAGACCTGGGGGGCGATGACCGCCTCGATGCCGGCGGAGAGCACGACCTCCTCGCCGAGGTGGAGGTCGAGCTCCTCGACGAACTCGCTGTCGTAGGCGCCCTCGTAGCTGGGGCCCGGATCGGTCTCGCCGAAGCCCTCGTCCTCCTCCTCCTCCGTCGTCTCCTCGGCGGCGGTCCCCGCCTCCGGCTCGGAGTCGTCGTCCCCGCAGGCGGCGAGGGCGAGGGGGGAGAGCGCCAGCGACGCGGCGACGGCGAGGTGGGCGAGCGGGCGGAGTGGTCGTGACAAGGGTCGGTCCTCCAGGTTCGGAGTGCTCCGGGGCGTGCTCCCCGGCGTCCGGTCCCCGTGGGCTTTCCGGTGACGTCCGGGCCCATGCGCGTCACCGCCGTCCGTCGTCCTTTCGTAACGCGGGCCCGGGCGTCAGCGCCGGCGCAGGCCGGCGATCTGGAGGCCGGCGAAGCCCGCCACGGCGGCGGCCTGGAGGAGCACCCACGCGGTGCCCGCGCCGGTCAGCCGGAAGACGCCGGCGGTGACGACGCCGACGCTCCCCGCGGCCCACAGCGCGTTGGCGGCCACGACGGCTCCCGCTGCGGCGCGCGGGACCGGGCGGCGGGCGGCGACGGCGGCGACCGCGACGGCGAAGACGAGCAGGAAGGCGCCGAGCCCCCGCAGCGTGCCCTCGGGGACGCCGAGCAGGTCGGCGAGGGCGGGGGCGGCCAGGAGGTAGGCGGCGCCGTTGGCCCCGGTGACTGCGGCGTCGAGGAGCAGGGCGGCCCGGAGGAGGTCGGCGGGGCGGGTGGCGGTGGTGGTGTTCATGGCAGCACCGTCCCGCCGCGGGGTCAGCGCGTCGATTACCTCGCAGGTAGGCGACAGGCCCCGTCCCGCGGCGCTAGCGTTCCGCGCCGTGACCGCGCTGCAGGCCCCGCCGGGGGTGGGCGAGCTGCTCCGCCGCTGGCGGCAGCGACGCCGGCTCAGCCAGCTGGCGCTGGCCCTGGCGGCCGGCATCTCGGCCCGGCACCTGAGCTTCGTCGAGACCGGCCGCTCCCGGCCCAGCCGGGAGGTGGTGCTGCTGCTCGCCGAGCACCTCGAGGTGCCGCTGCGCGAGCGCAACGAGCTGCTGGTCGCCGCCGGGCACGCGCCCGAGTTCGGCCGGCGCCGGCTCGACGGGCCCGACATGGCCACCGTGCGGGCGGCGCTGGACCTCGTGCTGGCCGCCTACGAGCCCTTCCCCGCCCTCGTGGTCGACCGGGGGTGGCACCTGGTGGCCGCCAACGGGGCGGTGGCGCTGCTCACCGAGGGGGTGGCGCCCGCCCTGCTCGAGCCCCCGGTCAACGTGCTCAGGCTCAGCCTGCACCCCGACGGGCTCGCCCCCCGCATCCTCGACCTGCCGCAGTGGCGGCGGCACGTGCTGCACCGGCTGGCCCGGGAGGTGCACGTGACCGGTGACCCGTCGCTGGGCGCGCTGCACCGCGAGCTGGTCGCGCTCCCCGGGGGGACTGCCGCGGCACCGCCGAACGGGATCGCGGTCCCGCTGCGCGTCCGGGCGGGGGACGCCGTCCTGTCGTTCCTCAGCACGGTCACCACCTTCGGCACCGCCGTCGACGTCACCGCCGCCGAGCTGAGCATCGAGGCGTTCCTGCCGGCCGACGGGGCGACGGCGGAGGCGCTGCGCGGGCGGGCCGGCGGGCCGTCCGCTCCTGGCGCAACCCGCGTCGGCGCGGCCGGGCCGGGGTAGGGGCCGGGTCCGCCGAGGAGGAGGCCGAGATGACCGAGGTACCAGGGACCGACCGCGACGAGGCCCGGGAGAACGTGCTCGAGGAGACGCCGTTCACGCCGGAGGGCGTCGAGCAGGACACGTCCACCGGAGGTGACCAGGGCCAGGACGGCGACCAGGCCAAGCCGGAGCCCGGGACCACCGAGCCGCTGACCTGAGGAACGGGCTCCGCCGGGCGCGCCCCGTCGAGGGCGCAGGCGGTGCCCCGGACAGCAGCCGGCCCCTGCCCACCGTGGTGGGCAGGGGCCGACTGCGTGCAGCGGGTCGGGGCGACCGGGCGCGGTGCCCGGGGCGTCAGGGAGCGGGGTGCAGGACGTCGAACTCGTTGAACGCGGCGCCGCCGGAGAGGGTGGCGTAGCCGGGGCCGCGGTCGAAGAACGGCTCGTCCCCGGTGCGGGCGGCCCGCAGGGAGGCGCGCAGCTCCTCGGTGGCGGCCTCGTCCGCCGTCCCGTCCTCGAGCACGACGACGCCGTAGTCCTCGCGGGCGCCGGCCACGGAGACCTTGCGCCAGGCGATGTCGCGCAGCACCTCGTCCACCGGCCGGTCCAGCGGGTCGCCCCAGCCGCCGCCGCCCGTCGTGCGGATGCGCACGACGGTGCCGGCCTTCAGCGGCTCGGCGTCGGCCAGCGCGTCGACCTCGTGCTCGTCCGGGCCGCCCGGGTCGACGGTGATCTGGAACGGCCGCCCGGCCTTGCCCCCCTTGACCCCCCAGCAGGCCAGGATCGAGCGGTCGGCGATCGACATGAAGTGCGCGTCGCGGAGCACCCGGATGTGCTTCTCGTAGCCGCAGCCGCCGCGGTAGCGCCCGGGGCCGCCGGAGTCCATCGCCAGGCCGAGCCGCTCGACGCGCAGCGGGAAGCGACCCTCGGTGAACTCGGTGGGCAGGTTCCGCGAGTCCGGCACGACGTGGATGGTGTCCTCGCCGTCGGCGTAGTACCGCCCACCCGAGCCGCCGCCGAGCACCTCGCGCATGAGGTACGGCTGCCCGTCGAAGTCGGTGCCGTAGACGCCGGTGTAGCGGATCGTCTCCTGGTCGGCGGGCATCCGGCCGCCGGTGGCCTTGGCCAGCACGCCCGCCAGGACGCCGAGCAGCCGCAGGATGACGAACGTCCGGGCGTTGGTCGGCGCGGGGAAGATCGGGGTGAGCAGCGTGCCCTTCTCGGGGAAGCGCATCTCGATCAGCGGGACGACGCCCTCGTTGACGTCGAGCTGCGCCATCCGCTCCGGCGTCTCGGCCAGGTTGCGCAGGATCGGCGCCAGCCACTTCTTGAGGAAGTTGCCGTCGGCGTAGTCGCCGCAGTGGTTGATCGGGCCCTTGGCCTGGGGGCCGGTGCCGGTGAAGTCGATGACCAGCGGGGTCTCCTTCGAGGAGTCCATGGTCAGCGTGATCCGCTGGCGGTGGAGCTTGGGCTCCTCGACGCCGTCGTGCTCGGCGTAGTCCTCCCAGACGTAGGTGCCGTCCGGGATCTGGGAGAGGATCTCCCGCCGGTACACCTCGGTGGAGTTCGACAGGATCGCGTCGAAGCAGGCCTCGACGGCGGCCACGCCGTAGCGGTCGAACAGCTCGCCGAGCCGCCGGGCGCCGGCCAGGCAGGCGGAGCACTCCGCGTCGAGGTCGGCGGCCAGGGAGTCGGGCATCCGCGAGTTGCGCGTCATGATCTTCAGCGCGCTCTCGTTGGGCACGCCGCGGTCCCACAGCTTGATCGGGGGGACCATCAGGCCCTCCTCGTACACGCTGGTCGCCGCCGAGGGCATCGAGCCCGGCACCGCGCCGCCGATGTCGTCGTGGTGGCCGAACGCCTGGATGAACGCCACCACCTTCTCGGCGCCGTCCACGTGGGCGAAGACCGGCACGGTGACGCAGAGGTCCGGCAGGTGGCCGATGCCGCCCTCGGAGGCGTAGACGTCGTTGTGGAAGAAGACGTCCCCGACGTTCATCTGCTCGATCGGGTAGTCGCGCACGACGGGGTGCACGAGCGCCGAGTACGAGCGGCCGGTGAGCTTGCGCAGGTTCCGGTCGTGGATACCGGCGCGGAAGTCGTGCGCGTCGCGGATCATCGGGGAGCGCGACGTGCGGCCGATGGAGGTCTCGACCTCCTTCTCGATCGCGGCGAGCGTGCCCGCGACGATCTCGACGAGGACGGGGTCGGCGTCGACCTTCGTGGCGTTCAGGGGACCGGTGGGGAACGTCGTCACTGACCCGACTCCTTCGTGAGCAGCAGGTTGCCGTAGGCGTCGACGGTGGCGGCGAAGCCGGGGTGCACCGGGACGGTGGAGCCGAACTCCTCGATGATCGCCGGGCCGCTGACCACGTCGCCCGGGGCCAGGTCGGGCCGGTTGTAGGTGGGCGTGTCCACCCAGTCGTCGAAGAAGACGCGGCGGGAGCCCGTGACGGCCCGGTCCGTCCCGCCCTCGCGGGCCGGCAGCTCGACCAGGTCCGGACGGCGGATCGGGCCGATACCGCTCACCCGGAGGTTGACCCACTCCACGGCCTGGCGCGGGTCGTCGGCGAAGTCGTAGCCGTAGAGCTGGCGGTGCGCCGCGTGGAAGGCCTGCGCGACCTCCTCGGCGGCAGCCGTGTCGAGCTCGCCGTCGGCGACCGGGACCCGCACCTCGAACGCCTGACCGACGTAGCGCAGGTCCGCCGTCCGCTGCATGCGCTGCTGGTCGCGGGCGAAGCCCTCGCCGTCCAGTGCGTCGGCGGCCTGCTCCTCCAGGTCGGTGTAGACCGCGCGCACGCGGTCCAGGTCGAGGTCGGCGTGCTTGCTGACGACGGTCTGCACGTAGTCGTTGCGCACGTCGACGGTGAGCAGGCCGAAGGCGCTGACGTTGCCCGGGTTCGGCGGCACCAGCGTGCGCGGCAGGCCGAGGATGTCCATGAGCCGGCAGGCCAGCAGCGACCCGGAGCCGCCGAAGGTCGTCAGCGTGAAGTCGCGGACGTCCAGCCCCTTGGCGACGGTCACCTGGCGCAGCGCGTTCGCCTGGTTCCAGGCGGAGATCTCCAGGATCCCGGTCGCGGTGCGCTCCAGGGAGAGGTCGAGCTTCCCGCCGAGCTGCTCCAGCCCGGCACGGGCGGCGTCGACGCTGAGCGGGATCTCGCCGCCGAGCAGGTGCGGGGGGATGCGGCCGAGGACGACGTGTGCGTCGGTGACGGTCGGCTGGTCGCCGCCCTTCGGGTAGCAGATCGGGCCGGGGTCGGCGCCGGCCGACTTGGGGCCGACCTTGAGCGTGCCCTCGGGGGAGAGCCAGGCGATCGAGCCGCCGCCGGCGCCCACGGTGACGACGTCGATCATCGGGATCTTGGACGGGTAGTCGCCCACCGAGCCCTCGGTGGTCAGCGCCGGCTCGCCGTCGATGACCACGGTGACGTCGGTGGAGGTGCCGCCGCCGTCGCAGGTGAGCACCCGGTCGAACCCGGCGGTGCCGGCGATCAGCGCCGCGCCCAGGGCGCCGGCGGCCGGGCCGGAGAGCATCGTGGTGATCGGCTGGTGCACGACCTCGGCGGCGCTCAGGACACCACCGTTCGACTTCATCACGTAGAACGGCACGCCCGGCGCGATCTCGTCGAGGCGGGTGCGGATGTTGGTGACGTAGGCACCGACCTTGGGCTTGACGGCGGCGTCGACCAGCGTGGTCACCGAGCGCTCGTACTCGCGGTACTCGCGGAGCACCTCGCTGGAGATGCTGACCACCGCGCCGGGGTGCTCCTCGCGGATGACCTCGAGCACCCGCCGCTCGTGCGCGTCGTTCGCGTAGGCGTGCAGGAAGCACACGCCGATGGTGGTGATGCCGGCGTCGCGGAAGAACCGGGCGGCGGCGCGGGCGTCGTCCTCGTCGAGCGGGCGGACCTCGGCGCCGGTGTGGTCCAGCCGGCCGCGGACGGTGCGGACCAGGTCGGCCGGCACGATCCGAGGCGGCTTGACCCAGAAGTAGCTGTTGCCGTAGCCGTCGGGCACCGACTGCCGGGCGATCTCCAGCACCGACTCGTAGCCCTCGGTGGTGATGAAGCCCAGGCGGTCCAGCTTGCCCTCGAGCAGCTGGTTGGTGGCCACCGTCGTCCCGTGGCTGACGGCGGTGACCGCGCTGCCGTCGAGATCCATCAGGTCCAGCACCTTGCGGACGCCGGTGAGGAAGCCCTCGGCCGGGTCGGTGGGGGTGGACGGGGTCTTGGTCGTGGTCGTCCGCCCGGTTCGCTCGTCCACGGCGACGACGTCGGTGAACGTCCCCCCGGTGTCGATGCCGATGCGGACCCGGCGCTCGCTCATGGGGAGAAATCTTAGCGGTGAGACATCTCCACGGGAACAGCCCGGCTCGTGATTCCTCCGCCCCGTGGCGGCGGGACCGCCGGGATCAGGCGCCCCGGTTCAGCTCCGCGATGATCCGGTCCAGGGTCCAGCGGCGGGGGCGGCTGCCGCGCCGGCCGGCGGGGGCGACGCGCGTGGTGGCGCCGGTGGTGGTCTGCTGCTCAGCGGGGGTGGTCACGTCGGTGCCTGCTTCTCGTCGTCGTCGGTGGTGCTCTCCCGATTCAACGACCGCGCTGCCGGCAACCTGAGCGCTTTTCCTGTGACTCCAGGCACGACCGGGCCGCACGGGGGGTGAGTTCGGCCACCCGTGCCCCGGGTGCGCCGCGCCGAGGGCCTGCCTACCGTGGCCCGGTGGCCACCGCCGACCTGCTCGCGCTGCGGTCCGACGACCGCGCGGCCCTGCTCCTGATCGGCCTGCGGGGCGACTGGTAGCCCTACTGCTGCGCCCAGGCGGTCCGCCTGGCCCCGTCGCTGCCCCGCCTCGCCGCCGCCGGCACCGAGGTGGTGCTCGCCTCGGTCGACCCGCCCGAGGTCCAGCTCGCCTTCGACCGCACCTGGCACGTGCCCTACCGCTGGGTGAGCGACCCGGACGGCTCCCGGCTGGCCCGGCCGCTGGGGGCCTGGGACGAGGACGCCTCGATCTTCCGGCCGGTCGTCGTCGCGGTCGCCCCCGACGGCCGCGAGGTCTTCCACGAGCTCTCCCGCGACTTCACCGACCGGATCGACGACGAGCCCTTCCTCTCCGCGCTGGAGGGGCTGGGTCTGCCGGCGCTGCCGGAGCCCGCGCCGTGGGCACCCGAGGGCGTCGAGCCGCGGCCGTCCGAGCGGGCGTTCACGCCCGGCTCCTTCATCCCCTACTTCCGTGCCATCAGGTTCAACACCATGGCGCTGGCCGACCGGATGCGCGACGACGGCGACCGCGAGGAGGTGCTCACCGAGAACCGGATGGCCGCCTCCTTCCTGGAGGCGTTCGACGGCTGGCGGGCCGAGCGCCCGCCCGAGCGGCAGTAGTCGCACCCGACGCCGCGGCCGTGCGCCTCCCGGGGCGGCGGGAGGCCCCGTGAGGTGCGCAGTCGTGGGCTCAGTCGGCCAGGGTGCGGAGGATCCGGGCCAGCGCGGCGCGGTCCTCGGGCCCCAGGCGGGCGAAGAGCTCCGCGGAGTCGGCGTCGCGCGCCCGGCCGATCTCGCCCCGCACCCGGCGGCCCTCGTCCGTCGGCCGCAGCAGCACCGCCCGGCGGTCGGCGGGGTCGGGCGTCCGCGCGACCAGCCCGCGATCCTGCAGCCCGTCGGCCACCTCGGTCGCCGACCGGGGGGCGATGTGCAGCGCCTCCGCCAGGTCGCTGAGCCGGACGCCCTCGCGCTCGCAGACCACCCGCAGCGCCCGGGCCTGGTGGGGGGAGAGGTCCCAGGGTGCCAGGGCGTCGCGCCACCGGCGGCGCTGCGTGCGGGCCACCCGCATGAGCAGGTCGCCCAGCTCGCCGGTCCGGTCCTCCGTCACGGGGGAATGGTAGCGACGGTGCTCCGGTTACCGGACAGTGAGGTAACCTCAGCAACCTGGAGGTGGACGGGATCAGCGAGAGCATGACCGGCGGCGGGGGCCGTGGG
>NZ_SSXC01000119.1 GCF_021699055.1 Blastococcus sp. MG754426 | reverse complement strand
GGAATGATCACCCCGAACGAGGCCGAGGAGGCCCACTACGCTGCCCTCATCCCGCAGGAGCAGCCCGTATGAGAGCGGCACGAAACCTGGGGCGCTTCACAGCTGGGCGTCTTCGCATTAGGCCACGGCGACGCCGAGGAGCGGGCCACCGTCAGGTCGCACTTGAACAAGTGCGCTGCCTGCCGCGCCGAACTGGACGAGCTGGCAAAGGTAGTCGCCCTGCTGGCCGCCGTCAGTCCCGCCAATCTTGGTCAGGTCTGAGTTCCCCATACCCGCTGGGCGGCGCAGTTGCCCGATAGCGAGGATCAGTTAGTCGCGGGCGCTGCGAAATTGCGACGCCGTTGAGGTACCCCGGCCTGCTTCAGTCGCACGTAACCGACCGCACCCGCGGGCGATGCGTCCCGCGTGAACCGCTCCGGCGGGACCGACAGCAGTCGGCCCCGGCGTCGGCGGGCTGCTGGCGGACGCCCTCGGCGTCCGTGCCGTCTGCCTGCAAGCCGCATGACTGCTACTCGCCGCGACATCGCCGTCAGTCGCGCCACCGACCGACGGCAGGTCGACGCGGTCATCGCTTTGCACTCCAATCTCTCGCCGACTTGATGCACCGACGTCCGAGGTCGCCGTCCTCGGTCAGGTTGACAGGGCGAAGGCGAGCCACCACCCCGCTCCCAGACCGAGGAGGAGGGACATGACCGCGGCCCCGTGCAGCAATCCGGTCGGGACGCCACGCCGGGTCCGCTGCGCCGTACCCGCCGCCGTCCGTGGACCACTACCCGCCCACTCCCGCATAGACGGTGCGGCCGGCACCCCGGCGAACGCGGGGGCGACCCAGCGCAGGTAGTAGAAGAGGCTCGCCACCGTGTTGACGGCCGCCACGACGACCAACCACGCCAGGGCGCCGTCCCATGCCGCGGTGAAGACGGCGAGCTTGCCGACGAAGACGGCGGTCGGTGGAGTTCCGACGAGGCCGAGGAGGCAGACCACGAGGCTGACCACGATCCAGCGGTGGCGTCCGACCGCGGTCGCCCAGTCGGTGATCGTGCGCGCGGCCGGGGTCGCCGCGACGGCGGCGAAGGCACCGATGTTGGTCACCGCGTAGCCGGCCAGGTAGATCGCCAGCGCCGGGACGGCGAGATCGGTGCGCGCGGCGACGGCGACGGCCATGAACAGGTAGCCGACCTGGCTGACCGTTGAGTAGGCCAGCAGCCGCAGGACCTCGGTCTGATTGAAGGCGGCCAGGTTGCCCAGGGTCATGCTGACCGCGGCGATGACGGCGACCAGCAGGGGAACGTCGAGGGGGACGTCGGCGAAGGGCTCGGCGAGCAGCCGGAACGCGGCGGCGACCGCGCCGATCTTCGGGATCGTGGTGAGGTAGGCGGCCATCGGCGGGGTGGTGCCGGCCGTGACGTCGGGAACCCAGAAGTGCACCGGCACGGCTCCAGCCTTGAAGGCGACCCCGGCGAGCACGCCGAGGATGCCCACGGCGAGCAGAGCCGGGGAGGCGTCCGGGAGCAGCGCGGCGAGGTCGAGGTAGCCGGTCGTGCCGGTGGCGAGCACCAGGGCGGCGACGCCGACGAGCATCAGCACACCCACGAAGGCGCCCATGAGGTAGTACTTCATCGTCGCCTCGACACCCGCGGAGTCCTTGGCGAAGCCGGCCAGCGCGTACAGCGGGACGCTGGCCAGCAGGTAGCCGGCGACCAGCAGCAGCAGATCGCCGCTGGCGGCCAGCGCGATGCTGCCGAGCCCACCGAGCAGCATGAGGACGTAGGCCTCGGTCTCCCGCGGATGTCCGGCCAGCGAGGGCGACGCGAGCCAGACGAGGACAGCCACACCGAGAGCAACCACGATGCGCACAACGCCGGTGGTGGTGTCGACGACCCAGGTGGCCTCGAACACCCGCTCCGCAGGCTCGGGCAGCGCGACGGCAGCGGCGATCACGCTGGCCAGGCAGGCGGCGGTGACCAGGAGCCGGACCCGCCACTGCCGGTGCTGCGGCGTCCAGAGGCCCAGCAGCAGGCCGCCGACCGCACCGAGGAGCAGGAGCAGTTCGGGGAGCAGGGCGAGCACCCGCTCGCCACCCCCGGACATGCCGGTCACCGGCCCACCAGCTCCACCACCGCCATGGCGGCCGGCTCCAGCACGTCCAGCAGGACCCGCGGAACCAACCCGAGAATCACGGCGAGTACCAGCAGCGGGACGACCGCGGCCGCCTCGCGACTGCGCAGGTCCTGCATCCGGGTCGCCGTCCGCGGCCGGACGGCGGTCGCCGTCGTGCCGTCCGCACGTTCCGGACCCGGGCCCTCCGCCAGCTCGTCGGGGTCTGCCTCGGACGGGACGACGGGATCGCCGGTGAACAACCGCTGCAGGGCCAGCAGGAACAGCCCGGCGGTGACCAGGATGCCGACGACGGCGACCACCGTGGCCAGCGGTGCGGCCTGCAGCGCGCCGGTGAAGACCTGGAATTCGGCGATAAATCCGGAGAACCCGGGCAGCCCCAGGGAGCCGAACGCGGCGACCGCGAAGCAGGCGGCGAAGACGGGCGCGGGACGAGCCAGACCACCCCAGCGGTCGAAGGCGTAGCTGTGTCCGCGGGACCACAGGACGCCGCTGAGCAGGAAGAGCGCGCCGGTGAGCAGGCCGTGGCTGACCATCTGGTACATCGCCCCGACCGTGGCCACGGTCCGCGCGCCTTCGTCAGCGGAGGCGACCAGGCCGGCCGCGCCCAGGCCGAGCAGCACGTACCCCATGTGGTTGACCGAGGTGTAGGCGATCATCCGCTTGACGTCGGTCTGGGCTAGCGCCACGAACGCGCCCCACAGCACGCTGATCACCCCGACGACGACGGCCACCATGGCCCACCGCTGCCAGGCCTCGGGGAGGATCGGCATGGCGATCCGCACGAACCCGTACGTGCCGAGCTTGAGCAGGATCCCGGCGAGAATGGCGGACCCGGCGGCGGGTGCGTCGGTGTGCGCGTCGGGCAGCCAGGTGTGGAAGGGGAACAGCGGCGTCTTCACCGCCAGCCCCAGGAAGATCGCCAGCAGCACCAGCCCACCGGCCACCGGGGAATCGGCGAGCGGCGGATTCGCCGCCAGCGCCACCATGTCGAAGGTGCGCTCCTCGCTGCCGAGGAACAGCCCGATGAAGCCCACCAGCAGCGCCAGCGACCCGATGAAGGTGTAGAGGAAGAACTTCAAAGCGCTGCGCCGGGCGTTGCCGTGCCCCCAGCCGGCGATGACGAAGTACATCCCGACGATCGACAGGTCGAAGAAGACGAAGAACAGGATCAGATCCAGCGAGGCGAACGTGCCCATGCACGCCGTCTGCAGGAACAGGAACAGCGCGGCGTAGGTGTGCGGCCGGTCCGGCTCACGCAGCGAGTAGACCGCGCAGGCCAGGAACAGCACCCCGGTCAGGGCCAGCAGCGGCAGGGAGAGCCCGTCGACGCCGACGTGGTAGCCGGCATTGACCGTGGGGATCCACTGCAGATGGGCCTCGTACGCCAAGCCGTCGACGACGCCCGAGGCGCCCTGCCCTGGCTCGAAGCGCAACCACATCCAGCCGACCAGCGCCAGGTCGACGGCGGAGGCAGCCACCCACACCCCGATCGCCACGCGACCGGGGATCCTCGGGGCCGCCAGCAGCACAGCAGCGGCCAGCAACGGCAGGAAGATCACGACGGTCAGCAGCACGACTACCTCACCACGAGCAGGAGGACGAGCAGAAGCCCGAGACCGACGACGGCCTGGGCGTAGTACTGGTGGAGCAGGCCCGTCTGCGGACGGCGGGCAGCGCCCCCCGCGTGGCGGAACGCCCGCGCCATCCCGCGGACGGCGCCGTCCACCACGCCGGTGTCGATGCGCGCGGAGCCGGCGGCAGTACGGCGGGTAGCTGCGGCGACGCCGGACACCGCGCCGTCCAGGACGCCGTCGTCCGCCCGGGACGCCATGCCGGCGAGCCGACGGGCGCCGACGGCCACCCCCACGACCGCCCGGTCGATCACCCTGTCGTCCACGGTGGCCAGCGCCCGGGCGAGCGCCATCGCCGGTCGTGGCGAGAGCAGCCGTCCCAGCCCGGCCCACGAGGCGAGCGGACTCCGGGAGAGCTGCTCCATGACGGCAGGGCGGGCCCGGACCACGGCGACGGTCAGTCCCAGGGCCACCAGCGCGAGCGCCCCGGAGAGCAGCAGCTCCCCCAGCCCCGGGGACGGCTCCCCCTCCACGTCCAGGACCGCCTCGAGTCGCTCTGCCACGGCCGGCAGCGCGAGCACACCCAGCCCGGCGGCGAACACGGCCAGCACGCCGGCGACGACCGTGGTCAGGGCCGGGACGCGCCGGGTGCCCGGCTCCTCCTCGTCCCCCGCCGGCCTGGCGAGGACGACGGCCAGGATCCGACCGGCGTAGACCGCCGAGACCGCGGCGGCGGCGAGGCCGACCACGTGCAGCGCCGTTCCATCGACACCGGCGAGCACCTTGTCCTTCGTCGCCCACAGCGACAGCGGCGGCACACCGGCCAACGCAAGGGCAGCGACGGTGGCCGCTGCCCCGATCCCCCGGTACCGGCGGGCGGCGCCACGCAGGTCGGTCAGGTTCTTAGTGCCGAGCGCGGTGAGCCAGGCCCCGGCGGCGACGAACAGGCCGGCCTTGACCGCGGCGTGCGCGACGAGCTGGGCGGTGCCACCGGCGGTGGCGCCCACCCCGGCGGCGAGGACGACGAAGCCGATCTGCGCGGCCGTGCTGGCCGCGAGCAGCTGCTTGAGGTCGGTCTGCGCCACGGCCACCGCACCCAGGACCATCGCGGTCAGCGCCCCGGCCCACGCCGCCGCCGTCGCGGCCCAGCCGGTCGACGCCAGCAGCGGCTGCATCCGGATCAGCAGGTACCCGCCGGCGGCCACCATCGTGGCCGAGTGCAGCAGCGCGCTCACCGGGCTCGGCCCCTGCATCGCGGCCGAGAGCCAGGCCGAGAAGGGCAGCTGCGCCGACTTGCCCAGCGCGGCGACCAGCACGCCGGCGGCGGCCACGTCCGCCCAGCCACCGTCCGCGCTCTCCAGGTCGGTCAGCACCAGGCTCCCGGTCGCAGCCAGCGCCGCCCCGGCGGCGACGTACAGGCCGAGGTCCCCGGCCCGGGTGGTCACGAACGCCCGGGTGCCGGCGGCCGGCTTGCCCGGCTCGTCCCAGTGGTAGCCGATGAGCGCGTAGGAGGTCGCGCCCATGACCTCCCAGGCCAGGAGAAGCGTGGGGAGGGTTGCCGCGGTGACCGTCGCCAGCATGGCCGCGACGAACAGCAGCAGGTAGCCGAAGAACCGCCCCCGAGCGGCATCCGCCGGCAGGTCCACGACGGCGAACACGGTGACCAGCAGGGCGATGCCGGCCACCAGGACGACGAGCACGGCGGAGAGCCCGTCGACGACCAGGCGCAGATCCCCGCCCTCGACGATCCCGAGGAACGGCACCGACAGCAGCGGCCGGGTCCCGGCCACCAGCGCAGCCACCACCACACCTGCCGCGGCGACGGCCACGGCCAGCGGACCGGCGACGCGGTCGGCCCCCCGCCCGGCGACGAGCAAGGCGGCTCCGCTCAGGGCGGGGAGCAGCACCAGGGCGCCGAGGACGGCGCTCATCCGCGCAGGTCCGACGCCATGTCGATCATGTCGAGCTGCCGAGCTCGATAGAAGGCGACGGTGACGGCGAAGCCCATGGCCATCTCCACCGCCATGACCACCAGCGCCACGACGACCAGCACCTGGGCGTCGGGCAGCTCCGGCGCGAGGAAGTACCAGGCCGCTCCCCCGGCCAGCAGCACACCGTTGAGGACGAGCTCGAGGCCCATCATCACCATGACGATCGTCTGCTGGGACAACGCCCCGAACAGCCCGACGCCGATCAGGCCGGCGGCGACGGTCAGCACGATCTGCAGCACCAGCTCGGCGGTCATCGGCGCAGTCCCCCGGGCACCGGGTCGTCCGGGTGCTCGGCGTCGAGACCCGGGCCGAGGCGGTCGTAACGGCCGCGCGCGGTGGCCAGGACAGTGCCGGCCAGGATCGTGGCGAACAGCCCGATGCCGATCACCAGCATGACCAGCATGTGGCTGCCCATGATCGCCTCGCCGAGCTGGCGGGTGCTGTCGTCGGGGCGAACCGGGTTCATCGTCGGCCAGTCGATCGTCCAGATGCCCACCGCGAGGAGGACGAAGACTCCGGCGCCGACCGCGGCCGAGCCTTTGGCGTTGTGCACCATCGTCATCGGCATGAGCCCGGCCGGGTTCATCATGAACATGATCATGAAGACGGCCATGATCGCCATCTCGATCGTCATCATCAGCGCCGTCACGACGGCCAGGTAGACCAGGTCGAGGGCGAGCAGGATGCCCGCCACGGCGAGGAACGACGCCAGCAGGGCGAAGGTCGCCCGCGCCATCGAGTCGACGACGAAGACCGCGACCCCCGCGGCGACCGACAGGACCCCGAGGATGGCGACGGCCGTGATCGCCCAGCCGGAGAGGTCGCTCAGCATCGGCTCCTCCTCACGCGTAGAACCCGGTCAGGACGAGCACCGCGACGACCAACGCCTGCAGGAGCGTCAGCGGGACGAGGACCATCCAACCGACCTCCACCGTGCGGTCGGGCCGCAGCACCGGCATCCGTCGTCCCACCCAGACCAGAGCAGCGACGACGGCCAGGGTCTTCAGCAGGTGCCACAGCGGGCCGGGCAACCAGGGGCCGGAGTCGCCGCCGAGGAATAGCGCCGCCGCCATGGCCGCGCTCGCGCCGAGGAAGACGGCGCGACCGGCCTCCACCAGCAGCCGGTCCACCCCGGACAGTTCCGAGGTGACGCCGCCGGCGATGTCAGCTTCGGCCGGTGCGGCGAACGGCCCCCAGAAGGCGAAGGCCGCGGCGCCGGCCACGAAGACCACGAAGGCGACCGGCATCGTCACCACGAGCCACAGGGCCTCCTGCGCGGCGACGACATCGGTCGTCCGCAACGAGCCGGCCGCCAGGCCAGCCGTGATCAGCGCGAACATCAGCGGCAGCTCGTAGGCCAGGCCCTGGGCGAGGAATCGGTATCCACCGGTCAGCGCATGGACGGCGTTCGGACCCCAGCCGACCAGCCACACCGCCGCCCACAGCAACGCTTCCATGGCGTTGAACCACACGAGATCGGCGCTGGTCGACCACAGGGTTCGGCCAGCCACGGGTACCACCGCCAGAGACAGCAGCGCCAGCGTCGGCACAGCGACGCACCCGATTCGCCACAGCAGCCGATCCGGCGCCAGAGTCGTCCGCCGCTGCTCAGCCAGCAGACGCGCGCTCGAGCGGATCGGCTCCACGACCGCCCCGGATGCGCCGAAGACGACGACGCGGTCAACTGCCGCCACCACGACGCCTAGGACCACACCGACCGCCACGATCCCAAGGACTGCCGGGACCAGCCCCCACGCCTCCGCCAGGGTCTGCTCAGGCATGCAGATGCTCCGACGCCGACACCGTGGACACGGGGGTGAGGTCGAGGCTGGCCACGATCAGCCGTGCGCTGCCGATCTCCGCGCCCTCGACCAGGGCTGCGACGGCCTCGAGTGACGTCGCGGGCACGTTCTCGACCGGTTTCCCCGACGCCATGTCGCACCAACGCCTGACCCGGTCCAACGTGTCTCCCCCGGACCCGCGTCCGCCGATGCCGCCGGCCGTCCAGACCAAGGTCCGCGACCGACTCACCCGCCGTGCCACAGCCTCGGCAAGCCGTTGTGCCTCGTCGCGGCTGCCTATCTGGGCCATCCCGTCTCGGGCGCGACGTGCGTCTCGGGCGGCGGTCGGCCAGCCGGCCACATCCAGGAAGAGTGCGAGCCGGTCCAGGATGGCCCGCTGGGAGTCGGGCTGCTGCCGCGCGGCCGGGAGGGTGTCGGTGTCGAGCCAGGCCAGCTCTGCGGATGTGAGGACGTCGCCCTGCAGGTTTGCCCGCAACACCAGTCCCGTCGGCCAGCCTGGCAGTACCGGCCCGAGCGCCACCTTCAGAACGTCGAGTTCGAGCCCGTCCCGGTCCGGGCCGGTCGAGGCCATCGGCAGCCCAGCCACGTCACCGCCGTGGTCCATGCCCTCGTGACCACCGCCGTGGTCCATGCCCTCGTGACCACTCCCGTGGTCCATGCCCTCGTGACCACTCCCGTGGTCCATGCCCTCGTGACCACTCCCGTGGTCCATGCCCTCGTGACCACTCCCGTGGCCCATGCCCTCGTGACCACTCCCGTGGCCCATGCCCTCGTGACCACTCCCGTGGCCCATGCCCTCGTGACCAC
>NZ_SSXC01000118.1 GCF_021699055.1 Blastococcus sp. MG754426 | reverse complement strand
CGCTCCCCCAGCCCTGCCCCGATCTCCCCGAGCACCTCGGCCGAGCCGTCGACGAGGCGGATCTCCCGCCACGCCGTTCCGGCGTCGTCCGCCTCGCGTCCGTCCACCGGCAGCCGCCGCGCCGCGACGCGGTCGTCGGCCACCTCCGCGAGGACCGCACCGGTGGCGTCGACCAGGCGGCGCAGGCTCCGCTCGGTGGTGACCTCCGCGACCGGGACGAGCGCCGCCCCGCCGCCGTGCACCCGCACCATCGCGCGGATCCGGGCGGGGACGGTGCGCGTCCCGCGCCCCGGCGGCAGGGTCACCTCCGGCCGGGCCCCGCCGCGCGCCGCACCCAGCAGCTGCCACCCGGCATCGTCCCCGCCCCGGCGGCGGCGCACCGTCACGCCGGCCGCCGTCAGGCGCAGGTCGGGGGTGTCGAAGTACGTCGCGACGAGCTTCTGCCGCACGGGCCCGCCCTCGGTGACCGCCGACGCCGGGTCGGCGGCGCCGCCGGCGTGCACCAGCTCGAGCAGCGGGGGCAGCTCCTCCGCGTCGTCCGTCTCGAACGCGGTCCCGGCTCCTGGCTGAACGGAGGGCATACCGAAGGTGTACCGCACACCGACCGGGGATGTCGGGTCGTCGCCGGGCAGCGCCTCGCGTCGACCTCCGACGTGGTGCCGGACACACTGGCCGTCGTCGGGACCGACCGGACGGGAGGACCACCATGCGCCGCTGCCTGATCGTCGCCAACCAGACCCTCTCGGCCGAGGTGCTCGGCCGCACCGTGCAGGAGCGCCTCGCGGCCGGGCCGCACCGGTTCTTCCTCGTCGCGCCGGCCACCCCGGTGCCCGAGGAGTCCGACGGCCCGGGCGCCTACGCCGCCGCGGGACCGTCCGCGGAGGACCGGGCCTTCGCGCTGGCCCGGCAGCGGCTCGACCGGGCGCTGGACCGGCTGCGTGGGCTCGGCGCGGAGGTGGACGGCGAGGTCGGCGACCCGGACCCGCTGCAGGCGGTCCGCGCCGCGCTGGGGCACTTCCCGGCAGACGAGATCATCGTGTCGACCCTGCCGCGCGGGCTGTCCCAGTGGCTCCGCCGCGACCTGCCCGCCCGCCTCCGGAGGGCCTGCGGGATCCCGGTCACCCACCTCGCCGCGCAGGCGGGGGGTGACGCGCACCCCTGACCGGTCCGGCCGGGAACCGCGGCGGGGCCCGGGCGCGTTGCTCAGGCAACCGGCACCCCGCCCTGCCCGAGGAGCACCATGACCACCCTGCCGCCGACCGATCCCGCCCTCGCCCTGGAGCTGGGGGAGCTGGGTGACGGGGGCGAGCTGTCCTGGCTGACGTCGCTGGACCCGGCGGTCCTCGCCGTCCTCGGCGGCACGCTGCTGGTCCTCCTCCTGATGGCGGCGCTCGCCGGGTGGCTGGTGCTCCGGCGCGTGCGGCGCAGCCCGCTGGTGGCGCGGAGCCGGGAGCTCGCCTCGCGCGGGCGGGAGCTCGGACTGCAGGGGGCGACCGCGGTGGCGGCGCGGCGCCTCCCGCCGGGCTCCCGGCGCACCGCGGCGGAGCTGCAGCTCGAGGTCGCCCGTGCCCGGGACCGGCTGCGCCACCACGTGGTCACCGCCCGCGCTGCCGGCGCCCACCTGGGTGAGATCCCGGAGCTGCTGCCCTCCCTCGAGGCCGAGGGCACCCGCCTGGAGCAGCGCCTGCGCCAGCGGGCGCTGGCCGCCGACCCGGCCGACCGGTCCGACGTCGAGCCCGAGGCGCGCGACTACCTCGCGACCGTCGCCGACGTCTGCGACGCGGTGCTGGAGGCGGAGCGTGCGGTCTCGGCCGCGCGCCCGGTCACCGGCGTCGCCGATGCGGTCGCCGCCCTGCGCGCGCACACGAGCGCCTACCAGGAGCTCACTGCGCCGCCGGCCCCGCCCCGGCTGCCGTCGCCGGCACCGGAGACCCCCGACCGACGGTGAGCACCGCCAGGTAGGCGGCCAGCCCCAGCACCAGGCAGCCGGCGATCGCCGGGAGGTAGGAGCCCGAGGCGTCGACGGCCGCGCCGGCGACCGGGGCCCCGACGGCGCTGCCGATGCCGGCGCTCGTGTAGAGCACCCCGAGCAGCCCGCCGAGCCGGGTGGTGCCGAAGCGCTCGGCCACGACCGCGGGCCCGATGGCGACGAACCCGCCGTAGCCGACGCCGAGCACCACGGCGAAGACGACCAGCACGCCGTACCCGCTCCCCAGCCACCACAGCGCGAAGCTCAGCCCCATCGTCAGGAAGCACCCCTGGAAGGCGCGCAGCGTGCCGACCCGCGCGGCGACCACGCCCAGCAGCAAGCGGCCGGCGGTGCTCGCCAGCCCGATCACCCCGACCAGGGCGGCCGCCGCGACCCGGTCGACGCCCTGCTGCACCGCGTAGCCGGGCAGGTGCACGAACGGGACGAAGAGCGCCACGGCCATGAGCCCCGAGGCCAGGTACAGCCGCCGGTAGTCCGGGTTCCGCACCGCCTCGCGCAGCGTCAGCGCGGCCGGGCCGGACGCCACCGGTGCGGGCTGCACGACCAGCGCGCACAGCCCGAGCACCACCGCGCCGCCGAGCCCCAGCACCAGGTGGGTGGTGCGCCACCCCACCTCGCCGATCAGCGCGGCCGCGAGCGGTGCCACGGCGAGCGTCCCCAGGCCGATGCCGGTCACCGACACCCCGACCGCCAGGGTGCGCCGCCGCTCGAACCACCCGCTGACCACCGCGACCATCGGGACGTAGGCGCAGGCGACCCCGATGCCCACGCCCAGGCCGTAGGTGACCAGGCCGATCCACAGCTCCCCGGCCAGCGACGTCGCGGTCAGCCCGGCGCCGAGGGCGACGGCGCCGGCGAGCAGCACCCGGCGCGGGCCGTAGCGGTCCACCGCGACACCGCTGAGCGCGCCCAGGCCGAAGTAGGTGAGCGAGGTCAGGGCGAAGAACGCCGACGTCGCCCCGCGGCCGGAGCCGAACTCCTCCGCCATGGGCGCCAGGA
The DNA here is from genome assembly GCF_021699055.1 of Blastococcus sp. MG754426. Classification (GTDB taxonomy): domain Bacteria; phylum Actinomycetota; class Actinomycetes; order Mycobacteriales; family Geodermatophilaceae; genus Blastococcus. Next base: position 5,386 of record NZ_SSXC01000118.1, on the reverse strand, counting down.
AGGCGCCGAAGGAGTAGGCGATGCCGAAGGTGACGAACATCCCGGCGAACGCCGCGGCGACCACGCCCCAGCCGCGGGTGGAGTCGACCGCTGCCGGGGGGCGCATGGTCCCGGACCATACGAGACGCCCGGGACCTCAGGGCCGGAAGGGCAGGACCACCACCTCCGAGTCCTGCGACGGCGGCTCCTCGTCGAACTGGCTGTCCACCAGGAGCAGCTTCCCCCGGGCGACGTCCGCGGTGGTCAGCACCCGCTCGGGGTCGGTGGCCACCTCGGTGACGACCTGCGCCGCGGTGGCGTGGCGGTCCAGCCGCAGGTAGGTGAGCAGGCGCGGGAAGTTGCGGACGGCGACGAGCGTGCGCCCCTCGACGACGAGGCCGTCGGCGGAGGCGAGGTCGGCGTCCGCGGTGTCGACGAGGGTCGGCGCCGCCGTCGCCAGGTCGAAGCGCCACAACTGGCCGGCCGCGCTGTGTGCCACCACCAGCGACCGGCGGTCGGGCGCCACCTCGATGCCGTTGAGCCCGAACGTGCCCGGCTCCTGCGGGATGGCGGCGGTCGCGTCCGACCACAGCGTCGCCGTCCAGCCCCCGTGCTCGCGGGCGACCCGGAAGACGCGCGGGGTCGTCGAGTCGGTGACGTAGGCGGCGCCGTCCGGGCCGACGACGACGTCGTTGAGGAACAGCGGGCCGTCCACGGGCATGCGCAGCGCCGCCAGCAGGTGGCGGTCGTCGTCGTAGACCCAGAGGTCGGGGGCGTCCGCCGGCGCGCCCTCCTGCGTGCGGTTGTCCCCGCCGGCGACGAACACCCGCTCGCGCCGGTCGGTGGCGATGCCCACGGCGGTGCGCCGGCCGTCGGCCAGGGCGGCGTCCTCGTCCAGCCACACCTCGGTCTCCGGGCGGTCGAGCCGGCCGCGGTGGACCTCCCCGCCGGTGGTCTCCGTGACGTAGAAGGTGCGCCGCTTGTCGACGACGTCGATGCCCTCGAACTGCGAGCCCCCGGGGTCACCGGACAGCAGGTAGGCGCCCGGCGGCCCGCCGCGGGGTGCGCCGTCCTCGGCGGCGACGGGTGCGGCGAGGGCGAGCACGAGCGGCGGGAGGAGGAAGACCACCGCAGCGGTGCGGCGGAGCGTCGGGCGCATGCGGCCTCCAGGCGGAGTGGCGTGGACCCCGTGCGTCCCACACGATGCCGCGGGCGGCCCGGGAGCGCCAGCGCACGCGGCACCGGGGACGGCGGCCCCCACATTGCGGGGGGCCGCCCCTCCCGTCTGCGGCTGTGGGACCTGCCGCCGCGCCGACCAGGGTGGTGCCACGGGGAGAGCACAGGTACCGAAACCCCGGAGATCAGCATGGAAACACCCGGCATCACCCGTCGCGACGCGCTGAAGATGGGCGTCCTGAGCGCCGCGGCGCTCACCTTCCCCCTGGCCGGCCCGCTGCGGGCCAAGGAGGCCTCCGAGCTCGACAAGGACCGGATCCCGCGGCCCTACACCCTCGCCTTCCGCCGGCCGCCGGTGCTGCGCCCCGTGGGCCGCATGGACGGGCGCGACGTCTACGTGATGACGCAGCAGCAGGTGCGGCGGCAGATCCTGCCCGGCGTCGCGACCACGGTGTTCGCCTACAACGGCACGGTCCCCGGGCCGACGATCCGCGTCCCGCGCAACCGCCCGGTCATCGTCCGCCAGATCAACGCACTGCCCGCCAAGCACCCGACGCGGGGCTACGTGCCGTGGACCTCCACCCACCTGCACAGCGGGGCGTCGCTGCCCCAGTTCGACGGTTACGCCAGCGACATCAGCCTGCCCGGCCAGTACAAGGACTACTTCTACGACAACACGGAGACGGCGCGGACGCTCTGGTACCACGACCACGGCGTCCACCACACCGCGGAGAACGTCTACATGGGCCTGGCCGGCCAGTACCACGTGCTCGACGGCCGGGAGAACGCCCTCGGGCTGCCCCGCGGCCGGTACGACGTGCCGGTCATGATCAGCGACGCGGCGTTCGCCGCGAACGGCGAGCTGCTGTTCGACGACAACGGCGAGAACGGCGTCATGGGTGACGTCATCCTGGTCAACGGCCGCCCCTGGCCGGTGCTGCAGGTCGAGCCGCGGAAGTACCGCCTGCGGCTGCACGCGGCGAGCATCGCCCGCGGCTTCACCCTCCGGCTCACCCGCGGCGCGGTCATGGTGGTGGTGGCCACCGAGGGCGGGCTCGTCCCGCAGGCCCAGCCGGTGGAGCGGCTCCGGATCGGCATGGCCGAGCGCTACGACGTCGTCGTCGACTTCGCCCCGTTCGCGGGCGAGCAGGTCGAGATGCGCAACGACGGGGTCGACAACTCCATCGACTACGACGACACCGACAAGGTCATGGCGTTCCAGGTGGGCAGCGTGGTCACCGACCCGACCAACAACGAGCTCCCGACCGTGCTCAACCCCGGCTCCCCCGTCACGGCACTGCGCGAGGAGGAGGCGGTGCGCACCCGGCACCTGGAGTTCCACCGGCAGAACGGCCTGTGGGTGATCAACGACCACACCTGGGAGGACGTCGTCCGCTCCGGCTACCGGAAGGCGATCGCCGACCCCGCCCCCGGTGACGTCGAGATCTGGAAGTTCACGACCTCCGGCGGCTGGTTCCACCCGGTGCACATGCACCTGACCGACTTCAAGATCCTCGACCGGGACGGCAAGGACCCCGAGCCGCAGGAGCTCGGCGCCAAGGAGACCGTCTACCTCGCCGAGGGCGAGGAGATCCGGGTGATCGCCGAGTTCGGTTCGGTCCTGGGCACCAACCCGGACCAGAGCGAGATCCGCCGCTCCGGGCGCTACATGATCCACTGCCACAACGTGTCGCACGAGGACCACGACATGATGACGCAGTTCTGGGTGGGCGGTGAGGGTGCCGGCCCCGACCCGATCACCACCGCGCCGCCGAAGCCGCTGCCGGCACCGCCCGTCCCGCCGATCACCTGAGCCCGTCGCGTCAGGGCTGCGTCCTCTCGTCCTCCGCCGTCAGCCACGCCCGCGCCGACCCGTAGTCCTCGGCGACCCCGAGGAGCCGGTAGCCGGTGGCGGTCCGCTCCAGCAGCAGCCAGGCGTGGTCGAACGCCTCGAGGACGGTGTCGTCGCAGCGGTCGGGCAGCCCGTGCGGGAAGCGGGCGGAGCGGATCTCGCGTTCGTGCGGCGGCGGTGTCACGGACATCGGTCCAGCCGGGAGGAGGTGACCGGAGCCCGATTCTGCACCGAGCGGATGCACCGGTCACCCCCGTCCCGCCGACGTCGGGCACCACCGTCCCCCGAGCGTCAGGTGAGGACCACACGCGTGCCCCAGCCGCGCAGCCACGCGACCGGCACCCGGTCCGTGCGCCGCTGCGTCGCCTGCCCCAGTTCGTTCGGGCGGCCGTAGAGCACGACCGGGACCTCGTAGACGCCGACGACCGGGTAGGCGTACAGCGACTGCCGACGGCCGCGCGGCGCCGCCGGGATCTGGCCGGACACCTGGAAGGTCTCGGCGTGCCCCTGCGTGAAGGTGCGCGAGCGCGAGGCCATCGTGGTGAAGCTCCGGGCCACCGACTCGTTCCAGCGGATGCCGCTGGTCACCGACGTCCCGAGCTTCTGCCCGAGCGTGAACATCTTCTCGATGCCGAACCCGACGGAGAGCTCCGAGGTGCTCGTCACCTGCTCGCTGCGCTCGGTACCCCGGGTCAACGTCGTGCTGGAGGTGACCGAGACCTGGCCGGTCCGCGCGTCGGACACCGACGCCTGCATGCTCAGGCTGTACTGCACCGGCCGGGGGTCCGAGTTCGCCCAGAGCAGCCGCCAGTACTCGGCGTGGACGGAGGCGTCGTCCAGCGCCCGCTCCTCGACCAGCCGCTTGCCGCGGAGCATCAGCTCGACCGGCCCGACGAGGTAGAAGCCCAGGCTCGTGGACGCGTAGTGCGCCGAGTAGCTGCCCAGCCCGCCCTCGTACCAGTGGTACTCGACGTCCAGACGGCGCAGCGGGTCATCGGCGTCGTAGGCCCGCCACCGGGTGGCTCCGTCGAGGTACAGCTCCACGACCCGCGACGTCTCGTCCGCCAGCTCGCTGCTGGCGATGGTCTTCCACGGCTGGTCACCCTGGCCCTCGAGCGGCACGACCGTGTACTGCTCCGGCCCGGTCCGCGCCCGCAGCCGCACCTTGAGGGAGGGGTTGCGGAAGTTGAGGACCGAGTTGGTGTTGGTGACCTTCAACCGGAACTTCGACGGCCCTCCGCCGGCCGGACCGCTCACCAGGTGGTAGAGGTGCTCCCGGCCGTCGCCACCCCGGATCTGCGTGAGGTCCACCCACTCGAGGCGGGCCGCACCGCTGCGCCGGCTCGACTCCCCCAGGTCGTCGTCCCCGTCCACGAGCCCGGCGTGCACCTCGGCGTCGTGCTGGGGCTCGGCCCATGCCTGCTCCGGCGCCGCGCCGGGCGCCGGAGCCGGGCCCCGGACGGCGACGGCCGCGCGGGCGGCGATCCCGGGCAGGTCGAGCCGGCCGGGGTCCCAGTGCGAGTTGTGCGGCACGTGCTGGTGACCGCACACCCCGGTGAACGCCTGCCACTCCGCGTCCGACATGCGGCACGACGCGCGCCGCCCGTAGCACTCGGAGCCGCCGGTGGCCCGCACGTTCGTCAGGTCGATCGGCACGAGGCGGGCCACCGGGGCCAGCACGCGGGTGGCCAACCACTCGAGGAGGTCGGCGGAGGCGCCGTCCATCTCGCGGGCGTAGCCCCAGCACTCCACCTGGACCGCCCGCATCCGGTTGGTGTGCGGGGTGCCGGAGGGGTGGGCCAGGGCGTACGCGCCGCGGTCCAGCGGGATCACCTGGAGCAGCAGGTCCTCCGACGGCATCGCCCAGAGATGCGGCGGTGCCCGGTGCCGGCCCGCCAGTGCCCGGAAGCCCGCCGCCGACGGCCGGCCCTCGATGGTGTGGAAGACGAACCGCCACGGGGCCCCGGTCACGTAGGGCAGGCCGGCGGCCTTCGGGTGGGGCAGCCGCTCGGCGCCCGGGACCCACAGCCCGGCCCCCGGCGGCGTCTCCTCGTCCACCTGCTCGTCCGACCGGCCGTCACCGCGCGGGTGCAGCAGCAGCTGCCCGGGGCCCAACCGGGCCGGCGCCGGATGCCCGTCACCGAGCACCGTGCACGACCCGGGACCCCGGCGGCCCAGGGCGACGTCGAGCAGCAGGTCCCCGTGCCCGACCGCAGCGGGCACGCGTTCGCCCGGCCGGCCGACCACCGCGAAGTGGCGGCCGACCCAGCGGGCCAACGATCCCTCCGGCCGGTACAGCACCTCCCGGAAGGCGCGGGCGGGGGGGACGGGCAGCCGGCGCCGGCCCGGTTGGGCCCCGGGCAGCTGCTGCTGCACCCG
>NZ_SSXC01000117.1 GCF_021699055.1 Blastococcus sp. MG754426 | reverse complement strand
GCCACCCCCGCCGTCCGGGTGCCGGCCCGCTTCGCCCGCACCGTCGGCGCCGAGCTCGCCGACCCGCTCACGCCCATCCTGGCCACCGGCGCCGCCGCGACCGCGGTGCTCGGCGAGGTCACCGACGCCGTGCTGGTCGGCAGCGTCACCGCGATCAACGCCGTCGTCAGCGGGCTGCAGCGGATGCGCGCCGAGAGCACGCTGGAGTCGCTGCTGCTGGAGCAGGCGCACTGCGCCCGCCGGGAGACCGACGGCGGCACCGAGGAGGTGCCCACCACCGCGCTGCGCCCCGGGGACGTGCTGCTCGTCGAGCCCGGCGACGTCATCGGGGCGGACGCCCGGCTGCTGGACGCCGAGGACCTGGAGGTCGACGAGTCCAGCCTCACCGGGGAGTCGCTGTCGGTCGCCAAGTCGGTACCCGCGACACCGGGGGCCGAGCTCGCCGACCGCACCTGCATGCTCTTCGACGGCACCACCGTGGTCGCCGGGCGCGGGCGGGCCGTCGTCGTCGCCGTCGGGCCGGCCACCCAGGCCGGGCGGGCCGCGCGCGCCGCCGGGGGCGCGGCGCCACCGGCCGGCGTCCAGGCGCGGCTGGCCGAGCTCACCCGCGCCGTCCTCCCCCTCACGCTCGCCGGGGGCGGCGTGGTCACCCTGCTCGGGGTGCTGTGGGGCCGCCCGCTGCGCGAGTCGGTCGCCGCCGGGCTGGCGATCGCGGTCGCCGCGGTGCCCGAGGGGCTGCCGCTGGTGGCCACCGTCGCCCAGCAGGCGGCGGCCCGGCGGCTCTCGCGGCGCGGCGCGGTGGTGCGCAGCGCCCGGGTGCTCGAGGCGCTCGGCCGGGTGGACACCGTCTGCTTCGACAAGACCGGCACGCTGACCGAGAACCGGCTGCGGGTCACCCGCCTGCTGCCCCTGGACGACGGCGGCGAGGAGGACCTGCTGCGGCTGGCCGCGGCCGGCATGGGCAACGGCGACGACGGCGCGCACGAGACCGACCGCGCGGTGCTGGAGGCCGCGGGCGAGGCGTGGGACGGCCCGCCCGACGCGAGCCTGGCGTTCGCCGCCGGGCGCGGCTTCTCCGTCGCCGTCCGCGACGGCCGGCTGGTCGTGAAGGGCGCGCCCGAGGTGGTGCTGCGCCGCTGCGCCGGCGCCCCCGAGCTGCGCGACCGGGTGCGGCAGCTGGCCGGCGAGGGGCTCCGGGTGCTCGCCGTCGCCGACCGGGAGGTCGACGGGACGCCGGAGGAACTCGACGGGGCGGCCGCGGACCTGACCCTGCGCGGGCTGGTCGGGCTGTCGGACACCCTCCGCGAGTCGTCGGTGCGCGCCGTCGAGCAGCTGCGAGCCGCCGGGGTGCGGGTGGTGGTGGCCACCGGGGACCACCCCGAGACGGCGAGCGCGATCGCCGCGCAGGCCGGGGTGCCCGACGCCGATCGCGTGGTCACCGGCGCCCAGCTGGCGCGGGCCACCGACACCGAGCGGGCGCGGCTGGTCGCCGGCACCGCCGTCTTCGCCCGGCTCTCCCCCGAGCAGAAGGTCACGCTGGTGCAGGCGCTGCGCCGGGCCGGGGCGACGCTGGCCATGACCGGCGACGGGGTGAACGACGCCGCCGCCATCCGGCTGGCCGACGTCGGCGTCGGCGTGGAGGGCGCGGAGTCGCCGGCCGCCCGCACCGCCGCCGACCTGGTGCTCACCGACCTCGACCTCACCCGGCTGGTCGACTCGATCGCCGAGGGCCGGGCCATGTGGTCGCGGGTGCGCGACGCGGTGTCGGTGCTGGTCGGCGGGAACGCCGGTGAGGTGGCCTTCACCGTGCTCGGCACCGCCGTCGGCGGCCGGGCGCCGGTGAACACCCGCCAGCTGCTGCTGGTCAACCTGCTCACCGACATGTTCCCGGCGCTCGCCGTCGCGGTGGCCGCACCCCGCCAGGTGCCGGTGGGCGACGACCACGGTCCGCTGGCCGGGCACCCGCTGGCCGCCGTGCTGAGGGCCGGCCCGCACCGGGGCTTCACCGCAGGGGTGCGCCGGATGGTGCTCGTGCGGGGGGCGGCGACGACGGCCGGGGCGACCGCGGCCTGGCTGGTGGGCCGGGCGACGCCGCTGTTCCCCGGCCGGGCGAGCACGATGGGGCTGGCCGCGCTGATCAGCACCCAGCTCGCACAGACCGCGTGGTCGGGGCGGCGCAGCCCGCTGGTGCTGGCCACCGTGGCCGGGTCGCTGGCGGCGCTGGTGACGATCGTGCAGACGCCGGGGGTGAGCCGGTTCTTCGGCTGCACGCCGCTGGACCCGGTGTCGTGGTCGGTCGTGCTCGGCTGCGCCGCCGCCGGCGCCGCGGGCGCGGAGCTGGTCCCGGGCCTGCTGGCCCGGTCGGGCACCGGGGAGGGCGGCCCGGGCACCGGTCAGATCCGGTAGGCCCGCAGCTTCGCGTAGAGGGTGGGGCGCGCGAGGCCCAGCTCGCGGGCCGCGGCGGTCTTGTTCCCGCCGCACGCGGCCAGCACGTCGGCGATCACCGTCGCCTCGGCCTTCTCCAGCGGGGTCAGCCGGCGGCCCCCCGGTGGCGCACGCAGCTCCGGGGGCAGGTGCTCCACCCCGACCGGGCGCCGGCCGGCTGCCGCGACCGCCGCTCGCACGGCGAGCCGCAGCTCGGCCACGTTGCCCGGCCACGGGTGGTCGCGGCACGCGGCCAGTGCCTGAGGTGTCCAGCGCACCCCGTGCGGTGAGAACTGCCGCACCAGTCCGTCCACCTCGGCGGTGCGCAGCCGCAGCGGCGGCACCTCCACGACCGTCGCCCCCAGGGCGTCCAGCAGCCGGGTCAGGTGGTCGGCCGGTCCGGTGATCGTCGCGGTCACCCGCAGGGGCAGCGACGGGAGCAGGACGGCCAGCCGGTCGGCGTCCAGCGGGGACAACCGCTCCAGGTGCGCCAGCAGCACCGCTCCGCCCGGCACCGCCTGCAGCTGCCCGGCCCACGACCGGCACCCCTGCGTCGCGTCGAGCAGCAGCGGCTCCTCGGCGAGGGCCGCCAGCGCCCCGGCGAGCAGGTGCCGCTTGCCCGTTCCGGCCTCCCCGCGCACCGCCACGGTGGCGCCGTCGGCCAGCAGCCGTCGCACCAGCGCGGCCGCCCGGTCGGTGGCGGACCCGGCGGCGTCCCCACCCGGCGGGGGGTCCGCCGGCGGGGGGCCCTGCGCCGGCGGGTCCAGGACGAGGACGGCGCCGGAGACGCGCGGCCCCTCGGTGACCAGCCGCAGGGTGGCGGTGCGGGAGTCGAGCTCGGGGATCGTGATCGGGCCGCCGTCCTCCACCGCCCCCAGGATCCGCGACCACAGCGCGTCCCGGTCGACGTCCAGGGCCGCGGCCGCGCGGTTGGTGATCAGGACGTCGGGACCGAGGGTGATGACCGGCGCCCCGCCGCGCGACGAGGTGAGGAACTCGTCGAAGAGCTGCCGCTCGCGCGCACCGGCAGCGTGCAGCAGCGCCTCCTGCACCTCGCGCACGAGCGCGAGCACGGCCGGCTGCAGGCGGTCGTTGGTGTCCTCGGCGCGGCAGGTGATGTTGACCGCGCCGACCCCGCGCCGGGTGAGCGGGTGCGGCACGGGGGCGGCCACGCAGGTGAACCGGTGGAACGGCTCCTTGAAGTGCTCGGAGCCGCGGACCGTGGTCACCCGCCGCGCCTCCAGCGACGTGCCGAGGCCGTTGGTGCCGGCGTGCTCCTCGTCGAAGGAGAAGCCCTCGACGACCTCCATCCGGTCCAGGTCGGCGCGCAGCGCGGGGTCCGACACCCACCGCCACAGCACCTGGCCGGCGCTGTTCGTGATCGCCAGGCAGGTGTCACCACCGACGAGCAGCGGGGCGAGCCGGGCGACGACCGGCACGGCCGCCCGGGCGAACCGGGTGTCCACGTCGGGCTCGAGGTAGGGCAGGTCGACGCGCTGGGGGTCGACACCCGAGAGCCGGGACCGGCGCCAGGACGTGAGGATCTCGGCCCGCACGCCGTCGGTGGCCTCCTCGCCCAGCTGGAACTGCTCCCACGGACTGACCACCACCGGCCACCGCCCTCCCGGGACCGTCCCCCGCCGAGCGTCGTGCGAGCGGGGTCTCCCGACCGTCAGATTTCTGAACACCGATCCGGGTGTGACGCAGCTTACTTTCTGGGCCACCGCCGTCACGAGGAGAACGTCATGGACCGACTGCGATTCGGCACCTTCCTGGCCCCCTTCCACCCCGCCGGTGAGAACCCCACCCTGGCGCTCCAGCGGGACCTGGAACTGGTCGAGCACCTCGACCGCTGCGGCTACGACGAGGCCTGGATCGGCGAGCACCACTCGGCCGGGACCGAGATCATCGCCTCGCCGGAGATCTTCATCGCCGCGGCCGCCGAGCGCACCCGGCACATCAAGCTCGGCACCGGCGTCACCTCGATCGCGTACCACAACCCGCTCTGGGTGGCCGAGCGGATGGTGCTGCTGGACCACCTCACCCGCGGTCGCGCGATGCTCGGCTGCGGCCCCGGCTCGCTGCCCACCGACTCGATGATGCTCGGCCTCACCCCCACCGACACCCGCGAGCTGCTGGAGGTCGACCTCGACATCATCATGCGGCTGCTCCGCGGCGAGACGGTGACCGCGCAGACGAAGACGCACAACCTCGTCGACGCCCGGTTGCACCTGCGGCCCTACACCCAGCCCTGCTTCGAGATCGCCGTCGCGGCCGTCGCCTCCCCCACCGGCCCGCGCATGGCGGGCACCCACGGGGTGGGGCTGCTGTCCATCGGCGCCACCCTCACCAAGGACGGCTTCGACGCCCTCGCCCACCACTGGAACGTCGTCGAGGAGCGGGCCGCCGCGCACGGCCAGACCGTCTCCCGCCGCGACTGGCGGCTGGTCGGCCTGATGCACGTCGCCGAGACCCGCGAGCAGGCCTACGCCGACGTCCAGTTCGGCATCGAGACCTGGTTCCGCTACTTCCAGAAGACCGCGGCCTTCCCCCAGATGGCGGTCGAGGGCGGCGACGCCAAGGAGATGATCGACTTCATCAACGAGGCCGGCATCGGGGCCATCGGCACCGTGGAGGACGCCCGCGCCCAGGTGCAGCGGTTGTGGGACCAGTCCGGCGGGTTCGGGGCCATGCTGCTGCTCGGCCACGAGTGGGCCAACCCCGCGGCGACGAAGCGCTCGTGGGAGCTCATCGCCCAGCACGTCATGCCGCACTTCCAGGGCGGGGAGATCAGCCACGCCCAGCGCACGCTCGATGCGAAGGCGTTCGCGACCGGCAAGCGGGAGGGCTACGCGGCCGCGCAGATGCAGGCCGTCGCGACGATGACCGAGCGCTACGAGAAGGAGAAGGCCGGCACCGCCTGACCCCCGGTCCGCCCGCCCCGCGCCGCCCCGAACGAGGAGCAGCAGATGAACCGACCGCCCGGGGACGACGGTGTCCGCGACCATTTCCGCGAGGTCATGGCGGGCGTGCCCACGCCGGTCTCGGTGGTGACCAGCCTCGACGACGGCAGGCCGCACGGGACGACCGTCAGCGCGTTCGCCTCCCTGTCGATGGCACCGCCCATGGTGCTCGTCGCCCTGGACCACAGGTCCGACCTGCTCGCCGTCGTCCGCCGGACGAACCGCTTCGGGCTCAACGTCCTCGGCAGCGACCAGGCCGCGCTGGCGACCGCCTTCGCCCGCAAGGGCGGCAGCCTGAAGTTCACCGGGGTGCTGTGGGAGACCGCCGACGGCGTGCCCCGGCTGCTCGGGGCCCGTGGCTTCCTCGGCTGCGCGGTCGCGCGGGTGGTCGACGGTGGCGACCACGTGGTGCTGCTCGCCGACGTCCGGGTCGCCGACTCCGGCACCGGGCACCCGCTGACCTACTACTCGCGCGACTTCGGCACCCACGTCGCGCTGGACGCGGTCCGGCCGTGAACCCGCCGGAGCCCTTCCGGGCCACCGCCGGCGCGGTGCAGTCCGCGGTCGCCGCGCTCGCCGGTGGCGAGCTCGTGGTGGTCGTCGACGACGCCGACCGGGAGGACGAGGGCGATCTCGTGGGCGCCGCGGAACTGGTCACCCCCGACCGGATGGCCTTCCTCGTCCGGCACACCACGGGGATCGTCTGCGTGCCCATGAGCGCATCCCGCGCCGACGACCTGCGGCTGCCCCTGATGGTCGCCGACAGCACCGACCTGCACGAGACCGCGTTCACCGTCAGCGTGGACGCCGCCGGTACGGGCACCGGGGTGTCGGCGGCCGACCGCGCGGCGACCGTGCGCGCCCTCGCCGACCCGGCCACCCGTCCCGGTGACCTGCGGCGCCCCGGTCACGTCTTCCCCCTCCGTGCCCGCGCCGGCGGCGTCCTGCGGCGGGCCGGCCACACCGAGGCCGCGGTCGACCTGCTGACGATGGCTGGGCTCTCCGGGGTCGGTGTGATCAGCGAGATCCTGGCCGACGACGGCTCGATGCGCCGCGGCCCCGATCTCCGCGCCTTCGCCGCCGCGCACGGGTTGCCGCTCCTGGCCGTCGCCGATCTGGTCCGGTACCGGCGGGCGAGCGAGCGCCTCGTCGAGCCGGTCGGGGGCTCGGCCATGCCCACCGCCTTCGGCGACTTCCGCGCCGTCGCCTACCGCAGCACCCTGGACGGCGTCGAGCACCTGGCGCTCGTCCTGGGGGACGTCGCCGCCGCCGGCCGCTCGGAGGCCGGTGTGCTGGTGCGGGTGCACTCCGAGTGCCTCACCGGCGACATCCTCGGATCGCTGCGCTGCGACTGCGGGGCCCAGCTCGAGCAGGCGCTGCGCGCGGTCGCCGCCGAGGGCTGCGGTGTCGTGGTCTACCTGCGCGGCCACGAGGGACGGGGCATCGGGCTCGGGCACAAGATCCGCGCGTACGCGCTGCAGGAGCTGGGCCTGGACACCGTCGACGCCAACACCGCGCAGGGGCTGCCGGTCGACTCGCGCAGCTACGGCGTGGGCGCCCAGATCCTCGCCGACCTCGGTGTCCTCCGGCTCCGCCTGATCACCAACAACCCCGCCAAGCACGGCGGGCTCGACGGCCACGGGCTGCAGATCGTCGACCGGGTCGCGCTGCCCACCGCGCCGACCCCGCACGACGTCCGCTACCTGCGGACCAAGCGGGACCGCCTGGGTCACACCGTGCTCACCGGGCCGGAGACCGCAGACACCAGCTGAACCCCCCGCGGCACCGTGCGCCCGGTGACGTGGCAGCACGGTGGGTGAGGACGCGCGCGGCCCGACGATCTGGCGCCGACCGCAGCCACCGAGGGGTTGACCTGCACGTTCGGGGCCGAGAGCGTGACCGTCCTGGATCGCTCCAGCTCAGGGGAGGATCGCGATGGCGCTGTACGTGTACCGCTGCGAGGACCACGGGCTGAGCGAGCGCGCGCTGCCGATGGGCACCGCCGGGCGGACCGCGCCCTGCGACGACTGCGGCTCCCCCGCCGTCCGGGTCTTCACCGCACCGCGGCTCTCCCTCGGCGACGCCACCCGCCGCGCGCTCATCGACCGCACCGAGCGGACCCGCGACGAGCCGCAGGTCGTCTCGTCCCCGCCCGCGCGCCCGGCGCGCGCCCCGGCAGCGGCCGCGAACCCGGCGCTGCGCCGGCTGCCGCGCCCCTGACCCCGCCGCCGTCCACCGGGACGGCGACCCACCCACCACCGAACCGAACGGGGACCGCGACACCGCACCAGCGATGAGGGGGAAGTGCAGATGGCCAGCGTGGGACTCCTGTACGTCGGAGCCGTCCTGATCCTCAACGGGCTGATGCTGCTGGGCCGGGTGGACGCCCGGGCCGCCGCACCGCTGAACTTCTTCGTCGGCGGCCTCCAGGTCATCACCCCGACCTGGCTGATCTTCACCTCCGGCGGGGACCCCGACGTGGTGCTCGCCGCCTCGGGGCTCTACCTGTTCGGCTTCACCTACCTCTACGTCGGCTTCAACCTGCTCGGCGGCCTCGACGGCACCGGCCTCGGCTGGTTCTCGGCGTTCGTCGCCGGGTGCGCCCTGGTCTACGCCGGCCTCAACTTCGGGCGGCTGGACGACCCGGCCTTCGGCGTCATCTGGCTCTACTGGGCGGTGCTGTGGGCGCTGTTCTGGGTCGTGCTCGGGCTGAAGCGGGAGGAGTGGACCCGCTTCACCGGGCTGGTCGCCGTCGTCGCCGGTGTGTTCACCGCCGCGATCCCGGCGTTCATGCTGCTCACCGGCGTCTGGGGTGACTACCTCACCGAGTCCGCGATCGCCCTCGCCGTCATCTGCCTGGCGTCGCTCGCGCTCGCGCCGCGGCTGCGCGTCCCCCAGCCGGCCGAGGCGCGCGCACCCGCCCCGGAGTTCCGCGAGGCCGACGCGCCGCCGTCGCCCCGCACCGGCACCCCCGCCGCCCACGAGGGGAGGTGACGTCCTCCCCCTTCCGGACCCCCCCCCCCGCTGCACCGGCGGTGCAGCGGGGGGGTGGGTCCGGAAG
>NZ_SSXC01000116.1 GCF_021699055.1 Blastococcus sp. MG754426 | reverse complement strand
CCAGGCGTGCCCGGCGACGGCACCGTCGGAATCGGTCGAGCCGCTGCCGTCCACCGCCACCGACAGACCCGCCACCTGCGCGGTGAAGGACGCCGCCGGTGCCACGTTCGCCGGGGGCGGGGGCGGCGCGGTCTCCCCCACCGCGGTGACCTGCAGGTCGTCGAAGCGCACCGCCGTGGCCGCCGTGGCCGATCCGGGCCGGTAGGCGGCGATCCCCACGGCGCCGGGCGCCTGGAGTGCCGCGGTGGTGTCGGTCCGGGTGAGCTGCGGGTCCTCCGGCTGCGCCGTCCCCGAGGCCCAGACCCAGGCCGCGATCTCCGCGGTGCCCGCGCCGGTGACCTGTACCCGCGTCTCCAGCGCCGATCCCGGCGTCCAGGTCAGGCCGGGGACGACCGACTCCCCGCCCGGCCAGGACTCCGAACCGCCGGAGAGCCGGGACAGCGCCAGGTACACACGTCCGTCAGCGGCCACGCGCACCCGCACCCGGTACTCCTGACCGGCCGTCACGCGGCGCCCGGAGACGTACACGTAGGTGCCTGCACCGGTGGGTGCCGCCGACAAGGTGAAGGACGTCCGGATGTCGGCGCTGGTCTGCACGACCGAGCCCAGGTGCGCGCCGGTGTTGTTGCCCGCCGAGGGCAGCGACAGCACCGCCGCGCCCCCGGACGCCGACAACCGCGAGGCGCCCGCCGACGCCGTCCAGGCGCCTCCGACGTCGGCCGTGCCCAGCCCGCCGGTGACCGACCGCTCGAACGCGTCGGCGGCCAGCACCCGCGGCTGCTCCGGCTCGGCGGGCTGCTCCGGCTCGGCCGGCGCGGTCACCGTGACCTGCTCGGTGGCCGTCGCCGTCAGCCCCTCGTCGTCGGTCACCGTCAGCGTCACCGGGTAGGTGCCGGCCGCTGCATAGGTGTGCGAGGCGGTCGCGCCGGTGCCGGTCCCGCCGTCGCCGAACGACCAGTCGTACGAGGCGATCGCCCCGTCCGGATCGGTCGAGCCGGAGCCGTCGACGGAGACGGCGAGGTCGGTCACCGAGGAGGTGAACACCGCCGAGGGCGGGACGGGAGCGACGGCCCCGGAGCCGACGGCGACGTGGCGGGCGACCTGACCGGTGCTGAGCGCGGTCGGGTACACGGCCACGTCGTCCACCAGGCCGTCGAACCATGCGCTGCCGGACCAGCTGGTGTCCCCACCGATCCGCCAGTAGCCGTTGTAGGCCTGCGCCGACGTCGTGTCCGTCCGCGACCCGACGAGCTCGCCGTCCACGTGCAGCGCCATGCCGGCAGGGCTCAGCGAGGCGGCGACGTGGTGCCACTGCCCGTCGTTGTAGGAGGACGCGCTGCTGACCGTCCGCATGGCGCCGGGGTAGACGCCGAACAGCACCCGCCCCTCGGCGTCGAGGTAGACGTGCCGGTCGTAGCTGCCGCTGGTGCCGGTGCTCGCGGAACCGAAGCCGACGATCTTGCCGCCCGCCGTCGACGTGGTGCGGAACCACGCCTCGACGGTGAACGTGCCCGGGCCCGCGACAGCGGTACGGGTGGCGGCGAGGCCCGCACTCGTGCCGTCGAACCGGTACGCGGTGTCGGGGTCGCCCGCGATGGCGCCCTCCTGCCCTCCGCTCACGCCAGTGCCGACGGTGAGGTCCGAGGCGCCGGCGTGGTCGAGGGCGGTGTCCCCGGATGGCTCGCCCAGCGGCCAGTAGTGCTGCGCACCGTCGGCCCGCACGGTGTCCGCGTAGTCGCGCTGCAGGACGGAACCGGCCGCGACCTCCACCGGAACCCAGGGCGAGTCCGCCCGGTTGCCGAAGGCGTCGACGACGCTCACCCGGTAGGTGTGAGCACCCGCCGCGACCCCGAGGTCGACGAAGCCCATCGGCTGCGTGCGCCACCAGAGCGAGGACCGCGTGGTCTCGTGCACCGGGGCGGTCTCGCCGTCCCGGTAGACCCGGTAGGTGAGGTGCTCGTTGTCCCGGTCGTTCACCGAGGTCCAGCTGATCCGCGCCATGCCACCCAGTGGCGACCCGGCCGCGACGGCCAATCCGGTGCCGTCGGGGCCGATCCGGTTGGGGGCGGCCGAGGGCAGCGCGTACCGCACCAGCCCCTGCTGCGCGGCACCGTTCACCCGCGGGAACTCCCCGCCGTAGACGACGTAGGTGTCGTTGCCGGCGACGCTCCACCCGGCCTGCCCCTGGCCGGTGAACGTGCCCGGCGACATCGTGGGGAACCAGTTCAGCAGGGACGGCGCCGGCTTGCCCTGCAGGAGGGTCCCGCTGGAGGGGTACCCACCGGTGTCGTTCTTGTGGACCACGGTCCCATCCGGCATCACCCGGCTGTTGAAGAGGGTGGCCGTGCCCACCGTGCCGGTCGCCTGGAGGCTCAGCGCGGTGGCGTAGCGGTGCACGCGCGGGTTGTGCTCGTGGTAGCCGCCGATGTTGGCGCAGACGTGCGGGTGACCCGCGAGGTATAGCGCCCCGTTCATGGGGTGCACGGAGTAGCTGTCCCCGTGGCAGTCGTTGACCCAGTTCACCGCCCCGCCGTCGGCGGCGGCCGAGAACGCGCCCTCGAGGTTGCCGGGGCCGAAGTAGTCGTAGGCGACGCCGTAGACGCTGGCGCCGTCGGTGGTGAGGTCGTAGACGGCGCCGTTGACGCCCTGATTGGTGATCAGCCGGTTGACGGCGAACGGCCTGGTCGCCCCGGTGACCGCGTCCAGCGCACCCACACCGGTGGCCTTCACGCCGTTGAGGGTGTCGAAGTGCCCACCGGCGACCACCTGCGAGCCGCCGCCGGTGACGACGAGGGCGCGGACGACGTCGCTGGTGCCGGTGCTGCTGTTGCGATTCAGCACCGGGCCGGGACCGGGGACGGGGTTCCAGGGCAGCAGCGCACCGTTGGCGGCGGTCACCGCCGCCAGGCGGTGCCGGCTCTGGGACCCGATCGCGGTGAACGTGCCGCCGAGGTAGACCGTGCTGTCGGTGGCGGCGATGGCCCGGACCGAGCTGCTGGCGCTCGGGCGGAAGTCGGGGACGAGCGCACCGGTGGCGGTGCTGTAGGCGGCGACCCGGTTGCGGACCTCACCGTTCGCCCGCGTGAAGTCCCCGCCGACGTAGATCCGGGAGCCGTCCGGGGACGCGGTCACCACCAGCGCCTGGGCGTTCAGGTCGGGCGCGAAGGAGGTGACCAGCCGGCCGGTCCGGATGTCGTAGGCCAGCAAGTTGTTCCGTACGGTCTCCTGCGTCCCGGGGGCCGCACCCGCCGGCCGGGCGCGGGAGAACCGTCCGGCCACGTACACGGTGTCCCCGACCACCACCTGGGACCAGGCGACGCCGTCGATCTGCGTCGTCGGCAGCGCGTCGGCGGTGACCGTGACCGGAGTGGCCGGCGACGGCGCCACGGGCGCGGAGTCGGCGCGGGCCGAGGCCGGCACGAGCGCCAGCGACCCGGCAGCGAGGATCAGGCCGATCGCGCCGGTCAGCACCCGGCGGCCGACCGTGCTGGTGGGTGCGCGCATCAGGTCGTCTCCCCGAACTGGTGGTGTGCCCTCGCGACCCACGAGCGGGGAGCGCAGTCGGGGTGCACCATGTCACTTTCCGTACATGGTGGCGATCACCCGATGCGGTGCATCTGCGCTTTCGCAACACGTTGTTCGCCGGCCACGGTGACGGCCTGTCAGCAGGAAGGGTTGCACCGGCCAGCACGGTGCCGGGTCGGCTGCGAGAGCCGGCCCGGCACGTGGCGTCGCGCCGGTGGCTCAGCGCGCCGCGGTGACCAGGAGGTCGTCGAAGCGGACCTGCACCGGGCTGGTCGAGCTTCCCGACAGGTAGGCGGCCAGGCCGATCGCGCCCGGCGACTGGAGAACCGCGGTGGAGTCGGTGCGCGACAGCGTCGGGACCGTCGGCTGCTCGGCACCTGCCGCCCACACCGTCAGCTCCAGGTTCGTCGCGCCCGTGCCGGTCACCCGCAGGTGGACCTGGAGCGGCATGCCGTCGGTGTAGGTCAGCCCGGGCAGCGTCACGAAACCGAGCGTCGCCTCCACGCCGTCGGCCTCGCGGACCAGCGAGACACCGACGTCGCCACCGGGCAGGACCCGCACCCGTGCCCGGTACTGGGCGGAGTCGACCCGGCGACCGGTCACGTAGGCGTAGGCGCCGCTGCCGTTGGCCGGCGTCCGCGAGAACGACACGGTGGCCCGAACGTCCACGTCCGCGGCGGAGACGCCGGCGAGGACCGAAGCAGCGTTGTTGCCCGGGCCCACCGCCAGGACCGCGGCACCGTCGGCCACCGACTGGCGACCGGCACCGGCCACCGGCGTCCAGGGCCCGCCGGAGTCGGCGGCGCCCAGCCCACCGGTCACCGAGCGCTCGAAGGTGTCCGCCGCGATCTGCTCCGCCGGCTCCTCCACCGGCGGCGCCGCCGACGCGGTCACGGTCACCGACCGGGTGGTGGTCGCGGTGGCACCCTCGTCGTCGGTCACGGTCAGGACGACGGCGTAGGTGCCCGCCGCCGCGTACGTGTGCGTCGCGGTCGGGCCGGAGCCCGTCGCGCCGTCCCCGAAGTCCCAGTCGGCACGGGCGACACGGCCGTCGGCGTCGGTGGACCCCGTCGCGTCCACCGCGACGGAGAGCTCGGCGGTCGTCGCGGTGAACGCGGCCGTCGGCGCGAGGTTGGTGTGCGCACCGGCACCCACGAGCCCCACGCGGAAGGCGCTGAAACGCACCGCCGTGGCCGCCGTCGCGCTGCCCGGGCGGTAGGCCGAGAGGCCCACCGAGCCCGGGGTCTGCAGCGCCGCGGTCGTGTCGCTGCGCGTCAGCTGCGGGGTGGCCGGCTCGGCCTCCCCGGCGACCCACACCGCGGCCGTGACGGTCGTCGGCCCGGTGCCGGAGACCTGCACCCGCGCCGCGAGCGTGGTGCCCGGCGTCCAGGTCAGCCCCGGCACGCGCACCTCGCCGCCCGGGAAGCCCTCGGCGCCTCCGGTCACCCGCGACAGGACCAGGTGGACCCCGCCGTCGGCGGCGACGCGCACCCGCACCCGGTACTCCTCCCCCGCACCGACCCGGCGGCCGGTCAGGTACACGAAGGTGCCGCTCCCGGTGGGGACCGAGGACAGGGTGAACTCGCTGCGGAGATCGGCGCTCGCCGTGCTCACCGAGGCGAGGTGCGAGCCGGTGTTGTTGCCGGCGCCCGGGAGAGCCAGCTCGGCGGCGCCGTCGGCGACCGACTGCCGCGGGCCACCGGCGGTGACGGTCCAGTCGCCGCCGACGTCCGCAGTGCCGAGGCCGCCGGTGGCCGACCGGGCGAAGGTGTCCTTGGCGATGGGGGCGGTCGGGACCGGCGCGGTGACGGTCACCTCCTGGGAGGTCGACCCGGTGGCCCCCTCGTCGTCGGTCACCGTGAGCGTCACGGTGTACGTGCCGGCCGCGTCGTAGGTGTGCGTGGCGCTGGCGCCGCTGCCGGCCGGGGAGCCGTCGCCCCAATCCCAGGAGTGGGTGGCCACGGTCCCGTCGGCATCGTCGCTGGCCGAGCCGTCGGCCGTGACGACGAGGTCGCGACCGCCCGCCGTGAACGCCGCCACCGGGGCCTGGTTGACGCGCACCGGAGCCACGGTGACCAGCGTCTTCGCGACCGTGGTGGCGCCCAGGTCGTCGGTCACGGTCAGCGTGACGACGTAGCTCCCCGCAGCGCCGTACGTGTGCGTCGCCGTGGCGCCGGCGCCCCGCTCCCCGTCGCCGAAGTCCCAGTCGTAGGCGGCCACGCTGCCGTCGCCGTCGGCCGAGCCGCCACCATCGAGCGTCACGGTCAGACCGGCGGTCGTCGCACGGATCCGAGCCGTCGGTGGCATGTTCGAGGCCACGCCGACCCCGCCGACAGCGGCGTGGGCGGCGACCTGCTGGGCAGAGAGGGCGCTCGGGTACACCGCGACCTCGTCGATCAAGCCGTCGAAGGTGTTCGACCCGGACATCGCGCGGTCGCTGCCGACCCGGAAGTAGCCGTTGTACGAGCGGCCGCTGGTCGTGTCGCTGCGCGATCCGACCAGCACGCCGTCCACGTAGAGCGCCATGCCCGCCGGGCCCATGGTGGCGGCGACGTGGTGCCACGTGCCGTCGTTGTACGAGGCGTCGCTGGTCACCGTCCGCTGCGTCGTCCAGAACCAGACCGGCACCGAGACGCCGAAGTTCAGCCGACCGCGGGAGTCGAGGTAGACCTGCCGGTCGTACGTGGAACTGCTACCGGTGGCCCGGTTGGCGAAGCCCGTGATGCGCCCCCCTGTTGCGGATGTGGTCCGGAACCACGCCTCCTGGGTGAAGGTGTTCGGCACGGTGCGCGCGGCTCCGGTGGCCAGGGAGGCCGTCGAGCCGCCGTCGAAGGAGTAGGCGGTGTCGTCGGCGATCGCACCCACGGCGCCCCGGGTGATGCCGGACCCGACCGTCATCGGAGCGGTGCCGATCGAGTCCCCGGCGCTGCCGGACCGCTCGCCGAGCCGCCAGTGCGACGATGCGCCGTCGGCCCGGACGACCTCGGCGTAGGGCCGTGTCTCGCCGCCGGTGGCAGCGGCGACCTCGACGCCCACCCAGGGGGTCGCGACGCTGTTGCCGAACGGGTCCGTCGCGGTGACGCGGTAGCGCAGGCTGCCGCTGACGCCGGCGTCAGTGGCCTGCATCGCGGGGCGGTCCCACCAGGTGGAGGCCTGGACGGTCTCCGCGACCGGCAGGGCCTCCCCCTCGCGCTCGACGCGGTAGACGAGGTTGGCGTTGTCCTGGTCCGACGTCGCGGTCCAGTCCACAGTCACCCGGCCGGGCGCCGGGGAGGTGGCGGCGGCCGTGAAGCCCGCGTCCGCCGGGCCGACCGCGTTGGGCGCGGTGTCGGGCAGCGCGAAGCGCACGAGTCCCTGCTGGCCGACGCCGTTGACCCGGGGGAATTCACCGGCGTACGCGACGTACCGGCCGTTGCCGGTCACCGACCACCCTGCCTGGTACTGCTTGGTGTAGTCGCCCGGGGTCATGGTGGGGAACCAGGGCAGCAGGGAGCCGGCGGGCTGACCGCGGAAGTTGCCGTTGGCGATCGTCGCGTTACCGACGGTGCCGGTGGGCTCCAGGGTGAAGGCGACGCCGAACTTGAACACCTGCGGGCTCTGCTCGGGGAAGCCCCCGATGTTGCGGCAGTCGTGGCTGTGGCTGGCGACGTACACGACGCCGCCGCTCACGTGGCTGGAGTAGGAGTCGCCGCGGCAGTCGTTGATCTCGACGATCGCACCGCCGTCGGCCCGGACCACGAAGGAACCCTCGAGGTTGCCGGGGCCGCCGAAGTCGTAGGCGGTTCCGATGACCAGGTCTCCCGAGGCGCTCAGGCTGTAGACGGCCGAGTCGGCCCCCTGGTTGGTCAGCCGCTGGTTGATGGCGAAGGGCCTGGTGACGCCGGAGACCGGGTCGAGGGCGGTGACGCCGGTGGCCTTGACACCGTTCATGGTGTCGAAGCGCCCCCCGGCGATGATCTCCCCCGTGCCGGCGATGGCCAGCGCCATGACCTGGTCGTTGCCGTTCGTGCGCGCGCCGCCCGGCACAGGGGCCCACGGCAGCAGGCTCCCGTCAGCCGCGGTGACCGCGGCGAGCCTGCTGCGGCTGACGCCGCCGACGGCGGTGATGCTGCCGCCGAGGTAGACGGTGTCGTCCGTCGCCGCGATGGCCCGCACCTGGCTCTGCATCGCCGGGGCGAACCCCTCGACCAGGGCACCGGTCGCCGTGTCGAAGGCGGCGACCCGCCGGCGCGTGTGCCCGTCGACGGCCGTGAAGTCGCCGGCGACGTAGACCCGGGAGCCGTCCGGCGAGGCCGCGACGGCCAGCACCTGGCCGTTGAGGTCGTGAGCGAACGAGGTGATCAGCTCGCCGGTGCGGATGTCGTAGGCGAGCAGGTTGCCGCGGGGCGTCTCGCCGGTCCCGGCGGGTGCGCCGGCCGGCCGTGCGCTGGTGAACGAGCCACCCACGTAGACGGTGTTGCCGACGATGGCCTGCGCCCACGCGACACCGTTGATCTGCACGGTCGGCAGGGCGTCGGCGGTGACCGTCGTCGGCGTGGCCGGCGAGGGCGTCAGCGGAGCGGAGTCGGCGCGAGCAGCGCCGGGCAGCAGCGCCAGGCTGCCGGCCGCCAGCAGCAGGCTGACGACGCCCGCGATGGCGCGAGCGGATGCGCGCCGGGTCGGGCGCGAAGACGTGGACATGCCGGATTCCCCCGTGTGCCAGGACCCGAGAGCGGCGGCCTCCCCCTGGATGCCGTCGTCGAGTACCGGCAGTGACCATGACAGTGCGTCATGGCCTTGACGATCACCTGATCAGGGGACCGGCGGACATCGGGTCCCCCCACGAGGTGACTGAGATGACGCTCGGTCACCCCCACGGTCACCGCGGGCTGACCGCATTGCCGGGGACCGGTTCCCTCGCGGAACCGGCCCCCGGCTTCCCTCACTCGACCGCGGTGACCTGCAGGTCGTCGAACCGGACGGCGACCGGGCTGCTCGAGCTGCCCGACAGGTAGGCCGCCAGGCCCACCGAGCCCGGCGCCTGCAGGGCCG
>NZ_SSXC01000115.1 GCF_021699055.1 Blastococcus sp. MG754426 | reverse complement strand
GGCTGGGGGAGCGCGGGCTGACGGCGGGGCCGGCGGCGTCGGCGCTGCACCGCGTCCTGGGCGGGGACGCCCGGGGGGCCGCGGCGCGGCGCCCCGAGAAGCTGAAGGCCAGGTCGGCGGCCGGTGCCGTCGTCCTGGCCCACGTGCGCGAGCAGGTGGACCAGATCCGCGCCCAGGACCTGCCGGCCCGCCTGGACCTGCCCGACGCGGTGCACCGGATGCGGGTGGCCACCCGGCGGCTGCGCAGCGCGCTCACCACCTTCGCCCCGCTGTTCGAGGCAGCGGTGGTCCGGCCGCTGCGCGGCGAGCTGACGTGGCTCGCGGCGGAGCTCGGGGCGGCGCGGGACGCGGAGGTGCTGCGGGACCGGGTGGCCGCCGTCCTGGCTGCCGATGACGAAGCGGGGCCCGCCGCCGAGCAGGTGCTCGCCGAGCTCGGCCGGGCGCACCGCGCAGCGCACGACCGGCTGCTGGCCGACCTGGACGGCGAGCGCTACCACCGGCTGCTCGCGGCCCTGGACGAGCTGGTCGGGGCCCCACCCACCACCGACCGCGCCGCCGGCCGGGCGAAGGAGGAGCTGCCGCGCCTGGTGGGCCGCAGCTTCACCGCCGTCCGCCGGCTGGTGGAGCAGGCCGACGCGCACCCGACCGGGCCCGCGCGCGATGAGCTGCTGCACGCGGCGCGCAAGAAGGCGAAGGCGGCGCGCTACGCCGGCGAGTCGGTCGAGCGCGTCTTCGGGGACGACGCGGCCGCGTTCGCCCGGGCGATGGAGACCCTGCAGGAGGCGCTGGGGGAGCACCAGGACTCCGTCCTCACCCGGCAGCGGCTCCGCGAGCTCGCGGCCACCACCCCGTCCACGGGTGCCGCGTTCCTCTACGGCCGCCTGCACGCGCTCGAGGAGGCCCGCGGCGCGGGGCACCGGCGCCGCCTCGCCGACGCCTGGAAGGCGGCCCGGCGCACGTCGGTGCGCCGCTGGACGCGCTGACCGGCACCACGCAGCCCGGACGGGGGCCCTGCTGCGAGGGACGCAGCTCCGTTGCGGTAGCCGTCACCCCGCGGAGCGCCGCCCCCACCGGAACCAGGCCAGCGGCCCCACCCAGTTGACCGCGATGACGACCGCCCACCGGCGGCGGCTGCCGTTCACCCGGCCGGCCGGACGGGTGGCGAGATCGGTCCAGGCGGCGGCCGCCAGGGCGAGCTGCACGGCACCCAGGGCGACGAGCAGGGCGCGCCGCCGGGGGGAGAGGTCACGCCACCGGCGCGCCGCCGGGGCCGTGGGGTGCGATCGCATGGCAGCGGGGGCTCCCTCCGTGCGGGCGCCGGGGGCGGCGCAGGGGCCTGCGGTCGCCGGTCCGGTGGGCTGTCCCGAGAGTCGCCGGCGCGGCCTCCGGGCGCTGCGGCCCCAGGTCACGCCTCCGTGTGGCGCCGGGCCCGGGTGCGGGGACCGAAAGACCCGGTCCGGGCCGGGGGGCGCCGGTCGACACTGCACGCGGAGGGCCGGGAGCCTCGCCGCTCCCGCCCCCGGGGGGCGACGGCAGGGGGACGGGATGGAGTGGCTGCTCGTCATCACCGCCGGCCTGGTCGTCGAGCTGCTCGTGATCGTGGCCCTCGGCCGGCGCGCCACCGGGGCCTACGGCACCCCGGACCAGGGTGCTCCCGGGGCGACGCCCCATGACCGGGACGGCGCGCTGCTGCTGCACCTGGGCACCCACCGGCACGACGAGGGCCTGCCTCCGGAGGCGGTCGGGGCCTGAGACGCGCGCAGGTGGGGGACCCGAGGGGCGGACCGTCCCGTCGGCGTGGGTCGTCCGGCCCTGCGCCCCGGCCGGCCGGCCGGGCACGGTGGGTGCGGCCTCAGCCACCGCCACCCGAGGAGGACCCGTGCCATGACCGACACCCGCCACCGACCCGAGCCGGCCGCCGGCGTGCCGGTGCGGTCCGCCGACCGCCGCGTCGCCGGGCTGCTCCTGGTGGTCGCCGGCTCGGCCGTCGTGCTCGCCATCATGACCGCGGAGGCGCTCTACCCGGCGGTCTACGACCTGCACCGGAACACGGTGAGCGACCTGGCGGCGATGCGGCCCGACGACGTCGTGCGGCAGCCCTCGGCCGCCATCTTCAACACCACGATGGTCGTCGCGGGCGCCCTCATCGCCGTCGCCGCGGTGCTCCTGCACCGTTCCCGTGCAGGCCTCGTGGCGACCGTCCCGGTGCTGGGGCTGGGCATCGGGATGATCGGTGTCGGCGTCTTCCCGGGGAACACGGTGATGGCGGTGCACCAGCTGGTCTCGCTCGCCACCTTCCTGTGCGGCGGCGTCGCGGCGATCGCCACCGCCCGGCTGTCGGCCCGGGTCCTGCGCCCGCTGCACGTGGTGTTCGGCGGCGTCGCCCTGACCTTCCTGGTCGGTTACACGTTCCTGGGCGACCTGGCCGTCTTCGACCGGCTCGGCGAGGGCGGGGTGGAGCGCTGGATCGTCTACCCCGTCGTCCTCTGGATCGTCGTGCTCGGCGCCGGGCTGGCCACGGCACGCGCCGGGGGGCCCCGGACGACGTGAGCAGGCCCCTGGTCCGGGAACGAGGAGGACCATGACCTCGCCGCAGTCGACGCCCCCTCCGCCGCCGCGCGGGCCGGTGGCCCCCGGTGCCGCGTCCGGGCAGCAGCCCAGGATCCCGCAGCAGCCGGGTCCCGGGGCGGTGCCGGGCGTTCCGGACGACGCCCTGTTCCCGCGGCCGACCGGTGAGCCCGGGCGCATGCGGCCGACGGGCACGACGATCCTGCTGGTGGTCGTCACGCTGGGCATCTGGGCCTTCGTCTGCTACCACCAGGTGCACGACGAGATGCGCCGGCACAGCGGGCAGGGGCTCGGCGGGGTGCTGGCCCTCCTGATCAGCATCGTCTTCGGCATCGTCTCCCCGTTCCTGCTCAGCAACGAGGTCGGCCAGCTCTACGAGCGGCGGGGTCATCAGCAGCCGGTGAGCGCGCTGACCGGGGTGTGGTCCTTCCCCGGGCTCTTCCTCCTGGTCGGCCCGTTCATCTGGTTCGCCAGGACCGACGACGCGCCCAACGAGTACTGGCGGGGTCTGGGTGTCACCGGATCGACCCTCGCGTGGGACGGACCGCCCCGGCCCGAACCGTGCGCCGCTGGTCCCGGGGGTGCCGCTGCCCGCTGACCTCGCCACCGTCGGGACGGTCGCCTGGCTCGATCTGACGACCCCCGACGTCGACGTCGCGGCCTCCTTCTACGCCCACCTGCTCGGCTGGCGACTGGAGTCCGCCGACACCCCGGTGGGCCGGTACGTGGTCGGCTCGGTCGGCGCCGGCCCGGTCGCGGGCATGATGGCGCCGGAGGCGGCGGGCGGCCCGGCCCCGGCCTGGGTGCCGTTCTTCGGCGTCGCGGACGCGGCCGATGCGCTCGAGCGGGCCGGCGACCTGGGTGCGACGGCACTGCAGCCCCCGACGCAGGTGCCCAGCGGTGCCCGGATCGCGGTGGTGGCCGACCCCGCCGGTGCGGTGGTCGGCCTGATCGAGCCCTCCGGCGGCCCCGCACCGGCCCGAGGGGTGACGGGCGCGGTGGCCTGGGTGGAGATCCAGACCCGCGATCCCGCGGCCAGCGAGGCGTTCTACACGGTGCTCATGGGCTGGACGGCGGGACCGCCCGCCGACGGGTACCGGGTGTTCGAACGGGCCGGCGAACCGGTCGCCGGGCTGCTGGCGATGCCCGCCGCGGTCCCGGCCGAGGTGCCCAGCTACTGGCTCGCCTACTTCGGGGTGGCCGACCTCGACCGGGCGTGCGCGCGCGTCGGCGAACTCGGTGGCACGGTGCTGGTACCGGTGACCACGGTGTCGGGCATGCCCTTCGCCGTGGCCGAGGACCCCGCCGGTGCGACGTTCGGCCTGCTGCACGCCTCTCCCTGAGAGGCCGACCGGCCCGGCCGGCCCGGGACCCCCGGCGCGCGACGGCAGCCGTTGTCCTCCGGCCGGTCCGCCCGCCCGGCGGGACGCTGGTGGCACGGCAGCCGACCGGAGGAGGTGCCCTCGTGCTGAGAGCGACCGGCGAGCCGCGCGGCCCGGCCACCGAGCGGTTGCCGGCGGACCCGGCGGCGCGCCGGGGTCTGGTGATCGGGGCCGGCGCCGCCCTGGGAGGCGCGTGGGCGCTCGGCGCCCTCGTGGCCCTCCAGGAGGTGGAGGGATACGACCCCGCGGGGGTCGAGGTCGTCGTCGGCACCTCCGCAGGATCGGTGCTCGCCGCGCTGATCGGCTGCGGGGTGCCGTCGCAGCGGATGGTGCGGCGGCTCTCCGGCGGCAGCGTGGAGGTGGAGGGCACGGAGCCGGTGAACGCCCTGGACGTCGACGACCACGTGCACCGCGCCGTCGGGGACGTCCCGTTCCCGGTCCTGCTGCCCGGCAACCTGGCCCTGGCCGCCCGGGCCCTGGGCAGCCCCGGCCGGCACACGCTCATGACGACCGCGGCCGCTCTCGCGCCGCGCGGGCGGGGCTCGGTGCGGCCGGTCGGTGAGCTCGTGGCCGAGCACCAGGGCGGCGCGGGGTGGCCCGATCGGCCCCGGACCTGGGTGGTGACCATGGACTTCGACTCGGGGCGCCGCGTCGTCTTCGGCCGGCCGGGCTCGCCCGCGGCAGCCCTCCCGGAGGCGGTCATGGCCTCGTGCGCGGCACCCGGGTACTACCCGCCGGTGGCCATCGCGGGGCGGCGCTACGTCGACGGAGGTGGGGTGTCGGTCACCAACGCCGACGTGCTCGTCCGCGACCGCCTCGACGAGGTGGTGGTGCTGGCGCCCATGGCGTTCGCCGGCCGGGACCCCCGCCGGGGGGCGAGGGCACGGCTCGAGGGCACGCTCCGGGCCTACGCAACCCGGCGCCTCGAGAAGGAGGTCGACCGGCTGACCGCCGCCGGGAGCCGGGTCCGGGTGCTCGCACCGACCCCGGAGGACCTGGCCGTCATCGGGCCGGACGTCATGGACGCCGGGCGCCGGTCAGCGGTCTTCGAGACGGCCCGGCGCACCACCGCTGCGGTGCTGTCCACCGGCGGGGCCGACCGGGCGGAGATCCGCCCCGTGGCCTCGTGACCCGGCCCCGGGGCGGCTGCACCGGGGCCGGCGCCGCTCAGCCGCCCGACGGCGGGGCGTCCTCCGTGCCGGACCCGACCGGTCCCAGCGGCGCGAAGCTCGTCGTCGGCCGTGGGGACCGGCCGTGCTCGGCGTGGCGCTTCATCGACACCAGGGCGCCGCGCAGCATCAGGCGGACGAAGGGCCGCAGGACGAGCCAGTAGGCGGCGAAGCGCCGCCGGGCCGCGTCGTCGGTGCAGCGGGTGCGGCTCTCGTAGGTCAGCAGCGTGCGGCCCTCGCCGTACGGGTGCAGCACCAGGCCGGCGAGCGTCCTGGCGTAGCCGGGGCGGTCGAACGCCAGGAACTCCTCGGCGGTGACCGGCACGATGCCGTAGTCCCGCTGCCAGAACCGGCCGACCAGACCGGCGAGCAGTTCGACCCCGGGTTCGTCCCGGAGCACCACCCAGCCAGACCCGGCGCCGGCGAGGTCGCCCATGCGGAAGCTGGGGCGGGCGCCGGGTTCGGCCCCGTCCGCCGGCCCCTCCCCGGAACGCGTCCCGGCGCGCAGCCGGTTCGGCAGGTCCCGGGCGGAGACCATCAGCCCGGTCAGCCGGTCGTCCATCAGGTCGGCGTCCAGCACGGCCCGGTAGGTATGGCGCGGGTCTGCGTTCACGACGACGTGCTGGACGACGTTCGCGTCGAACCGGGGCATCACCTCGTCGATCAGCAGGGCACCCGGACGCGGGGGCGAAGGGCTGGAGGAGGGCTGGGCCTGGATCGTGGTCATGGCTGCCAGGAGAGCGGCGCGACCGCCGGTCGGCCAGGGCCGACCGGACCGGTGTCGCGGCCCGCAGGTCCCTGCTGCGGGTCTCCGGGCGCTGACCCGACGGCGGGGCCCGACCGGCGCGGAGCCGGGCCCGGGGGGAGCATCGCTGCATGGCAGGTGCGCAGCCCCCCACGGACGACGGCCCCGCCCGTGAGGTGGCCCGCCGGATGGCCGAGGCGGCGGCGACCTGGCTGGACGGGCTGGATGCGGAGCAGCGTCGGGTGGCCTCGGGCGCCGTTCCTGCCGACGACGCGTCGGACGCCGAGCGCCGGCGCTGGTTCTACACGCCCACCGACCACGGCGGGCTGACCTTCCACGCCCAGCGGCCGGCGCAGCAGCGGGCCGCAATGCGCCTGGTGGCTTCCGGGCTGTCCACGCCCGCGTACGTCACCGTCGCGACGGTCATCGGCCTGGAGAACGTGCTCGACCAGGCCGAGGGTTTCGTCGCCCGTTTCGATCGCGACCGCGGCCGCGACCCGGGGCTCTACCACCTTCGGGTGTTCGGCGAGCCCGGCGGGCGGGGGACGTGGGGGTGGCGGTTCGGCGGGCACCACGTGTCGCTGAACAACCTCGTCGTCGACGGCGCCGTCGTCGCCACCACGCCGTGCTTCCTGGGCGCCGACCCGGCGGCGTCCCCGCTGCTCGGTGGCGCGGTGAACCGACCGCTCGGCCGGGTGGAGGACCTCGCCCGCGACCTGGTCCGCTCGCTGCCGCCGGACCTGGCCGGCCGCGCCGTGCTGCTGGATCGGGCACCGTCGGACCTGGTCACCGCCAACCGCACCAGCGTCGCCCCGGGCGACCGGGTCGTCCCGCTGGCCGGCATCTGGCGCGACGCGCGGTTCCCCGACGACGACGAGCAGGCGAGGCTGCAGGCGGTGAGCGACGCGATCGACGAGGCCTCCGGGTACGGGGAGACCGAGCACGCGGCCGTCGCCTACAGCGCCGAGCCGAAGGGCGTCGCGGCCGCGGAGCTCGACACCGAGCAGCGCGGGCTGCTGCGGGCGCTGCTGGGCACCTACCTCGACCGCGTGCCCGAGGGGGTGTCGCCGTCCCGGAGGTACGACGACGACACCGTCCTCGACGCGGTGCACGTCGCCTGGGCCGGGCCCATGGAGCCTGGGGCGCCGCACTACTACCGGGTGCAGGGACCACGGCTGCTCGTCGAGTGGGACAACACCCAGCGCGGGGCCGACCACGCGCACTCGGTCTGGCGCGACCCCGCGGCCGACTTCGGGATGGACGTGCTGGCCCGCCACCGCGCGGCCGCCCACCGCTGAGCCGGCCCGCGGTCAGCCCGGTGCGTCAGGCAGCGCCAGGCCGTAGTGCGCGATCTTGCGGTACAGGGTCGCGCGGCCGATGCCGAGCACCTGCGCGGCGCGGGTGACCGTGGTGCCCGGCTCGGTGAGGCACCGGACGATCTCGTCGCGCTCCAGCCGCTCCAGGCGGCTCAGCGGCCGGGAGCCGCCGTCGAGGACCTCCGCGGCGAGGTGGTGGACGTCGACGACGTCGGCGCGGGCGACGGCCTCCCGCACCACCCGGCGCAGCTGGCGGGTGTTCCCCGGCCACGGGCAGCCGGTCAGCGCACGCACCGCCCGGGCGGTGAAGCCGACCGGGCGGTGCCGTTCGGCCCGGGCGACGGCGTGCGCCACCGCCATCACGTCCTCGGTGCGCAGGCGCAGCGGCGGCACCTCGACGACCGCGTCGACGAGCAGCGCCAGCGGCGCGGGGAGCGCGGCGTACTCCCGGCTGGTCAGGACGAACGGCTGCGGGTGGCCGTCGGTCCGCCGCGCCGCGGTCAGGGCGGCGGCGAGCTCCTCGGCCGCCCACGCCGGCAGCCGCTCGGTGCCCGACACGACGACGTGCACCCGGGGGTCGCGCAGCTCCGGGGTCCACAGCTCCAGCCAGGCCGCGGCGCCGTCGTCGGCGGGGGCGCGGGCGTGCAGGACCCGACGGCCCGGCCCCGGGCGCCGCCGCCGCGCCAGGACGGCGAGCGTCGACTTGCCGACCCCGGGCTCACCGACGACGGCGACCACCCGGCCCGCGGCGTCGGCCGCCCGCGCCGCCGCGAGGGCCGACCGCCACCCGGGGGAGACGCACGGGTCCTCCTCGTCGGCGGCCCCGGGGACCACCCGGAAGACCTCGCCACGGGGCGCCGATCCGGCCCGCCGCCCGGTGGAGCGCGCCAGCATCAGCCCGCTCGTCGCGCCGGCCGCGGCCTGGGCCAGGGCCAGCAGCAGCTCGGAGGAGCTCTCCGACCAGGTGGTGAGGTTGATCGACCCCGCCAGCTCGCCGCTGACCGGGTCCAGCACGGGGACGGCCGCGCAGGTGTAGCCGCGCAGCTCGGCGCAGTAGTGGTCCGCCGCCCGGACCAGCGAGGGGGCGCGGTCGGCCAGGGAGAGGCCCAGGCCGTTGGTGCCGGCCTGCCGCTCGGAGTAGTAGAAGCCCGGCGCGAGGTGCACCGCGTCCAGCGAGCGCCGCATCCCCGCGTCGTCGCAGAGCCGCAGCAGGACCAGACCCTCGCGGTCGGCGACCATCAGGCTGACCGGCTCGCCGGCGATCGTCGCGTGCAGCCCGGTGAGCACCTGCGACCCGCACTCGAACAGCAGCGAGCCGGTGTCGACCGAGCCGGTGAAGCGCGGCAGCACCTCGTCCGGCGGCACCCCGTACTGCTGGCTGCGCCGCCAGGAGGCCCGCAGCC
>NZ_SSXC01000114.1 GCF_021699055.1 Blastococcus sp. MG754426 | reverse complement strand
GGCATGGGGTCAGCGTAGGCAGCCGGTCGCCCCGTCGCGTCGGGCCCGCTCCGGGGCGACCGGCTGCCTACGCTGACCCCATGCCCGCCCGCCGCCAGCTCGCCTCCCGGGTGGGCGCGGCCGGGCTGGCCCTCCTCCTGCTGGCCGGGTGCACCGACGGCGAGCGGCAGGCCGGGGAGCCGGTCACGGAGGAGGACGCCGCCGTCCTCGCCGAGCTGCTGCACCGCAACCACGAGGAGGGCGGCGCCGACTTCGTCGTGACCGCGCCCTTCGGCGACGACGCGGTGCTCACGCTGACCGGCCAGATCGACTTCCGGCGCGCGGTCGGCCAGGCCCAGGCGGTGACCACGGTGGCCGGCGAGGACCGGGACACCCGCACCCTCTTCTTCGACCGCGACGACCTCTGGGCCGGCGACGTACCCGGGCTCCCCGAGGCGCTGGCGGCCGCCGGGGCCCCCGACGCGACGTACCTGCGGCGGACGCTGTCGTCCGGTGAGCCCGAGCCGCCGCTGCTCGATCTCGTGGTGCAGGTCCTGCAGAACCTCGCCGCGGAGCGGCCCGACCGGCCCGCGGCCTTCCTGGACGGCCCGTACCGGTGGGAGGGGGAGCAGGCCGTCGACGGCCGGCCCACCACGGTCTACCGCCTCCGGGACGAGCGCTCCGTCGCGGTGGACGACGCCGATCGCACCCTGGTGCAGTACCGCACCCCGCTGGGCGCGGTCGAGGTGACGGTCACGCTCGCCGAGCACGGGAGCCGCCGGCTGGCCCTGCCGACGGCCGAGGAGACCGCCGAGGCCGCGGACCACGCGGAGATCGCCGAGGCGTTCGGCCTCTAGGGCGGGGGACGTCACCGCCTCACGAGAAGCGGGAAGGGGCGGCCTCTTCCCCAGACCGCCCCTTCCCGGGCACATTCCTACCAGACGACGCCGGTTCGCGCTGCCCGGCGCGTGCCGCGAGGGACGTCAGTTGACGGTGGGGTCCGCGGTGGCGGTGGAGAGGACGGCCAGCCGACCGCGCTGGCGGCCCAGCACCCGCCGCCAGAGCGCGGCACCGGAGAGGTCGCTGAGCACGTCACCGGGGCGGCTCGGCACGCAGGCCCACGCACCCTCGGCGATCTCCCCGGCCAGCTGGCCGGGCGACCAGCCCGCGTAGCCGGCGAACACCCGCAGGCCGGAGAGCTGCCCGGCGAGCGCGTCCGGCTCCCCGTCGAGGTCGACGAGGTGCACGTCGCCGGCCACGGGGCGCAGGCCGGGGACCGCGTCCCCGGGCGACGCCGTCGCCAGGCAGAGCGCCGTGTCGGTCTCGCACGGCCCGCCGACGTGGAAGACACCGGGCTCGACGGCGAGATCGCACCACCCGGGCAGCACGTCGCGGATCTCGACCTGGCTGGGCTGCCCCAGCACCACGCCGAGGGTGCCGGTGTCGGAGTGGTCGAGCACGTAGACGACCGCCCCGGCGAACGTCGGCTCGGTCAGCGCCGGCATCGCGACGAGGAGGGCACCCGCCCGCACGTCGTCCAGGCCGCCGACCGAGAGCGGGGGGACCGCACCGGCGCGACGGCGCCCGGTCGCGGGCCGCGCAGGCGGACCGGACTCGGGCTCGGGCGGAGGAGGCACCGGCGACATCCTTCTCAGTGTGCCCCACCTCGGCGCCGGAGGCCGCTGCCCCTCGCGCGGCGGCGGGGACGGCGGCTGCTGCTCGTAGGGTGACGGCGTGGCCGGGGCGGGGACGACGGTGCGCGGCCTGCTGGCGCGCCGCGACTTCCGCAGGCTGCTGGGCACCCGCCTGCTGTCGCAGGTCGGCGACGGCGTCTTCCAGGCTGCGCTGGCCGGCACGGTGCTGTTCAACCCGCAGCGCGCCGCCGACCCGGTCGACGTCGCCGCGGGCTTCGCCGTCCTGCTGCTGCCCTACTCCTTCGTCGGGCCGTTCGCCGGCGTGTGGCTGGACCGGTGGAGCCGGCGCCAGGTGCTGCTGCGCGCCAACGTGCTGCGCGCCGCGCTGGTGGCCGCGGTGGCCGCGCTGGTGCTCACGGGCGTGCAGGGGCCGGCCTTCTACCTCGCCGGGCTCGCCGTCTTCTCGGTGAACCGCTTCGTGCTCTCCGCGCTGTCCGCCGGGCTCCCGCACACGACCGACGAGCGGGCGCTGGTGACGGCGAACGCCCTGTCGACGACGGCGGGCGCCGTCGCCACCGTGGTCGGGGGTGGCGCCGCCCTGGCCCTCCTGCAGCTGACCGGGTCCGACGACGCCGGGTACGCGGCCGTCGCCCTCTCCGCCGCCCTGCCCTACCTCGCGGCCGCGGCCGTCGTCGCCGGGTTCACCCGCGCGTACCTGGGGCCCGACCACGTGGCCCGCACGGCGCGGCTGCCGGTGGGGGAGGTGCTGTCCGGCATGGTCGCCGGCGCCCGGCACGCCTGGGCGCACCCGCCGGTCGCCGCCGCGCTCACCGCCATCGGCCTGCACCGCGTCTGGTTCGGCCTGCTCACGCTCATGACGCTGCTGCTCTACCGGAACACCTTCGCCGACGAGGGGGGCGTGTTCCCCGGCGGCCTGGTGGGGCTCGGGCAGGTCGCCGCCGCGATCGCCGCGGGCACGCTCACCGGCGCCGCCCTGACCCCGCCGGTCGTGCGCCGCATCGGCACGGTGCCCTGGATCGGTGCCCTCCTCGCCGCCGGCGGGCTGGTCCAGGCCGCCCTGGGCCTGCTGCTGCAGCCCCCGGCGATCGTGCTGGCGGGCTTCGTCCTCGGCCTCCTGGGCCAGGGGGTGAAGGTCTGCGTCGACGCGACGCTGCAGGAGTCGATCGACGACGACCACCGGGGGCGGGTGTTCTCCGTCTACGACACCCTCGTCAACATCGGCTTCGTCGCCGCCCTCGTGGCCGGGGCGTTCACGCTGCCCGAGTCCGGCGTCTCGCGGCCGGCGCTCGCCGTCGTGGGCGCGGGGTACCTCGCCACGGCGCTGCTGCACGCGCGGATGACCCGCCGCGGAGCCGGCCCGGTCAGAGATCGGGGACGCAGGGCCCCCGGCCGAGCGCGCTGAGCCCCGCACGGTCGCCGTCGGCGAGGTCGGGCACCGTGGGCCGCGCCTCCGGGTACATCAGCTCGCGGTCGTCGTCCACGTGCGCGAGCCCGACCAGGTGCCCGAGCTCGTGCAGCACCACCGAGCGGAGGGCGGCCGCGCCACCGGGCCGGCTCAGGAGCTCCGGCGCCTGGCCGGCGTCCAGCGTCACCGTCCCGGTCACGTAGACGCGCGGGCCGTCGCCGAGGGAGACCGCGGTGCTGCCGGCCGCCCCGACGACGTCGCCCGCGAGCGTGGGGTCCTCGGCCTCGGTCGCCCAGCCGATGAGCACCGGGGCCCAGCGGTCCCCGTAGCGGTCGGGCTGGAACGGTGCCCGCTCCCCGCCCAGGGGCTCGTCGGTCGGGCCCTCGTGGACGAAGCGGAGCCCGGTCGCCTCGCCGATCCGGGCGACCGCCTCGTGCACCATGCCCTCGGTGCCCGGCGGCGCGCCGTCCGGGCGGAGCACGTAGCGGATCTCCCGGCAGGGGTCGTAGGCGACGGGCGTCACGCCGTCCTCCTGCACCGACGCGTAGGCGTGCGTGCCGGCGGCCGCCGGGGGCTGCGGGGCGCTGCCCAGCGGGGTCGTGGCGCCGGAGGGCGTCGGCCGGTCCGTCGGGCGCGCGGGGGCGAGCGGCTCCGCGGCGCCGGGCGCGACCTGGGTCCCGGCCCACGGCCACACCGGGGGGTCGGCCAGCACGGTCCCGGTCACCACCGCCGCGACGGCGAGCGGGACCACCCACCGGCCGCGGCGCCGGCGTCGTGGGCCCGGTGGCGGTGCGGCCGGCGCGGAGCTGCCGGCGAGCTCGTCGAGCACCCACTGCGGCGTCCGGCCGGTCGGGGACGCCGGCAGCCGCACGGGGTCGTCGGGGTGCTGCGGGTGCACACCTGTCATCTCGGCACCGCCCTCCCCCTCCTGGAGCCGGCCGCGGCGGAGGCGTCAGCCCTGGCGCTCGGCCCACCACGCGCGCAGCGCCGCCTCGGCCTCGTCGCGCTCCAGCGGACCGCGCTCGAGCCGGAGCTCCTTGAGGTGGCGCCACGCGGCGCCGACCTCGGGCCCCGGGCCCAGGCCGAGGAGCTCCATGATGGCGTTGCCGTCGAGGTCGGGGCGGACCCGCGCGAGGTCCTCCTGGGCGGCGAGCTCGGCGATCCGCTGCTCGAGCGAGTCGTAGGTCGCCGACAGCGCCGCGGCCCGGCGCTTGTTGCGGGTGGTCGAGTCCGAGCGCACGAGCTTGTGCAGCCGGGGAAGCAGGTCGCCGGCGTCGGTGACGTAGCGGCGGACGGCGGAGTCGGTCCACTCGCCGCGGCCGTAGCCGTGGAACCGCAGGTGCAGGAAGGTCAGCCGGGACACCGCCTCGACGACGTCCTTGGGGTACTTGAGCGCGACCAGCCGCTTGCGGACCAGCTTGGCCCCGACCACCTCGTGGTGGTGGAAGGAGACCCGCCCACCGGCTTCGTGGCGGCGGGTGGCCGGCTTCCCGATGTCGTGCAGCAGCGCGGCCAGCCGGAGCACGAGGTCCGGCGACGGCGCTCCCGGATCCGCCTTCTCCAGCGCGATCGCCTGGTCGAGCACGGTCAGCGAGTGGGCGTACACGTCCTTGTGCTGGTGGTGCTCGTCGATCTCCATGCGGAGCGCCGGCAACTCGGGCAGCACCACGTCGGCGAGGCCGGTGGCGACGAAGAGCTCGAGCGCCGCCCGGGGGGAGTCCTGCAGCAGGGTCTTGGACAGCTCGGCCTGGACCCGCTCGGCGGTGATCCGGCCGAGCTCGCCGGCGAGATCGGTCATCGCCCGCACGACGTCGTCGTCCGGGGTGAGACCCAGCTGGGCGACGAACCGGACCGCCCGCAGCATGCGCAGCGGGTCGTCGGCGAAGGACTCGACGGCGGGACCGGGCGTGCGCAGCCGCTTCGCCAGCAGGTCGCCGAGCCCGCCGAAGGGGTCGGTCACCGTGCGGTCCGGCCCCAGGGAGACCGCCATGGCGTTGACGGTGAAGTCCCGCCGGGCCAGGTCGTCGGTGAGCGAGTTGCCCCACGCGACCTCGGGGTTGCGCGAGGTGCGGTCGTACCGGTCGGCCCGGAAGGTGGTGATCTCGACCCGCACCCCGCCGAGGTCGGCCCCGACGGTGCCGAAGGCGATGCCGGTGTTCCACGTGGAACGGGCCCAGCCGCGGAGCACCTCGAGCACCTGCTCGGGCCGGGCGTCCGTGGTGACGTCGAGGTCACCGGGCGTGCCGGAGCCACCGGCGGCCGCGGCCAGCAGGGCGTCGCGCACCGAGCCGCCGACCAGGTGGGCCTCGAAGCCGGCGGCGGCGAACCGCCGGCCGAGCTCGACGAGCACGGGGGAGACGTCGACGAGCTTGCGGACGGTCTCCTGGACGGCCGGGGGCACCGGCGCGGGGTCGGGCCGGCTCGGCGGGGTGGCGGACACGACGAGCCAGCGTAGTGCGGGCGCGGAGCCGCCCCGGCCCGGCTCCGCACGAGCGGCTCCCGGAGCAGCCGCAAGGAGCGCGCTACCCTCCTGGCATGGCTGGTACGGGCGGGCGAGGGCGCCCGGGCCGCCGGCTGCGCCGGGTCGACGAGACCTCCGCCGGGGGCCTGGTGGTGGCCGACGACGGCGTGACCGGGCCCCGTGCCGCCCTGATCGGCCGCACGGACCGCCGCGGTCGCCTCCTCTGGTCGCTGCCCAAGGGGCACATCGAGGCGGGCGAGACCCCCGAGGACACCGCCGTCCGCGAGGTCGCCGAGGAGACCGGCATCATCGGCGAGGTGGTCGCGCCGCTGGGGATCATCGACTTCTGGTTCGTCGCCGAGGGCCGCCGCGTGCACAAGACCGTGCACCACTTCCTCCTGCGCGCGGTCGGCGGCGCCCTCTCCGACGCCGACGTCGAGGTCACCGAGGTCGCCTGGGTGCCGCTGGAGGAGCTCAGCACCCGGCTGGCGTACGCCGACGAGCGTGCCCTGGTCGAGCGCGCCCCCGGACTCCTGGCCGACAGCGCGTGACGCGGCCGGCTGCCACCCGAGCCGGTGGCCGCCCCGCCGCCGCTCCCGCCCGGCAGGGCACCGCCCGGCGCGCGGCCGCGCTCCTCCCGCTGCTCTCGGGCGCGCTCGTGCTCGGCGGGCCGCTCCTCGCCCCGGCGTCCGTCCTGCCCCCCGCGGCCGCGGCACCCGCGCCGAGCGCCCCGGACGGGGCCACCACCTCCGCCGACCGGCCGGTCCGCGTCGACGTGGCCCGCTTCGAGCCCCGCACGGTCACCCCGGGTGCGCTGATCACCGTCACCGGCACGCTGACCAACACCGGGCCGGACCCCATCACCGGGCTCACCGCCCGGCTGCAGCGCGGCGACGTCCTCACCGGCCGGCCCGACCTGGCCGACGCCGTCAGCGACCCCGACACCGCGACCACCGTCCAGCCCGGCTTCGCGCCGCTGCCCGGGGTGCTCGCCCCCGGCGGCAGCGTGGAGTTCAGCTACGCGCTCGACTCCGCCGAGCTGCGCCTGGACCAGGACGGCGTGTACCCGGTGCTGTTCAACGTCAACGGCACCGTGGACGGCGACCAGGAGCGCCGGGTCGGCGAGCTGGCCACCTTCCTCGTCCAGCAACCGGTCGTGCCGTCCTCGCGGACGACGGTGGCCTGGCTCTGGCCGCTGTCCGAGCCGAGCCACCGCGACGCCGCCGGCGGCTTCGTCGACGACGGGCTGGTCGAGGCGGTGCGCGAGGGCGGCCGGCTGGACCGCGCGCTGGCCGTGGTCGAGCGGCTGCCCGCCGGGCAGCCCGGGGCCGAGCCGGACGCGCCACCCGCCGCGCCGCTGCCGGTCACGCTGGCGGTCGACCCGGCACTCGTCGAGGAGCTGGCGCGCATGGCGGACGGGCCGTACGCCGTCGCGGGCGTCGCCGGCGCGGGGACGGGCACCGAGGCGGCACGGGCCTACCTCGACCGGCTGCGCGCGGTGGTGGCGACCCGGCCGGTGGTGGCGCTGCCCTACGGCGACGTCGACGCCGACGGGCTGCACGCCGCCGGCCTGCCCGCGGTCGTCACCCGCAGCCTGCCGGGGACGCCGGAGGGCACCGCGCACGACCCACCGGGGCCCCCGCCGGTCACCGGCGACCCGGCCGTCGACGGCGCGACGCCGCCCCCCGAGCCGGCCGCCCCGACCGGCACCGGGGCGGGGGCCGAGATCATCGCCGACGTCCTCGACGTCACGCCGATCACCGACCTGGCGTGGTCGCCGGACGGGTCCTACGACGCCGCCACCCTCGACACCCTGCGCGCCGGCGGCATCGACCGGGTCGTCCTGGGCAGCGGGGCGCTCACCGACGGGGACTCCGCCGTGGGCCTGGACGGCTCCGACGCCGTCGCCCGGAGCACCGTCGCGGTCGACGAGGGGGTGCTGGACGTGCTCGTCGCCGACCCGACGCTGAGCGCCGTCGTCGGCACCGCCGAGGTGGTGCAGGGCGGCCCGCGCATCGCCGAGCAGCGCTACCTGGCGGAGCTCGCGGCGCTGACCCTGCAGGCGCCGCCGGGGACCGAGCAGACGGTGCTCGTCGCGCCGCCCCGCGACGTCGACGCGGAGCTGGAGGGCGCCGGGGCGATGATCGCCGACACCGCAGGCCTGCCGTGGCTGCAGCCGGGCAGCGTGACCGGTCTCGGTGCCGCCCCGGCCGCCGACGCCGGATCGCTCGCCGACGCCGACCCGGAGACCGCGCTCGACCCGGCCGGGCTGGCGGTCCTCGGCGAGGCCGTCGCCGCGCGGGAGGAGCTCGCCGAGGCGATCCCCGTCGACGCCGACCTGGCGCTGCAGCCCTACGACGCCGGGATCGCCCGGGCCGCCTCGGTGCTGCGGCGGGACGACCCCGAGGAGTTCGCGGCGGCGGCCGCCGATGCGCGCGCCACCCTCGAGCGGCTCCAGGAGCGCGTCACCGTGGTCGCGCCGGCCGACGGCACCTACAGCCTCGCCTCGAGCGACGCGCCGCTGGTGCTGACCGTGGACAACCCCCTGCCCTTCCCCGTCGACGTCCGGCTGCAGGTCGCCCCCCCGGCCAACGGCGGGCTGGCCGTCGGTGACATCGGCGTGCAGACCCTGGCGCCCGAGCAGCGCACGACGCTCCAGGTGCCCACCGAGCTGCGGCGCTCCGGCGGGTTCACCGTCTCCGCGCAGGTGACGACCCCCTCGGGCGCCCCGCTGGGCGACCGCGTCGAGATGCAGGTGAAGAGCACCGCCTACGGGCCGATCTCCCTGTCCATCACCATCGGCGCCGCCTCGCTGCTCGCGCTGCTCTTCCTGCGCCGGCTCGTGCACTTCCTGATCCGGCGCCGCCGGGCGGCCGCGGCGGGCGACGGCGGCGCGGGGCCGTCGTCCCCCGGGCTCTCCCCTGCACCCACCCGGAGCCCGGTGTGAGCGACGAGTCCGGCGAGCGTCCCGAGGCGGAGGACGCCGAGCGTCCCCGCCCGCTGCCGCCGCCCTCGCCGCCGGCCCGCCCGGCACCGGGCCGCCGCAGCTGGGGTTCGCCCGCGCCGCTGCCGCCGGCCCCCTACCTGGCGACGCCGCCGAGCGACGCGGTCTTCGCCACGCCCCCCACCAC
>NZ_SSXC01000113.1 GCF_021699055.1 Blastococcus sp. MG754426 | reverse complement strand
CGCCCGCCGTCCGCCGGTCACACGCGGCGTCACACACCGGGGCCGGACCCTCCTCCTGCCGGCATCCCCGCCGGCCAGACCGAGGAGGAAGCATGCCGTTCGTCAACGTCAAGGTCATCGAGGGCGTGTTCACGGCCGACCAGAAGCACGCCATCGTCGAGCGGTTGACCGACGCGATGGTCGCCATCGAGGGCGAGGCGATGCGCGGGGTCACCTGGGTCGTCGTCGAGGAGGTCGCCAGCGGCGACTGGGGCATCGGCGGCAAGTGCCTGACGACCGCCGACGTCCGGTCCCTGGCCGCAGCCGGAGCGTGACGGCACGGCGGCGGGGACGGCCCGGCCGCGACCGCCGCCGGACCGCGCTCGTCGGCGCCCGCTCCCCGGCGTCGTGACCGCTACCGTCCCGGTGACGGAGGAGGCGAGGCCATGGCCGGGCTCGCGGTGGCCCTGCTGGGCCGGCCGCACCTCGTCCGGGACGGCGTCCCGGCCGCCCCGCCGCGGGGCAACAAGGCGTGGGCGCTGCTCGCCTACCTCGCCCTGGCCGACCGCCCGGTCCCCCGGAGGCATCTGGTGGACCTGCTCTTCGCCGAGGCCCAGGACCCGCCGGGCACCCTGCGCTGGAACACCAGCGAGCTCCGGCGGGTCCTCCGCGACGCCGCCACCCTGGACGGCGATCCGCTGACCCTCCGGCTCGCGCCCGGCAGCGTCGTCGACGTCCGGCAGCTCACCGACGGGCCGTCCGCGCGGGCGCTGGAGCTGGCGGGGTTCGGCCGGGAGCTCCTGGAGGGCCTGAGCCTGCCGGGTGCGCCCGGGTTCGAGGCCTGGCTCTCGGCGGAGCGCTGCCGGATCCGCACCTGCACCGGGACGGTGCTGGTGGAGTGCGCCCTCGACCAGCTCGCCCGGGGCTCGGCGGGGGTCGCGGCGCGGCTGGCCGCACGGGCCGTGGCCCTGGACCCGCTCGACCCCGGGCACCACGCGGTCCTGGTGCGCAGCCTCGGCGCGGCCGGGGACCATGCGGGGGCACGCCGCCAGGCGGTCCGGTGCGCCGAGCTGTTCCGCCGGGAGCTCGGCTGCGCCCCGCCGGTCGAGGTCCTCGCGGCCACCCGGCCGGTGACCTCCCCGCGGCTCCCGGTGGCCGGCGCCGCTGCGGTGCGCTCCTACCTCGACGCCGGACGGGCCTCGATGCGGGCCGGCGCCGTCGACCGCGGCCTGGACCAGCTGCAGCGGGCCGCTGCCGCAGCGACCGGTGTCGGCGATCCGGCGGTCCGCGCCGGCGCCCTCCTGGCCCTGGCGGGCGCACGGGTCCACGGCGCCGGCGAGCGCGGCTCCGAGGTGCGCGGGCTCCTGCACGAGGCGGCCGCGCTGGCGCGCACGGCCGAGGCCGGCGAGCTGGTCGCCGCGGCGTGCCGGGAGCTGGGCTTCCTGGGCGTGCAGCGGGGGCAGCACGACCGGGCCCTGGTGTGGCTGGACGAGGCCCGGCGTGCCACCGACGGGGACGGCGAGACCGCCCGGACCCTCGGGGTGCGCGGCATGTGCCTCACCGACGGCGGTGACCACGGCGGGGCGCTGCACAGCCTGGACGAGTCGCTGGGCCGGGCCGCGCGGGCGGGCGACACCCGGCAGCAGGCGTGGTCGCTGGCGATGGCCGGGCGGGTGCACGTGCTGCGCGGCGACCACGCCCGCGCGGTGCCCGCCCTCGACCGCGCCCTGGCGCTGCTCGCCGACGACTCCTGGCCGGCGTTCCTGCCGTGGCCGGAGGCGTTCCGAGCGGAGGCCGCCATCGGGCTGGGGGATGCCGGCACCGCACGGGACCTGCTCGACCACGCCTGGGTGCTGGCCGCGGAGAGCGACGACCACTGCTGGATGGCGACGGTCGCCCACGGGCATGCCCGCCTCGCGCTGGCCGAGGGCGATCCGGACCGGGCCCGGCGCTGGTGCGACCTGGGCCTGGCCCCCGCCCCGTGGTACCTCTGGCCGCACGCCCGGCTGCTGGACACCGCCTGCGCCGCCGCCCCGGGCGCCGGGCAGGCGGACCGGGCGAGGATCGACCGGCTGGTCGGCATCGCTGCGCACGGCAGCATGCGGCCCCTGCTCGCCCGGGCGCACCTGCACCGGGCCCGGGCCGGCTCCCGGGGCGGGGTGGCGGCCGCCCGGGCGATCGCCGCCGGGCTCGACGACCCGGACCTGCACGACCTCATCGCCCGGCAGGAGGCCGTCGCAGCGGCTCCCGGCCGTCAGCGCTCGGTGAGCAGCGGGCGCATCTGGGCCGAGGCGTCGGCGTCGAACAGCCGGTCGTGCGTCGCGAGGGCGAACCGGTCGGTCATCCCCGAGACGTAGTCCACGACCTGGGTCAGCGGCTCGGCCGCGGTGTCGCGGTAGCTGGCCGGGATGAGCTCCGGGTGGGCCAGGTGGTGGTCGACCAGCCGGCGGATGACGTCGATGGCGAGGTGCTTCTGCCCCGCGGCGACGTCGGAGGCGTAGACGCGGGCGAACATGAAGGCGCGCAGCTCGTGCATGGCCGCCAGCGGCTCCGGGGCCATGACGACCCGGCCGCCGTCGGCCATCGACCCCGCGACGACGGCGTCGATCATCGACCCGACCATCTCGCTGCCCGGCTGCCCGAAGACGGCGAGGGCCTGGGCGGGCAGGTCCGCCACCCGGATCACCCCGGCCCGGACGGCGTCCAGGGCATCGTGGGACAGGTAGCCGATGCGGTCGGCGTACCGCACGCACTCGGCCTCGCGGGTGTCCGGCGGCGGGTCGATCTTCCAGCTGTGCGCGCGGATGCCGTCGCGCACCTCCCACGTGAGGTTGAGGTCCTCGAGGACCTCGACGATCCGCACCCCCTGCGCCGCGTGGTGCCACCCGCCGGGCACGTAGGGGTCGAACGCCTCCTCCCCGATGTGCCCGAACGGCGAGTGCCCGACGTCGTGCCCGAGCGCGATCGCCTCGGCGAGCGTCTCGTTGAGCCCGAGCGCCCGCGCCAGCGAGCGGGCCACCTGCGTCACCTGCAGCGTGTGGGTGAGCCGGGTGACGAAGTGGTCGCCGTCGGGGTGGAGGAAGACCTGCGTCTTGTGCTTGAGCCGGCGGAACGCCTTGGCGTGCAGGATGCGGTCGCGGTCGCGCTCGAACGCGGTGCGCAGCGCGTCCTCGGGCTCGGGCCGGGCCCGCCCCCGGGTGCCGGCCGCGCGCGTGGCGGCGGGTGCGAGCTGCTGCTCGGCCCGCTCGCGGGCCACCCGGTCGGTCAGCCGGAAGGGGCCGGGGGCGCTGGTCACCAGCCGGCCTGCAGGTCCACGCCGAGGAGCGCGTCCACGGCGTCGCCCACCACCTGCGGCGCGTGCTCCTCGAGGTCCTCCCCGCCGGCCAGCGTGCGCGCGGCCCAGGCGTCGACCAGGGCGATCGCGCCCGGGCTGTCGAGGTCGTCGGCGAGGCGCTCCCGCAGCCCGTGCAGCACGGGGCCGGCGGGTGCTCCGGCCTCCCGGCCGGCAGCGAGCCGCCAGGTGGCCAGCCGCTCCTCGGCCTCCGCGAGCAGGTCCCCCGTCCAGGCGCGGTCGGTGCGGTAGTGGCCCGAGAGCAGCGCCAGCCGGATGGCCATCGGGTCGACGCCCTCGCCGCGCAGCCGGGAGACGAAGACGAGGTTGCCGCGGCTCTTGCTCATCTTCTCGCCGTCCAGGCCGATCATCGCCGCGTGCACGTAGGCCCGGGCGAACGGCTTGGTGGCGGTGAGCGCCTCGGCGTGGACGGCGGAGTACTCGTGGTGCGGGAAGACCAGGTCGCTGCCGCCGCCCTGGACGTCGAAGCCCATGCCGATGGTGTCCAGCGCGATGGTGGCGCACTCGACGTGCCAGCCCGGGCGTCCGCGCGTACCCCGCGGGCCGGGCCACGCGGGCTCGCCGGGGCGCTCGCCGCGCCAGAGCATCGGGTCCAGCCGGTTGCGCTTGCCGGCCCGGTCGGGGTCGCCGCCGCGCTCGGCGAAGAAGGTCAGCATCGTGGCCTCGTCGTAGCCGGACTCGGTGCCGAAGCCGGGCGCCTGCGCGACGTCGTGGTAGACGTCGCCGGTGCCGTCGTCGAGCACGTAGGCCAGCCCGTCGTCGAGCAGCCGCTCGACGTGCGCCACGATCCGCGGGATCGACTCCACCGCGCCCAC
Organism: Blastococcus sp. MG754426; assembly: GCF_021699055.1. GTDB lineage: Bacteria > Actinomycetota > Actinomycetes > Mycobacteriales > Geodermatophilaceae > Blastococcus. Next base: position 4,527 of record NZ_SSXC01000113.1, on the reverse strand, counting down.
GTAGTCCTCGGGCGGGAGCACCCGCAGCGCCGTCATGTCCTCGCGGAACAGCGCCGTCTCGCGCATGGCCAGGACGATCCAGTCCTCGCCGTCGCGCTCGGCGCGCTCGAGCAGCGGGTCGTCGATGTCGGTGACGTTCTGCACGTAGTGGACCGCGTGGCCGGCGTCGCGCCACACCCGGTTGACCAGGTCGAAGGCCAGGTAGGTGGCCGCGTGGCCGAGGTGGGTGGCGTCGTAGGGGGTGATGCCGCAGACGTACATCCGCGCCGTCCGGTCCGGCGTCGTCGCGACGATCTCGCCGCGGGCGGTGTCGTAGACCTTGAGGACGGGGCCGGTGCCGGGCAGGGTCGGCAGCAGCGGGGCGGGCCAGGAGAGCACGGCACGAGCCTAGAGGCGTGGTCCGACGGCACCTGCCCGCACGCCCGTGCGGGTCATCACGTCGGAGGCGCCGGCGCACCGCACCCGGCGTCCACGAGGAGGAGCGATGGAGCTTTCCGAGTACCTGCCGGCCCTGCGGCGCGTCGACGCCCGGTTCGCCGACGCCGCCGCCGAGGCGGTGCTCGCGCACGGCTGGCGCGCCCGTGTCCCCGGCTGCCCGGACTGGACGCTGGCCGACCTCGTGTGGCACCTGGGCGAGGTGCAGCACTTCTGGGCCTGGGTGGTGCGCACCCGGGCCCAGGACCCCTCCGCCTACGTCGAGCCCGAGCGGCACGCCGACGACGAGCTGCTGGGCTACGTGATCGCCCAGAGCGCGGAGCTGGAGGCGGCGCTGGCCGGCGCGGACCCCGCGGAGCGGGTGTGGACCTGGGCCCCGCGGAAGGACGTCGCCTTCGTCCTGCGCCGGCAGCTGCAGGAGGCCACCGTGCACACCGTCGACGTCGAGCAGGTGCTCGGCGACGTGCGGCCCATCCCGACCGCGGTGGCGCTCGACGGCCTGGACGAGTGGCTGGAGGTCATGGTCCCCGGCACGCTCCCCGACGGCCCGCCCGAGCACGCGCACCCCGTCGTCCTGCACGCGGTGGACGCCGACGCCGAGCGCACCCTCTTCCCCGGCACGAAGCCCTTCCCCATCGCCGCGCTCACCGGGACCGCCGGCGACCTGCTGCTGGCCGTCTGGCGGCGGGTGCCGCTGGAGGTGCTCACCGTCGACGGCGACGGGCTGCAGGCGGCCGCCATGATCGACCTGGTCCGCCTCGAATGACGGGGTGCCCGCTCAGGTGCCCGCGGCCGACCAGTACCCGGCCATGAGCTCGTGGGACCAGGCCGGCTGCCGCACCTCCCCCCGCGGGCCGAACTCGGCCATGTACGGCTTGACGTCCAGGACCGGGGTGCCGTCGATCGCGTCGAGGCCGCGCACCCGCAGCGTCCGACCGTCCACCCCGAGGAGCCGGCAGACCGTGACGCCGATCCGGTTGGGGCGCCCCTTGCCCCGCTGGGCGAAGATGCCGACCTCGGGCCACCCGGGGTTGCCGCGCGGCCGGCGAGCCCCGGTCTGCACCGCGGCCGGGTCCACGCGGTCGAAGAGGTAGACCACCTCGACGTGGGAGAACTCGTCGAGCCCGGCCAGCGCCTCCGGGCCGAACCGCCCGGCGTCGAGGGTGATCGACGCCGCGACCGCGTCCCAGTCGTCGTCGACCGGCTCCGCCCGCGCCGAGGTGACCGTGCCGATGGGTTCGACGAGCATGCCGGCATCCTGGCACCGACCGCGGCGCAGGTCAGGGCCAGGTCACCGCATGGCGGTCGAACTCGTCCCCGGTCTGGACGCCGACGACGCAGAACACCAGGCCGGCCGGGTCGAGCAGCTGCCAGAAGGAGCCCATGTCCCGGTGCCGGGTGGCGCCGAGCGCCTCCAGTCGGGCCACCTCGGCCGGGATGTCATCGGTCTCCACGTCGACGTGCCAGCGCGGTGGCGTGCCCTCGCCGGTCCGCTGGACCTCCACGTGCCAGCCGCCGGCGAACGACCCGAGCGACGCCCACGTCTCGTCCTCGGCGTCCGGTTGCGCGGTGCGGCCCGTGGCACCCGCCCAGAAGGCGGTCCCCGCGGCGTGGTGCTCCGGCGGGAGGTCGAGGAGCAGGATCGACAGACGGCTGCGATGCGGCATCCCTCATCCTGCCGCCCTCCGGGCTCCGACCGCAGCCAGGTGCCGTCCCGGCCGCCATCGAGCCGTTCCTCGGCACGGCTCGGGGAGCCTCCGGCCCCCGCTCGGCAGAACGCTAGAAGGGCGGCCAGGGCAGCGCGGGCCACTCACCGCTGGGCTCGGGGTGGCGGCCGGTCCGCAGCAGCTCGGCCACCCGCCGCTGGGTGCAGCGCACCTCGGTCCGCGTCAGGTGCTCGTGCAGCTGCTCCCCGAGGTCGCCGCGCAGCTCGTCGCCGAGCCGCTCCAGCACCTCGACCGCCTCACCGGTCAGCGGCTTGCCGGCCCAGCGCCACAGCAGGGTGCGCAGCTTGGGGTCCACGGAGAAGCAGATGCCGTGGTCGACGCCGTGCACGTGGCCACCGGGCACCGGGATGATGTGCCCGCCCTTGCGGTCGGCGTTGTTCACCACCGCGTCGAACACGGCCATGCGGCGCAGCGCCGGGTCGTCGCGGCGCACGAAGGCGGCCAGGTCGACCGTCTCGTCGCCGTCCACCCACAGCTGCACCATCCCGGGGCCGAACGGACCCTCGCGCAGCACCGTGGGCGGGACGACCCGCCAGCCGGTCGCCTCCGACACGAGGTAGGCCGAGATCTCCCGGCCGGCGAGGGTGCCGTCGGGGAAGTCCCACAGCGGCCGCTCCCCCGCCACCGGCTTGTAGACGCACTCGGCGACCACGTCGCCGCACCGGATGCTGCCGACCAGGGTGACGTTCGACGCGTCGAGCATGCGGCCCTCGAGGTCGATCTCGCCCTCGACCAGCAGGTGCCGCGCCTCCTCGTCCCCGGCGGGCGGCCGGAGGACGACGTCCTCGGCGGGGTCCCCGCTCAGCGGCGGTAGCCGTTCTGCCGGGGGCACACGTGGCCCACGGGGTCCAGCGGGAGCGAGCACAGCGGGCACGAGGGGCGACCGGCGGCCACCACCCGGCGGGCGCGGGCGACGAACGCGCGCGCGGCCAGGGGGGTGATGGTCACGCGCAGGGCGTCGGGTCCCTCCTCGCTGTCGGAGAGGATCACGTCCTCCTCGATCGGCTCCTCGCCGGCGGCCACGGCCTCGACGACGACGGCCTCCTCGGTGCCGTCCCAGGCCAGGCCCATCGCGGCGACGCGGAACTCCTCGTCGACCGGCGCGGTGAGCGGCTCGAGGTCGTCGACGTCGGCCTCCCGCGGGATGACCGTGCCGGCCCGGCCGCTGACCTCGTCGAGCAGGTCGTTCATCCGGTCGGCCAGCACCTGCACCTGGTTCTTCTCCAGCGCGACGCTGACCGTGCGCCCGGTGTCGTCGGTGGCCTGGAGGTAGAACGTGCGGTCCCCCGGCTGCCCCACCGTCCCCGCGACGAACCGGCTGGGGCGATCGAAGAGATGGACCTGGCGGGGCACGCGCCCAGGTTACGCGGTGGGACGACCCCGCCTCCCGCGCGCCGTGCGCCGCGGACGGGGTCAGGCGGTCGCGCCCGCCCCGCCGCCGACGACGGCGTCGGAGCCCGCCCGGCGCTGGCGCCGGCCCTTGCGCGGGGGCGGGACCAGCGCGGCGACGTCGCCGCCGGTGTCGTTGATCCGCACCACGAACGGGCGGGTCTCGGTGTAGGTGACGACCGAGATCGACGCCGGGTCGACGACGATGCGCTGGAACTGGTCGAGGTGCAGCCCGAGGGCGTCGGCGAGCACCGCCTTGATGACGTCGCCGTGGCTGCAGGCCAGCCAGACCGCGTCCGGCCCGAGCCGGGCGTTCCACTCGCGGACGGCGGCGACGGCCCGTGCCTGGGTCTGGGCCAGCCCCTCCCCCTCCGCGCCCGGGAAGACGGCGGCCGAGGGGTGCTGCTGGACCACCTTCCACAGCGGCTCCTTGGCCAGCTCCTTGAGCGGCCGCCCGGTCCAGTCGCCGTAGCGGGCCTCACCGAGGCGGTCGTCGGTGGCCAGCTCCAGGTCACGCCCGGCGAGGAGCGCGCCGGCGGTCTGCCGGCACCGCTCCAGCGGGCTGCTGACGACGGCGGCCAGCGGCACCTGCGCCAGCCGCTCCCCCACCGCCCGCACCTGGGCCTGCCCGGTCTCGTCGAGCTCGACGCCGGGGGTCCAGCCGGCGAGCACCCCGCCCGTGTTCGCGGTGCTGCGTCCGTGCCGCAGGAGGATGACGGTGGTCACCGGGCGAGCGTAGGCGGTGCCGGGGCGTCCCCCGGCCGCCCGCCGGTCCGGCCCCCGCCGACGGGACCCCGACGGCGCGGGCCGGACCGCCCGGGTGCACGTGACGATCCGGTGACGAGCGGCCGAGCCGGGTTCGGCATGCGGCGGCGGGCGGGCAGGCACCAGGGGACCGGACCCCCGAGACCGGAAGCGAGATCGCGATGATGCGACTGCTGCTCGCCGGGCTGGGCGCCAGCACCCTGCTGGTGAC
>NZ_SSXC01000112.1 GCF_021699055.1 Blastococcus sp. MG754426 | reverse complement strand
GATCAAACGCTGCCTCAAGCGCTACATCGCCCGCGAGCTCTACCGACGCCTCGAAACCCCACCCTCAGCCCTTGACGCGTCATAGGAGCGTCCGGCTCGGTTCCCCGGCCGTGCGCGCACGGCCGGGGAACCGCCCCGCGGCTACACGTGGCGCAGCGTCGCCCGCTTCAGCCGCACGATCAGCCGCATCCCGCCGGATTCCTCGAGCTCCCGCTTCCGGGCCCGCAGCTGCTCGCCGAGCTGCTCGAGGCGCTCCTCCCCCAGGGCGTGCGACTGGGGGAACATCCGCTGCTCCTCCTCCATCGTGTGGTGGCGCACCGTCTTCTCCAGCATCCGCACCTCGGTGGTGAACTCCGGGTCGGAGACGTCCATGCGCATCACGGTGGCGACCTGGTCGTCGATCTGCCGGTGCTCGGCGTGCGCCAGGGCCAGCAGCGGCGAGACCTCGGGCACCGCCGGGTAGAACAGCTCGTCCTCGATCTGCGCGTGCACCTCGATCTCGCGCAGGAACCGGTCGCGCAGCTCCTCCCGCCGGCCGGTCTCGGCGTCGGGGGTCTCCGCGAGCTCGCGGAGCAGCCCGCGCAGCACGTCGTGGTGCGCGATCAGGACCTCGTCGGCCTTCACCGGGACGCCTCCTCCACCGTCGTGACCGCCGTCGGGGTGCGCCAGCGGGCCCGCCGCCGCACCTCCACCGCGCCGTCGCGGACGCGGGTGTCGTAGCAGGGCAGCGGCGCGGTCGCCGGCCCCTGCGCCGGCTCGCCGGTGCCGACGTCGAACCTCGACCCGTGCCACGGGCAGACCAGCTCGTCGCGGTGCAGCCACCCCTCGGCCATCGGGCCGCCCAGGTGCGGGCAGCGCCCGGCGAGCGCCCGCACCTCCTCGTCGGTGCGCACCAGCACCACCGGGACGCCGTCGGCCGCGACCTCGACCGGCTCGCGGTCGGGCAGGTCGGCCAGGCGCGCGACCGGGGTGAACACCCGCGGCGCGCGACCGGCCGCGGAGTGGTCGACGCCGAGCCGGTGGCGGTAGGAGAGCACCCCGCCCAGGTACCCGCTGGCGAGCACGAGGGCGTACCCGGCGGCCGCCGTCGCCCGCGCCCGCGCGGCGCGCCCGCGGCCCCGGTCGGCGAACGACCAGGCGTAGAGCGCGAGCGCGGTGCTGTTGAGGGCGCCGTGCACCATCCCGACCCGGCGGGCCTCGTCGTGGGCGTGCTGCCAGTCGGTCATCCCGGTCGCGGCCGCGCCGACCGCCCCGGCGATCCCCAGCCCGACCACCGCGCGCGCCGCCTGGCCGGCCCCGGGCCCGCCGCGTCCGGTCGCGTCCAGGCCGTCGAGCAGGGCCGCCGCGCCCCACGAGCCGATCGGCACCGTGACCAGGAACGGGTGCAGGGGGTGGCCGAACCAGACGCCGTGGAGCAGGTCCTGCAGCGGGCGGGCGTACCGGCCGGCCAGCAGGAAGGTCAGCGAGATGCCGTGCTCGACCTGGTAGCCGGGCGCGTCCAGCACCTCCAGCGCCTCCACGCGCCGGACCGCTCGCTCGAGGAGGCCCCGGACGCTCACCGGTGCGCGTCTTCCGTCGCCATGGAGCCACCGTGCCCAGGTCGGCCGAGGGGAAAACGGGAGGTGGTCGGCGGGGCCGGGAGGTCGTAGCGTCCCGCGGCATGGCTGATCGAGCGTTCCGGACGGTGCTGGAGGGCGGCTCCTTCTTCGAGGGTCCGCGGTGGCGCGACGGGCAGTGGTGGGTGTCGGACTTCTACCGGCGCACGGTGAGCCGGGTGGCCCCGGGCGGCCCGGAGACCGTCGTCCTCGAGGTGGAGAACCAGCCCTCGGGGCTGGGCTGGCTGCCCGACGGCTCGCTGCTGGTCGTGTCGATGAAGGACCAGCGGCTGCTGCGGGTCACCGACGGCGAGGTGACCACCCACGCCGACCTCTCCGCCGTCTGCGGCGGGCCGCTCAACGACATGGTGGTCGACGCCGCCGGCCGGGCCTACGTCGGCGACTTCGGCTTCGACCTGATGGGCGGTGGCGCGCCCGCCCCCGCCGCGCTCAAGCGGGTCGATCCCGACGGCACGGTCAGCGTGGCCGCCGAGGGGCTGCGCTTCCCCAACGGCTCGGTGATCACCCCCGACGGCGGCACCCTCATCGTCGGCGAGACCTGGGGCAACCGCTTCTCGGCCTTCGACGTCGCCGCCGACGGCTCGCTGGGCCCGCGGCGCACGTGGGCGCAGTTCGGCCCGGTGCCCGGGGGCGGGTCGGTCGAGGAGCTGATCGGCCAGGTCGCCGTCGCCCCGGACGGCTGCACCCTGGACGCCGAGGGGCACGTGTGGGTCGCCGACGGCCTGGGCTCCCGCGTGCTGCGGGTCGCGCCGGGCGGGCAGGTGGTCGACGAGATCGCCGCGCCGGACGGGCTGGGCGTCTACGCCTGCGCGCTCGGTGGCGACGACGGCCGCACGCTGCTGCTGTGCTGCGCCCCCGACTTCTACGAGCACACCCGGTCCGCGGCGCGCGAGGCGGTGCTGCTGGCCACCGAGGTCGCCGTTCCGCACGCCGGGCTGCCCTGACCCGCCCGCGGACGACCGCGAGGGCGGCCGGGGAACTCCCCCGGCCGCCCTCGACGGCCCTACCGGTGGATCAGGGCGCCGGGGTGAACGCCCCCGGGCCGACCTTCTGGATCTCCCCGGCCGAGGGCATCCCCAGGAAGCCGGCGATGCTCCACGCCGAGGCGTAGAGGTCACCACCCTCGAACTCCAGGCCGGTCGGCATGGTGACCTGCGCGGTGTGCCGGGAGCCGTCCCGGTCGATCCGGGTCAGCTCGCCGACCGTCGACGGGTCGAAGTCCGCCGGCGGCTCGCCCTCGCCCATCGGCATGCCCTCGAGCACGTTGGACACGAAGACGGTGCCCTTCCGGTCGACGGCCACCCCGGTGACGCTGGTCAGGCCCTCGATCGCGCCCACCTGGTTGCCGTGCTGGTCGAGCACGTAGACCCTGCCGGCCCCGGGCACCTCGGCGCCCAGCGTGCCGACGTAGATCTTCCCGTCCGGCCCCTCGGTGATCTCCGTGGGCACCGGGTCGCAGCCGGTCGTGCCCGGGTTGTTCGGCGCGTCCACGCACCCCTCGACGTCGTCCACCACCGGCGGGACGAAGAAGGTGCTGATCTCACCCGACTTGCGGTCGATGGAGAGGACGGCGTTCGCGCCCGCGTCGGAGACGAGGATCCGGTGCGGCTGGGCCAGGACCGAGAACGGGTTGGACAGCGCGTCGACGGGCTCGCCGTCGACCAGCTGGACCTGGTCGTCGGGGTTGTTGTCGAGCTCGTACTGCAGCAGGTCCCAGGTCCGCAGGATCTGCCCGCCCGGCGTCGCCTCCACCAGCTGCTGGCTGGGCAGGCCCTCGCCGGCCTCCGGCGGACCTGCGAACTCGCCGATCGCGACGTAGACCAGGCCGCGCACGTAGTCCACGCCCTGGGCGTTGCCCAGGCCGGACAGGATGGTCCCGGACCGCCCCCCGCGCGGGTCGATCCACGTCACCTCCCCCGTGTCGGACTCGGCGACGATCAGCCGGCGCCCCTTGTACTCGCTCAGCTGCCGTGGCCCGTCGAGCCCACCGACGACGGTGGTGACGTCCCCGCCCGGGGCGTGCCCCTTGCCGTCGTCGGCACCGGCCGCCGTCGGTGACACGACGACCAGCGCCATGGCCGCGGCTGCACCCGCCGCCGCCTTGAAGTACCGCATCCTTCGTTCTCCCTCGATCGACACCCCCGTGGACGCGGGCAACCTGCCAGGAAGTTGGGTGCCGAAGGCAAGCACTTCGTCTCGCCGCGATCACGACCGTGCGCGCCGTCACGCAGTGCGATCTGCCGGAGTTGCTGCGTGACCCGGTTCGGGAACCGATCGGTACGGTTCTCTGACCTGCGCATTCGTCAGCCGCGCGGCCGGACGCCGGAGGGGCGGGCGGCCGGACCGGGGAGGATCTCCACCCGCCCGCGGTCGAGCAGCTTGGCGTCCTAGAGCGCACGGTCGGCGCCGCGCATCAGCTGGGAGGCGCCGTCGCCGGACGCGTGCTGGGTGACCCCGCAGGAGAGCGTGACGTCGGGGTGCCGGGCGCAGATGCGGCGGACGACGGCGAGCGCGTCGGCGCCGCCCACCCCCGGGAGGAGGAGCGAGAACTCGTCGCCGCCGTGCCGGGCCAGCACCGCCCCGGCCGGCAGCTCGGCCCGCCAGACGTCGGCGACCCGGCGCAGCACCCGGTCGCCGGCCTGGTGGCCGTACGTGTCGTTCACCTGCTTGACGTGGTCGACGTCGAGCAGCGCGGCCGACAGCGGCTCGCGGGTGCGGGCCGCCTCCGACAGCAGCTCGTCGAGGGCCTCGTCGAAGCCGCGGCGGTTGCGCAGCCCGGTCAGCGGGTCGCGGCTGGCGCCCGAGGCGCAGATGACCAGCCGGCGGACGACGACGCCGGAGCCGTAGGAGATGGCGAGCGTCTGCGCCGTCAGCCGGCGAGGTGGGCGACCAGCCGGTCGAGGAAGGGCAGCTGCGCCCTGACCAGCTTCTGCCGCGCGGTGGCGAGGTCGAACCAGGCGGCCCGGTCGATCTCCGGGAACTCCTGCACCCGGCCCGACCGCGGCGGCCACTCCAGCGGGAAGGTGCCGCTGGTGATCGCATCCGCGTCGAGGTCCCCCTCGGCCGCCCAGACGGCGAGCAGCTTGCGGCCCCGGACCTCGCCGAGCGGGTGCAGCTCCGCGGCGGGCACCGGCAGGCCGAGCTCCTCGGCGAACTCCCGGCGCGCGGCGGCCTCCCCCTCCTCGCCCGGGTCGTGCTCACCCTTGGGGATCGACCAGGCGCCCTCGTCCTTCCGCGCCCAGAACGGCCCGCCCATGTGCCCGAGCAGCACCTCGACGCCGGCCGCCCCGCGGCGGAACAGCAGGATCCCGGAGCTGCGGACGGGCGGCACGCGCCCAGCCTGGCAGGAACCGTGGGACGCCGGGCCGCCGGATCGGCTAGGTTCCCCCCGCCATGGCCTCGCCGCATCCCGACGCGCCCCCCGTCGAGCTGTCGTTCCTGGGCCCGCTGCGGGCGGCGGTGGCCGGCGCGCCGGCGGTGCTGGGCGGGCCGCGGCAGCGCTCGGTGCTCGCCCGGCTGGCGGTGGCCGGCGGCGACGTCGTCTCCACCGACCGGATCGTCGACGACCTGTGGGACGGCGAGCCGCCGCCCAAGGCGCTGGCCTCGCTGCAGGTGCACGTCTCGCACCTGCGCCGGGCGCTCGAGCCGGGCCGCCGCACCCGCAGCGAGGCCACCGTGCTGGTCAGCCGCGCCCCCGGCTACGCGCTGCACCTGCCGCGGGAGGCGGTCGACGCCTGGCGCTTCGCCGACCTGGTCGCGCGGGCGCAGGGCGAGGCCGGCGCCGCCGCCCGCCGCGAGCTGCTGGAGCGGGCACTGGCCTGCTGGCGCGGGCCGGCCTACGCCGAGGTCGCCGACACCGCGTGGGCGGCGCCGGAGGTGGCCCGCCTCGACGAGCTGCGGCTGACCGCGCTGGAGGCCCGCGCCGAGGCCGACCTCGACCTCGGTCGCGCGGGCGCCGTCGTCCCGGAGCTCGACCGGCTGGTGCGCGAGCACCCCGGCCGCGAGCGCGCCGTGCGGCTGCTCGCGCTGGCCCTGTACCGCGGCGGCCGGCAGGGGGACGCGCTGGCTGTGCTGCGCCGGGCCCGCGAGCACCTCGCCGACGAGCTCGGCGTCGACCCCGGCCGCGAGCTGCGGGAGCTGGAGGCGGCGGTCCTCGCGCAGGACCCCGCGCTCGACGCGCCGGCCGCGGTCGTGCCCGCCGTCCCGGTCGCGCCCCCGGCACCGGAACCCGCTCCCCCGTCGATCGGCCGCACCGCCGAGCTGCGCCGGCTGCTCGCCGCGGCCGGCGAGGCCCGCTCCGGCGCACGCGTGGTGTGGATCGGCGGCGAGGCCGGCGCGGGCAAGACCACCCTGGTCGAGGCGGCGACCGGCGAGCTGCGCCGCCGCGGCTGGCGGACCGCGTGGGGCCGCTGCCCCGAGGTGGAGGGCGCGCCCCCGGCCTGGCCGTGGAGCGAGGTGCTGCGCGAGCTCGACGACGCCGCGCTGCCCGAGGACGGCAACCCGTTCCGGCTCGCCCGGTCGGTGGCCGACCAGCTGGCGGCCGCGGCCGGCGGGGCACCGCTGCTGGTCGTGCTGGACGACGTGCACCGCGCCGACGACCTCACCCTGCAGCTGCTGCGCCAGGTGGTCGGCGGGCTCGCCGGACGTCCGGTGCTGGTGCTGGCCACGTACCGCACGACCGAGGACGGCGAGGCGCTCGCCGCGACCCGGGCGGCGCTGGCGACCGCGACCGCGGCGCACCTGGCGCTGGGCGGGCTCGACGCGGCCGGGGTCGCCGTCCTCGCCCGCGCCAACGGGCTGGAGCAGCCGGACGGGGACGTCGTCGCGCTGCTGCGCGAGCGCACCGGCGGCAACCCGCTGTTCGTCCGCGAGCTCACCCGGCTGATCGTCTCCGAGGGCGCGGCCGCGGCGCGGGCCGGCGTGCCGGTCGGTGTGCGGGAGGTGCTGCGCCGGCGGGTGGAGCGGCTGCCCGGCCCGGCGGTGACCGCGCTGCGCCAGGCGGCGGTGCTCGGCCGCGAGACCGACGTCGACCTGCTGGCCGCGGTCACCGGGCACGACCCCGACGAGCTGCTCGACGCGCTGGAGACCGCCGTCCTCGCCGGGCTGCTGGTGGAGCCGGCGCCGGGGCAGGTGCGGTTCAGCCACGCGCTCGTGCGCGACACCCTCTACGAGGACCTGCCCCTCATGCGCCGCGCCCGCGTGCACGCCACCGCGCTCGCCGCCCTCGAGGCGCGCGGCGCCGACGCCACGACGCTGGCCCACCACGCCGTCGCCGCGGCCGGGCCCACGACAGCGGCCGACGCCGTCCCGTACGTGGTGGCCGCCGCGCGGGAGGCCGAGCAGCTCGGCGCGCACGCCGACGCCGCCCGCCAGTGGGCGACCGCGCTGCGGGTGCACGAGCTGGTGGGAGCGCGGGTGGGCGGCGACGAGGCGCTGCTGGCGCTGCTGCTGCCCTCGATCCCGGCGCACGCGCGGGCCGGCAACGCCGTCGTCGCCCGGGAGCAGCAGCGGCTGGCGGTGCGGGCCGCCGCCCGGCTGGGCCGCCGCGACCTGCACGTGGCCGCGCTGGCCGCCTGGGACGCGCCGCTGGTGTGGACCGTCCGCGACGACGGCGCCCAGGACCCCGAGCTGCTGGACCCGCTGCTGGCGCTGCTGGAGACCCCCGCCGGCGGAGACCTGCCCGACGACGTGCGCGCCCGGCTCTGGGTCGCCCTGTTCCGCGAGGTCGAGGGGGTCGACGACGTCCGGGCCGAGCGGGCGAGCGCGGAGGCGCTGACCCTGGCCCGCCGGGTGCCGGGCGAGCCGCGGCTGCTGTGCCTGGCGCTGAACGCGCGGGCGTACGCGGCGCTGGGGCCCGACCTCGCCGACCGGCGGGAGGAGCTGGCCGAGGAGCTGCTCGCCGTCGCGACCGCGGCCGGCGCCCCCGACCACCAGGCGGTCGCGCACTGGCTGCTGTTCCTCGCCGCGTCGGCGCGCACGGACCTCGCGCTCGCCCGGCGGCACGGCGACCGCGCGGTGGCGCTGTCGGGCAGCGGCCAGCTCGGGCACGTGCTCGGCGCGCTGGGCGTGCACACCGGCGCGCTGCTGGTGCTGGCCGGCCGGGTGGACGAGGGCCGGGCCCGCTACGAGGAGATCGCGACCCGGCTGGCCGAGACGGGGCAGACCAACGGCGGGCTCATGGCGCTGATCGGCCGGTTCGTCGCCGGCTTCGCCCGCGGGGACCTCAGCTCCTCGGTGGCGGACATGGAGTGGCTGGACACCGCGATGCCCGGAGCGCTGAGCGACGCCGTCGTCCTCACCTTCCTCGACGCCGGGCGCGGGGCCGACGCGCGGGCGGTGTGGGCGCGGCGCCGGCCGATCGCCCGCGACTACTACTGGCTGACGACGACGACGCTGCGCGCGCACGCCGCGGTCCGGCTCGGCGACGTCGGGGCGGCCGTGGCCGCGCGCGAGGAGCTGCTGCCGTGGGCCGGCCGGGTCGCCGGGCTGGACTCGGGCACGCTGGTGCTCGGCCCGGTGGACGACGCGCTGGCCGAGGTCGCGGGGCTCTTGGGCGACGTGGATGCCGCCGCGGCGCACCGCGCGGCGGCGGCCGAGGTGCGGCGGCGGCTCGCGGCCGAGCTCGCCGCCGTCGGCCTCTGACTCAGTTCCCGAACACGCGGCGCTCCCGGCGGCGGAACGGGGGCACGAGCAGCGCCAGCATCAGCCGGACGGCGAGCCCGCCCTCGGCGACCAGGGTGGCGCGCTCCTCCGGCGTGACGACGTCGACGACCCGCGGCACCTCGAAGGAGAGCTTCGCCCGCTTGCGGATGCCGGCCTCGACGGCGGCCCAGTCGCCGACCGAGACGTGCTCCTCGATGGCCGGCAGCACGGCGGCCTCCTCGTCGGCGATGTGCTCCTCGAGGGTGTCGCGCAGCTCGGCGAGGTCGACGGCGAGCGCGGTCGCGGTGTCCTCGTCGGCCGGGCGGGCGGCGACGGCGGCGGCGCCGGCGCGGATGCGGTCGAGCAGCGGGTCGAGCGCGGCGTGGTCGTCGCTGAGCTCACCGAGGTCGACCGACGGGCCGGCGGAGGCGGCCAGCACCGGCCACAGGACGTCGTCCTCCGCCGAGTGGTGGTGGTGCACGGAGTCGCAGAAGTCGCCGACGTAGCCGGCGATGCTGCGCGCCCGCTCCGCGTCGACGGCGGCGCGGCCGGCGGCGACCTGCTGGAGCAGGTCGGTCAGGCGGCGGACGTCGCGCAGCATCGCGCGGTGGGCCAGGCGCATGCCGAGGGTGTCGGGGCGGGGGTCGCCCTCGGCATGCGCCTGGCCCACCGCGCGAT
>NZ_SSXC01000111.1 GCF_021699055.1 Blastococcus sp. MG754426 | reverse complement strand
GCCACCAGCCGCCCGGCAGCTGCCGCCAGATCCGGCACCGGGCCCTCCCCTCGATCGACGGCGGCTGCCCTACCCGCCCGCGCACCCCCGCCATGCACGTCCCCGCCGCCGCGCTCCAGCGCCGGCCAGGGCGAGAGGTGACGAGGCCGGTGGTGCGCGCTGGGAGAACCGCGGGTGAACTCTGCGGAACTCGGCGCGCATCTTCGGGTACTTCTGCCCGGTGACAGCGCGGGTTCGGGCGCCTACGTTGAGCACATGCTCTCGACGCTCCTGGTCATCGGCGGTGTGCTGGTCGGTCTGCTCGTGCTGCTGGCCGTGATCGTGAGCCTGAGCGCCCGCCCCGCGACCACCAGCCGCGGCGCGCAGAGCGGGCCGCGGACGCCGGACTGGGCCGCCGACGCCGGCCGGCCGCACCCCGACGCCTGGTCGGCCCCGACCCTCTCCACCAGCGAGATGCCCGCCGTCCGCTGACCCCACGAGCCCGGGTCCCGGCGGCTGCATCCACGCGCCGCCGGGACCCGCGTGCGTCCACACCCGGGGGGCGACGCGCGGGACGAGCCGCGCACGAGGGCGACGTCGAGCCGCTGCCGGACCTCAGCCGGTCATGAGCTCGGCCGCCCGCTCCCCGACGAGCACCGCGGTGGCCGCCGGCCCCCGGCTGGGCACCCACGGCAGCACCGAGGTGTCGGCCACCCGCAGCCCCTCGACTCCCCGCACCCGGAGCTCCTGGTCCACGACGGCCCCCGGATCGCCCTCCGGGCCCATGCGGGCGCTCCCGGACAGGTGCACCGCGGTGGTCAGGCGGGCGGTGATCCACGCGTCGAGCGCGGCGTCGTCGGCGAGGACCGCCGCGGCCGGCTCGCCCGCCGGGGCGCCCACCTCCGCGAGCGCGCGCGTGCGCAGCAGGTCCGCGGCCAGCCGCACCCCTTCCCGCATGCGCCGCCGGTCGGCCTCCTCCACCAGGTGGCCGTACTCCGCGACCGGCGGGGCGGCCGGGTCGGCTCCGGCGAGCACCAGCCGCCCCCGGCCCACGGTCCGCTGCAGCGCCACCCCGACCTCGACCACCGCGTCCCCGGGTACGGCGCGGCCGGTCATCACCTGGGCGAACGGCGCCAGCCAGGGCAGCACCTCGAGGTCGCCCGGCAGCTCGGCCCCGGCCGACGTCGCGTGCAGGACGCCGTCCAGCGGTGCGCCGCCGGGCGCCGCGCCGGTACCGGCCCGGGCACGGAACGGGAGGTAGACCAGCGGGTGGTCCGAGCACCCCGCACCCACGCCGGGTGCGCCCACCAGCACGTCCAGGCCGGCCGCCCGCAGCCGATCGGGCGGGCCGATGCCGGACAGCAGCAGCAGGTGCGCCGAGCCCACCGCGCCGGCGGAGAGCACCACCTCGTCGGCGCGGACGTCGCCGCCGGCCGTCCGCACCCCCACCGCGCGGCCCCGCTCGACGAGCACGCGCAGCACCCGGGTGCCCCCGCGGACGGTGAGCCCCGGGTGCCCGCGCCGCGGGGCCAGGTAGGCCGTGGCGGTGCTGATCCGCTCGCCGTCGACCACGTTGCGCGGCAGCGGGCCGTAGCCGGGGGCCCCGCCGCCGTTCTTGTCCGGCTCGGCGGGCAGCCCCAGCTCCTCGGCCGCCGCCGCGAACGCCCGCGCGAGGGGTGGTCCCCCGGCGGGGCGGGTCACCGGTACCGGGCCGTCGGCGCCGTGCCCGGGGCGGTCGCCGTACTCCCGGTCGCTCTCCAGCCGGCACAGCGCCGGGAGCAGCCGCTCCCAGGCCCACAGGTCGTTGCCGGCGGCGGCCCACCCCGCGGCGTCGGCCGGCGTCGGGCGCACGAAGTAGCCGGCGTTGACGGCGCTGGAGCCACCGCTCACCCGACCCCGGGGCACCCGCACCGCCCGCCCGCCCGGCAGCAGACCGGGCAGGTCCCAGTTGGCCGGGTGGCCGCTCACCGCGGCGCGCAGGCTGGTGGCGTCGCGCAGCTCGGCGGGCGCGGACGCCGGGTCGGGGTGGTGCGCGCCGGCCTCCAGCAGCAGCACCCGCCGTCCGGCGTCGGCCAGCCGGGCGGCCAGCGGGCAGCCCGCCGTCCCTGCCCCGACCACGACGACGTCCCAGTGCTCAGCCACCGGGCAGACCGAGCACCCCCGGCAGGTCGAGCCGACGCACCTTGCCGGTGGAGGTGCGGGGCAGCTCGGACAGCGGGTGCAGCGACTTCGGGCGCTTGGCCGGCGCGAGCCGCTCGCGGGCCCAGCCGGCCAGCTCCCCGGCCGCGGCCGGGCCCACGTAGGCCGCGACCACCCGCTGCCCCCAGTCCGGGTCCGGAACGCCGAACACCGCGCTCTCGACGACCCCCGGATGGGCATCGAGGACCGCCTCCACCTCGGCCGGGTAGACGTTCACGCCGCCGGAGATGACGAGGTCCTCCCGCCGCCCGTCCAGCCACACGGTGCCGTCGGCGTCGACCCGGCCCAGGTCGCCGACGGTCACGCGGTCGCCCTGCCACGCGGCCGCCGTCTTCTCCGGGGCCCGCCAGTACTCGAACCGCGCCCAGCGGGGCACGGCGCACCACAGCTGCCCGCGCTCGTCGGTCTCCAGCCGCCGCCCGGGCCGGGCCCGGCCGACGCTGCCCGGGTGGGCCAGCCAGTCCTCGGGCGAGCAGACGGTGAACTGCGCCTCGGTGGAGCCGTAGAACTCCCACACGCTCCCGGCGGGGAGCGCCGCCAGGACGGCGCGCTTGAGCGGCTCCGGGCACGGCGCCCCGGCGTGCACCAGCCGGCGGAAGGAGGACCAGTCGACGTCGTCGCGCGCGAGCAGCCGCTGCAGGTGGGTCGGCACGCAGAACGCCGTCGTCGGCCGCTGGTCGGAGACCACCCGCGCCGCGCGGGCGGCGTCGAAGGGCCCGGGCAGGAGCACCTCGCCGCCGGCGAGCAGCGTGTGGACGGCGAAGCGCAGCGGCGCGCTGTGGTGCAGCGGGGAGAGGACGACGTGCCGGTCCCCCGGCCCGAACTCCCACAGGTCGATCTCCTCGCCGGCCAGGGCGCGCGCGTCGTCCCCGTCCAGGACGCCGGACCACACGCCCTTGCGGCGGCCGGTCGTGCCGGAGGTGTAGTGCATGGGCCGGGCCAGCGGCACCGGGGCCAGCGGCGCCTCGGCCGCACCGAGCAGCCGCCCGGGCTCGGCACCGACGTCCAGCGCGGGTTCGGCGTCGGCGGCCAGCGCCGCCCGCTCCCCGGCCGGCAGCGCCGGATCGAGCACCACGGGCACGACGCCGGTGCGCAGCGCCCCGAGGACGACGGCCAGCAGCGCGGGCGAGGCCGCCGCCGACACCAGCAGCCGGTCGCCCTCCCGGATGCCGGCCGCAGCCAGCCCGGCGGCCGCGCGGCGCTGGTCCCGCTCGCTCTCGGCGGCCGTGACGACGGGGACGCCGGTCACGCCGGCCGCACCCGGCCGTCGCCGGTGAGCTCCACCCGGCCGTCGGCGGCCAGCTTGTCCAGCGTGGCGCGGGTCGACTGGGCGGCGGCCGGCCACACCTCGCGGGGCACGTCGGCGTAGACCGCGGCGACCAGCTCGTCGACGCCGCCGGCGCCGGCGGCCAGGGCGTCGAGCAGCTGCTGCTCGCGGTGCGCCCGGTGGGCCAGGTAGTACTCGAGCACCGCGCCCGGGTCGGTGGTCAGCTCCGGGCCGTGACCGCAGTAGAGGGCGCTGGGGCCCAGGTCGTGCACCCGCCGCAGCGACTCCAGGTAGGCCACCACGTCACCCTCGGGGTGGGTGACGACCGACGTCCCGCGCCCCAGCACGTGGTCACCCACCAGCACGGCCCCCGACTCCAGGCGGAAGGCCAGGTGGTCGGCGGTGTGGCCGGGGGTGCCGACGACGTCGATCGCCGTCCCGGCCAGGGTGAGCCGCTCGCCCGGGGCCAGCAGCCGGCCCGCCGGCCCGGCGACGTCCCCGGAGGCGGCCGCGACGGGCGCGCCGAGCCGGGCCCCCCAGGGCAGCGCCGCCTCGGCGTGGTCGCCGTGGTGGTGGGTGACCAGGACCGCGACGCAGCGCGCCGCCCGCGCGGCGAGCACCGCCTCCACGGCGGCCAGGTGCGCGGGGTCGTCCGGTCCGGGGTCGACCAGCACCGCCTGCCCGCTCCCGGGTGCGCCCACCACGTAGGTGTTCGTGCCGTCCAGGGTCATCGGCGAGGGGTTGGGCGCCAGGACGCGGGTGACCAGGGGCTCCAGCTCGGCGGTCCGCGGCAGGGTGCCGGGCGCGGGGAGCCCCCACGCGGCGCGGGGGTCGGTCGGGACGGCCACGTCGGGCACGCTAGCCGCGAGGCCCCCGGGACGCGCGACCGGCCGCTAGCCTCGGTCCATGCGCCGTTCCCTGATCCGGTCCGGGCTGCTCCCCGCCGCGGCCGCCCTCGCCCTGCTCGCCGGCTGCAGCGGCTCGGACGACGAGGGCACCACCGCCGCCGAGGAGACCACCGCGGCCGAGGAGACCACCGCCGGCGAGACCACCGCCGGTGAGACCACCGCCGGTGAGACCCCGGCCGCCGCCGGGAGCGAGTTCTGCACCGAGGCGACCGGCATCGTCGAGCGGCTCACCGGGAGCGTCACGGCCGGGAACCCCGCCGATCTGCCGCAGACCTTCCAGGGCGCGGCGCAGGAGATCCGCGCCCTCGAGGCGCCCGAGGAGCTCGCTGCGGACTGGAACGCCCTGGCCGACGGGGTCGAGCAGGTCGCGACGACCCTGCAGGGCGTCGACCCGACCGACCCGAACGCGCTGGCCACCCTCCAGGAGCAGCTCGCCCCGCTGCAGCAGCAGCTGAGCCAGTCCTCCACCAACGTGGAGCGCTACCTGGTCGACGAGTGCGGCCTGGCGCGGCCCACCGGCACGAGCGCCCCCACCAGCTAGCCCCGGCACGCGGTCGGACCCGACGGGGGCCCCGGTGCCGGGTCCAGGCCCCGGGGCGTCGACCCTCTGCTCAGCCGCCGCAGCCGCCGACGAACACCCCGCGCGCGTTGAGCCACGGCACCGGGTCCACGTGCCCGCTGTACATCTGCCCGCTGGGGTGGACCTCGAAGTGCAGGTGCGGACCGGTGGACTGCCCGCGGTTGCCCACCTCGGCGATCTTCTGCCCCGCGGACACCCGCTGGCCGGCGGCGACGAAGTACCGGTGGACGTGGCCGTACACGGTGACCGCGCCGTCGTCGCCCTCGATGTAGACCGCGTACCCGAAGCCGGTGGCGGTGCCGGCGCGCCGCACCACGCCGCTGGCGACCGCGTACACGTCGGTGCCGATCGGGGCGGCGATGTCCACGCCCCCGTGCAGGGCGCCCCAGCGCCAGCCGTAGCAGCTGGACACGCGGCCCGAGGTCGGCTTGACGTACCCGGAGCCGCTGACCGCGCCACCCCCGCCACCACCGCCGCTGCCCGCGTCGGCCCGCTCGCGGGCGGCCTCGGCCTCCGCCTCGGCCTCGCGGGCGGCGCGCTCGGCCGCCTCCCGCGCAGCGGCCTCCTCGGCCGCCTTCTGCGCGACCCACTGGTCGTAGGCGTTGCGAGCGCCCTGCAGCTCGAGGAGGTGGATCTGGGCCGCCTGGAGCTGCTGCTCGTACTGCGCTTTCTGCGTCTCGATCTCGGCGTAGGCGGCCTGCTGCGTGGCGAGCTGGGCATCGGCCTGGGCCTTGGCGGCCTCGGCGGTCTCCTCCGCGGCCGCGCGCTCGTCGCGGGTCGCCCGCGCGCTGGACTCGGCGTTGGCCTGGCGGACCCGGGCGATCTCGAACTGGCCCAGGACGTCGAGCTGGTTGGCCGCGACGTAGTCGAGCATCGCCGCGCGCTGGATCAGCTCGCCGGGGCCCTCGGCGTCGAGGAGGGCCGCGGAGCTGGTCAGGCTCCCGCCGTTCATGTAGCTGTCCCGGGAGAACTCGGCGATCCGCAGCGCCGCCGCCGCGACCGCCTCGTCGGCCGCGCGAAGCTCGTCGGCCGCCCGGTCCGCGGCCTCCTGGGCCAGCTGCAGCTCCTCCACCGCCGCCTCGTAGGCGGTGCCGGCGGCCTCGGCCAGGACCCCGACGCGCTCCAGGTCGGCCTCGGCGGTGGCGACCAGGGCCCGGATGCGGCCCACCTCCGCGGCGGCCGCCTCCTGCTGGCTGCGCGCGGCGCCGAGCTGGCCGTCGGTCGGGTTGGGCGGGGGCGCCGGGACGGCGACGGCGGGCGCGGCGGTGAGCACCAGCGCGACCCCCGCGACGACCCCGACCAGGGCGGTGCGCAGCGTGCGGGGTGAGCGGCCCGCGACGGGCCGGCGACGGCCGGCCCGCGGAGTCGCCGGTCCGTGCGGACGGCGCTGGGACATGAGCTCGCTCCCTGGGGAAGAGGGTGTGCGGTCTGGCCCGCGAACGGTCCCACTGTCACCGGGAGTCACAAAGGCAACACGCGGAGCCCACGCCGGGCCGCGCTCAGAACGTGAGGTGACCGTTCCGTCGCGGTCGGTATGTCGACAGCGGCGGCTCGGCTCAGCCGCCGGGCCGCTCCAGCTCGTGCGCGAGCGCCTCCAGCTCGGCCCCGCCGGCCATCAGCCTGGTCAGCTCCTCCCGGCTGATGTCCGTCTTGGCGAACTCCCCCAGGCTGCGCCCCCGGTTGAGCACCAGGAAGCGGTCGCCGACCGGGTGGGCGTGGTGCGGGTTGTGCGTGATGAGCACGACGCCGACGCCGCGGTCACGGGCCTGCGCCACGTACCGCAGGACGACGCCGGCCTGCTTCACGCCCAGCGCCGAGGTCGGCTCGTCGAGGATGAGCACCCGCGCCCCGAAGTGCACCGCCCGCGCGATGGCCACCGACTGCCGCTCGCCACCGGAGAGGGTGCCCACCGGCTGGTCGGGGTCGCGGATGTCGATGCCCATCGCCGCGAGCTCCCGCCGGGTGACCTCCTTGGCGCGGGCGGCGTCGAAGCGGCGCAACGGCCCCCACCCGCGGGTGGGCTCGGCCCCGAGGAAGAAGTTCCGCCAGATCGACATCAGCGGGATCATCGCCAGGTCCTGGTAGACGGTCGCGATGCCGGCGTCGAGCGCCTCGCGGGGCGAGCCGAAGGTCACCGGCGCCCCGTCGAGCAGCACCGCGCCGCGGTCGGCCGCGTGCACCCCCGCCAGCACCTTGATCAGCGTCGACTTCCCGGCGCCGTTGTCGCCCAGGACGCAGGTGACCTCCCCGGCGCGCACGGTCGCGTCGATGCCGTCGAGCGCGATCACCGACCCGTAGTCCTTGCCCACGCCGCGCAGCTCGAGCAGCGGCGGGCCGACCGGGGGCGCCACCGGCGGGGGCGTCATCGCCGTGCCGCCTCGGCGTAGCGGCGGACCAGCCGGTTGGCCAGGACGGCCAGCAGCAGCATCGCCCCGAGGAAGAAGTAGAACCAGTCGGCGTCCCAGCGCAGGTAGGGGATGCCCAGCAGGGTCATGCCGAAGATCAGCGCCCCCAGGGCGGCGCCGACCGCAGAGCCGAAGCCGCCGGTGAGCAGGCAGCCGCCGATCACCGCGGCGACGATGTAGATGAGCTCCTGGCCGATGCCGGTGTTCGCCTGGACCGACGTCAGCCGCACCGCGAGCGTCGTCCCGACGAACCAGGCCGCGGCCGCCGTCGTCATGAACAGCGCGATCGTCGTGCGCCGGGCGGGCACGCCGACGTTGCGCGCCGCGACCTCGTCCCCGCCGGTCGCGAACACCCAGTTGCCGAACCGGGTCCGCAGCAGCACCCAGCTGGCCAGCGCGGTGAACAGCACCCACCAGAGGACCGCCACCCGGACCTCGGCCCCGAGGACCTGCACGCGCGAGGCGAAGACCCACTCGGCGGCGGCGTAACCCGGTGCCTCGTCGATCTCCCCGACGGTGACCGTGCCGGTGAACAGCTTGGTCAGGCCCAGGTTCAACCCCTGGAGCATCAGGAAGGTGCCGAGCGTGATGATGAAGCTCGGCAGCCGGGTGCGGGTGACCAGCCACCCGTTGGCGAAGCCGATCGCCAGGGCCAGCACCAGCGCGGCGCCGATGGCCACCCAGATGTTCTGGCCGAGCTCGGTGGCCACGATGCCCACGGTGAGCGCCGTCGTCCCCGTCATCACGCCGGCGGAGAGGTCGAAGTGCCCGCCGATCATCAGCAGCGCGACGGCCACCGCCATGATGCCGAGCGTCGAGGCGGGGTCCAGCCAGTTCGCGATGCCCCGCGGCGAGCGGAAGACCTCGGACTGGACGGCGAAGAAGGTGAAGACGACGACCGCACCGACCAGTGCGCCGAGCTCGGGCTTGACCAGCAGCCGGCGCAGCGGGCCGGGCACGCTCAGCCGCTCGTCGACGCGCGCCCCGGCCGGGGCGGGGTCCGTGCGGGTGCTCAGCGGGTGCCCTCCGCGGCCAGGTCGGCGATCTCGTCGACGTTCTCGGCGTCCACGAAGCCCGGGCCGGTGAGGACCGGCTGCCCACCGCCGACGGTGTTCAGGTTCTCCGCGTAGAGCTTGACCATGACCACCGGCAGGTAGCCCTGCTCGTACTGCTGCTGGTCGACGGCGAAGGCGATGTCGCCGTCCTGGATGCCGCTGATGACGTCCGCGTTCAGGTCGAAGGTGGCCACGCGCGCCTCGGACCCGGCGTCCGCGGCGGCCTCGACCGCCACCGGCGCGAGCGCGGAGTTGAGCGTGAGCACCGCGTCGATGGCCGGGTCGCTCTGCAGCTGGGAGGCGATCGTCGACTGGGCGCCGGTGAGGTCGTTGATGTCCACCTGGACGACGGAGAAGGCCCCCGGCCCCCCGCCCGCCTCCGTGAAGCCCTGCTCGGCGCCCGAGCAGCGCTGGTCCAGGCCGATGTTGCCCGCCTCGTGGACGACGCAGAGCACGCTCGTCGCGCCGTCCTCGGCCAGCCGCCGGCCCGCCCCCTGGCCCGCGACCACCTCGTCCTGGCCGACGTGCCCGATCGCGCCGAACTCGGCCGAGCGGTCCCCGCCGGAGTTGACGGTGACGACGGGGATGCCGGCGCCGGTCGCCGCCTCGATCGAGTCCTGCAGGGCGTCCGGGTTGGCCATCGAGACGACGATGCCGTCCACGCCCTGGTTGACCGCGGCGTCGATGAGCTGCGCCTGGCGCTGGGGGTCGCCGTCGCTCTGGTAGTCGACGGCGATGCCGAGGTCCTCCCCGGCCGCCTCGGCGCCGTTCTGCACGACGTCCCAGAAGGCGTCGCCCGCCGAGCCGTGCGTGACCACCGCGACGGCGAGGTCGCCGCCGTCCCCGCCGCCCGAGCTCTCCCCGCC
>NZ_SSXC01000012.1 GCF_021699055.1 Blastococcus sp. MG754426 | reverse complement strand
GTGCGGCGGCGCGGACCCCGCCCCGCGCCGCCGCACCGGTCGCGCGCCGATCGCGGTCCTGACCGTGCTCTGCCTGCTGGCCGCCGTCGCCACGGGGCTGCTGCTGCGGGAGCGGCTGGACCCGGCCTACGTGCGGACCGGGGTCATCGAGGCCGCCGCGGACGGGGTCCGCGCGCTCTACGCCTACGACTACGAGGACTCCGAGGGCAGCGTCGAGGGCAAGCTCGCGGTGCTCACCGGGGACCTGCGCGAGCAGTACGAGCGCGACCTGTCCCAGGGCGGGATCATCGACACCTACGAGCAGGTGTCGGCCACGACCAGCTACGAGGTCAACGACGTCGGGCTCCAGCAGATCAACGACGCCCAGGACACGGCGACGCTCGTCGTCTTCGGGCAGTACGTGGTCCGCTCGGTGAACACCGGGCAGCAGCCCCCCGAGGGGTCGGAGTGCCAGGTGACGCCCGAGGGGGCCCAGTCCTGCGTGCAGACGGTCCAGGTGCGCATGGTGACCGTGGACGGCGAGTGGAGGATCAGCGAGCTCACGCTGCTGACGACCTCCTGAGCGGCCCGCGTCCCGAGGGGCCGACGGCGTGGCGGTCCCACCGCGCAGCCTCCGCTGTCATCATGGGTCCGGCGCACGCCCCGCCGGGCCCCTCCCGGGCCCACGCGTCCCGCGGGTGTGGCACCGGTCGCACCGGTGCCCCCGACGTGGACACGGCGCTCCGGTGGGGGTAGGGTCTCCTGTTGCGCTGCCCTCTGACTGCCTGCCCGCCGAGACGGGTCACGACGGGTGCCCGGGAATCTCCCGGGCGACGCCCGTGCTGACCTGTGCGGCGAGCGATCGCGGCCGTCGCGGACAGCCTCGCCATCACCGACGACGACCCAGGACGACCCCGCAGCCCACCGCCCGCACGTCGTGAGGTCCTTGGAAGGACGCATCTTGGCAGGCTCTCGCCCCACCAGCATCACCCCCGGCACCACCGAGTCCGGTACCACCCAGACGACCCCGGCCACGCAGGACGGTCCCCGCACCGGCGAGGCCGACCAGCAGAAGATCCCCGGCGCGCCGCTTCGCGTCTCGTTCGCCAAGATCTCCGAGCCGCTCGAGGTCCCCGACCTCCTCGCGCTCCAGACCGCTTCCTTCGACTGGCTCGTGGGCAGCCCCGAGTGGCGGGCGACGCTCTCGCCGGAGGAGCAGGCCGACGCCGTCGGCGGCCTGGCCGAGATCCTCGAGGAGATCTCCCCGATCGAGGACTTCAGCGGCTCGATGTCGCTGTCCTTCTCCAACCCGCGCTTCGAGGACGTCAAGGCGTCCCTCGAGGAGTGCAAGGACAAGGACATGACCTACGCGGCGCCGCTGTTCGTCACCGCCGAGTTCATGAACAACACCACCGGCGAGATCAAGTCGCAGACGGTGTTCATGGGCGACTTCCCGATCATGACGAACAAGGGCACCTTCGTCATCAACGGGACCGAGCGCGTCGTCGTCTCCCAGCTGGTCCGCAGCCCCGGCGTCTACTTCGACAAGACCCTGGACAAGACCTCCGACAAGGACGTCTTCAGCGCCAAGGTCATCCCCAGCCGCGGCGCGTGGCTGGAGTTCGACGTCGACAAGCGCGACACCGTGGGCGTCCGCATCGACCGCAAGCGCCGGCAGCCGGTCACCGTGCTCCTCAAGGCCCTGGGCTGGACCGAGGACCGCATCCGCGAGCACTTCCAGTGGTCGCCGACCGTCCTGGCCACCCTGGAGAAGGACCACATCGCCGGGCAGGACGAGGCCCTGCTCGACATCTACCGCAAGCTGCGGCCGGGCGAGCCGCCGACGCGCGAGTCGGCGCAGGCGCTGCTGGAGAACCTGTTCTTCAACCCGAAGCGCTACGACCTGGCGAAGGTCGGCCGGTACAAGGTCAACAAGAAGCTGGGCGTCGAGGTGCCGCAGAGCACCAGCACGCTGACCGAGGACGACATCGTCGCCACCATCGAGTACGTGGTGCGCCTGCACGCCGGCGAGCCCGACCACGGCGTCGACGACATCGACCACTTCGGCAACCGCCGCCTGCGCACCGTCGGCGAGCTGATCCAGAACCAGATCCGGGTCGGCCTCTCCCGCATGGAGCGCGTGGTCCGCGAGCGCATGACCACCCAGGACGTCGAGGCGATCACGCCGCAGACGCTGATCAACATCCGGCCGGTCGTCGCCTCCATCAAGGAGTTCTTCGGCACCAGCCAGCTGTCCCAGTTCATGGACCAGACCAACCCGCTCGCGGGCCTGACCCACAAGCGCCGCCTCTCGGCGCTGGGCCCGGGCGGTCTGTCGCGTGAGCGGGCCGGCATGGAGGTCCGCGACGTCCACCCGAGCCACTACGGCCGGATGTGCCCGATCGAGACGCCGGAAGGCCCGAACATCGGCCTCATCGGCTCGCTGTCCTCGTTCGGCCGGGTGAACGCCTTCGGCTTCATCGAGACGCCGTACCGCAAGGTCGAGAACGGCCAGGTCACCACCCAGATCGACTACCTGACCGCCGACGAGGAGGACCGCTTCGTCGTCGCGCAGGCCAACAGCCCGCTCGACGCGCAGGGCCGCCTCGCCGAGGAGCGCGTCCTGGTCCGCACCAAGGGCGGTGAGGTCGACTACCTCGCCCCCGAGAACGTGGACTACATGGACGTCTCGCCGCGGCAGATGACCTCGGTCGCGACGGCGATGATCCCGTTCCTCGAGCACGACGACGCCAACCGCGCGCTCATGGGCGCCAACATGCAGCGGCAGGCGGTGCCGCTGCTGCGCAGCGAGGCCCCGCTCGTCGGCACCGGCATGGAGCTGCGCGCCGCCGTCGACGCCGGCGACGTCGTCGTCGCGGAGAAGGCCGGTGTCGTGGAGGACTCCACCGCCGACTACGTGACGGTCATGGCCGACGACGGCACCCGGCAGACCTACCGCCTGCTGAAGTTCCGCCGCTCGAACCAGGGCACCTCGATCAACCAGTCCCCGATCGTGGAGGAGGGGCAGCGGGTCGAGGTCGGCCAGGTCATCGCCGACGGTCCGTGCACCGACCAGGGCGAGATGGCGCTGGGCAAGAACCTGCTCGTCGCCTTCATGCCGTGGGAGGGCCACAACTACGAGGACGCGATCATCCTGTCGCAGCGCCTCGTGCAGGACGACGTCCTGTCCTCGATCCACATCGAGGAGTTCGAGGTCGACGCCCGCGACACCAAGCTCGGTGCCGAGGAGATCACCCGGGACATCCCGAACGTCTCCGAGGACGTGCTCGCCGACCTCGACGAGCGCGGCATCATCCGCATCGGTGCCGAGGTCGTCCCCGGCGACATCCTCGTCGGCAAGGTGACGCCCAAGGGCGAGACCGAGCTGACCCCCGAGGAGCGGCTGCTGCGCGCGATCTTCGGCGAGAAGGCCCGCGAGGTCCGCGACACGTCGCTGAAGGTCAAGCACGGTGAGTCCGGCAAGGTCATCGGCGTCCGCGTGTTCTCCCGCGAGGACGGCGACGAGCTGCCCGCCGGCGTCAACGAGCTGATCCGGGTCTACGTCGCCCAGATGCGCAAGATCTCCGACGGCGACAAGCTCGCCGGGCGCCACGGCAACAAGGGCGTCATCTCGAAGATCCTGCCGCAGGAGGACATGCCCTTCCTCGAGGACGGCACCCCGGTCGACATCGTCCTCAACCCGCTCGGCGTGCCCGGCCGCATGAACGTCGGCCAGGTGCTGGAGACCCACCTCGGGTGGATCGCCAAGCAGGGCTGGGAGGTCAACGGCGACCCGGACTGGGCCAAGAACCTGCCCGAGGCCGCGCGGTCGGCCGCTCCGGGGACCCGCACCGCGACGCCGGTGTTCGACGGCGCCAAGGAGGACGAGATCATCGGCCTCCTCGGCTCGACGACGCCCAACCGCGACGGCAACCGGATGGTGCAGCCGACCGGCAAGGCCCGGCTCTTCGACGGCCGCTCCGGCGAGCCGTTCCCCGAGCCGATCTCGGTGGGCTACGTCTACATCCTGAAGCTGCTGCACCTCGTCGACGACAAGATCCACGCCCGCTCGACCGGCCCGTACTCGATGATCACGCAGCAGCCGCTGGGTGGTAAGGCGCAGTTCGGTGGCCAGCGCTTCGGCGAGATGGAGTGCTGGGCGATGCAGGCCTACGGCGCGGCCTACGCGCTGCAGGAGCTGCTCACCATCAAGTCCGACGACATCCTCGGCCGCGTCAAGGTCTACGAGGCGATCGTCAAGGGCGAGAACATCCCCGAGCCGGGCATCCCCGAGTCGTTCAAGGTGCTGCTCAAGGAGCTGCAGTCGCTCTGCCTCAACGTCGAGGTGCTCTCCGGCGACGGCCAGGCGATCGAGCTGCGCGACACCGATGACGAGGTCTTCCGGGCCGCGGAGGAGCTGGGCATCGACCTGTCCCGCCGCGAGCCCTCCAGCGTCGAGGACGTCTGATCGGCCGCCGGCCGGCCCTGAGCAGTCGGGGCCGGCCGGCTCCCCACCCCAAGCCATAGAAGCGAAGCACTAGCCCCTGAAAGGGGTCACACCTTGCTCGACGTCAACTTCTTCGACGAGCTCCGCATCGGTCTGGCCACCGGCGACGACATCCGCCAGTGGAGCCACGGTGAGGTGAAGAAGCCCGAGACCATCAACTACCGGACCCTCCGCCCGGAGAAGGACGGTCTCTTCTGCGAGAAGATCTTCGGTCCCACCCGGGACTGGGAGTGCTACTGCGGCAAGTACAAGCGCGTCCGGTTCAAGGGCATCATCTGCGAGCGCTGCGGCGTCGAGGTCACCCGCGCCAAGGTGCGTCGTGAGCGGATGGGCCACATCGAGCTGGCCGCGCCGGTCACGCACATCTGGTTCTTCAAGGGTGTCCCGTCCCGCCTGGGCTACCTGCTCGACCTGGCGCCCAAGGACCTCGAGAAGATCATCTACTTCGCGGCCTACATGATCACCTCGGTCGACGACGAGGCGCGCCACCGCGACCTCCCGACCATCGAGGCCGAGATCAGCGCCGAGAAGTCGAACCTGGAGAACCGGCGCGACGCCGACGTGGAGGCCCGCCAGCAGAAGCTGGAGGCCGACCTGGCCGAGCTCGAGGCGGAGGGCGCCAAGTCCGACGTCCGCCGCAAGGTGCGCGAGGGCGGCGAGCGCGAGATGCGCCAGCTGCGCGACCGCGCCCAGCGGGAGATCGACCGCCTCGACGAGGTGATGGACACCTTCCGCAAGCTCGAGGTCAAGCAGCTCATCGCCGACGAGGGCCTCTACCGCGAGCTCCGCGACCGCTTCGGCGAGTACTTCGAGGGTGGCATGGGCGCCGCGGCGCTGCAGAAGCTGCTCTCCGGCTTCGACCTCGACGCCGAGGCCGCCTCGCTGCGGGAGACCATCCGCAGCGGCAAGGGCCAGCGCAAGCTGCGCGCGCTCAAGCGGCTCAAGGTCGTCGCGGCGTTCCAGCAGACCCGCAACTCGCCCATGGGCATGGTGCTGGACTGCGTCCCGGTCATCCCGCCGGACCTGCGCCCGATGGTGCAGCTCGACGGTGGCCGCTTCGCCACCAGCGACATGAACGACCTGTACCGCCGGGTGATCAACCGGAACAACCGGCTCAAGCGGCTGCTCGACCTGGGCGCGCCGGAGATCATCGTCAACAACGAGAAGCGGATGCTCCAGGAGTCCGTGGACGCGCTGTTCGACAACGGCCGCCGCGGCCGGCCGGTCACCGGCCCGGGCAACCGCCCCCTGAAGTCCCTGAGCGACCTGCTCAAGGGCAAGCAGGGCCGGTTCCGCCAGAACCTGCTCGGCAAGCGCGTCGACTACTCCGGCCGTTCGGTCATCGTCGTCGGCCCGCAGCTGAAGCTGCACCAGTGCGGTCTGCCCAAGCAGATGGCCCTGGAGCTGTTCAAGCCCTTCGTCATGAAGCGGCTGGTCGACCTCAACCACGCGCAGAACATCAAGTCCGCCAAGCGGATGGTCGAGCGCGCGCGCCCCGTCGTCTGGGACGTGCTGGAGGAGGTCATCACCGAGCACCCGGTCCTGCTGAACCGGGCGCCGACGCTGCACCGCCTGGGCATCCAGGCCTTCGAGCCGCAGCTGGTCGAGGGCAAGGCCATCCAGATCCACCCGCTGGTCTGCACCGCGTTCAACGCCGACTTCGACGGTGACCAGATGGCGGTGCACCTGCCGCTGTCGGCCGAGGCGCAGGCCGAGGCCCGGATCCTGATGCTGTCGAGCAACAACATCCTGTCGCCGGCCGACGGTCGCCCGATCACCGCGCCGACCCAGGACATGGTGCTGGGCCTGTACCACCTGACGACCCTGGTGCCCTCGCGGCACGAGGCCGACGGTGGGAAGCCCGCGGCCTACGCCTCGGCGGCCGAGGCGCTCATGGCGTTCGACATGGGTGCGCTGGCGCTGCAGGAGCGGGCCTACATCCGGCTCGACGAGGTCTTCGGCGTCGACAACGGCAAGGTCAACGAGCCGTGGGAGCAGCCCGAGGACTGGACGCCGGGCCAGCCCGCGGTCGTCGAGACCAGCCTGGGCCGGGTGCTGTTCAACGAGGCCCTGCCCGAGGACTACCGCTTCGTCAACTACCAGGTGCCGAAGAAGGAGCTCGGGGCGATCGTCAACGACCTCGCCGAGCGCTACCCCAAGGTGCAGGTGGCGGCGACGCTGGACGCCCTCAAGGCGGCCGGGTTCCGCTGGGCCACGCGGTCGGGCGTCACCATCGCCATCGACGACGTCGTCACGCCGCCGGTCAAGCAGGAGATCCTCGACCGGCACGAGGCCGAGGCGGCCAAGATCGAGAAGCAGTACGAGCGCGGCGTCATCACCGACGCCGAGCGGCGTGGCGAGCTGATCGAGATCTGGACCCGCGCGCGGGCCGAGGTCAGCCAGGCGATGGTCGACAACTTCCCGACCACCAACCCGGTCTGGGTCATGGTCAACTCGGGCGCCCGAGGCAACATGATGCAGATCAGCCAGATCGCCGGTATGCGCGGTCTGGTCGCCAACCCGAAGGGCGAGATCATCCCGCGGCCGATCAAGGCCAACTTCCGGGAGGGTCTGTCCGTGCTGGAGTACTTCATCTCCACGCACGGTGCGCGCAAGGGTCTGGCCGACACGGCGCTCCGGACCGCCGACTCCGGGTACCTCACCCGGCGCCTGGTGGACGTCTCGCAGGACGTCATCATCCGCGAGGAGGACTGCGGCACCGACCGCGGCGTCCTCATGCCGATCGGCACGCTCGTCGACGGCGTGGTCACCCGTGACCCGCACGTGGAGACCAGCGTCTACGCCCGCGCGCTGTCCGCCGACGTCGTCGCCGAGGACGGGACGGTCATCGCCCCGGCCAACGCCGACCTGGGTGACGTGCTCATCCAGCAGCTCGTCGACGCCGGCGTCGCGGAGGTCAAGGTCCGCTGCGTGCTGACCTGCGAGTCGCTGCTCGGCACCTGCGCCACCTGCTACGGCCGGTCGCTCGCGACCGGCAAGCTGGTGGACGTCGGTGAGGCGGTCGGCATCATCGCCGCCCAGTCGATCGGTGAGCCCGGCACCCAGCTGACGATGCGCACCTTCCACACCGGTGGTGTCGCGGGTGAGGACATCACCCACGGTCTGCCGCGTGTGGTGGAGCTCTTCGAGGCCCGCGTCCCCAAGGGCAAGGCCCCGATCGCCGAGCTGGCCGGCACGGTCCGGATCGAGGACGGCGAGCAGTTCCGCAAGCTGACCATCACCCCGGACGACGGCTCCGACGAGGTCGTCTACGACAAGCTGTCGCGCCGGTCGCGGCTGCGGGTCGAGGACGGCGCCCACGTCGAGGTCGGCGAGCAGCTCACCGAGGGTGCGGTCGACCCGCACGAGGTGCTGCGGATCATGGGCCCGCGCGAGGTGCAGCTGCACCTGGTCCGCGAGGTCCAGGAGGTCTACCGCAGCCAGGGTGTGTCGATCCACGACAAGCACATCGAGGTGATCATCCGCCAGATGCTGAAGCGGGTGACCATCATCGACTCGGGTGCGACCGAGTTCCTCCCGGGCGCGCTGGTCGAGCGGACGCTGTTCGAGACCGAGAACCGCCGCGTCGTCGCCGAGGGCGGCGAGCCGGCCTCGGCCCGTCCGGTGCTCATGGGCATCACCAAGGCCTCGCTCGCGACCGAGTCGTGGCTGTCGGCCGCTTCCTTCCAGGAGACGACCAAGGTGCTCACCGACGCCGCGATCCAGGGCAAGAGCGACAGCCTGCTCGGCCTCAAGGAGAACGTGATCATCGGGAAGCTGATCCCGGCCGGTACGGGCATCAGCCGCTACCGGAACATCACGGTCGAGCCGACCGAGGAGGCGCGGGCAGCCGTGTACACCATGGCCGGCTACGAGGACGGGCAGTACTACAGCCCGGACGTCTTCGGCCAGGGCACCGGCGAGGCCGTCCGCCTCGAGGAGTACGACTGGCGGGGCTGACACCCCCTAGGTGACGAAAGGGCCCCGTGGCGTCAGTCCACGGGGCCCTTTCGCATCCCCGCCCCAGGGCCGGCCACGATCAGGTGCCCTGATCGTGGCGTGTCCTCACCCTCAGCGCGGACCGTGGGGGAGGACGCGCTGCGGTGAGGGAGGACGACGCCGGCGGCGACGCAGGAGGGCCCCGCGGACCACGACGGTCCACGGGGCCCTCCCGCATGCGTGCCCGGAGCTAGCCGGCCAGGCGCTTCATCGTCTCGACGGTGCGCAGGCGGGCTTCGCGGCTGCCGTCCAGCGGCTGCAGCATCAACGTGGTGACGCCGGCCTCGGCGAACGCGGCGATGCGCTCGGCGACGTACCCCTCGGGCCCGATCAGGGAGGACGCCCGCACCAGCTCGTCGGGCACCGCCGCGGCCGCCTCGTCCTTCCTCCCGTCCAGGTAGAGGTCCTGGATCGTCCTCGCCTCGGCCTCGTAGCCGTACCGGACGGCGAGGTCGTTGTAGAAGTTCTTGCCGCGGGCGCCCATGCCGCCGATGTAGAGGGCGAGCGAGGGCCGCACCAGGTCCAGCAGCGGCTCGACGTCGTCGCCGATCGCCACGGGGACGCCGGTGATCACCTGCAGCTCACCCAGCGCAGCGTCGCGCTTGGCCTTCCCGGCGGCCAGCGACTCGCCCCAGACCGAGGCCGCCTTCTCCGGGACGAAGAAGATCGGCTCCCAGGCCTCGGCGATCTCCGCGGCCAGCTCCACGTTCTTCGGGCCGAGCGCGGCGAGCATCACCGGGATCCGGTCGCGGACCGGGGTGTTGATCAGCTTCAGCGGCTTGCCCAGGCCGGTGCCCTGCTCGGCCGGCAGCGGGATCGAGTACTTCTTCCCCTCGTGCTGCAGCCGTTCCCGGCGCCACACCTGGCGGCAGATCTCGACGATCTCGCGGGTGCGCTGCAGCGGGGCGTCGTAGGGGAGGCCGTGCCACCCTTCGATCACCTGCGGGCCGGACGCCCCCAGGCCCAGGGTGAACCGGCCGCCGGAGACGAAGTCCAGCCCGGCCGCGGTCATCGCCGTCAGCGCCGGCGTCCGGCTGTAGATGGGCAGGATGCCGCTGAGCAGCTCCACGCGCTCGGTCACCGCCGCCAGGTACCCCAGCTGGCTCACCGCGTCGAACGTGTAGACCTCGGCCACCATGGCGAGGTCGAGGCCGGCGGACTCCAGGTCGCGGATCTCCGCCGCCGTGTCCTGGAAACCGCCGCTGTAGCTGGCCTGGATGCCGATCCGCACGTGCGCTCCTCTGCTCCGCGGCGCCACCGTTGGCGCCCACCGCACGGTAGCGGTCGCCGCGAGGGGGAGCGGCGGAGCTGTCGCGGGCTCCCGGCCGGCGGTAGTCTCCCGGGCACCCGGTCGCCGGCCGGCCCTTCCGGTCGACGTGTCGACGGGTGTGAGGGACCCGGCTTTGACCGCCTGTCCGGGCCCGGGTATCGTGGTCAGCCGTGCCCAGGGTGTCCTGGGCCTGCTCCCGTTCGCGGTGCGCCTGGGTGACCAGAGGTGGCAAACCTCCGGCCACCGGGGACCACCTCCCGGTCATGCCGGAGGGTGGCGGCGCCGGAGTCGCGAGGGGCAAACCGATCACGGTCCGGCAGCGGACCGGTCCGGGGGAGGGCAACACGCCCGACCGCGTGGACCGGACGCGGAACACGACCGCGGTCGGGGAGGTTCCCTCCAGGAGCCGGCACCCCAGCACCACCCGCAGAGCAGCAAACAGACGAGCACCACCCCAGCGCAGGTAGGAGATCCAGGCCACCCATGCCCACGATCAACCAGCTGGTCCGCAAGGGCCGCGAGGACAAGGTCACGAAGACCAGCACTCCGGCGCTCAAGGGTTCGCCCCAGCGCCGTGGTGTCTGCACGCGCGTGTACACGACGACGCCGAAGAAGCCGAACTCGGCGCTGCGCAAGGTCGCTCGCGTCCGCCTGACCAGTGGCATCGAGGTGACCGCCTACATCCCGGGCGTCGGCCACAACCTGCAGGAGCACTCCATGGTGCTCGTGCGCGGCGGCCGTGTGAAGGACCTCCCCGGCGTCCGCTACAAGATCATCCGCGGCTCGCTGGACACCCAGGGTGTCCGCAACCGCAAGCAGGCTCGCAGCCGTTACGGCGCGAAGAAGGAGAAGAGCTGATGCCGCGCAAGGGCCCCGCGCCGAAGCGTCCGCTGGTCGCCGACCCGGTGTACCAGTCGCCGCTGGTCACCCAGCTGGTGAACAAGGTGCTGGTCGACGGCAAGCGCTCGGTCGCCGAGGCGATCGTCTACGGCGCCCTCGAGGGCGCCCGCGCGAAGACCGACACCGACCCGGTCGTCACGCTCAAGCGCGCGCTGGACAACGTCAAGCCGGCCCTCGAGGTCCGCAGCCGCCGCGTCGGTGGTGCGACCTACCAGGTCCCGGTCGAGGTCCGCGCCTCCCGCA
Organism: Blastococcus sp. MG754426; assembly: GCF_021699055.1. GTDB lineage: Bacteria > Actinomycetota > Actinomycetes > Mycobacteriales > Geodermatophilaceae > Blastococcus. The sequence goes on along the minus strand of NZ_SSXC01000012.1, from coordinate 54,511 downwards.
GCACCACCCTCGGCCTGCGCTGGCTCATCCAGTACAGCCGGGCGCGCCGGGAGAAGACGATGACCGAGCGCCTGATGAACGAGCTGCTCGACGCGAGCAACGGTCTGGGTGCTGCTGTGAAGCGGCGCGAGGACACGCACAAGATGGCCGAGTCGAACAAGGCCTTCGCGCACTACCGCTGGTAACGCACCAGCGCCCGCCGTCGGCGGGACTCCCGGGCGACCCCCGGCACCCGCACACGGACAACCAGCAAGAGGGGTAAGGAATGGCCAGCAACGAGGCCCAGCTCGCCAAGACCCGCAACATCGGGATCATGGCGCACATCGACGCCGGTAAGACGACCACGACCGAGCGCATCCTCTTCTACACCGGTATCAACTACAAGATCGGTGAGGTCCACGACGGCGCGGCCACGATGGACTGGATGGAGCAGGAGCAGGAGCGCGGCATCACCATCACGTCCGCCGCGACGAAGTGCTCCTGGAACGGCTTCGACATCAACATCATCGACACCCCCGGGCACGTCGACTTCACCGTCGAGGTGGAGCGGTCGCTGCGGGTGCTCGACGGTGCCGTCGCCGTCTACGACGGTGTGGCCGGCGTGGAGCCGCAGACCGAGCAGGTCTGGCGCCAGGCGGAGAAGTACGGCGTCCCCCGCATGTGCTTCGTCAACAAGCTCGACCGCACCGGTGCCGACTTCTTCCGCTGCGTCGACATGATGGTCGAGCGCCTCGGGGCCAACCCGCTGGTGCTGCAGCTGCCCATCGGTGCCGAGGCCGACTTCATCGGCGTCGTCGACCTGGTCCAGATGCGCGCCCTCACCTGGCGCGGCGAGACCAAGATGGGTGAGGACTACGCGGTCGAGGAGATCCCCGCGGAGCTGGCCGACCAGGCCGCCGAGTACCGCGAGAAGCTCCTCGAGAACATCGCGGACTTCGACGACTCGCTCATGGAGGCCTACCTCGGTGGCGAGGAGATCTCGGTCGAGCGCCTGAAGGCGGCCATCCGCAAGGCGACCATCGCCGCGCAGGTCAACCCGGTGCTGACCGGTACCGCCTTCAAGAACAAGGGCGTCCAGCCCCTGCTCGACGCGGTGACCGACTACCTGCCCAGCCCGCTGGACGTCGAGGCGATCGTCGGCACGGCCATGGACGGCGAGACCGAGGTCCTCCGCCACGCCGACGAGGACGAGCCGTTCTCCGCGCTGGCGTTCAAGATCCAGACCGACCAGCACCTCGGCAAGCTGACCTACATCCGGGTCTACTCGGGCCGGCTGGACGCCGGGTCCCCGGTGCTCAACAGCACCAAGGACCGCAAGGAGCGGGTCGGCAAGATCTACCAGATGCACGCCAACAAGCGCGAGGAGCGCGAGGGCGTGGGCGCCGGCCAGATCGTCGCGGTCAACGGCCTCAAGCAGACGACGACGGGTGACACCCTCTGCGACCCGCAGAAGCCGGTGATCCTCGAGTCGATGACCTTCCCCGCTCCGGTCATCTCGGTCGCCATCGAGCCGAAGACCAAGAGCGACCAGGAGAAGCTCGGCACCGCGATCCAGAAGCTCGCCGAGGAGGACCCGACCTTCCAGGTCAAGCTCGACGAGGAGACCGGTCAGACCGTCATCTCCGGCATGGGCGAGCTCCACCTCGAGATCCTCGTGGACCGCATGCGCCGCGAGTTCAACGTCGAGGCCAACGTCGGCAAGCCGCAGGTGGCCTACCGCGAGACGATCCGCAAGGCCGTCGAGCGGTACGACTACACCCACAAGAAGCAGACCGGTGGTTCGGGCCAGTTCGCGAAGGTCCAGATCGCGATCGAGCCGCTCCCCATGGGTTCGGACTCCGCGACCTACGAGTTCGAGAACAAGGTCACCGGTGGCCGGGTGCCGAAGGAGTACATCCCCTCGGTCGACCAGGGCATGCAGGACGCCATGCAGTACGGCGTGCTGGCCGGCTACCCGATGGTGGGCGTCAAGGCGCTCCTCCTCGACGGCCAGTACCACGAGGTCGACTCCTCGGAGATGGCCTTCAAGATCGCTGGATCGATCGCCTTCAAGGAGGCCGCGCGCAAGGCCGACCCGGCCCTGCTCGAGCCGCTGATGGCGGTCGAGGTCACGACGCCCGAGGACAACATGGGCGACGTCATCGGCGACCTGAACTCCCGCCGCGGGATCATCCAGGCGATGGAGGAGCGCTCCGGCGCCCGCGTCGTCCGGGCCCTGGTCCCGCTGTCGGAGATGTTCGGCTACGTGGGCGACCTGCGCAGCCGCACCCAGGGACGGGCGAGCTACTCGATGGTGTTCGACTCGTACGCCGAGGTCCCGGCCAACGTCGCCAAGGAGATCATCGCCAAGGCGACCGGCGAGTAACCGGAATGCGGGCGGCTCCGCCCGCGCTCCCCGAGCACAGCCCGCAACCCCCAGAGCACGCACCACCTGCGTAACCACGAGGAGAGGAACCCAGTGGCCAAGGCCAAGTTCGAGCGGACCAAGCCGCACGTCAACATCGGCACCATCGGGCACATCGACCACGGGAAGACGACGCTGACCGCGGCGATCACCAAGGTCCTGCACGACAAGTACCCGGACCTCAACGAGGCGTCCGCCTTCGACCAGATCGACAAGGCGCCCGAGGAGAAGGCCCGCGGCATCACGATCTCGATCGCGCACGTCGAGTACCAGACGGAGAACCGTCACTACGCGCACGTCGACTGCCCCGGGCACGCCGACTACATCAAGAACATGATCACCGGTGCGGCCCAGATGGACGGCGCGATCCTCGTCGTCGCCGCCACCGACGGCCCGATGCCGCAGACCAAGGAGCACGTCCTCCTGGCCCGCCAGGTCGGCGTCCCCTACATCGTCGTCGCGCTGAACAAGGCCGACATGGTCGACGACGAGGAGATCCTGGAGCTCGTCGAGCTCGAGGTTCGCGAGCTGCTCTCCGAGTACGAGTTCCCCGGCGACGACGTCCCGGTGGTCCGCGTCTCGGCGCTCAAGGCGCTCGAGGGCGACGCCGAGTGGGGCGACAAGCTCATGGAGCTGATGAACGCCGTCGACACCGCGATCCCCGAGCCGGAGCGCGACATCGACAAGCCGTTCCTCATGCCCGTCGAGGACGTCTTCACGATCACCGGTCGTGGCACCGTCGTCACCGGTCGCGTCGAGCGCGGCATCGTCAAGGTGAACGAGGAGGTCGAGATCGTCGGTATCCGCGAGGGTTCGACCAAGACCACCGTCACCGGCGTCGAGATGTTCCGCAAGCTGCTCGACCAGGGCCAGGCCGGCGACAACGTGGGTCTTCTCCTCCGCGGCATCAAGCGCGAGGACGTGGAGCGCGGCCAGGTCGTCGTGAAGCCCGGCTCGATCACCCCGCACACCAACTTCGAGGGTTCGGTCTACATCCTCTCGAAGGACGAGGGTGGCCGTCACACGCCGTTCTTCAACAACTACCGTCCCCAGTTCTACTTCCGGACGACGGACGTGACCGGCGTCGTGACCCTGCCCGCCGGCACCGAGATGGTCATGCCGGGCGACAACACCGAGATGACGGTGGAGCTCATCCAGCCCATCGCCATGGAGGAGGGTCTCCGGTTCGCCATCCGCGAGGGTGGCCGTACCGTGGGCGCCGGGCGCGTCACCAAGATCATCAAGTAACACCCTGACGGGCGGCGGCCGGGGATCCGGCCGCCGCCCGGCCATGGGCTCCGGGCGCGCGACGCCGGAGCCACCCCCGGGTCGCCAGACCCACCGGGTCAGCAGACCCACTTGATCTTTCACAACCGATCGGCAGGAGCGAGAACAGGCGATGGCGGGACAGAAGATCCGCATCCGGCTGAAGGCCTACGACCACGAGGCCATCGACGCCTCGGCGCGGCGCATCGTGGACACGGTGACGAAGACCGGAGCGCGCGTCGTCGGCCCGGTGCCGCTGCCGACGGAGAAGAACGTGTACGCCGTGATCCGGTCTCCGCACAAGTACAAGGACTCCTTCGAGCACTTCGAGATGCGGACCCACAAGCGGCTCATCGACATCCTCGACCCGACGCCGAAGACGGTCGACGCGCTCATGCGCATCGACCTGCCGGCCTCGGTCGACGTCAACATCCAGTAAGGGCAGTCAGCAGACATGGCGAGCACATTCCGTGGTCTCCTCGGCGAGAAGCTGGGGATGACCCAGGTTTTCGACGAGAACAACCGCCTCGTGCCGGTGACCGTCGTCAAGGCGGGTCCGTGTGTGGTGACCCAGGTGCGCACCCCCGAGGTGGACGGCTACTCGGCCGTCCAGCTCGGGTTCGGTGAGATCGACCCGCGCAAGGTGAACAAGCCCGAGGGCGGGCACTTCACCAAGGCGGGCGTGACGCCGCGGCGCCACCTGGTGGAGCTGCGCACCTCGGACGCGGGGAGCTACACGGTCGGCCAGGAGCTGACCACCGAGGTGTTCGACGGCGTCGCGAAGGTCGACGTCATCGGCACCAGCAAGGGCAAGGGCACCGCCGGCGTCATGAAGCGTCACGGCTTCAAGGGCCTCGGCGCGGCGCACGGCACCCAGCGCAAGCACCGGTCGCCGGGCTCCATCGGTGGCGCCTCGACGCCCGGCCGGGTCTTCAAGGGCCTGCGCATGGCCGGCCGCATGGGTGCGGTCAAGACCACCACCCTGTCGCTGGTCGTCCACAAGGTGGACACCGAGCGCGGTCTGCTGCTGATCAAGGGCGCCATCCCCGGCCCGAAGGGCGGCCTCGTGCTCGTCCGTTCGGCCGTCAAGGGCGGCCCCGTGGGGAGTGACGACAAGTGACCTCATCGACCGAGACGCGCACCGACCGCCAGGTCGACGTCCGCACCCCGGCGGGGGAGACCTCCGGCAGCGTGACGCTGCCCGGTGAGCTCTTCGACGCCAGCGCGAACGTCTCCCTGATGCACCAGGTCGTCGTCGCGCAGCTGGCTGCCGCCCGCCAGGGCACGCACGCCACGAAGACGCGCGGCCAGGTCAGCGGTGGTGGCGCCAAGCCGTACCGCCAGAAGGGCACCGGTCGCGCCCGCCAGGGCTCGACCCGCGCGCCGCAGTTCGCCGGCGGTGGCACCGTCCACGGCCCGCAGCCGCGCAACTACGAGCAGAAGACCCCGAAGAAGATGAAGGCCGCCGCCCTGCGCGGTGCCCTCTCCGACCGGGCCCGCGAGGGCCGGGTGCACGTGGTCTCCGCGTTCGTCGACGGCGACGCCCCGAAGACGAAGGCCGCCCTGGCGACGCTCAAGGCCGTCACCCAGGCCGGGCGCGTCCTCGTGGTCCTCGACCGCGACGACGTCCTCAACTGGGTGAGCCTGCGCAACGTGCCCGAGGTCCACCTGATCGAGGCCGGTCAGCTCAACACCTACGACGTGCTCGTGTCCGACGAGGTGGTCTTCACCGAGACGGCGCTGGCGGAGTTCGTGGCGGGCCCGGCCAAGGGCAAGCGCTCCGGCGCCGACCTGCCCGACCTCGCCACCCACGAGACGCCGGGTGGCATCCCCTCCATCGCTCCCGCCGCCGGCGAGGGCACTGTCGAAGAGACCACCGAGGAGAAGGCATGAGCGTCCGCGACCCCCGGGACGTCCTGCTCGCCCCGGTCATCTCGGAGAAGAGCTACGGGCTGCTCGACGGCAACCAGTACACGTTCATCGTGCGCCCGGACGCCAACAAGACGCAGATCAAGATCGCGGTCGAGCAGATCTTCAAGGTGAAGGTCCTCGGCGTGAACACGATCAACCGCCAGGGCAAGCGCAAGCGCAGCCGCGGCGCGCAGATGGGCAAGCGCAAGGACACCAAGCGCGCCATCGTCTCCGTGGCTGCCGGCGACCGCATCGAGATCTTCGGTGGTCCCGGCGCCTGACGCGCCCGGACCGTTCGGACCAGAGATAGAGGACTGAGTCAGCAATGGCTATCCGCAAGTACAAGCCGACGACGCCGGGCCGCCGCGGCTCCAGCGTCGCCGACTTCGCCGAGGTCACGCGAGACCACCCCGAGAAGTCGCTGGTCCGACCGCTGCACGGTCGTGGCGGGCGCAACGTGCACGGGAAGGTCACCGCTCGCCACCAGGGCGGCGGGCACAAGCGCGCCTACCGGGTGATCGACTTCCGCCGGGCCGACAAGGACGGCGTGCCGGCCAAGGTCGCGCACATCGAGTACGACCCCAACCGCACGTCGCGCATCGCGCTGCTGCACTTCGCCGACGGCGAGAAGCGCTACATCATCGCGCCGGCGCGGCTCAAGCAGGGCGACACGGTGGAGTGCGGCCCCGCGGCCGACATCAAGCCGGGCAACAACCTGCCGCTGCGGAACATCCCGGTCGGCACCGTGGTTCACGCCATCGAGCTCCGTCCCGGTGGCGGCGCCAAGATCGCCCGCTCCGCGGGGACCAGCGTCCAGCTGGTCGCCCGTGAGGGCCGGTACGCGCAGCTGCGCATGCCGTCGGGCGAGATCCGCAACGTCGACGTGCGCTGCCGCGCGACCGTCGGCGAGGTGGGCAACGCTGAGCAGTCGAACATCAACTGGGGCAAGGCCGGCCGCATGCGGTGGAAGGGCAAGCGCCCGACCGTCCGCGGTGTCGCCATGAACCCGGTGGACCACCCGCACGGTGGTGGTGAGGGCAAGACCTCCGGTGGTCGCCACCCGGTGAACCCGAAGGGCAAGCCGGAGGGCCGGACGCGCAAGCGCAAGGCCAGTGACGCCCTGATCGTGCGCCGCCGGCGCACCAACAAGAAGCGCTGAGCGGGTAGAGGAGTCCGACAGATATGCCACGCAGCCTGAAGAAGGGCCCGTTCGTCGACGACCACCTGCTCGCCAAGGTGGACGCCCAGAACGCCAAGGGCACCAAGAACGTGATCCGTACCTGGTCACGCCGCTCGACGATCATCCCGGACATGCTCGGCCACACCCTCGCGGTGCACGACGGTCGCAAGCACGTCCCGGTGTTCGTCACCGAGGCGATGGTCGGGCACAAGCTCGGGGAGTTCGCGCCCACGCGCACCTTCCGCGGGCACGTCAAGGACGACCGCCGCTCGCGGCGGGGCTGACCAGGTAGAGAGAGATTCAGATGACTTCCCAGTTGGGACAGGAGGCGCCGGTCGCCCGGGCTACGGCCCGGTTCGTCCGCGTGACCCCCATGAAGGCCCGCCGCGTGGTGGACCTGATCCGCTACCTGCCGACCGACGAGGCCCTGGCGCTGCTGCGCTTCGCCCCGCAGTCGGCCAGTGAGCCGGTCGCCAAGGTCGTGGCCAGCGCGGTGGCCAACGCCGAGCACAACCTGCAGCTGGACCCGGCGGCGCTCGTGGTCAGCGCGGCCTACGTCGACGAGGGCCCCACGCTCAAGCGGATCCGTCCGCGGGCGCAGGGTCGGGCGTTCCGCATCAACAAGCGGACCAGCCACATCACCGTCGAGGTGAGCGAGGTGGCCAGCAGCGCCGTCCTCGCGCAGAAGTCGCGCAAGGCGCGCCGGGACACCGGCCAGTCGGGCCCGGCCACCCAGCAGTCCACCAGCAACACGAGGGGAGGGACCCGATAGTGGGTCAGAAGGTCAACCCGCACGGGTTCCGGCTCGGGATCACCACCGACTACAAGTCCCGGTGGTACGCGGACAAGCTGTACAAGGACTACGTCAAGGAAGACGTCGCGATCCGCAAGCTCATGTCCAAGGGCATGGAGCGGGCCGGCATCTCCAAGGTGGAGATCGAGCGCACCCGGGACCGGGTCCGCGTCGACATCCACACCGCCCGCCCGGGCATCGTCATCGGCCGCCGCGGCGCCGAGGCCGACCGCATCCGCGGGGAGCTCGAGAAGCTCACCGGCAAGCAGGTGCAGCTGAACATCCTCGAGGTCAAGAACCCCGAGTCGGACGCGCAGCTGGTCGCCCAGGGTGTCGCCGAGCAGCTCTCCAGCCGGGTCAGCTTCCGCCGCGCGATGCGCAAGGCCATGCAGTCGGCCCAGCGCAGCCCGCAGGTCAAGGGCATCCGGGTGCAGTGCTCGGGTCGCCTCGGCGGGACCGAGATGAGCCGGTCGGAGTTCTACCGCGAGGGTCGCGTGCCCCTGCACACGCTCCGCGCGAACATCGACTACGGCATCTACGAGGCCCGGACGACCTTCGGTCGCATCGGCGTCAAGGTGTGGATCTACAAGGGCGACGTCAGCGGCTCGCGCGCCGAGCGGGAGGCCCTCGAGGCCCTCGCCCAGCGTCAGCAGCGCCGTGAGCGCGCGCAGCGGCCCCAGCGCCGCTCGGGCTCCTCGGGCACCACCGCCGGTGGCACCGAGGCCGGCCGCGCCGCCGCCTCCACGACCGGCCCGGCCGTGGACACCGCCGAGAGCACCGTCGCCGCCACGTCCGGCGAGGTCGCTCCCGAGACGACCGTCGCCGAGGTCGCCGGCCCGGAGGCCACCGCGGCCGCCGAGACGACGGCCACCGAGAACACGGAGAGCTGAGCCATGCTCATCCCACGGCGCGTCAAGCACCGCAAGCAGCACCACCCGAGCCGCTCCGGCCGGGCCAAGGGCGGCACCGAGATCAACTTCGGTGAGTACGCCATCCAGGCCCTGGAGCCGGCCTACGTCACCAACCGGCAGATCGAGTCAGCGCGTATCGCGATGACCCGGCACATCCGTCGTGGCGGGAAGGTGTGGATCTCGATCTACCCCGACCGCCCGCTGACGAAGAAGCCCGCCGAGACCCGCATGGGTTCCGGTAAGGGTTCGCCCGAGTGGTGGGTGGCCAACGTCAAGCCCGGCCGCGTGCTGTTCGAGCTGTCCGGTGTCGCCGAGCCCGTGGCCCGCGAGGCCATGCGCCGCGCGATCCACAAGCTGCCGATGAAGTGCCGCTTCATCACGCGTGAAGGAGAAGTGTGATGGCCGCTGGTCTGACCGCTCCCGAGCTGCGCGAGCTCTCCGTGGACGAGCTCGCCTCGCGGCTGCGCGAGTCGAAGGAAGAACTGTTCAACCTGCGGTTCCAGGTGGCCACCGGCCAGCTGGACAACAACCGGCGACTGCAGACCGTCCGCCGCGACATCGCCCGGATCTACACGATCATGCGCGAGCGCGAGCTGGGTCTCTCGGTCGCCCCGAGCGAGGGTGTGGCATGAGCGAGACCCAGCAGTCGTCCGGCCCCGGCCTGGCCGGCCGTGGCTACCGCAAGGTCCGCGAGGGCCTGGTCGTCAGCGACAAGATGGAGAAGACCATCGTCGTCGAGGTCGAGGACCGCGTGAAGCACGGCCTGTACGGCAAGGTCATCCGCCGGACCAGCAAGCTGAAGGCCCACGACGAGCAGGGGGTCGCCGGCGTCGGCGACCGCGTGCAGATCATGGAGACCCGGCCCACGTCGGCCACCAAGCGGTGGCGGCTGGTCGAGGTCATCGAGAAGGCCAAGTAAGAGGCGACCCTCCGGGGTCGTGACGGGTAGGAGTACCCTGGACGACTGGCGCGCGCCTCGAGTGCGCGCCGCATCCCGGTACCCGCGCTTCGGACGCACCGGCGGCAGCAGTCGCCGGTGCGTCCGCACGCGGGTACCGGACAGCCGGTTCACCGTTCCGGCCCGGCTGTCACCACAAGTATTGGGGAGTAGGACGTGATCCAGCAGGAGTCGCGGCTGCGGGTCGCCGACAACACCGGTGCGAAGGAAATCCTCTGCATCCGGGTTCTCGGTGGCTCCGGGCGACGCTACGCGGGCATCGGCGACGTGATCGTCGGCACCGTGAAGGATGCGCTGCCGGGTGCCGGCGTCAAGAAGGGCGACGTGGTCAAGGCCGTCGTCGTCCGCACGGTCAAGGAGCGGCGTCGTCCCGACGGCTCCTACATCCGCTTCGACGAGAACGCAGCGGTGATCATCCGCGACAGCGGCGACCCGCGCGGCACGCGCATCTTCGGGCCCGTCGGCCGGGAGCTCCGCGACAAGCGCTTCATGCGGATCATCTCGCTCGCCCCGGAGGTGCTGTGATCATGGCTGCCGCCAGCAACGGCAAGACGCCGTCGATGAAGGTCAAGAAGGGCGACACCGTCCTGGTCCTGTCCGGCAAGGACAAGGGTGCCAAGGGGCGCGTCATCGCCGCCTACCCGAAGCTCCAGCGCGTGCTGGTCGAGGGCGTGGGCCGCGTGCGCAAGCACACCCGCATCAGCTCGAACCAGCGCGGCGCCCAGCAGGGCGGGATCGTCACGCAGGAGGCGGCCATCCACGTGAGCAACGTGATGGTGGTCGACTCCGAGGAGAAGCCGACCCGGGTCGGATACCGCAAGGACGAGGAAGGCCGCAGCATCCGGGTCTCGCGGCGCACCGGTAAGGACCTCTGAACCTCATGAGCGCACCCACCCGTGAGCTGCCCCGCATGCTCGCCCACTACCGCGAGACGATCGTCCCGGCGCTCCAGTCGGAGTTCGGCTACGAGAACGTCATGCAGATCCCGCGCCTGACGAAGATCGTCGTCAACATGGGCGTCGGCGAGGCCACCCGCGACGCCAAGCTGATGGACGGCGCGGTCCGCGACCTCACCGCCATCACCGGGCAGAAGCCGGCCGTCGTCCGGGCCCGCAAGTCCATCGCCCAGTTCAAGCTGCGCGAGGGCATGCCGATCGGCGCGAAGGTCACCCTCCGCGGCGACCGCATGTGGGAGTTCCTCGACCGTCTGCTGTCGCTGGCCCTGCCCCGCATCCGCGACTTCCGCGGGCTGAACGCCAAGCAGTTCGACGGCAACGGCAACTACACGTTCGGTCTGACCGAGCAGTCGATGTTCCGCGAGATCGACGTCGACAAGATCGACCGTCCCCGCGGGATGGACATCACCCTGGTCACCACCGCGACCAACGACGAGGAGGGTCGCGAGCTGCTCCGGCAGCTCGGCTTCCCCTTCGCCGGCCAGCCCGTCGTCACGACCGTCCGCTGAGCCGGGCAGGAGAGAAGAGATGGCCAAGAAGGCGCTGATCAACAAGGCGGCCCGCACCCCGAAGTTCAAGGTGCGCGGTTACACCCGCTGCCAGCGGTGCGGTCGCCCGCACTCGGTCTTCCGCAAGTTCGGCCTGTGCCGGATCTGCCTGCGGGAGATGGCCCACGCCGGGGAGCTCCCCGGCGTGCGCAAGAGCTCCTGGTGAAGTAGGCGGACCCGGCCGCCCCCACGACACGCTCCGCGCGTCGTGGGACCCGGCGGCCGGGCCGTTCCATCCCTTTCAGTAGCACCACCGATCGCCGAGAGGCCCGGCGCCAAGTCCCCGAGACCCGGCGCACGAGGAACCGCGGCGAGAGAGGCACCACTCACGTCATGACCATGACCGACCCCATCGCAGACATGCTGACGCGTCTGCGCAACGCCAACCAGGCGTACCACGACTCCGCGGTCATGCCGTCGTCGAAGCTGAAGACGCACATCGCCGAGATCCTCCAGCAGGAGGGCTACATCGCCGGCTGGCGCGTGGACGACGTCGACAAGGACGGCAACCCCTTCAAGCAGCTGGTGATCGACCTGAAGTACGGCCCCAACCGCGAGCGCAGCATCGCCGGGGTCCGCCGGGTCTCGAAGCCCGGTCTGCGGGTGTACGCGAAGTCCACCGCACTGCCCAAGGTCCTCGGCGGACTCGGCGTGGCGATCATCTCGACCTCGACCGGGCTGCTGACCGACAAGCAGGCGACCAAGAAGGGCGTGGGCGGGGAAGTCCTCGCCTACGTCTGGTAAGAGGAGCGAGCGAAGATGTCACGGATCGGACGACTCCCGATCGCCGTGCCCGGTGGTGTCGACGTCGCCATCGACGGTCAGACGGTCAGCGTGAAGGGCCCGAAGGGCTCGCTGAGCCACACGGTCGCCGCGCCGATCACCGTCGAGCGCGACGAGGACGGCACGCTGCGGGTGCAGCGCCCCAACGACGAGCGGCAGAACCGCGCCCTGCACGGGCTCTCGCGGACTCTGATCGCCAACATGATCACCGGTGTGACCGAGGGCTACACGAAGACCCTCGAGATCGTCGGTGTCGGTTACCGCGTCCAGGCGCGCGGCTCGGACCTCGAGTTCGCCCTGGGCTTCAGCCACCCCGTGCCGGTGAAGGCCCCCGAGGGCATCACCTTCGCGGTCGAGTCCCCGACCCGCCTGCGGGTCAGCGGGATCGACAAGCAGCTGGTCGGTGAGGTGGCGGCCAAGATCCGCAAGATCCGCAAGCCCGACCCGTACAAGGGCAAGGGTGTGCGGTACCAGGGCGAGATCGTGAAGCGCAAGGTCGGGAAGACGGGTAAGTGATGGCTCAGGCAACTGCTCCCACCAACGGGAAGACCGCCGGCGGCCGCAAGCCCGTCGGCACCGACATCAGCACGGCGCGCCGCACCTCGCGGCTCCGCCGTCACAACCGGCTGCGCAAGCGGGTCTCCGGTACGCCGGAGCGTCCGCGCCTGGTGGTCAAGCGCAGCTCCCGCCACATCCACGTGCAGGTCGTCGACGACACCGTCGGCCGCACCGTGGTGAGCGCGTCCACCATGGACGCCAGCCTGCGCGGGGCCGAGGGTGACAAGTCCGCCCTGGCCCGTCAGGTCGGCGCCCTGGTGGCCGAGCGCGCGAAGGCCGCCGGGATCACGGCGGTCGTGTTCGACCGCGGTGGCAACCGCTACGCCGGGCGCATCGCCGCGCTGGCCGACGGTGCCCGCGAGGGTGGGCTGGACTTCTGATGACCACCCACCCCACCAGCACGAGCGAGCAGATCGAGAGGGACGTCTGATGCCAGGACCACAGCGACGCGGCGGCGGCGCCGGCGGCGGCAACGACCGCCGGGACCGCCGTGACGGCGGGCGGGGCCCCGGAGGCGCGCCCGCCGAGAAGAGCAACTACATCGAGCGCGTGGTGGCCATCAACCGCGTGTCCAAGGTCGTCAAGGGTGGTCGGCGCTTCAGCTTCACCGCCCTGGTGATCGTGGGCGACGGTGACGGCACCGTGGGCGTCGGCTACGGCAAGGCCAAGGAGGTGCCCGCGGCGATCGCCAAGGGCGTCGAGGAGGCCAAGAAGCACTTCTACAAGGTGCCGCGCATCGCCAGCACCATCCCGCACCCGGTGCAGGGTGAGGCGGCCGCCGGCGTCGTGCTGCTCAAGCCGGCCAGCCCCGGTACCGGTGTCATCGCCGGTGGCCCGGTGCGTGCCGTGCTCGAGTGCGCGGGGATCCACGACGTGCTCTCCAAGAGCCTCGGTTCGTCGAACCCCATCAACATCGTGCACGCCACGATGCAGGCGCTGAAGGACCTCGTCCGCCCGGAGGAGATCGCGGCCCGCCGCGGTCTGCCGCTGGAGGACGTCGCCCCGGCCGCCATGCTCCGTGCCCGTGCGGGTCAGGGGGTCTGAGATGGCGCAGCTGAAGGTCACCCAGGTCAAGTCCGCGATCGGCACCAAGCCCAACCAGCGCCAGACGCTGCGCTCGCTGGGCCTGAAGAAGATCAACGACTCGGTCGTCCAGGAGGACCGTCCCGAGATCCGCGGGATGGTCGCGACGGTGCCGCACCTGGTCACCGTCGAAGAGATCAGCTGAGCAGGGGCACAACATGACTCTGAAGGTCCACCACCTGCGGCCGGCCCCCGGCGCCCACACCAAGAAGACCCGCGTGGGTCGCGGTGAGGGCTCCAAGGGCAAGACGGCCGGGCGCGGTACCAAGGGCACCGGCGCGCGGGGCACCGTCTCCGCGCGGTTCGAGGGTGGGCAGACGCCGCTGAACATGCGGCTGCCCAAGCTCTCGGGCTTCAAGAACAACAACAAGGTCGTGTTCCAGGTCGTCAACCTCGACCGGATCGCGGCGCTGTTCCCGCAGGGCGGTCCGGTCAACCCGGACACGCTGGCCGAGGCCGGCGCCGTGCGCCGCGGCCAGCCCGTCAAGGTGCTCGGCACCGGCGAGCTCGGCGGGGTCAAGGTCGACGTGCACGCGAACGCCTTCTCCGCCTCCGCGGCCGAGAAGATCGCCGCGGCCGGGGGCAGCACCACCCGCATCTGAACAAGGACCCCGTCCTCCCCGCCCTCCGCACGCCCAGGGCGGGTCCCGGGACGGGGCCACATCGGCCCGCCCTGCACTGATGCGGGGCGGGCCGATTGCTAACCTGACTCGACCGACAAGGGGAGGGCACGTGCTGCAGGCGTTCGCCGCGGCGTTCCGGACGCCAGACCTCCGGCGCAAGCTGCTGTTCTCCCTGGCGATCATCGCCATCTACCGGCTGGGGGCCGCGGTCCCCGGGCCGGGGGTCTCGGTCGAGGCGATCAACAGCTGCCTGGAGCAGGCCCAGGCGTCCGACCAGCGCGACCTCTACTCGCTGGTGAACCTCTTCTCCGGCGGGGCGCTGCTCCGGCTCTCGGTGTTCGCGCTGGGGATCATGCCGTACATCACGGCGAGCATCATCGTGCAGCTGCTGGTGGTGGTGATCCCGCGGTTCGAGCAGCTGAAGAAGGAAGGGCAGTCGGGCCAGGCCAAGCTGACCCAGTACACCCGCTACCTGACGATCGCGCTCGCCGTGCTGCAGAGCACCGGCATCATCGCGCTGGCCCGCAGCGGGCAGCTCTTCCCGAACTGCTCCGAGCAGATCATCCCGTCGGAGTCCATCTGGACGACCGTGGTCCTGGTCATCGCGCTGACGGCCGGCACCGCCCTGATCATGTGGCTCGGTGAGCTGCTCACCGAGAAGGGGATCGGCAACGGCATGTCCGTGCTGATCTTCACCTCGATCGCCGCGCGGATTCCTGCCGAGGGTGGCTCGATCCTGCAGACCCGCGGCGGCATCGTCTTCGCCGTCGTCTGCGCCTTCGCGGTCGTCATCATCGGCACCGTGGTCTACGTCGAGCAGGCCCAGCGGCGCATCCCGGTGCAGTACGCCAAGCGGATGGTCGGCCGGCGCATGTACGGCGGGACGTCCACGTACCTGCCGCTCAAGGTCAACCAGGCCGGCGTCATCCCGGTCATCTTCGCGTCGTCGTTGCTGTACCTGCCGCAGCTGGTCGTCCAGCTCCAGGGCACCGAGACCGGTGGCGTCCGCCAGTTCTTCGAGACGTACATCATCGACCAGAGCAGCCCGGTCCACATCGCGGTCTTCTTCGGCCTGATCGTCTTCTTCACGTACTTCTACGTGTCGATCACCTTCAACCCGGAGGAGCGGGCCGACGACATGAAGCGCTACGGCGGCTTCATCCCGGGCATCCGCCCCGGGCGGCCGACCGCCGAATACCTCCAGTACGTGCTGTCCCGGATCACCCTGCCGGGGTCGATCTACCTGGGCGTGGTCGCCGTCCTGCCGAACTTCTTCCTGGCCATCACGCAGGAAGGGCAGAACCAGAACTTCCCGTTCGGCGGCGTGGCCGTCCTGATCATGGTCGGAGTGGGGTTGGAGACGGTGAAGCAGATCGAGACGCAACTGAACCAGCGCAACTACGAAGGGTTCCTGAAGTAGTGCGCGTCGTCCTCCTGGGGCCGCCCGGAGCGGGCAAGGGCACCCAGGCGCAGATCATCGCCGGCAAGCTCGGTGTCCCGGCCATCTCGACGGGCGACATCTTCCGGGCCAACGTGAGCGGGCAGACGGAGCTCGGCCGCAAGGCCAAGGTCTACATGGACGCCGGCGACCTCGTCCCCGACGAGATCACCGTCGCCATGGTCAAGGACCGGCTGGCCGAGGCCGACGCCGCGGGCGGGTTCCTGCTGGACGGCTTCCCGCGGACCATCGCGCAGGCCGAGCAGCTGCGTGCCTCGCTGCAGGAGCTCGGGCACGGGCTCGACCGGGTGCTCGAGCTGGTGGTCGACGAGGAGGAGCTGGTCCGCCGGCTCTCCGGCCGGCGCATGCTCGTCGACGGCCAGATGGTCCAGCGCGACGACGACAAGCCCGAGACCGTCCGGCACCGGCTGGAGGTCTACCGGGAACAGACCGCACCGCTGTCGGGCTTCTACGAGGACGAGGGGCTGCTCGCGCGCATCGACGCGATCGGCTCCGTCGAGGAGGTCACCTCCCGCGCCCTGCGCGCGCTCGGCGCCGACACCGACGGCGAGGCCGGTCAGCCGGCCGCCGTCTGACCCTGGCGGTCGGGCGCGGTGGAGGAGCGACGCGGCGGATGACGGCAGGACTCCTCGGCCGTCTTCCGTTGCTCGCGAAGTGGAGTGGACGCATGATCCAGATCAAGACGCCGCACGAGATCGAGCTGATGCGCGGCGCCGGCCTCGTGGTCGCCGGTGCCATCGCCGCCGTCCGCGCGGCCGTCCGGCCGGGCGTGACGACCGGTGAGCTCGACGCGATCGCGGAGGACCACATCCGCAGCGCGGGCGCGGTGCCCTCGTTCCTCGGGTACCACGGGTTCACCGGGAGCATCTGCGCGTCGATCAACGACGAGATCGTGCACGGCATCCCGCGCAAGGACCGGGTGCTCGCTGCCGGCGACAACATCTCCGTCGACTGCGGCGCCATCCTCGACGGCTGGCACGGCGATTCCGCCGTGACGATGACCGTGGGGGAGCCCTCGGCCGAGGACGCGGCGCTCATGGCCGTCACCGAGCGGTCCATGTGGGCCGGGTTGGCCCGGGCGGTGGCCGGCGGCCGGCTGAGCGACATCAGCGCGGCCGTGGAGCAGGAGATCCGCCGGGAGCAGCACCCGTACGGCATCGTCGACAACTACGGCGGGCACGGCATCGGCACCGAGATGCACCAGGACCCGCACGTGCTCAACTACGGTCGCCCGGGGCGGGGGCCCAAGCTCGTCCCCGGGCTGGCGCTGGCGATCGAGCCGATGGTCACGGTCGGGGACCCGGCGACGGTGGAGCTCGAGGACGGCTGGACCGTCGTCACCAAGGACGGTTCGCGCGCCGCGCACTTCGAGCACACGGTGGCGATCACGCCCGAGGGCCCGTGGGTCCTCACGGCTGAGGACGGCGGCGTCGCCGGCCTCGCCCCGTTCGGGATCACCCCCCGCACCTGAGGAAGGACCCCGTCGCCCACGGGGACTGGCTGCGTTGGCCCCGGTCCCTGCGGCGGGGCCGGTCCGGCGCGTCGCCACCATCACTGCAGGGGCGGGTTGGTGACTCGTGGGGCAGCGGGGTACGATCCTCTGTGGCGCTAGCGCCGTTCCGTCGTCGTGCTGTGGCCGCATGACGCGGAGCGCCCTCTGCGAGAGCGCCTGCACCACCCGATCTGCAAACTCCGAGCGCGTCCAGCCGGGTACCGGCGTGGGCGTGGGAGGAACCAGTACCACCGAGTCAAGGAGTGCGTGTACGGCATGGCGAAGAAGGACGGGGCCATCGAGGTCGAGGGTCGCGTCGTCGAGCCGCTGCCCAACGCGATGTTCCGGGTCGAGCTGCAGAACGGGCACCGGGTGCTCGCCCACATCAGCGGCAAGATGCGGCAGCACTACATCCGCATCCTGCCCGAGGACCGCGTGGTCGTGGAGCTCTCGCCCTACGACCTGACGCGCGGTCGCATCGTCTACCGCTACAAGTGACCGCCGTGGACCCGCACCTCGTGCGGGGTCCCGGCACATCGATTTCGAGGAATGAGGGGCGGCACCGGTGAAGGTCCAGCCGTCGGTGAAGAAGATCTGCGACAAGTGCAAGGTGATCCGCCGGCACGGCCGGGTCATGGTCATCTGCGACAACGCCCGGCACAAGCAGCGCCAGGGCTGAGGGAGTACCTGAAACATGGCACGACTGGCTGGCGTCGACCTGCCCCGCGAGAAGCGGATGGAGATCGCGCTCACCTACATCTATGGCATCGGCAAGCACCACGCCAAGGAGACCCTGGCCGCGACGGGGGTCAACCCCGACCTGCGCGCCAAGGACCTCAGCGACGAGGACCTGCTGAAGCTGCGCGACTACATCGACGAGCACTTCCGCGTCGAGGGTGACCTCCGCCGCGAGGTGGCCGCCGACATCCGCCGCAAGGTGGAGATCGGCTGCTACCAGGGCCTGCGGCACCGCCGTGGCCTCCCGGTGCACGGTCAGCGCACCCGCACCAACGCGCGCTCGAGCAAGGGCCCGCGCAAGACCATCGCCGGCAAGAAGAAGGCCGGCAAGAAGTAAGCCGCGAGAGCGTGTCGTCGCAGAGCCCGTGAGGGGGGAGCGACGGGGCGCGCGCGTGCTGCCTCTCTAGGCCACGAAGAGAAGGAATCCCACAGACTCATGCCTCCCAGGGCTCGCGCCGCGGCTGGTGCCAAGAAGGTCCGCCGCAAGGAGAAGAAGAACGTCGCTCACGGTGCTGCGCACATCAAGAGCACGTTCAACAACACGATCGTCTCGATCACGGACCCGACGGGCAACGTGATCAGCTGGGCCTCCGCCGGCCACGTCGGCTTCAAGGGCTCGCGCAAGTCGACGCCGTTCGCCGCGCAGATGGCCGCCGAGAACGCCGCCCGCAAGGCGCAGGAGCACGGCATGCGCAAGGTCGACGTCTTCGTGAAGGGTCCCGGCTCCGGCCGCGAGACCGCGATCCGCTCGCTGCAGGCCACCGGCCTCGAGGTCGGGCAGATCCAGGACGTGACCCCGCAGCCGCACAACGGCTGCCGCCCCAAGAAGCGCCGCCGGGTCTGACCGGCCACCGACGAATCGAACGAGGTAGATAGACGTGGCCCGTTACACCGGAGCCGACTGCCGCCTGTGCCGGCGCGAGAAGATGAAGCTGTTCCTCAAGGGCAGCAAGTGCGAGTCCCCGAAGTGCCCGATCGAGATCCGGCCGTACCCGCCGGGCGAGCACGGCCGGGGTCGCAGCAAGGACAGCGAGTACCTGCTGCAGCTGCGCGAGAAGCAGAAGGCCCGCCGCATCTACGGCGTGCTGGAGAAGCAGTTCCGCGGCTACTACGAAGAGGCCAACCGCAAGACGGGCAAGACCGGTGAGGTCCTGCTGCAGATCCTCGAGTCGCGGCTGGACAACGTGGTCTACCGGGCCGGCTTCGCCGAGTCCCGCGACATGGCCCGCCAGCTGGTGCGCCACGGCCACATCCGGGTGAACGGCCGCAAGGTGGACATCCCGTCCTACCGGGTCAGCGAGAACGACATCGTCGAGGTCGCCGAGAAGTCGCGCACCATGATGCCGTTCGAGGTCGCCCAGGCCCGCGCCGGTGAGCGTCCCGTGCCGCCGTGGCTGGAGGTCATCAGCAGCCAGCTGCGCGTGCTCGTGCACGGCATCCCGGCCCGCCAGGTGATCGACACCCCGGTCCAGGAGCAGCTGATCGTCGAGCTCTACTCCAAGTAGCGGCTCGCCCCCAGGTGCCGGGATCAGCGGTCCCGGCACCTGGGGTCACGGCCCCGGCGGGCGGACAGATGCCCGCACGGAGCCAGCACCACCCCCTCACGGCGTCATATGGCGGGTGCCGGAGGACATGGAGGAGAAACGCAATGCTCATCGCACAGCGCCCCACGCTGACCGAGGAGACCATCACCGAGCAGCGCTCGCGGTTCGTCATCGAGCCGCTCGAGCCCGGGTTCGGCTACACCCTCGGCAACTCCCTGCGGCGCACGCTGCTGTCGTCCATCCCCGGTGCGGCTGTCACCAGCATCCGCATCGAGGGCACCCTGCACGAGTTCACCACCGTGCCGGGCGTCAAGGAGGACGTCACCGAGATCATCCTCAACCTCAAGGGCCTGGTCGTCAGCTCGGACTCCGACGAGCCGGTGACCATGTACCTGCGCAAGCAGGGCCCGGGTGAGGTGACCGCCGCGGACATCGCGCCGCCGGCCGGGGTCGAGGTGCACAACCCCGACCTGCACATCGCCACCCTCAACGGCAAGGGCCGGCTGGAGGTCGAGCTGGTCGTGGAGCGCGGCCGCGGCTACGTCCCGGCCCCGCAGAACAAGCAGCCCGGCCAGGAGATCGGCCGCATCCCGGTCGACTCGATCTACTCGCCGGTCCTCAAGGTGACCTACGCCGTCGAGGCCACCCGTGTCGAGCAGCGCACCGACTTCGACCGCCTCGTCGTCGACGTCGAGACCAAGCCGTCCATCGCCCCGCGCGACGCCATCGCGTCGGCCGGGTCGACCCTGGTGGAGCTGTTCGGCCTGCTGCGCGAGCTGAACGTCGACGCCGAGGGCATCGAGGTCGGGCCGAGCCCGGCGGAGGCCGCCGACATCGCGAACTTCTCGATGCCGATCGAGGACATGGACCTCACCGTCCGGTCCTACAACTGCCTCAAGCGCGAGGGCGTGCACACCGTCGGTGAGCTCGTCACCCGTTCCGAGGCCGACCTGCTGGACATCCGCAACTTCGGGGCCAAGTCGATCGACGAGGTCAAGATGAAGCTGGCGGCCATGGGTCTGGCGCTCAAGGACAGCCCGCCCGGATTCATCCCCACCTCGATCGAGAGCTACGACGAGGGGTACGAGACCGACGCCTACCAGGGCACCGGCGAGTACGCCGCGGGTTACGACCAGGCGCAGTACGACGACGGCTCCTACCAGGAGACCGAGCAGCTCTGAGGAACGGCGCAGCCGGGCGGTGGGGTGACCCGCCGCCCGGCAGCGCCGTCCGACGCGCAACACTGGACGACGCACCACAGACGCTTTGCACCACGGATGCAGCCGGCACCGAGCGCCCGGCCGCCTGAGGAAGGACCGACATGCCCACCCCCACCAAGGGCCCCCGTCTCGGCGGCTCGCCCGCGCACGAGCGGCTGATGCTGGCGAACCTGGCCACCTCGCTGTTCGAGCACGGGCGGATCACCACCACCGAGGCGAAGGCCAAGCGGCTGCGCCCGCTGGCCGAGAAGCTGGTGACCTTCGCCAAGCGCGGTGACCTGCACGCCCGTCGTCAGGTGATGACGACCATCCGTGACAAGGACGTCGTCCACACGCTGTTCGCCGAGATCGGTCCTCGCTACGAGAACCGCCCGGGCGGCTACACCCGCATCACCAAGGTCGGCCCGCGCAAGGGCGACAACGCCCCCATGGCGGTCATCGAGCTGGTCGAGGCCCTGACCGTGGGCCAGCAGGCCGTCGGCGAGGCCGAGCGGGCCCGCGGCACCCAGTTCGCCAGCGGCGCCGGCGCCGCCGCGGCGGCCGGGGAGGTCACCGCCGACGTCGTCGAGCCGACCGACTCCGCCGACTCCGTCGACAGCCCGGAGTCCGCCGACAGCGTGGACAGCGCCGACAGCCCGGACGAGGTCGTCGCCGAGGCGCCCGACGCCGACGCCGACGCCGACGCCGAGGGCACGGACGCCCGATGAGCGAGCCCCAGGACGTCCCGGGCGCGGGCGCGGCCGGCGTCTCCGCCGGTGGCGGCGACCAGGGGGCCACGTTCGAGGGTGAGACCACGGGCCCCGGCGGTGACACCTCGCCGGCGGTCACCGACGGCAGCGTGAGCGACGAGGCCCAGGAGGTCGTCACCGACCTCTACAACCCCGACGACGAGCGCCAGGACGACGGTGACGTGACGCCGCAGCCGCAGCGGGAGAACGCCGCCGTCGTGGAGGACCCGGTTCTCTCGCCGGAGGTGGCCCGCGCCGCCGCCGCGGAGGTCGAGGCCGCCGAGCTCGGCGACGCCGCCACGGCCAGCCAGCAGTACCAGGGCGGCGACGCCGCGCCCGACCCGCGATGACACTCAAGATCGCGACCGGTCGCTGACCACGCACCGGCACCAGGACGAGCCCGCCACCGGCCCCGGTGGCGGGCTCGTCCGTCTCCGGCTCGACCTGCAGTACGACGGCACCGGCTTCCACGGCTGGGCCCGCCAGCCGGCGGTGCGGACGGTCCAGGAGGAGCTGGAGCGCGGTCTGTCGACGGTGCTGCGCCGGGACGTCGACCTGACCGTCGCCGGCCGCACCGACGCCGGTGTGCACGCCACCGGACAGGTGGCGCACTGCGACGTGCCGGGGGAGCTCTGGGCCGAGCAGGCACCCAAGCTGGTCCGCCGGCTGCGGGGCGTGCTGCCGCCGGATGTCGCCGTCCGATCGGTCACCGAGGCGCACCCGGACTTCGACGCGCGGTTCGCCGCCCTGGCCCGCCACTACGCCTACCGGCTGACCGACGACCCGGCCGGGCCGTCGCCGCTGCGCCGCACCGACACGGTGGCCTGGCCCCGCCGCCTGGACGCGACCGCCATGGACCTCGCCGCCGGACTGCTGCCGGGCGAGCACGACTTCGCGGCCTACTGCAAGCGGCGCGAGGGCGCGACCACCATCCGCACGTTGCTGCGGCTCGAGGTGTCGCGCACCGACGACGAACCCGGTGTCGAGGTCGTCCGCATCGACGCCTCCGCCGACGCCTTCTGCCACTCGATGGTCCGCAGCCTGGTGGGCGGGCTCATCGCGGTCGGGGAGGGGCGGCGACCGCTGGACTGGCCGGCGAGCCTGCTCGAGCGCGCCGAACGCGCGAGCGAGGTGCCGGTCGCGCCCGCCCACGGGCTGACATTGCTCGCCGTCGACTACCCGCCGGACGCCGCGCTCGCCGCCCGCACCGGGGTCACCCGGGCCCGTCGGGACGGGTGAGGCCGCCAGGGCGGGCGTCACCCGCGGGCGGTCACGGCACCGAGGCGACCGCCTCGGGGATCGGTGTCCCGCCCGCGACGAGTTCGACCACCGCGCCGTCGCGGGGGTGGTCCAGGAACTCGAGCAGGACGGCCGCGACGTCGTCGCGCGGGATCTCGCCCCGCTCGACGTGCCGGTCGAGGGTGACCCGCCCCGTCCCCGGCTCGTCGGACAGCCCGCCCGGGCGGAGCACCGTCACCCCGAGGGCGGGGCGCGCCAGCAGGTCCTGCTCGGCGGCGAGCTTGGCGCGCAGGTAGGCGGCGAACACGTCGTCCAGGCCCTCGGGGGTGCCGCCCCCGGCCACGAGGTCGGTGCCCATGGAGGAGACCAGCAGGTAGGTCCGCACACCGGCCCGCTCGGCCGCGTCGGCGAGCAGCACCGCGGCGCCCCGGTCGACGCTGTCCTTGCGCGCGGCCCCGCTGCCCGGGCCGGCGCCGGCGGCGAAGACGACGGCGTCGGCACCCCGGACGACCTCCGCGACGTCGTCGACCGAGGCCGACTCCAGGTCGAGCACGGCGGGCATGGTGCCGTCGGCCTCCAGGTCGGCCCGGTGGTCGGGGTTGCGGACGAGACCGACGACGGTGTCGCCGCGGCCGGACAGCAGGCGGCCGAGGCGGCGGGCGACCTGCCCGTGGGCCCCGGCGATGACGATGCGCATGCCCCGGCCCCTACCCGGGTGGCCCGCCGGCTACCGCGCGGGCCCACGCCA
This sequence comes from Blastococcus sp. MG754426, assembly GCF_021699055.1. Taxonomy (GTDB): domain Bacteria; phylum Actinomycetota; class Actinomycetes; order Mycobacteriales; family Geodermatophilaceae; genus Blastococcus. The sequence goes on along the minus strand of NZ_SSXC01000012.1, from coordinate 31,369 downwards.
ACTGCTCGGGGGTGTCGCAGTCCAGCCACGGGCCGGGCCGGCCCGGCTCGACCGGCGGTGACCAGCGGTCGACGTCGAGCGCGGAGACCACGCGGTGCAGGGCGCGCGGGCCGGCCGGGTCGGTCACCGCGGTGCGGAGCGCGGCGGTGCGCCAGGCGCCGAGCAGGAACTGGTCCCGGCCCGTGTCGTCGACCACCAGCGCCCCGTCGCGGCGCACCCGCCGGCGCAGCTCCCGCACCAGGCCGGCGGTGAGGAAGGGGAGGTCGGCCGCGAGGACCACGACGGTGGGGGTGTGCACGTGCTCCAGCCCGGCGCGGAGCGCAGCCACCGGGCCTCCGCCGGGCGGGGCCTCCCGCATCAGCAGGACGTCGTCCGGGACCTCCTGCGCCGGCCCGACCACGACCCGGGGCCGCGCATCGGCCACCGCGTCGAGGACGGTGGCGAGCAGCGTCCGGCCCCCCACGCGCAGCTGCGGCTTGGCCTGCCCGCCGAGCCGCTCGGCCCGGCCGCCGGCCAGCACCACGGCCGCGTAGGGCAGCAGGGGGTCCACGCCGTCACGGTAGTTCCGCGGGATGGGTACCGTCGCCCGCGTGGGACGAGTCACCAGCCGCACCCCGGTGCTGCGCATCCGCGGTCCGCAGCGCAGCACCCGGCCCGACACGGTCGCCGCCGAGGAGCCGCTCGAGATCCGCCTGGGCGGCACCGCCCTCGCGATCACCATGCGCACGCCGGGCGACGACTTCGACCTGGTGCACGGCTTCCTGGCGACCGAGGGCGTCATCCACGGGGCCGACGACGTCGCCGGCCTGCGCTACTGCGACTCCGTGGACGCCGACGGCCGCAACACCTACAACGTCGTGGACGTCGACCTCGCGCCCGGCGTCCCGGTGCCCGACACCGGATTGGAGCGGAACTTCTACACGTCGAGCTCCTGCGGCGTCTGCGGCAAGGCCAGCATCGACGCCATCCGCACCAAGACCTCCTTCGACGTCGCGGCCGACCCCGTGGAGCTGCCGCTGGAGGTGCTGCTGGCGCTGCCCGACCGGCTGCGCGCCGCCCAGCAGGTCTTCGACAAGACCGGCGGCCTGCACGCGGCGGGGCTGTTCAGCGCGGACGGGGAGCTGCTCGCCCTGCGGGAGGACGTCGGCCGGCACAACGCGGTGGACAAGGTGATCGGCGACGGCGTCCGCGCGGGCCGGCTGCCGCTGGCCGGGCAGGTGCTGATGGTCAGCGGGCGGGCCAGCTTCGAGCTCACCCAGAAGGCGGCCATGGCGGGCATCCCGGTGCTGGCGGCGGTCTCGGCGCCGTCGTCCCTGGCGGTGGAGCTGGCCCGCGAGGTGGGCATCACCCTGGTCGGCTTCCTCCGCGGCGACGGCTGCAACGTCTACACCCGCACCGAGCGGCTCACGGGGGTCGGCGCCTGACGGATCGGCACGCCGCCTGCACGGGTGACGGCCCGCTCGGGGACAGTGCTGGGACGGCTCCGAGTCGTCTGGACGTCTCGTGCCGGCATGGGAAAGCTACGGCCCATGCAGTCCGTGGAGGCCGCGGCGGTGGTGCCGCTCAGCCCCGAGGAGACGTGGGACTTCTTCTGGAGGGACCCTCGGCAGACCGCCCGGTACCTGGCCAGCTCCGTCACCGTCGAGGACTACGAGGTCCGCGCCGACGGCACGCCGCGGTACCGGATGGTGCAGCGGATCGGCCCTCTGCCGGCGATGAGCTGGATCTCCGACTACCACGTGTTCGACCGCCCTCGACGCCACGTGAACCAGACGCTGGACTCCCCTCTGGGCGGCACGTTCTACGGCACCTTCGAGCCCACCGCAGAAGGCACGAGGGTGACGTGGCGCTGGGACGTCGAGCCGAAGAACCTCCTGATCCGCTCGCTGCTCCCTGTGCTCCGACCGGTTCTCGCCTGGTCGTTGCAGAGGGACTTGGACGCGTGGACCAAGGCGGCGGCCGACCTCCTGGCGTAGCGGTCGCGGTGCGCGGCCGGAGCGCCCGGCAAGCCGCAGTGGTGCACACGGGTGCCGTCCCCCTGCTGGTCCGGCTGCCGAACCGGGGACGCGCCCGGGGCAGCCGGGGACGGCCCCCGGCCGCCGCGCGGCCCGGAGGGCCGCGATGTGCTCAGTGGTCGCCGCCGCGCAGCTGGCTGACCACGTGGGGGAGCAGCGGCGCCAGGACCGCGAGCCCGTCCTTCACGCCGCCGGTCGAGCCGGGGAGGTTGACCACCAGGGTGCGGCCGGCGATGCCGGCGAGCCCGCGGGAGAGCACCGCCGTCGGCACCCCGTTCCCGGCCCCGTAGCGGCGCACCGCCTCGGCGATGCCCGGTGCCTCCCGCTCGATCACCGCGCGGGTCGCCTCCGGCGTCACGTCGGTGGGGGAGAGCCCGGTCCCCCCGGTGGTGACGACGACGTCGAACTCGGCGTCGACGGCGTTCCGCAGCACGTTCTCCAGCTCGGTGGCGTCGTCGGGGCGCACGTGGGGCCCCTCGACGTCGAAGCCGAGCGCGGCCAGGCCGTCGGCGAGGGCCTGGCCGCTGCGGTCGTCGTAGACGCCGGCGTAGGCCCGGTTGGAGGCGGTCAGCACCATCGCGCGGGCATCCGGCGGCAGGGCGGCGGTCACCGGGTCCACTCCCCGCTCTTCCCGCCGGTCTTGCGCAGCAGCCGGACGTCGGTGATCGCGGCCCGCGGGTCGACGGCCTTGACCATGTCGATCATCGTCAGCCCGGCCACGGTGACCGCCGTGAGCGCCTCCATCTCCACGCCGGTGCGGTCGGCGGTGCGGGCGGTGGCGGTGATCTCGACGGCGTCGTCGGCGACCTCGAGGTCGACGGTGACGCCGTGCAGCGCGATCGGGTGGCACAGCGGCACGAGGTCCGGCGTCCGCTTCGCCCCGGCGATGCCCGCGATGCGCGCCACCGCCACCGCGTCCCCCTTGGGCACCCCCTCGCCCCGCAGCAGGCCGACGACCTCCGGGCTGACCAGCACGCGGCCGGCGGCGGTGGCCTCGCGGGTGGTGACGCTCTTCGCGGAGACGTCGACCATCCGGGCCGCCCCGGACTCGTCGACGTGGGTGAGACGCGGCTCGCTCACTGCAGGGCTCCCTCGATCAGCACGACGTCCACGGAGGCGCCGGCGGGCAGTTCGGTGACGTCCTCGGGGACGACGACGAGGCAGTTGGCCCGGGCCAGGTGCGCGACCAGGTGCGAACCGGGGCCGCCGACCTGGGAGACCTCGCCGCCGTCGTAGCGGCCGCGCAGGAACTGGCGGCGGCCGGCGGGGGAGCGCAGCGGCCCGGTGAGCCGGGCCGGCGCCCGCAGCCGGTCGGGCGCGGTGTGCCCGAGGGCGCGGCGCAGCGCCGGCCGGACGAAGACCTCGAAGGAGACGAAGGCGCTGACCGGGTTGCCGGGCAGGGTGACCACCGGCACGCCGTCGACCGTGCCGGCGCCCTGCGGGCCGCCGGGCTGCATCGCCACCTTGCCGAACTCCACGGTGCCCAGCGCGCGGAAGGCGTCCTTCACGACCTCGTAGGCGCCGGCGCTCACGCCGCCGCTGGTGATCAGCAGGTCCGCCGTCGCCACCTCGGCGCGCACGGTGGCGAGGAACTGGTCGACGTCGTCGGGGACGAAGTGCAGCCGCCGCGGGACGCCCCCGGCCTCCTCCACCGCGGCGGCCAGCAGCGCGGAGTTTGACTCGTAGATCTGGCCGCGCGCGAGCGGCTGCCCGGGCGCGACCAGCTCGCTGCCGGTGGAGAGCACCAGCACCCGGGGGCGGCGCCGCACCACGAGCTCCGAGACGCCGACCGCCGCGGCCAGGCCCAGCTGGGCGGCGCCGAGCGGCGCGCCGGCGGAGAGCGCGACGGTCCCGGCGGCGATGTCCTCGCCCGCCGCCCGGAGGTGGCTCCCGGCCGCGGGCCGGTCGCGGATCTCCACGACGTCGGTGCCACCGTCGGTGAGCTCCACGGGGACGACGACGTCCGCGCCCGGGGGCAGCGGGGCGCCGGTCATGATGCGGTGGACGGTGCCGGGCGCCAGCGGGACGACGTCGGTGCGCCCGGCGGGGATGTCCTCGGCCACCGGCAGCCGCACCGGCCCGCCGTCCGCGTCGGCGAGCTCGGCCCACCGGCCCGCGTAGCCGTCCATCGCCGAGTTGTCGAAGCCGGGCAGCGGCACCTCGGCGACGACGTCACGCGCCAGCACCCGCCCGTGCGCCTCGGCCAGGGGCACGGTCTCCTCGGGCAGGGCGGGCAGCAGGGCGCTGACCGCCGCCTGGTGTTCCTCGACCGTGCGCACGGGGCACATCCTCGCCCATCGCCGCGCTCCCGACAGCGGCGGTGGCCGGGAGGTGCGGGCATGGCGGCGGTCGTCGTGCTGGGGCAGGTCGGCCGGGACCTGGTGCTGCGGCTCCCGGCGGTGCCGGAGGCCGGCGGCTCGGCCCCCGCCTCCGATCGCAGGGAGCTGCTCGGCGGGAAGGGGGCCAACCAGGCGGTCGCGCTCGCGCAGCTCGGCGTCCCGGTGGCGCTGGTCGGTGCGGTGGGGGACGACGCCGCGGGGCGCGACGTGCTGGCGCAGGCCGCCGCCGACGGCATCGACGTCTCGGGCGTGGTCCCGCGTCCGGGCGCGGCGACGGCGCTCCTGCTCGACCTGGTCGAGGACGGCGGCCGGCGGCGGCTGGTGGAGCACGTCCCGCCCGCGGTGCTGCTCACCCCCGCCGACGTGGCCGCGGCCGGCGGCGTGCTGGCGGGCTGCGAGGTGCTGAGCCTCCAGCTCCAGCAGCCGGGGGCGGCCGTGCGGGCGGCGCTCGGGCTGGCCCCGCCCACGGCGCTGGTGGTGGCCGACGGGGCGCCGGAGGACGCGCCCACGCGGGAGGCGGTCCTCGGCAGGGCGGACGTCGTCCGGGCCGACGCCGCCGAGGCCGAGCTGCTGGTGGGCCACCGGCTCTCCGGCCCCGACGACGCGCGGGACGCCGCCGCGCGGTTGCTCGCGGCCGGCCCCCGGCTGGTGGCGCTGGCGACCGGTGAGCAGGGCGACCTGGTGGCGTGGCGCGCCGGTCCGGCACCGGGGGTGGCGGCGGGCGTGGGGGAGGCCGACCCGGCCTGGGCCGACGGCGAGGTGCTCGTGCCCCGGCTGGGCGGGACGCCGGTGGACCCCACCGGTGCCGGGGACGCGTGGGTCGCGGCGCTCGTCACCGCGCTGCGTGGCCGGCGAGGGCCCGACGAGGCGGCGTGGCTCGGCGCCGCGGCGGCGGCCTCGACGGTCGCGCACGCGGGCGGGCGCCCGGCGCTGGACCCGGCGGTGCTGGCCGAGGTCGTCGCCCGGGAGCGCGACGGCGGCGGCTCCCGGTTATCGTCCGGTCGTGGCTGAGATCGACCGGATGCTCGAGGCGAACGCGGAATGGGCCGAGCGGTTCCCCGGCAGCAAGCCGGTGGCCCCGGCGCGGAAGGTCGCCGTCGTGGCCTGCATGGACTCCCGCATGCCCCTGTTCCCCCTCCTGGGCCTGGAGGTCGGTGACGCGCACGTCATCCGCAACGCCGGTGGCGTCGTCACCGAGGACACCGTGCGCTCGCTGACCATCTCGCAGCACCTGCTCGGCACCCGCGAGATCGTGCTGGTCCACCACACCGACTGCGGGCTGCAGAAGAGCAACGACGTCGACTTCGCCGACCTGGTGGAGCGGGAGACCGGCCGGCGGCCGCCGTGGTCGGCGCGCACCTTCACCGACGTCGACGCCGACGTGCGCGAGTCCATGCGCCTGCTCCGCGACTGCCCCTACCTGGTCTCGCACGAGGTGCGGGGGACGGTCTACGACGTCGACACCGGGCGGCTCCGCGAAGTGACCTGACCGAACGGCCGGGTGACGACGGGCCTTCGACTGGTATCGTGCTCGGTTGGCGCGTGTGCCGGCTGGTGCCGCGCGTGCAGATCCGTCTCCCGTGCTCGGCGAGGCGATCCCACCAGCCATCCCGACGACGACGGAGGACGCGCGCCGTGCGCACGTACACCCCCAAGCCCGGCGAGGTCGCCCGGGCCTGGCACGTCATCGACGCCACCGATGTGGTGCTCGGTCGACTGGCCAGCCAGACCGCGCAGCTCCTGCGCGGCAAGCACAAGCCCCAGTACGCCCCGCACGTGGACGTCGGCGACTTCGTCGTCATCGTCAACGCCGGCAAGGTCGCCCTCACCGGGTCCAAGCGGGACGACAAGCTCGCCTACCGGCACTCCGGCCACCCGGGTGGTCTCAAGACCATCAACGTGGGTGACCAGCTGCGCACCCACCCCGACCGCGTCATCGAGCGCGCCGTGAAGGGCATGCTCCCGCACAACACGCTGGGTCGGCAGATGCTGAAGAAGCTCAAGGTCTACGCCGGCCCGGAGCACCCGCACGCCGCGCAGCAGCCCCAGACCTACGAGATCAAGCAGGTGGCCCAGTGACCAGCGCACTGACCGTGACCGACGCCGAGGGGCGTCCGGTGCAGACCGTCGGCCGGCGCAAGGAGGCCGTCGTCCGCGTGCGGCTGCTCCCGGGCACCGGCCAGTTCAAGCTCAACGGCCGCTCCCTCGAGGAGTACTTCCCGAACAAGGTGCACCAGCAGCTCATCCGTGAGCCGTTCGTGACCCTCGAGAAGGCCGAGCAGTACGACGTCGTCGGCATCCTCAAGGGTGGCGGCGTCACCGGGCAGGCCGGCGCGCTGCGCCTGGCCATCGCCCGCGCCCTCATCGAGGTCGAGGCCGAGGACCGCCCGGCCCTCAAGAAGGCCGGCTTCCTTACCCGTGACCCGCGGGTCAAGGAGCGCAAGAAGTACGGCCTCAAGAAGGCCCGCAAGGCGCCTCAGTACTCCAAGCGCTGACCGGTACGTCCGTGGGTCGCCTCTTCGGGACCGACGGCGTCCGGGGTCGGGCCAACTCCGACCTCACGCCGGAGCTGGCCCTCTCGGTGGCACGTGCCGCCGCAGGCGTGCTCGCCGACCGCGACGGGACCTCGCGTCCCGTCGCGGTCGTCGGGCGCGACCCCCGCGCCAGCGGGGAGATGCTCGAGGCCGCGGTGGTCGCGGGCCTCACGAGCGCGGGAGCCGAGGTGCTCCTCGCCGGGGTCGTGCCCACCCCGGCGCTGGCCTGGCTGACCGGCCGCAGCGGCGCCGACCTGGGCGTCATGATCTCGGCCAGCCACAACCCGATGCCCGACAACGGCATCAAGCTCTTCAGCCGCGGTGGGCACAAGCTGCCCGACGCGGTCGAGGCCGCCATCGAGCGGACCGTCACCGCCGGTTCCTCCGACGGGCACCGCCCCACCGGCGGCTCGATCGGTCGCGTCAGCGCGCTGGCCGACGGCACCGACGCCTACGTCGAGCACCTGCTCTCCACCGTCGACCGGCCCCTGGGCGGGCTCTCGGTCGTCGTCGACGCCGCGCACGGCGCGGCCGCCGCGGCCGCGCCCGAGGTCTACCGGCGCGCCGGCGCGACGGTGCACGCCATCGGCTGCGAGCCCGACGGCTGGAACATCAACGACGGCGTGGGCTCCACGCACCTCGGCCCGCTGGTCGAGGCGGTCCGGGCGCGGGGCGCCGACATCGGGCTGGCCCACGACGGGGACGCCGACCGCTGCCTGGCCGTGACCGCCGACGGCGAGGTCGTCGACGGCGACGCCATCCTGGCGATCTGCGCGCTGGACCTGCACGAGCGCGGCGCGCTGAAGTCCGACACGGTGGTCGCGACCGTCATGAGCAACCTCGGGTTCCACCACACGATGCGCGACGCCGGCATCTCGGTGAGCACGACCGCGGTCGGTGACCGCTACGTGCTGGAGACCCTGCGAGCCCACGACCTCAGCCTCGGCGGTGAGCAGAGCGGGCACCTGGTGTTCCTGGAGCACGCCACCACCGGCGACGGCCTGCTCACCGGGCTGGCCCTGCTCTCCCGGATGGCCGGCACCGGCGCCTCGCTCGCCGAGCTCGCCTCGGTGGTGCAGCGGCTGCCGCAGGTGCTGGTCAACGTGCCCGTGTCCGACCGGCTCGCCGTCGCCGCGAGCGACGAGGTGGCCGCCGCGGTCAACGCGGTCGAGGCCGAGCTCGGCGACACCGGCCGGGTCCTGCTGCGGCCCTCGGGCACCGAGCAGCTGGTCCGGGTCATGGTGGAGGCCCCTACGCAGGACCAGGCCGACGCGGTCGCGCAGCGGCTCGCCGCCGTCGTCGCCGGGGTCGGCTGACCCGCCCGGCCTCACCCTTCGGGGCCGTGCGGACGCGCGCGGCCCGGGCGCCGGGCCGGTCCCCGGTACCCTCGGTCCAATGTGCGGCATCGTGGGATACGTCGGCCCCCAGGACGCTCTGGCCGTCGTGCTGGAGGGGCTGCGCCGGCTCGAGTACCGCGGGTACGACTCCGCGGGCATCGCCGTCGTCGCCGACGGCGCGCTGAGCTCGGCGAAGAAGGCCGGCAAGCTGGCCAACCTGGAGAAGGTGCTGGCCGACCAGCCGCTCCCGGCCGCGACCATCGGCATCGGGCACACGCGCTGGGCCACCCACGGCGGCCCCACCGACCGCAACGCCCACCCGCACGTCTCCGCCGACGGCGCGGTCGCGGTCATCCACAACGGGATCATCGAGAACTTCGCCGTGCTCCGGGCCGAGTGCGAGGCCGCCGGTGTGGAGTTCAGCTCCGAGACCGACACCGAGGTGGTCGCGCACCTGCTGGCCGACGCCTACACCGCGACGCCGGAGGGTCCCGGCCGGCTGGCCGAGGCGATGCGCGCGGTCTGCCGGCGGCTGGAGGGCGCGTTCACCCTCGTCGCCACGCACGTCGCCGAGCCCGACACGCTCGTCGCCGCCCGGCGCAGCAGCCCGCTGGTGGTCGGCGTCGGGGAGACCGCAGACGGCACCCCCGAGTACTTCCTGGGCTCCGACGTCGCCGCGTTCATCGGGCACACCAAGCAGGCGCGCGAGCTCGGCCAGGACCAGGTCGTCGAGATCGACCGCACCCGCGGTCTCACCGTCACCGACTTCGAGGGCACGCCGGCCGAGCCGACCGCCTACACCGTCGACTGGGACGCCGCGGCCGCCGAGAAGGGCGGCTACGACTGGTTCATGCTCAAGGAGATCGCCGAGCAGCCGCAGGCGATCGCCGACACGCTGCTGGGCCGGCTCGGCGAGGACGGCGAGCTCGTGCTCGACGAGGTCCGGCTGTCGGACCAGGAGCTGCGCGACATCGACAAGATCTTCGTCGTCTCCTGCGGCACGAGCTACCACGCCGGGCTGATCGCCAAGTACGCCATCGAGCACTGGACCCGGATCCCCGTCGAGGTCGAGGTCGCCAGCGAGTTCCGCTACCGCGACCCGGTGCTGGACCGCTCCACGCTGGTCGTCGTCATCAGCCAGTCCGGCGAGACGATGGACACCCTCATGGCGCTGCGGCACGCCAAGGACCAGAAGGCCCGCGTGCTGGCCATCTGCAACGCCAACGGCTCGACCATCCCGCGCGAGTCCGACGCCGTCCTGTACACCCACGCCGGCCCGGAGATCGCCGTCGCCTCGACGAAGGCGTTCCTCGCCCAGGTCGTCGCCTGCTACCTGGTCGGGCTGTTCCTCGCCCAGGTGCGCGGCGTCAAGTACGAGGACGAGATCGCCGCGATCGTCGACGACCTCCGGCAGCTGCCCGGCGCCGTCGAGCAGGTGCTCGAGCAGATGGAGCCGGTGCGGGCGCTGGGCCGGTCGCTGGCCGACGCGGGCACCATCCTGTTCCTCGGCCGCCACGTCGGGTTCCCGGTGGCGCTCGAGGGGGCGCTGAAGCTCAAGGAGCTCGCCTACATCCACGCCGAGGGGTTCGCCGCCGGCGAGCTCAAGCACGGGCCGATCGCCGTCATCGACCAGGGCACCCCGGTCGTCGTCATCGTCCCGTCGCCACGCAGCCGCAACTCGGTGCACGGCAAGGTCGTCTCCAACATCCAGGAGGTGCGGGCCCGCGGGGCGCGCACCATCGTGATCGCCGAGGAGGGTGACGACGACGTCGTCCCGTTCGCCGACGAGCTGATCCGCGTGCCGCGCACGCCCACGCTCATGGCACCCGTGGTGACCACGGTGCCGCTCCAGGTGCTGGCCTGCGAGATCGCCGACACCCGCGGCTACGACGTCGACCAGCCGCGCAACCTGGCCAAGAGCGTCACCGTCGAGTGAAGGACCCCGTCCTCCCCACCCTGCGCACGCTCAGGGTGGGACCCGGGACGGGGCCTGTCGCCAGGTGACCGATCGGCGGCGTGACCACCGTCCGGGCAGACTGGGCGGGTGATCATCGGGGTGGGCATCGACGTCGTACCGGTCGACCGCTTCGCGCAGTCGCTGACCCGGACGCCGGGGCTGCGCGACCGGCTGTTCACCGCCGAGGAGCAGCGCACGCCGTCGGGTGCCCCCCGGACCGGGGAGTCGCTGGCCGCCCGGTTCGCCGCCAAGGAGGCGCTGGCCAAGGCGCTCGGCGCCCCCGGTGACCTGCGCTGGCACGACGCCGAGGTGACCGTCGGCGCGCACGGCCGGCCGCACCTCGCCGTGCGCGGCTCGGTGGCCGGCCGGGCAGCCCAGCTCGGGGTCACCTCGTGGCACGTCTCGCTGAGCCACGACGGCGGCATCGCCTCCGCGGTGGTCGTCGCCGAGGGGCTGACCCGGGAGGCGCCGTGATCGACCTGCACACCGCCGCGGAGATCCGCGCGGCCGAGACCCCGCTGCTCGCCGCCCTGCCCGACGGCGCGCTCATGCAGCGCGCCGCCACCGGCCTGGCCACCGTCTGCCTGCGGCTGCTGGGCCGCCCGTACGGCGCCCGCGTCGCCGTCCTGGCGGGCGCGGGGAACAACGGGGGCGACGCGCTCTTCGCCGCCGCCCGGCTGGCCGCCCGGGGGGCGCGCGCGACCGCCGTCCTGCTGAGCCCCGACCGCGCCCACCCGGCCGCGCTCGCCGCCTTCCGCCGGGCCGGTGGTCGCACCGTCGACGCGGCGGCGGCCGGGCCGGTGCTCGACCGGGCGGACCTCGTGCTCGACGGGATCGTCGGCCTCGGCGGCTCCGGCGGGCTGCGGGAGCCGGCCGCCGGGCTGGTCGAGCGAGCGGCGGCGGGTCCGGCGCTGATGGTCGCCGTCGACCTGCCCAGCGGGGTGGACGCCGACACCGGCGCCGTGGCCGGGGCCGCCTTCCCGGCGATGCACACGGTCACCTTCGGGGCGGTGAAGCCCGGCCTCGTCGCCGGGGCCGGCCGCGGCCACGCGGGCGCGGTGCACCTGGTCGACATCGGGCTCGGGCCCCACCTGCCGGCGCCGTCGGCCCGGCAGCTGACCGACGCCGACGCCGCCGCCCGGCTGCCGCTCCCGGACGCCGACGACGACAAGTACTCGCAGGGCGTCGTCGGCGTCGTCGCGGGATCCGCCACCTATCCCGGGGCCGCCGTCCTCTGCACCGGGGCGGCGCTGCGCACGCGGCCCGGGCTGGTGCGCTACGCCGGGACGGCGGCCGACGGCGTCCGGGCCGCGTGGCCGGAGGCGATCGTCACCGACGGGCGCCCGGGGGACGCCGGCCGCGTGCAGGCGTGGGTCGTCGGACCGGGCATGGGCACCGGGGACGACGCCCGCAGCGTGCTGGCCGAGGTGCTCGCCACCGACCTGCCCGTGCTCGTCGACGCCGACGGGCTCACCCTGCTGGCTGCCGAGCCCGAACTGGTCCGCCGCCGGGCGGCGCCGACCGTGCTCACCCCGCACGACCGGGAGTTCGCCCGTTTCGGCGCCGAGCCCGGGGACGACCGGATCGGCGCCACCCGCCGGCTGGCCGCGGACCTGGGTGCCGTCGTCCTGCTCAAGGGCGACGCCACCGTGGTCGCCGACCCCGACGGCACCGTCTTCGTCAACGGCACCGGCACCCCGTGGCTGGCCACCGCCGGCACCGGCGACGTCCTCTCGGGGATCGCCGGCGCCCTGCTCGCCGCGGACCTGCCCGCCGTCGAGGCGACGGCGGTCGCCGCGCACGTGCACGGGCGCGCCGGGCAGGTCGCCGCGGCGCGCGGGCCGTTCGTCGCCGGCGACGTCGTCCGGCACCTGCCGGAGGCGGTCGCGCGGGTGCGCGGTACCGCGCCGGCCGGCCTGCCAGACTCGGGGGCGTGACGAACGGGACCGGTGCGGAGGTGGTCGTCGACCTCGACGCCATCGCGGCGAACACCGCGGCGCTGCGCGAGCGGGTGCGCCGGCCGCTGATGGCGGTCGTCAAGGCCGACGGGTACGGGCACGGGCTGGTGCCCGCGGCGCGGGCCGCGCTCGCCGGCGGCGCCGACCAGCTCGGCGTGGCCGTCGTGAGCGAGGCGCTGGCCCTGCGGGCCGCCGGCGTCACCGCGCCGGTGCTGGCCTGGCTGAACGGCCCGGGAGCCGACATCGCCGCCGCGCTGGCCGCCGACGTCGAGGTGTCGGTCAACGCGACCTGGGGCCTGGCCGAGGTGGTGGCCGCGGCCCGGGCGACCGGCCGGACGGCGCGCCTGCACCTGTTCGTCGACACCGGGCTCTCCCGCGAGGGCGCCCCCGTCGCCGAGTGGCCCGGGCTCGTCGCGGCCGCGGCCCGGGCGCAGGCCGACGGCGACGTCGTCGTCACCGGGCTGTGGAGCCACCTCGCCTACGCCGACGCCCCCACCCACCCGACCATCGCCGCGCAGGTGCGGGTGTTCGAGGAGGCGGTCGCGGTCGCCCGGGCGGCGGGGCTCACCGACGCGCGCCGGCACCTGGCCAACTCGGCGGCGACGGTCGCCCTGCCCGGCACCTGGTACGACATGGTGCGCCCCGGCGTGGCCGTCTACGGGCTGGACCCGCTGGGCGGCGACCCCGCCGCGCACGGGCTGCGGCCGGCGATGACGGTGCGCGCCCGCGTCGCGCTGACCAAGCGGGTGCCCGCCGGCGCGGGGGTCTCCTACGGCCACACCTACGCGACGACCGCCGAGACCACGCTGGCCCTGGTACCCGCCGGCTACGCCGACGGGGTGCCGCGGGCGGCGGGCAACGTCGCGCCCGTCCTCGCGGCAGGGGAGCAGCGGACCATCGCCGGCCGGGTCTGCATGGACCAGTTCGTCCTGGACGTCGGCGACGCCCCGATCGCCGCCGGGGACGAGGTGGTCCTGTGGGGGCCGGGGGACGGCGGGGAGCCGACCGCGCAGCAGTGGGCGGACGCCGTCGGCACCATCCACTACGAGCTCGTCACCCGCATCGGGGGCCGGTTCGCCCGCCGCTACGTCGGCTCGGCGGGGGCGGTCTGATGGCCCGGAGGCGCTCGCAGCCGGCCCGGCCCTCCGCCGGGCACCCGAAGGCGCGCGCCGCCGGCGTCGTCGGTGCCGTGGTGGGGCTGGTCGCCGCGGGCACCGCGGCCGGCGTCGCGCTGAGCCGCATCGCGGCCCGAAGGGTGCGCGCCGCCGAGCTCGGCCCGGCGGCGGAGGTGGCGACGGCGCTGGCCGAGAGCCGGCTCCGCCAGGTCGACCCGCTCGGCGCCGACGCGCGGCCGGCCGACCGCACCGCCCTCGTGCGCGCCGACGACGGCGTGCTCCTGTCGGTCGAGGAGATCGGCCCCCGCGACGCGCCGCTGACCGTCGTCTTCGTGCACGGGTACACGCTGTCGATGGCGTCCTGGGCGTTCCAGCGCCGGACGCTGGCGGCGGAGCTCGCCACCGGGAACGGGCACCGCCCGCAGGCCCGCCTGGTCTTCTACGACCAGCGCGGCCACGGTTCGTCGGGGCGCGGGGCCCCGGAGCACTCCACCATCGAGCAGCTGGCCCGCGACCTGCTGGCGGTCCTGGACGCCCGCGCGCCCCGGGGCCCGGTGGTCCTGGTGGGGCACTCGATGGGCGGCATGACGGTCATGGGGCTGGCCGCGCTGCGGCCCGAGCTGTTCGGCACCCGGGTGCGCGGCGCCGCGCTGATCTCCACCTCCAGCGGCAACCTCGCCGAGCTCAGCTTCGGCCTGCCCGAGATGCTCACCCGCCTGCGCGCCGCCGTGCTGCCGGTCGCCGCCTGGACGATGCGGCACCGGCCGACCTTCGCCGAGCGCACCCGCCGGATGGCGGCCGACCTGGTGTCGGCCGCGACGAAGGCGCTGTCCTTCGGCTCGTCCGAGGTGGACCCGGCGCTGGTGCGCTACGTCGACGCGATGATCGCGGGTACGCCGGTGGACGTCATCGCCGAGTTCTACCCGGCCCTGGCCGGTCTCGACGAGACCGGCCGCCTGGAGCCGCTGCGCCGGGTGCCCACGCTGGTGCTCACCGGCGACGAGGACACGATGATCCCGCAGGGGCACAGCGAGCTCATCGTCGAGCGGCTCGCGCAGACCGGGGAGAACGCCGTCGAGTACGTCGTCGTGCCCGGCGCCGGGCACATGGTGCTGCTGGAGCGGCCCGACGAGGTCAGCGGGGCGATCGCGGGCCTGCTCCGCCGGGTGGGTGCCGACGCCCGCACCGGCAGCTGACCGCGCGGTTCACGAGCCGCCGCCGTCACCACCGCCGCCGCCTCCGGCGTCGAGCCCGAAGCCGGCCGCGCCGCCCAGCGCGGTGTGCGACTGGTGCGCCCCGAACATCGCGCTGCCGCTCGCCGCGTCCCAGCGGCTCCGCCTGATCCGGCGGCCGATCTCGCCCGCGCTCAGCTGTCGCGGCGTCGGCCGCTCGAAGACGGCCGAGCGCAGCGCCGTGTCGGTCATCGCCGCACGTCCGTGCTGCGCGACCAGGACCGCGCTGCCCCCGTCGAGCGACGGGTCGGCGAGCGGCCCCCGGCGGAGGAGCGCTCGACCCGCCCGCGTCGGGGCCCACCGCCCCCGGCGGTGGAGGGATCGGCGGCGGAGCAGCCCGGCATCGGCGAGCCGCCGGGCGAGGCCGGTGATCCGGTCGTCGTTCACCGAGCGCCAGCGGATCGTGTCGACCGACCGGTGCCCGCGGGCACCCACCGCGTCGAGGACGGCCGCCTCGACCGGGTGCCGGCGGAACGCCTCCACCATGGACAGCTCACCGGGCGGGTGCACCCGCAACCGGCCGGATTCGACGAGGACGACGACGGCGGTGTCGACGACGCGCTCCCGCCCACCGGCGAGGAACGCGAACTCGTACAGGTCCAGGTCGGCCATGGCAGTTCCTCCGCGCCGGGGCGTCGTGAGCGCACGGTCGCACGCCACCGGTCCTCGGGGAAGGGTCCGAGGGCGGCTGGTTAGGGTGCGGGGGTGGCCGCTCCCCGTCCGCCCCGGCTCGACGCCGCCGCCGACGAGGTGGCCCGCGCCGCGGCGGCCGCACCCGACTGGGCGGCGCTCGCGGCCACCGCCCGGTCCTGCGTGGCGTGCCCCGAGCTGGCCACGGCCCGGCAGCACGTGGTGGTCGGGGACGTGCCGCACGCCGGCCGTCCCCGCTTCGTGCTGGTGGGCGAGGCGCCGGGGGCGACGGAGGACGAGACCGGCCGGCCGTTCGTCGGGAGGTCCGGGGCGCTGCTGGACCAGCTCCTCACCGAGGCGGGGCTGGACCGCGCGCAGGCCGCGGTGCTCAACGTGGTGAAGTGCCGGCCGCCGGGCAACCGCACCCCGAGGGCGCCCGAGGTGGCGCGGTGCAGCGGCTGGCTGCGCCGGCAGCTGGAGCTGCTCGGCAGCCCCGTCGTCGTCGCGCTGGGGCTCTCCTCGGCCAAGTGGTTCCTCGGGCCGCGCACCGTGCTGGCCGCCGTCCGCGGGCAGGCGCACGAGGTCGACGGCCGCGCCGTCTGGGCCACCTACCACCCGTCGGCCGCCATCCGCTTCGGCCCGAACGGCGCCCCGCGGGCCGGGCTGCTGGCCGACCTGACCGCCGTCGCCGGATCGCTCGAGGAGCAGGGGTGAAGCGCGAGCACGTGCTGCCGGGCCTCGCCGACACGCACGCCCTGGGCGAGGCGCTGGCCGGCCTCACCCGCCCCGGTGACCTGGTGGTCCTGGTCGGGCCGCTCGGCGCGGGCAAGACCGCCCTCACCCAGGGCATCGGCGCGGGGCTCGGCGTCCGCGAGCCGGTCACCTCGCCGACGTTCGTCATCGCCCGGGTGCACCGCGGCGGCCGCATCCCGCTGGTGCACGTGGACGCCTACCGGCTCGGCGGGCACGCCGACGTCGACGACCTCGACCTGGACGCCTCGACCGACGAGTCGGTGACCGTCGTCGAGTGGGGCCAGGGTCTGGTGGAGCAGCTGGCCGACGAGCACCTGGAGGTGCGGCTGGACCGGCGGGACGACGACGTCCGCACCGCCCTGCTGGTGCCGCACGGCGCGGGGTGGACCGCCCGGCTCGACGCGAGCTGAGGCCCCGACCCGCCACGGGGCTCGCCCCGGCTAGCCTCGCGGCCGTGGAGCGGCGGGTGCAGCTGGTCGCGCTGGGTGCGGTCGCACTGCGCGCCCTCGCCGACGGCGACCTGGCCGCGGCCGAGGCGGCCGCTCCCGTGCCGCTCAGCCCGTACCTCGCCGGGCCGGAGTGCCGCGCGGTGTGGCGGATCCGGGCCGAGCAGGTGGTCGCCGATCCGGGGAGCGCCCGCTGGATCACCCGGGTGGTCCACGACCCCGGGCGCGGCGTCTCGGTGGGCCGGGCGGGCTTCCACGGGCCGCCGGACGCCTCCGGCACGGTCGAGGTCGGCTACTCCACCGACCCCCGGTACCGGAGGCAGGGGTACGCCCGGGCGGCGCTGCGCGCGCTGCTGGCGGAGGCGGCCGCGGCACCCGGGGTGACGGCGGTGCGCGCGTCGGTGGGGCCGGCGAACACCGCGTCCCTGGCCCTGGTGCTCGCCGAGGGCTTCGTCGCCGTGGGGGAGCAGGTCGACGAGGAGGACGGTCTGGAGATCGTCCACGAGGTGGCCGCCGGCCCTCGCCTACGCTGAGCGGTCGTGCTGGTCCTCGCGCTCGACACCGCCACCCCGACGCTCGTCGCCGGCCTCGCGCGGTGGACCCCCGACGGCGGCGCGGAGGTGCTCGCCGAGCGCGCCGTGCCCTCGGGCACGAAGCACGCCGAGCTGCTGACCCCGGCGATCCAGGGCGCCCTCGCCGACGCGGGCCTCGCGCTGGACGACGTCGAGGCGGTCGTCACCGGGCTGGGCCCCGGGCCGTTCACCGGGCTGCGGGTGGGCGTGGTCACCGCCGCCGCGATCGCCGACGCCCGCGGGCTGCCGGTGGTCGGCGTCTGCTCCCTCGACGCGATCGGCAGCGGCGCGCGCACGGTGGTCACCGACGCCCGCCGCAAGGAGGTCTACTGGGCCGCCTACGACGACGCCGGCCGGCGGGTCGAGGGCCCCGGGGTGGTCCGCCCCGAGGAGTTCGGCCGAGGTGGGCCGTTCGTGGGCGACCCCGCGTTCGCCGAGCGGCTCGGCGGCCCGGTGACGCCGGCGGAGGTGACGACGGCGGGCCTGCTCCGCGCGGCCGCCGCGCAGCTCAGCGACCCCGGCTCGGCCGCGCCGCTGGTGCCGCTGTACCTGCGCCGCCCCGACGCCGTGCCGCCGACGTCGATCAAGGCGGTGACGCGGTGACCCGGCTGCGGCCGATGACGCTCGCGGACCTGCCCGCGGTGATGGGGCTGGAGGAGGAGCTCTTCGCCCCCGACACGTGGACCGCGGCGATGTACCGCGACGAGCTGTCCCGCACCGACACCCGCCACTACCTGGTGGCCGAGGACGACGGCGGGGTCGTCGGGTACGCCGGCCTCATCGCCTACGACGACGAGGCGCACGTGGCCACCATCGGGGTGACCGGGGCGCGGCAGGGCGAGGGCATCGGCGCGCGGCTGCTCGACGCGCTGCTGGCCGAGGCCGACCGGCGCGGTGCGCCGGTGGTGCTGCTGGAGGTGCGGGCGGACAACGAGACGGCGCAGGGGCTCTACCGTCGGCGCGGGTTCGCCGAGATCGGCCGGCGGCGCGG
The DNA here is from genome assembly GCF_021699055.1 of Blastococcus sp. MG754426. Classification (GTDB taxonomy): domain Bacteria; phylum Actinomycetota; class Actinomycetes; order Mycobacteriales; family Geodermatophilaceae; genus Blastococcus. The sequence continues at coordinate 13,490 of NZ_SSXC01000012.1, read as the reverse complement.
CTACTACCAGCCGAGCGGGCAGGACGCCGTCGTGATGAGGAGGGGGACGCCGTGAGCGAGCCGCTGGTCATCGGGTTCGAGACCTCGTGCGACGAGACCGGGGTGGGCATCGTCCGCGGGCACACCCTGCTCTCCGACGCGCTGGCCACCTCGATGGAGGAGCACGAGCGGTTCGGCGGCGTCGTCCCCGAGATCGCCTCCCGCGCGCACCTGGAGGCGATGGTGCCGACGGTGCACCGGGCGCTCGCGGAGGCCGGTGTGCGCGCCGCCGACGTCGACGCGGTGGCGGTGACCAGCGGCCCCGGCCTGACCGGCGCGCTGCTGGTCGGGGTCGCCGCCGCGAAGGCCTACGCGCTGGCGCTGGGCAAGCCGCTGTACGGGGTGAACCACCTCGCGGCGCACGTCGCCGTCGACGAGCTGCAGCACGGGCCGCTCGCCGAGCCGTCGATCGCGATGCTGGTCTCCGGCGGGCACAGCTCGCTGCTGCTGGTGCCCGACCTCGCCCAGGAGGTGCGGTCGCTGGGCCGCACCATCGACGACGCCGCCGGCGAGGCGTTCGACAAGGTCGCCCGCGTGCTCGGGCTGCCGTTCCCCGGCGGCCCGCCGATCGACCGGGCCGCGCGCGAGGGCGACCCGCACGCCATCGCCTTCCCGCGCGGGCTCACCGGCCCGCGCGACCCCGCCTACGACTTCTCCTTCTCCGGCCTGAAGACCGCCGTCGCCCGGTGGATCGAGGCCCGCGAGCGCGCGGGTGAGCCGGTGCCGGTGGCCGACGTCGCGGCCTCGTTCCAGGAGGCGGTGGCCGACGTCCTCACCGCCAAGGCGGTGCGGGCCTGCCGCGACCACGGCGTCGACCACCTGGTGCTCGGCGGGGGAGTGGCGGCCAACTCGCGGCTGCGCGCGCTGGCCGAGGAGCGGTGCGCCGCGGCCGGCATCGTGCTCCGGGTGCCCAGCCCCAAGCTGTGCACCGACAACGGCGCGATGGTGGCGGCGCTGGGTTCGCGGCTGGTCGCCGCCGGCGTGGCGCCGTCGGCCCCGGACCTCGGGGCGGACAGCTCGCTGCCGATCGACGTCGTCAGCCGCTGAGGCCCTCCGTCGAGATCGCGTGAACCCGGCGCTCCAGCGGCTCTGATGTGCCGAGATCACGCGATCTCGTGCGTCAGTCGGTGGTGACGTCGCAGACGAGTGCCGTCGGGGCGCCGGCGACCCGGGTGACGACGACGGTCGCCGTCCCGCCGCCGGGGCCGCGGAGCTGCCGGGCCAGGGTCTCCGGCTCGATCGCCGAGCCGCGCTTCTTCACCACGACGCGGCCCACCCCCCGCTCGCGCAGCAGCGCCTTCAGCTTCTTGAGGTTGAACGGCAGCACCGCGTGGACCCGGTAGGAGCTGACCCACGGGCTCAGGACCGGGCCGTCGGAGGACAGGTAGGCGATCGTCGGGTCGACGAGGGACGCACCGAGGTCGGCGGCCACCAGCGAGACCAGGCCCGAGCGGATGACCGCGGGGTCGGGCTCGTGCAGCCAGGCCCGCACCGGTCCGGCCGGGGCCGGCCCGGGGTCGGCGTCCGCGGTCAGCTCGTGCACCTCGCCGTCGCGGACGACGGTCGCCCGCCGCCAGGTGGCCGAGACGGCCGGGCCCCAGAGCAGCGCCTCGACGATCGACCCGCCGACCGACACCCACTCCGCCTCCACGCCGCCGGGCACCCGGTCGTGGTCCAGGCCGGGCGCCACCTTCACCACCGACGTCGGCACCCTGGCGAGCAGCTCCACGACGGTCGACCACGGCGGCGACCAGCGGTCGGGGTCCAGCAGCCGCCGCCCGCCGGCCCGCCGGGCGGGGTCCAGGACGGCGGCCCCGCACCCGGCCACCTCGCCACCGCGCGCTGCGGCCACGAGCTCCACCGCGTCGCCGGCCACCACCCAGACGTCGTCGGCGACCCCGAGCGCCTCGGCGTTCGCGGCGGTCAGCTCCCGGGCCACCGGGTCGACATCGACGGCGAGCACCCGGGCACCCGCGCGGGCGAGCGCGATCGTGTCGGTGCCCGCGGCGCACCCGAGGTCGGCGACGGAGTCGGCGCCCCCGGCCAGCAGCCGGGCCGCGCGCCGGGCGGCGAGCTCGGGCCGCCCGGCCTGCTCGAGGGTGTCGCCGGTGAACAGCATCCGGTCGGCGTCGGCCCCGAAGGCCGCCCGGGCCCGCTGCCGCTGCCGGGCGGTGCCCCACGCCGGGCCGGCGAGGTCGGTGCCCACCTCGGCGCGCAGCCGCGTCAGCGCGGCCACCGCGTCGACCCCCTCGGCCAGCAGCGCCGCCGCGCGCGCCAGCGCCGCCGTGCCCTCCGGCGTCGTCAGCGCGCGCAGCTGGCGCACCGTCTCGGCGGTCTGCTCCTCGGATGGCCGGTCCACCGGCACAGCGTGGCGCACGCGCTGGTCGGCGCCGACGTCACCCACCCCGGCGACCGGGTTGAGTGGCTGGCACTCTCCTGGGTAGAGTGCCAAACGACACGGGCTGGCGCCCGACCCCCGCGACGGCGGGTGCCTGACCTCGTGCCACAGCATCGAACATCCCTGCCGTCCGACACCGAAGGGGGCGTCACCGACGTGACGACCGCTACCAAGGTCAGCATCAAGCCGCTGGAGGACCGGGTCGTGGTCCAGGCCAACGAGGCCGAGACCACCACCGCTTCCGGTCTGGTCATCCCGGACACCGCCAAGGAGAAGCCCCAGGAGGGCACCGTCGTCGCCGTCGGCCCCGGCCGCATCGACGACAACGGCAACCGCGTCCCGCTCGACGTGAACGTCGGCGACGTGGTCATCTACTCGAAGTACGGCGGTACCGAGGTCAAGTACGCCGGCGAGGAGTACCTGGTGCTCTCCGCCCGCGACCTGCTCGCCGTCGTGGAGAAGTGACCGCAGGTCGCTAGCTCCACCGCGTAGCACCCCGACCGCCCCGGGCGACCCGAACTCGGGTCCCGGGGCGGTCGTCTTTCGCCCTGCACTGACTGATCGGAAGGGCCCATGGCCAAGATCATCAAGTTCAACGAGGACGCCCGCCGAGCTCTGGAGCGCGGTGTCGACAAGCTCGCCGACGCGGTCAAGGTGACGATCGGCCCGCGCGGCCGCAACGTCGTCCTCGACAAGAAGTTCGGCGCCCCCACCATCACCAACGACGGCGTCACCATCGCCCGCGAGGTCGAGCTCGAGGACCCGTACGAGAACCTCGGCGCCCAGCTGGCGAAGAACGTCGCCACCAAGACCAACGACGTCGCCGGTGACGGCACCACGACGGCGACCGTGCTCGCCCAGGCGCTGGTCCACGAGGGCATGCGCAACATCGCCGCCGGCGCCAACCCGATGGCGCTGGGCCGCGGCATGCGCGCCGCCGTCGACGCCGTGCACGCCGCCCTCGACGCCGCCGCCACCCCCGTGGAGAAGCGCGAGGCCATCGCCGGCGTCGCCACCATCTCCGCGCAGGACGCCGAGGTCGGCGAGCTGATCGGCGAGGCGATGGAGCGCGTCGGCAAGGACGGCGTCATCACCGTCGAGGAGAGCAACACGCTCTCCACCGAGCTCGACGTCACCGAGGGCGTGCAGTTCGACAAGGGCTACCTCTCGCCCTACTTCGTCACCGACCCCGAGGCGATGGAGGCCGTCCTCGAGGACGCCCTCGTGCTGCTCGTCAGCGGCAAGATCAGCGCGCTGGCCGACCTGCTCCCGCTGCTGGAGAAGGTGCTGTCGACCGGCGGCCGCCCGCTGCTGATCGTCGCCGAGGACGTCGAGGGGGAGGCGCTCTCCACCCTCGTCGTCAACTCGATCCGCAAGACCATCAAGGTCGTCGCGGTGAAGTCGCCCTTCTTCGGCGACCGGCGCAAGGCGTTCATGACCGACCTCGCCGTCGTCACCGGCGGCCAGGTGGTCAGCGAGGACGTCGGCCTCAAGCTCGACCAGGTCGGTCCCGAGGTGCTCGGCACCGCCCGGCGGGTCACCGTCACCAAGGACGAGACCACCATCGTCGACGGCGGCGGCACCTCGCAGGCCATCGGCGACCGCGTGGCGCAGATCCGCCGCGAGATCGACGCCACGGACTCCGACTGGGACCGGGAGAAGCTGCAGGAGCGGCTGGCCAAGCTGGCCGGCGGCATCGGCGTCATCCGGGTCGGCGCGGCCACCGAGGTGGAGCTCAAGGAGCGCAAGCACCGCATCGAGGACGCCATCGCCGCCACCCGCGCGGCGGTGGAGGAGGGCGTGATCCCCGGCGGCGGCTCCGCCCTGGTGCACGCCGCGAGCGCGATCGACGCGCTCTCGCTCGAGGGCGACGAGCTCACCGGTGCCCGCGCGGTGCGCACGGCGCTGGACGCCCCGCTGGTGCAGATCGCCGACAACGCGGGCTTCGAGGGCCGCGTCGTCGTCGCCAAGGTGCGCGAGGCCGGTGCCGGTCAGGGCTTCAACGCCGCGACCGGCGAGTACGGCGACCTGGCCGCGCAGGGCGTCATCGACCCGGTGAAGGTCACCAAGGCCGCGCTGGGCAACGCCGTCTCCATCGCGGCGATGGTGCTCACCACCGACTCCGCCGTCGTCGAGGCGCCGGAGGAGGAGGACGACCACGGTGCCGGTGGCCACCACACCCACGGTCACTCGCACGGCCACGGGCACAGCCACTGATCTCGGCGATGATCAGGTGACCTGATCGGGGCGCGTCCTCCCTCACCGTCTGCCGTGGGGAGGGCGCGCCACGGCGAGGGAGGACGTCACCGCACACGCGAGAGGGCCCGGTCCAGGAAACCTGGACCGGGCCCTCTCGGCGTTCGTGGGGGGCTACACCCCGGCGGCGACGGCGGCCGGCTCGGCGGCGATCAGCCGGGCCCGCTCCTCCTCGCTCATGCCGCCCCAGACGCCGTAGGGCTCGCGGACGGCGAGAGCGTGCTTGAGGCACGCGTCGATCACCGGGCACCGCGAGCAGACGGCCTTGGCCGCGGACTGCCGCCGCGCCCGGGCCGGCCCGCGCTCTCCGTCGGGGTGGAAGAAGAGGGACGTGTTCTCGCCACGGCAGGCGCCGTGGAGCTGCCAGTCCCAGACCTCGGCCACGGGCGTCGGGAGTCTGCGGATGTCGGCCATGTCTCCTCCGGGAACTCGGTAGAGCCGGAGGGGGCTGTCCGGCTGCAAGGGGCCCGGTGCCCTCGCCGTCCCACGTCCAAACACAGCCGATTCGCAACTTTTGCCCCGTGTGCGCTCCGTCACCTGGTCACCGAGGCGCTCACCCCCCGGGGTGAGGGCGTCTGTTCCCCCGCGGGGGAGTCGATCACTGTGGCTCCAGGTCGTGCTGACGTCCGGGATGGGGGAGCTACCCGGACCGGCTGCCCGACCGGCGCGGAGGTGGAGGGCCCACCAGGGCTCTCCACCTCCGGCGACGCCCGGCCGGGTGCCCTCCCGGCCGGTGGGGGGACCCGGCCGCCGGCCGGGAGGAGCGAGGAGCTGGCGTGATCGACGACAGGATGCGCGCACCGGTGCACGGCGCGACCGTGTGGGTGTACGACGAGCGACGGCGGGTCCGGGACGACGTCGCCTCGCGGCTGGTCGCCCTGCCCTTCGTCGGCCGGGTCGAGGTGGTCGGTGACGCGCAGTCGCTGATGGCCCGCCTGGCCACCCGCACGCCCGACGTCCTGGTCGTCGGGACGCAGCGCGCCGTCGACACGGGGCTCTCCGCCGCCACGCAGGCGCTGCGGTCGCACCCTGGCCTGCCGGTGCTCGTGCTCGGCGCCCCCGACGACGCCGAGAGCGTCCGGGCGGCCGTTGCCTTCGGGGCCCGCGGCTACCTGCGCTGGGACGCCAGTGCGATCGAGATGGGCCTGGGTCTCTCCCGCGTCGGGCTGCGGGCCGACGGCCGGATCCCGCAGCAGGCGACCGCGCCCGCGCCCGCGTGGAGCGGTGCCGCCCCGCTGGTGGGCTCCGCGCCCACCACGGTGCGCTCGACGGTGCGCGACGCCGCCCCGGCGGTGGCGCTGTCCATGCGCGAGATGCAGGTGCTCACCGGGATGAGCCAGGGCAAGAGCAACGCCCAGATCGGCCGGGAGCTCTACCTCTCCGAGGACACGATCAAGACCCACGCCCGCCGGCTGTTCCGCAAGCTCGGCGCGAAGGACCGTGCCGAGGCCGTCGCGACGGGCTTCCGCCGCGGCATCATGACCTGAGCGGTCGCCCGCCCGGCAGGTGCACACCGAGGGCCGCCTCCCGGACCGGGAGGCGGCCCTCGGTGCGTTCTGCGTCCGCCCCGTCGTGGCCGACCTCCGTGACATGGGGCCCTGGACGACCCCGCAGACCCCGACTTCCCGCATCTCGGCGGGAAGAGGCAGCACGCGGAGGCGCTCAGCGCAGCCGGGGGACGGCACGTGGCCGCGGTGCGGTCCGTGGGACCGCCGTGTCGCAGCTCAGTCGTCGCGGGCGTGGCGGCCGGTGCGCCCGCCGCTGGGCTCGTCCCGCTCGGCGAGCGCGGCGATCCCGTCGGCGTACCCGCTGGCGTAGTCCCAGCTGACGTAGTCGTCGGGGTTCGGGTCGAACGGGGGCTCGTGCCGGCCGGTCTGCCCCTCGTCGAGGAGCTGGCGCAGGTTGGCCTGCATCAGCGCCCAGTCGACGTGGTGCTCTTCCTCGCAGTCAGGGCAGTCGACCACGATGCCCTTGATGCCGGTCGGCTCGAGCAGGGTGCGGAAGACCTCGAGCTCGGCCAGGTCGTCGAGCACCCCGGCCCGCTCCTCCATCGTGAGCGGCGGAGGCGCTGGCCCGTCGGCCGGGCCGAAGTCCGGCCCGAAGGCGTCGTCGAACGGAGACACGGTCACACGGTAGCCGTCGAGCAGGCGGAGCACCGCCCCCTCCGGCCCGCCGCCTACGATCAGGGCCAGGTCCCGCGCGCCCGCGAGGTGTGTCGACCGGTGTCCGACCCGAACCGCGCCGAAGGGTGGCCGCGCACATGCAGCCCGACTCCGTGCCCGAGCTGCCGGCGAAGTTCGCCCGGCTCGGGCTCACCTACGACGACGTCCTGCTCGTGCCCGGGGCGTCCGACGTCGTCCCGGCCGAGGTGGACACCAGCAGCCGGGTGACCCGGCGGATCACGCTGGCGGTGCCGCTGCTGTCCAGCGCGATGGACACCGTGACCGAGGCCCGCATGGCGATCGCCATGGCCCGCGTCGGTGGCATGGGCGTGCTGCACCGCAACCTGTCCGCGGAGGAGCAGGCCGGCCAGGTCGACCTGGTCAAGCGGTCGGAGGCCGGCATGGTCACCAACCCGGTCACCTGCTCGCCGGACAACACGCTGGCCGAGGTCGACGCGCTGTCGGCCCGCTACCGCATCTCCGGCGCGCCGGTCGTCGACGACGGCGGCGTCCTGGTGGGCATCGTCACCAACCGCGACATGCGGTTCGAGACCGACATGAACCGCCTCGTGCGCGACGTCATGACGCCGATGCCGCTGGTCACCGCCCCCGTGGGGGTCGACCCGGACACCGCCCTCGGGCTGCTGTCCCGGCACAAGATCGAGAAGCTGCCGCTGGTCGACGACTCCGGCCGCCTGCGCGGGCTGATCACCGTCAAGGACTTCGTGAAGCGCGACCAGTTCCCGCTGTCCACGAAGGACGCCGACGGGCGGCTGGTCGTCGGTGCGGCGCTCGGCGTCGGCGAGGACGCCTACGAGCGCGCCGGGCTGCTGGTCGACGCCGGCGTCGACGTGCTCGTCGTCGACACCGCGCACGGTCACCAGCGCGCGGTGCTGGAGATGGTGACCCGGGTCAAGAAGGACTTCGGCGGCGAGGGCGGGCTGGAGGTCGTCGGCGGCAACGTCGCGACCCGCGCCGGTGCGCAGGCCCTCGTCGACGCCGGGGCGGACGCGGTCAAGGTCGGCGTGGGCCCCGGCTCGATCTGCACGACGCGCGTGGTCGCCGGTGTCGGCGTGCCGCAGATCAGCGCCATCTACGAGGCCTGGCTCGCCGCCGGCCCCGCCGGGGTCCCGGTCATCGCCGACGGCGGGCTGCAGTACTCCGGCGACATCGCCAAGGCCCTCGTCGCCGGCGCCGACACCGTGATGATCGGCGGCCTGTTCGCCGGGGTCGAGGAGGCACCGGGCGAGCTGGTCTTCATGAACGGCAAGCAGTACAAGACCTACCGCGGCATGGGCAGCCTCGGCGCGATGCAGAAGCGCGGCAACCAGTCGTTCAGCCGGGACCGCTACTTCGCCGACGACGTGCTCTCCGACGACAAGCTCGTCCCCGAGGGCATCGAGGGCCAGGTCCCCTACCGCGGCGCGCTCTCCGGTGTCGCCCACCAGCTCGTCGGCGGCCTGCGCGCCTCCATGGGCTACGCCGGGGCCGGCACCGTCGCCGAGCTCAAGGAGCGCGGGCAGCTGACCCGCATCACCTCCGCGGGCCTGGTCGAGAGCCACCCGCACGACATCCAGATGACCGTCGAGGCACCGAACTACCGGGGGCGCTGAGCATGAACGCGCGCGACACCGTCGACATCGGCCTCAACCGCTTCGCCCGCCGGGGCTACGACCTCGACGAGGTCTCCATCGTCCCCTCGCGGCGGACCCGGGACGTCGACGACGTCTCGACCGCCTGGCAGATCGACGCCTTCCGGTTCGGCATCCCGCTGGTGACCAGCCCCAGCGACGCCGTCGTCAGCCCGGCGACGGCGATCGCCGTGGGCCGGGCCGGGGGGCTCGGCGTCCTCAACGGCGAGGGCCTCTGGACCCGCTACGACGACCCCGCGCCCGTGTACCGCCGGATCGCCGAGGCGGCCGCCGCCGGCGCCCCGCCGGTCGCGCTGCTCCAGGAGGTCTACGCCGAGCCGGTGAAGACCGACCTCATCACCGCGCGGATCAAGGAGATCGGCGAGGCCGGCGCCACGACGGCGATCCGCATCTCGCCGCAGCACACCGAGCAGCTCGCGCCCGCAGCGCTCGCCGCCGGGGTGGACCTGCTGGTCATCCAGGGCACGATCGTCTCGGCCGAGCACGTGACCAGCCAGGGCGGTGCGCTGAACCTCAAGGAGTTCATCGCCGACCTCGACGTCCCGGTCATCGTGGGCGGCGCGGCGAACTACACCACCGCCCTGCACCTCATGCGCACCGGCGCGGCCGGCGTGATCGTGGGGGTCGGCGCCGACACCTACTCGACGACGGACGCCGTCATGGGCATCCGCGTACCGCTGGCCACCGCGATCGCCGACGCCGCCGCGGCCCGCCGCGACTACCTGGACGAGACGGGCGGCCGGTACGTGCACGTGATCGCCAACGGCCGGATCGAGACCAGCGGCGCGATCGCCCGCGCGCTGGCCTGCGGCGCCGACGCCGTCCAGCTGGGGGAGCCGCTGCGGATCGCCGCCGAGGCCCCAGCCGGGGGCGTGTGGTGGGACTCGGTGGCCGCCCACCCGCGGCTGCCGCGCGGTGCGACCTCGGCGCCGGTCGAGCCGGCGGGCTCCCTGGAGGACGTGCTGCTCGGCGCGGCGGAGTCCGCCGACGGGCGCACCAACCTCTTCGGTGCGCTGGCCCGCACGATGGCCAAGACCGGGTACTCCGACCTCAAGGAGTTCCAGCGCGTCGACCTCGTCGTCGGGGGCTGACCGCGTGGAGTTCCCCACCGTCCTCGTCGTCGACTTCGGCGCCCAGTACGCGCAGCTGATCGCCCGGCGCATCCGCGAGGCGGGCGTCTACTCCGAGATCGTCTCCTCGGACGTGCCGGCCGAGGAGATCATCGCCCGCAAGCCGGCGGCGATCGTGCTCTCCGGCGGCCCGTCCAGCGTCTACGCGCCCGAGGCCCCGCAGGTGGACCCGGCGCTGTTCGAGTCCGGCGTCCCGGCGTTCGGCATCTGCTACGGCTTCCAGGCGATGGCGGCCTCGCTCGGCGGCACGGTCGCCCGCACCGGCGACCGCGAGTACGGCGGCACCCCGCTCACCGTCACCACCGGCGCGCGATTGTTCGGGTCGCTACCGGTCGAGCAGAACGTGTGGATGAGCCACGGCGACGCCGTCTCGGCCGCGCCGCCCGGGTTCACCGTCACCGCCACCTCCACCGGCGCCCCGGTCGCCGCCTTCGAGGACGTCGACCGCAGGCTGGCCGGCGTGCAGTTCCACCCCGAGGTGCGGCACACCGCGCACGGGCAGACGGTGCTCGAGCACTTCCTGTTCGACATCGCCGGCCTCGAGCCGACCTGGACGATGAGCAACGTCGTCGACGAGCAGGTCGCGCTGATCCGCGAGCGGATCGGCGACCGGCGGGCGCTGTGCGCGCTCTCCGGCGGCGTCGACTCAGCCGTCGCCGCGGCGCTGGTGCAGCGGGCGATCGGCGACCGGCTCACCTGCGTCTACGTCGACCACGGGCTGATGCGCGCCGGGGAGACCGAGCAGATCGAGCGCGACTTCGCCGCCACCACCGGCGCGGACCTGCGGGTGGTCGACGCCAGCGAGCAGTTCCTCGCCGCCCTGGCCGGGGTCAGCGACCCGGAGGAGAAGCGGAAGATCATCGGCCGCGAGTTCATCCGGGTGTTCGAGCAGGCGGCCACCGACGTCGTCGCCGACGCCCAGGCGCACGGCGAGACGGTCGACTTCCTGGTGCAGGGGACGCTCTACCCCGACGTCGTCGAGTCCGGCGGCGGCAGCGGCACGGCGAACATCAAGAGCCACCACAACGTGGGTGGGCTGCCCGAGGACCTCACCTTCACCCTGGTCGAGCCGCTGCGGACGCTGTTCAAGGACGAGGTGCGCGAGGTGGGCCGGCAGCTCGGCCTGCCCGACCGGCTGGTGCAGCGCCAGCCGTTCCCCGGGCCCGGGCTCGGCATCCGCATCGTCGGCGAGGTCACCCGCGAGCGCCTCGACGTGCTCCGCGCGGCCGACGCCATCGCCCGCGAGGAGCTCACCGCGGCCACGCTGGACGGCGAGATCTGGCAGTGCCCGGTGGTGCTGCTGGCCGACGTCCGCTCGGTCGGCGTGCAGGGCGACGGGCGCACCTACGGCCACCCGGTCGTGCTGCGCCCGGTGTCCAGCGAGGACGCGATGACCGCTGACTGGACCCGGCTGCCCTACGACGTGCTGGCGAGGATCTCCACCCGGATCACCAACGAGGTCGAAGAGGTCAACCGCGTCGTCCTCGACGTGACCAGCAAGCCGCCCGGCACCATCGAGTGGGAGTAGGAGGACCCCCTTCCTCCCCACCCTCCGCAGGCTCAGGGCGGGGCCCTGGAAGGGGGCCGTTCCAGCACGTCACCGGGGCCGTTCCAGCAGCTCGCCCGGTGCGGTCGCGGGGCGGCGCGGTCCGTGGTGAGCTGGGGCCTTCGCCGGGTCGATGGGGACGGGGGCGCGGGTGACCGGGACGTGGCCACTCGTGCCGAGCGTGCTCGCCCTGATCGGCATGGGGCTGGTGATCGTGCTGGCCGGGGTGCGGCTGACCCGGGTGGCCGACTCGCTGGCCGAGCGCACCGGCATGGGGGACGCCCTCGGCGGCGCGTTGCTGCTCGGAGCCGTCACGTCGCTGCCCGGCATCGTGACCACGGTGACCGGGTCCCTCGAAGGGGACCCGGGGTTCGGCCTGGCCAACCCGGTGGGCGGCGTCGCCGTGCAGACCGGGTGGCTGGCCATCGCCGACCTGGTCTACCGCCGGGCCAACCTCGAGCACGCGGCCGCCTCGCTGGAGAACCTCCTCCAGGCGCTGATCCTGGTCGCGCTGCTGGCCGTCCCGGTGATCGCCTACGCGACGCCCGACCTCCGGCTGGGCTGGGTCCACCCGATCACGCTCCTGATCCCGGTCGTGTACGGGTACGGCCTCCACCTGCTCCGGCGGCTGCGGAAGTCGCCGATGTGGGAGCCCGTGCTCACCTCGGCGACGGAGAAGGAGGGCGAGGGGCCCGAGGCCAGCCACGCGCGGATGAGCTCGCTGTGGATGCAGCTGGCCGCCCTGGGCCTGGTGGTGGGTGTGGCCGGGTGGGTCATCGGCCGGGCCGGCCTCGGCATCATCGCCTCGACCGGGCTGCCGAGCACCCTGGTCGGCTTCACCTTCACCACGGCGATCACGTCGCTCCCGGAGCTGGTGGTGCTCGTGACCGCCGTGCGCATGGGCACGCCGACCCTGGGCGTCGGCAACATCATCGGCGGCAACACCTTCGACACGCTGATGATCGGGATGGCCGATGTGTTCTACCTGGCGGGCCCGGTCTACCGCGACGCCGGCGACCCGAGCCTGGTGCTCCTCGGTGGGACGATGCTCATGACGGCGGTGCTGGCCGGTGGGCTTGTCGTGCGCGACCGCAAGGGGATCGGCTTCGAGGGGTTCGTCATCCCGCTCATCTACGCGGCGACGGTGGGGTTGATCTACGCGACCGGCTGACCCCCCGGACGCGGCGAGGGCCCGGGAGCGGTCGCTCCCGGGCCCTCGCACCCCGCCCTCCCGCCGGTCAGCCCCGGCTGCGCGGCTTCCGCAGCTCCCGGACCAGCAGCGCCACCCCGGCACCGATCAGGAAGACCCAGAGCAGGGTGCCGTCGTCCAGGAGGGTGAACGGCAGGACGGCACCGACCATCGCCGAGAGCGCCAGCACGACGAACAGCACGCCCGGGACGAGGGCGACCAGGTCGACCCTGCGGCGGGGCTCCGGCGCCGGCCGGTCCTCCGTCTCCAGCGGCTGGACCATCTGCCACTGCTGCTCCTGCCAGGCCGTCGGCGTGGTCGGGAACTCGCTGTAGTCAGCCACGGGACACCTCCACCTGTCCGATACCGCTGTGGATTTCGAGCTCGATCTCGGGCTCGCCGTCGTCGGTCCACCGGGCCGAGCCGAGGCCGGCGTGGAAGCCGCCCCCGGTGCCGCTGTCGCCGAAGACGTCGACTTCCCCGACGCCCTGGTCCGCGGAGACCCGCACGTCGGCGGAGCGCGGGACGACCACCTCGACGTCGCCGACGCCGTGGTCGATCCGCACCTCGAGGGCCTCGTCGAGGTCGTCGAGGGGCACCTCGGAGAGGTCGACGACCAGGTCGCCGATGCCCCCGCTGTAGACCTCCCGGACGTCGGCGACCGACTGCGGGCGGTACGTGCGGTCGCCGATGCCGTTGCCGCCGGACGGCGCGGTCGTGACGGTCAGCAGCGCGAGGGAGAGGACCACCCCGAGGACGATCAGCCCGCCGCGCGCGATGCGGCCCCCGGTGACCGCGCCGACGACCAGGCCGGCGCCGACGACGAGCAGCGCCGTGGCGAGGAAGGCCGTCGGGCCGGGGTCCCAGCCGGTGATCCGGGACAGCAGCGCCAGCAGGCCCATGAGGATGAGCAGCCCGGCGATGGTGACGCCCGGCACCGGCGACCGCGGTCCGACGGGGCCGCGGACGCGGGCCCGCACCGCGGGCCGCCCGGACGCGGCGGGCTCGGCGCCGTCGGCGGCGACCGGCATGAGCAGCCAGAGCAGCAGGTACACCAGCACACCGGTGCCGCCGGCGGCGCCGAGCCCGCCGCGTCCGGGCGGCCCGCGGTGCGGGCC
>NZ_SSXC01000110.1 GCF_021699055.1 Blastococcus sp. MG754426 | reverse complement strand
CCCGCGGTCCGCCGCGCTGGACAGGGACGCCGCCTACCGGCTCGCCGCCACGGAGTACCAGCGCATCGTCGCCGTCCTGCGGGAACTGCACGCCGACGACTGGGACCGGCCGACCGAATGCCCGGGCTGGGACGTGCGGGCCATGGCCGCGCACGTGCTGGGCATGGCGGAGATGGCCGCCTCGGTGCGGGAGATGGCCCGCCAGCAGCGGCTCGCCGGCAAGGCCGGGGGCGGGATCGACGCGCTGACCGCCGTGCAGGTGCGCGCGCACGCCGACCTCGACGGCCCGGCGATCGCCGCCGCCCTCGAGGACACGGCGCCGCGGGCGCTGAGGGGACGGCGCCGGCTGTCCCGGGTCGCGGGGCGGCTGACGCTGCCCGAGGAGCAGGTCAACGGCGACATCCGGGAGCACTGGCGGATCGGCTTCCTGCTCGACGTCGTCCTGACCCGCGACGTCTGGATGCACCGGATCGACGTGTGCCGGGCAACCGGGCGCGAGCCGGAGCTCACCCCCGGGCACGACGGGGTCCTGGTCGCCGACGTCGTGGCCGAGTGGGCGCAGCGGCACGGCCGGCCCTACGAGCTCACCCTCACCGGACCGGCCGGCGGGCAGTGGTCGTCGGGAACGGGCGGCGAGCGGGTCGAGCTCGACGCCGTCGAGTTCTGCCGCGTGCTGTCGGGCCGGGGGAGCGGGCCCGGTCTGCTGGGCCAGCAGGTCCCCTTCTGAGCAACTCCCGCCCGGCCCGGGACAGCGGCCGCCTGGCCGGACGGCAGCGCTCCGCCCCGCTCTAGGATCGGCGCCCGTGCCCGCCGCCGAGGACGCCCCGGACCGCCCGATCGTGGTGGTCGGCGTCGGCGCCGACGGCTGGGACGGGCTCTCGCCGCGTGCCCGCCGGGCCGTGGAGGACGCCGAGGTGCTGCGCGGCAGCGCCCGCCAGCTCGCGCTGGTCCCGCCCGGGGTGGGTGCCGAGCGGGTGCCCTGGCCCTCGCCGCTGGGTCCGGCGCTGGCGGGGCTCCCGCGGGAGCACCCCGGGCGGCGGGTCGTCGTCCTGGCCAGCGGCGACCCGATGCTCTCCGGCATCGGCACCTCGCTGGTGCGGGCGCTGGGCCCGCGGGCGGTCGAGGTCGTGCCGCACCCGTCGTCGGTCACGCTGGCCTGCGCGCGGCTGGGCTGGGCCGTGGAGGAGGCGCAGGTGGTCTCCGTGGTCGGCCGCCCCGTCGAGCTCGTCGTCCCGCACGCCACCCCGGGGCGGCGGCTGCTGGTGCTCGGCTCGGACGGGTCGACCCCGGCGGCCGTCGCGGCGCTGCTGGCCGAGCGCGGGCTGGGCGCCAGCCGGCTCACGGCGCTGGCGCAGCTCGGCGGGCCCGCCGAGCACGTCCTCACCGGCACCGCGGCCGGCTGGCCGCACCCGGGCACCGATCCGCTGGTGCTCACTGCCGTGGAGGTGGCCGCCGACCCCGGCGCCGTCGCGCTGCCCGCCCTGCCCGGCCTGCCGGACGACGCCTACGAGCACGACGGCCAGCTGACCAAGCGCGACGTCCGTGCGGTCACCCTCGCCCGCCTCGCCCCGCTGCCGGGGCAGCTGCTCTGGGACGTCGGCGCCGGCGCCGGGTCGATCGGCATCGAGTGGATGCGCACCCACCCCTCCTGCCGGGCGGTGGCGGTGGAGGCCCGCCCGGACCGCGCGGCGCGGGTGCGCCGCAACGCCGTCCGGCTGGGCGTCCCCGGGCTCGAGGTCGTCACCGGCGCAGCGCCCGCGGCCCTCGCCGGGCTGCCCACACCGGACGGGGTGTTCGTCGGCGGCGGTGCGACGGCGCCGGGTGTGCTGGACGCCTGCTGGGACGCGCTGCACCGGGGCGGTCGGCTGGTGGTCAACGCCGTCACCCTGGAGAGCGAGGCGGCGCTGGCCGAGCGGTACGCCCGGCACGGCGGTGAGCTCGTGCGGCTCGCCGTCACCACCGCCGCCCCCGTGGGCGGCTTCACCGGCTGGAAGGCGGCGATGCCCGTGACGATCTGGTCGGCGGTGAAGGCGTGACCGTGCACTTCATCGGCGCCGGCCCGGGCGCCGCGGACCTGGTCACCGTGCGGGCCGCGCGGATCATCGCGTCGGCGCCGGTGTGCCTGTACGCCGGGGCGCTGGTGCCCCGCGAGCTGCTGGACACCGCCCCGCCCGGCGCACGGCTGGTGGACACCGCGGACCTGGACCTCGACGAGATCACCGCAGAGCTGGTCGCCGCGCACGCGGCCGGGCACGACGTCGCCCGGCTGCACTCCGGCGACCCGTCGGTGTACAGCGCCATGGCCGAGCAGATGCGCCGGCTGGACGCCGCGGGGGTGCCCTACGACGTCGTCCCGGGCGTGCCCGCCTTCGCCGCCGCGGCAGCGTCGCTGAAGCGGGAGCTGACCGTGCCCGGGGTCGGCCAGACGGTGATCCTCACCCGCACCTCGGCCCGGTCCACGCCGATGCCGCCGGGGGAGGACCTGGCGACCCTCGGCGCCTCCCGCGCCACGCTCGTGCTGCACCTCGCGGTGCAGCGGATCGCGGAACTGGTGCCCGAGCTGGTGCCCTCCTACGGGGAGGACTGCCCGGTCGCCGTCGTCGCCCGCGCCAGCCGGCACGACGAGCTGGTGCTGCGCGGCACGCTCGCCGACATCGCCGGCCAGGTCGAGGCCGCCGGCGTGCGGCGCACCGCGGTGGTGGTCGTCGGCTCGGTGCTGACCGCCGGGGAGTTCCCCGACAGCCACCTCTACTCGACGACGCGGTGCCGCGGCTAGGCGGTGCCGACGACCGTGCCGGCGCGGTCGACGACGAGCACGTCCACCGCGACCGGGGCGCCGCGCAGCACGCCGAGCGCCGTCTCCCGGGCGGCGGCGGCGACCAGGTCGCCCAGCGGCAGCCCGGCCGCCCGGCACTGCTGCAGCGCGTCCAGGGCGGTGTTGGCGCCGCGCACGCCGTCGACCAGCGCCGGGGACCCGCCCCCCGCCTGGACGCGGTCGGCCAGCGAGGCCAAGGACACCTGGGAGCGGCCCGAGTGCAGGTCGAGGTGCCCGTCGGCGAGCTTGGCCAGCTTGCCGATGCCGCCGGCGACCGTCAGCCGCGGCACCGGGTGGCGGCCCAGGTGCTTGAGGACGGCGCCGGCGAAGTCGCCCATGTCCAGCAGCGCGTCCTCGGGCAGCCCGTAGCGCTCGACGACGACGCGCTCGCTGGTGCTGCCGGTGCAGGCGGCGACGTGCCGGTGCCCGGCGGCGCGGGCGACGTCGATGCCGCGGCGGATCGAGTCGATCCACGCCGAGCACGAGTACGGCACCACGACGCCGGTGGTGCCCAGGATGGACAACCCGCCGAGGATGCCGAGCCGCGGGTTCCAGGTGCGCCGCGCCAGCTCCGCGCCGTGCTCCACCGACACCTCGACGACGACGTCGCCGGTGCCCCCGTGCCGCGCCGCGACGGCGGCGACGTGCTCGCGGATGAACTGCCGGGGCATCGGGTTGATCGCCGGCTCGCCGACCGCCAGCGGCAGCCCCGGCTTGGTCACCGTGCCCACGCCCTCACCGGCCCGGAAGGTGACGCCGCTGCCCGGCTCGCCGTGGGTCACCCGCACCGAGACCAGCGCCCCGTGGGTGACGTCGGGGTCGTCGCCGGCGTCCTTGACCACGCCCGCGGTCGCGGCGCCGTCGGCGAGGTGCTCGGTGGCGAGCGCGAACGCCGGGTGCCGGTCCTTGGGCAGGTGGATCGAGACCGGGTCGGGGAACTCGCCGGTGAGCAGCGCGGTGTAGGCGGCCGTGGTCGCGGCGGTCGCGCACGCGCCGGTGGTCCAGCCCGAGCGCAGGCCGGTGCCGGTCGTCGTCGCCACCGCACCAGCATGCACGGCGGCCCCCGGTGACCGGCCGGGTGCTGGTGCTCGGCGGCACCGGGGAGGCGCGCCGGCTGGCGGCGGCGCTGGTGGCCGACGGGGTCGACGTCGTCAGCTCGCTGGCCGGGCGGGTCGCCGAGCCGGCGCTGCCACCGGGGGCGGTGCGGATCGGCGGGTTCGGCGGGGTCGACGGGCTGGTGGCGTGGCTGCGGGCGGAGGGCGCGGCGGCGGTCGTCGACGCGACCCACCCGTTCGCGGCCGGGATGACGGCGGCGGCGGCGGAGGCGGCGGCGGTCACCGGCACCCCGCTGCTGCGGCTGCAGCGCCCCGGCTGGTCGGCCGGGCCCGGGGACGACTGGCGCCGGGTCGGCTCGCTGGCGGAGGCGGCCGCGGCCGTCACCGGGTTCGGCTCGGTGTTCGTGACCACCGGGCGCCAGGGGCTGGCCGCGTTCGCGGAGGTGCCGGGCCACTGCCTGGTGCGGTCGGTGGACGCGCCGGAGCCGCCGCTGCCCCGGCGGGTCACCGTGGTGCTGGCGCGCGGGCCGTTCTCCGTCGAGGAGGAGCTCGAGCTGATGCGGGCGCACGCCGTCGACGTCGTCGTCACCAAGGACAGCGGCGGCCCGATGACGGCGGCCAAGCTCACCGCGGCCCGGGAGCTCCGGCTGCCGGTCGTGCTGGTGCGCCGGCCCGCGCTCCCGCTGGGCGTGCCGGTCGTCGCGACGGTGGGGGAAGCGCGGGACTGGATCCGGTCGCGCGCAATCTGATCGTCATGTGTGTCGATGCAGGTCGGCGGGGCAGTGCACCGGCATGACCGACACCGCGTCTCTCCGTGCCCTGGCCCTCGTCTGCAGCCTCAAGCCCTCGCCCGCCCCGTCGAGCAGCGACCTGATCGCCCGCCAGATCCTGGGTGAGCTGGGCAAGCACGGCGTCACCGGCGACGTCGTCCGCGTGGTCGACCACGACGTGCGGCCCGGCGTCGAGGTGGACATGGGGGAGGGCGACCAGTGGCCCGCGATCCGTGAGCAGGTGATGGCCGCCGACATCCTCGTCGTCTCGACGCCGACGTGGGTGGGGCACATGAGCAGCGTCGCCCAGCGGGTGCTGGAGCGGCTCGACGGCGAGCTCTCGGAGACCGACGACTCGGGCCGGCCGGAGGTGACCGGCAAGGTCGCCGTCGTGTCCGTCGTCGGCAACGAGGACGGCGCGCACAAGATCGTCGCCGACCTGTTCCAGGGGCTCGACGACATCGGCTTCACCATCCCGGCGCAGGGGTCGACCTACTGGAACGACCAGGCCATGGGCGGCACCGACTACAAGGACCTCGACGAGACCCCCGAGGCGGTGGCCTCGACGACCGCGACGCTGGCCGAGAACGCCGCGCACCTGGCCCGCGCGCTCAAGGCCCAGCCCTACCCCGGCCGCTGAGCGGAGGGCGCCGTCCTGCCCAGCCCTCGCACGCCCGGGGCGGCGCCGGCCACCGCGCCGGCCGCCGCCTCAGCGGCCCCGGCGCGGCGGCGCAGCCGCACGCCCAGCACGGCGCCGAGGGAGAGCGCCACGAGCACGGCGGCGTAGACCTCGGTGACCGTCTCCAGCCCCACCGCACCGGCGGCGACCCCGGCGACGACCGCGGGGACGCTGAAGCTCAGGTAGCCGGCGACGAAGACGCTGGACAGCAACCCGGCCCGCTCGCCCGGGGCGACCCCGGCGCTGGCGGTGGCGACGGCGCCGAGGAAGGCCAGCCCGAAACCGAGACCGGAGACGACCGCGGAGGCGAAGAGGACGGCGACCGCGCCGCTGACCAGGGCGGCGATCGTGCCCGTGACGCCCACGGCGAAGACGGAGGCGCCCAGCACCATGGCCCGCTCGGGCGCGAGGTCACGGCCCAGCACCGCCGCGAGAGCGGCCGTCCCCTGCATGGCGAGCACCAGGAGGCTGCCGACCAGGTGGTCGTCGATGCCGAAGACCCCGGCGACCAGCGACGGCCCCAGCGAGAGGTAGAGCCCGCCGAGGGCCCAGGCGGCCACGATCGCCGGCAGCGCGGTGAGGAACGCCGCGCGCTGCGGGCGGGGCACGCGCACCGACGGGCGCAGCGAGCCGAGGGCGCCCGGTCTCCCGGGTGAGGTCTCGGGGAGCGTCGTGGCCGCGACGGCGGCGAGCAGGAGCACCGCGGTCAGGACGGCGAACAACCAGCGGGTGGGGCTGGCCACGTGCTCGACGACCAGTCCCGCGCCCACCGCACCCAGGGAGAGCCCGATCCCGGGTCCGGCGCTGTTGACCAGCGGGCCCAGCGGCCGGGCCGGCCGCTGGTTGTCGAGCAGCATCGCCCCCAGGGTGCCGGTGAGGGCGCCCATGGACAGGCCCTGCACCACGCGGGCGGTGAGCAGCCAGCCGACGCTGTCGGCGGTCAGGAAGACGACCATGGAGGCGGCCTGCAGCAGCAGCCCGCCGACCAGCACGGGGCGGCGCCCGACGTGGTCGGAGAGTCCGCCCACCACCAGGAGCGCGGCCAGCAGCGCGAGGGCGTAGATGCCGAAGACGGCGGTCAGGGTGCCGGGCCCGAAGCCGAACTGCTCCTGGTACACGCGGTACAGCGGCGTGGGGACGCCCGACGCGGCCAGGACCAGCAGGAGCAGGCCGGCGGCGGTCCAGAACGCCGGGTCCCGGCGGAGGGTCGGAGGAGCCACGATGGTGGGCAAGGGCAACGATCCCGGCGGCATTCCCGCGCCGCGGCGTGTCAGCCGGGGTAGCGGCGGGAGGTGTACACCGCGCCCGTCGGCGTGACCCGCGTCTGCGAGGAGCCGATCAGCACCAGGCAGCGCATGTCCACGGAGCCGGGGTCCAGGGCGCCGAGGGAGGTGACGCGGACGGTCTCCTCCGGCCCGCCGACGTCCCGGCCGACGACCACCACGGTCTCCGGCGGGCGCACCTCCAGCAGCACCTCCAGCGCCTCGCCGAGCTGGTGCGGGCGGTGCTTCGAGCGCGGGTTGTAGAGGGCGATGACGAGGTCGGCGGCGGCGGCGTGGCGCAGCCGGTCGACGATCACCTGCCACGGCTTGAGGACGTCGGAGAGCGACAGGACGCAGAAGTCGTGGCCCAGCGGGGCGCCCACCCGTGAGGCGACCGCCTGGGCGGCGGTGAGGCCGGGAACCACCCGCACCGGGACGCCGGCGAACTCCGGGCGCTCGGCGACCTCGAGCACCGCGGCGGCCATGGCGAAGACGCCGGGGTCGCCGCTGGAGACGACCGCCACCCGGCGGCCCTCCTGCGCGAGCGCGAGCGCGTGGGCGGCGCGGTCGGCCTCGACCCGGTTGTCGCTGGCGTGGCGGGTCTGGCGCGGGTTGACCGCGACCCGGTCCAGGTAGGGGCCGTAGCCGACGAGGTCGTCGGCGGCGGCGAGCGCCTCGGCGGCCTCGGGCGTGGTCCAGCTGCGGGCGCCGGGGCCCAGGCCGACGACGACCACCTCCCCGGCGTCGGCCGGCCGGTCGGCGTCCGGGGCCGGCTCGGTGACCTGCGGGGTGAGCGGGCTGGGCAGCAGGGCGAGCGAGAAGTACGGGACGCTCGCCGGGTCGACCTCGGCCAGCGGCAGGCAGCGCTGGCGGTCGGTGGTGGCGCGCTCGACGTAGAGGGCGCGGTCGAGGACGCCGGCGCGGTCGAAGGCCTCGCGCACCTGCGGGAACGT
Source organism: Blastococcus sp. MG754426 (assembly GCF_021699055.1). Taxonomy (GTDB): domain Bacteria; phylum Actinomycetota; class Actinomycetes; order Mycobacteriales; family Geodermatophilaceae; genus Blastococcus. The sequence goes on along the minus strand of NZ_SSXC01000110.1, from coordinate 1,958 downwards.
GCGGCCGAGCTTCATCACCGCCGCCGAGTCGGTGGCGGTGAGCCGGGCGGCGAGCTCGTCGGCGGGCAGGGTGCCGGGGAGGACGGTGAGCACCTCGTCGCGCTCGACCAGCGGCCGCCCGACCGCTGCGGCGGCCGCGGTGACGCTGGTGACGCCGGGGACGACCTCGGTGGGGTAGCGGTGCGCCAGCCGCTTGTGCATGTGCATGTAGGAGCCGTAGAAGAGCGGGTCGCCCTCGGCGAGGACGACGACGTCGCGCCCGGCGTCGAGGTGGGCGGCCAGGCGCGCGGCGGCCGCCTCGTAGAACTCGTCGATGGCGCCCTGGTAGCCGCCGGGGTGGTCGGTGGTCTCGGTGGTGACCGGGTAGACCAGCAGCTCCTCGACCTGCCCGGCCCGCAGGTAGGGCTCGGCCAGCGCGCGGGCCACCGAGCGGCCGTGCCGGGCGGCGTGGAAGGCGACGACGTCGGCGGCGCCGATCAGCCGGGCGGCCTTGACGGTGACCAGCTCCGGGTCGCCGGGGCCGAGCCCGACCCCGTACAGCCGTCCGCTCATTCGACGTCGCTCGCGATCGCGTTGACCGCGGCGGCGGTGATGGCGCTCCCGCCGCGGCGGCCGCGGACGACGAGGAACTCGAGGTCGGAGGCGGCGAGGGCCTCCTTGGACTCGACGGCGCCGATGAACCCGACGGGGATGCCGAGGACGGCGGCCGGCCGCGGGGCACCGGCGGCGACCATCTCGAGCAGGTGGAACAGCGCGGTGGGGGCGTTGCCGATGGCGACGACGGCGCCGTCCAGCCGGTCGCGCCAGAGCTCCAGCGCCGCGGCGGTGCGGGTGGTGCCCAACTCGGCGGCGAGCCCTGGGGTGCGCGGGTCGTTCAACGTGCAGACGACGTCGTTGTCCTTGGGCAGCCGGCGCCGGGTGACGCCGCTGGCCACCATCTGGGCGTCGCAGAGCACGGGAGCACCGGCATCGAGCGCCTCGCGCGCCCGCTGCACGACGGCGGGGGACCAGGCGATGTCCTCGACCAGGTCGACCTGACCGCAGGCGTGGATCATCCGCACCGCCACGCGCGCGACGTCGTCGGGCAGCCCGCCCAGCTCCGCCTCGGCGCGGATCGTCGCGAACGACTGCCGGTAGATCTCGGCGCCGTCCTTCTCGTACTCGTAGACCACCATCGGGCCGGAAGGCTACGTCGGTGACCCCCGCCCGCCCGCGGCCGGTCAGCCGGCTCGGGAGTTGGCCGGTTCGGCGGTGATGCGGGGGAGGACGAGGATCTCGGTGCTGTCGGGCCGGTAGGTGCGCCATCGGCCGTCGGCGTCGCGGACGATGGTGAACCCGTGGTGCACCTTCGTGTGGTGCCGTTCGCACAGCAGTCCTGAGTTCTCCAGCGAGGTCTCCCCGCCGTCGGCCCAGTGCACCAGGTGGTGCACGTCGCACCAGTGGGCGGGGGCGTCGCAGCCGGCGAATGAAAGGACCCCTCCGCCCCCCGCCACTCGCAGGCTCGCGGCGGGCCCCTGCGGAGGGGCCGGGGTGCGGCCCACGTCCAGCGGCTGCCCTTCGGGGTCGAGCACGATGCGGGTGATGCCGCCGTCGCAGGCCAGCCAGCGGGCCCGGGCGGCGGAGATGGTGGCCCCGAAGCCGAGGGTGGCCGCGCCGGGCCCGGCGGTGGGGTCGATGAGGTCCTCCAGGTCGACCCGGACGACGACGTGCGGCTTGTGGGTGCGCAGGGTCGGCAGGGTGCCGGCGGCGCGCTGGTTGTCGGCGAGTTGGACCAGGGCGTCGGCGGACTGCTGGGCGCGGGTGCGGGTGTCCCCGGCGGGCCGGTCGGCCTGCGCGATGGACTCCACGGCGGCCTGCAGCTTCTCCCCGCCCACGGCGTCGAGCTCGAACCGGCCGCTGACGCTGCCGTCGGCGTGCTTGACCAGGGTGAACGACCGGCCCTCGGTGGGGTCGGGCTC
>NZ_SSXC01000109.1 GCF_021699055.1 Blastococcus sp. MG754426 | reverse complement strand
CTCGCGGCCCTCTCGGGCCTGGCGCTCGCGCTCGGCGGCTGCGGCTCCGACGACGCCCCCGCCGGGAGCGCGGCCTCCACGACCCCGGGCACCGCCGGCCCCGCCGTCGGTGCGGGTCTCGATGGCGCTGCTCGCGACCCTCGCCGTGCTGCTCCTGCTGTACGTGACGATCACCTGGCTCGGCCGGGACGGCGTCCGGCAGGCGCTGGTCGAGGCGGGCCTGACCGCGGACGAGGCCCAGCAGTTCCTGCTGGTCAACACCACCGCGCCGCTGGTGCTGGGCATCGCCTACGCGGTCTCGGCGTGGGCCGTGTCGCGCCGCCGCCGCTGGGGCCTCTGGACCGGCGTGGTCTCGACGGTCGTCCTGGCGCTGGTGCTGCTCTCCACCATGCTCACCGCCGGCGGCGTCACCGTCGTCGCGCTGCTGCTGCTCGTGCTGTCGGTGGGAGCGGCGGCCAGCCTGGTCGCGCGGACGACGCGGGACTGGCTGGCCACCCGGCGGGCCTGAGCTGCCGCCTGCTCAGCCCTGACCCGTGGCGCGCTGCCACTTGCGGAAGCGGTACCAGTCGTTGGAGGGCTTCAGCGCCAGCAGCACCACGCCGGCGGCCGTCAGCGCGAGCTGGAACCAGGAGAGCGTGGTCAGGAAGGGCAGCGGCCCACCGGCGACGGCGTTGAACGGGCCGGCCAGCAGCGCCAGGCCACCGAGCACCCACAGCACGATCCGCGCCCAGTTGCGGCCCTGCCACGCGAACCAGACGAAGAGCAGCTGGAGCAGGAGCACGAGCACGGTGAAGCCGGTCGTCAGCTGCGCCGTCAGCTCGGCGAGCGCCTCGGTGTCCAGCCCCTCGAACTCCGCGCCCTGGAGGTCGGTACCCGACTGGTCGAGGGTCCAGTCCAGCAGCTCGTCCCAGTTGAGCAGCGTGACGACGGCCGCCACGGCGCTGAGCACCAGGGAGCCGAGGAACGCGCCGATGCCAGCGCGGACCGTCAGCGGCCGCTCCATCGGCTCGGGCGCACCCGGGCCCCAGCCCTGGGGCGCCGCGGGCGCGGGGGCGTAGCCGTACGGGTTCTGACCGTAGGGATGCTGGCCGTAGGGGTTCTGCGGCGGCTGCCCGTACGGGGGCTGACCGCCCTGCGGCTGCCCGTACGGGGGCTGACCGTAGGGCGGCTGGCCGCCGTGGGGAGGCTGGTCACCGTACGGCGGCTGACCCGGCGGCGGCGCCCACCCCGGCTGCTGGCCGCCCTGCCCCTCGGGCTGCCCCTGCTGCCGACCGTGCTGGTCGTCCTGGCCCGCCGTCATCGTGTCTCCGCCTCTCGGTCCGGTCGTCGCCCGCGATCATCGACGACGCCCCACCGGGGAACCAGCAGGGCACGCGGTGCCACCCGATCAGGCGGCGTCCCGCCCGCCGGACCCGGGGGGGGGTCCGGCGGGCGCGGCCACCTCCCGGGCGGCTACCCGCCGCGGGTGACGAGCAGGCCCTCGACGTCGCCACCCGGCCAGTCGACGACGACCTCGTCGCCGTCCCGGATGTCACCGGAGAGCAGCGCCTTGGCGAGCTGGTCCCCGATCGCCGACTGCACCAGCCGGCGCAGCGGCCGGGCGCCGTAGACGGGGTCGAAGCCGTTGAGCGCCAGCCACTCCCGGGCCGCGTCGGTGACGGTGAGCGTCAGCCGGCGGGCGGCCAGCCGGCGGGCCAGGACGCCGACCTGGATGTCGACGATCCCGGTCAGCTCCTCGCTGCCCAGCGCCCGGAACACCACGACGTCGTCCAGCCGGTTCAGGAACTCCGGCTTGAAGTGCCCGCGCACGACGCCCATCACCGCGTCGCGACGCCGCTCCTCGGGCACCGACTGGTCGGCGATCAGCTGCGAGCCGAGGTTCGACGTCAGGATCAGGATGGTGTTCCGGAAGTCCACCGTGCGCCCCTGGCCGTCGGTCAGCCGGCCGTCGTCGAGCACCTGGAGCAGCACGTCGAAGACGTCCGGGTGCGCCTTCTCGACCTCGTCCAGCAGCACCACGGTGTACGGACGGCGCCGCACCGCCTCGGTGAGCTGGCCGCCTGCCTCGTAGCCGACGTAGCCGGGGGGAGCCCCCACCAGCCGGGCGACGGAGTGCTTCTCGGAGTACTCGCTCATGTCGATGCGGACCATGGCCCGCTCGTCGTCGAACAGGAACTCCGCCAGCGCCTTGGCCAGCTCGGTCTTGCCGACGCCGGTGGGCCCGAGGAAGAGGAACGAGCCGGTGGGCCGGTCGGGGTCGGCGACGCCGGAGCGCGCCCGCCGCACCGCGTCGGAGACGGCGCGGACGGCGTCGGGCTGCCCGACGACCCGGTGGCCGAGCTCCTCCTCCATGCGCAGCAGCTTCTGGGTCTCGCCCTCGAGCAGCCGCCCGGCGGGGATGCCGGTCCAGGCCTGGACGACCTCGGCGATGTCGTCGGGACCGACCTCCTCCTTGAGCATGGAGGCCTGCTCCTCGACCGACGCCTCGGCCTCGGCCAGCGCCTTCTCCAGCTGCGGCAGCCGGCCGTAGCGCAGCTCCGCCACGCGGGCGAGGTCACCGTCGCGCTCGGCCCGCTCGGCCTCGGTGCGCAGCCGCTCCAGCTCCTCCTTGGCCTGCTGGATCCGGGTGATCGCGCTCTTGTCCTGCTGCCAGCGGGCCGTGAGCTCGGCCAGCTCCTGCCGCTTGTCGGCGAGGTCCTCGCGCAGGCTGGCCAGGCGCTCGAGGGACGACGGGTCGCCCTCCTTGGCGAGCGCCATCTCCTCGATCTCCAGCCGGCGCACGGCGCGCTCGACCTCGTCGACCTCGACCGGGCGGCTGTCGATCTCCATGCGCAGCCGGCTGGCGGCCTCGTCGACCAGGTCGATCGCCTTGTCGGGCAGGAACCGGGACGTGACGTACCGGTCCGACAGCGTCGCCGCCGCGACGATCGCGCCGTCGGTGATGCGCACGCCGTGGTGCACCTCGTAGCGCTCCTTGAGCCCGCGGAGGATGCCGATCGTGTCCTCGACCGAGGGTTCGCCGACGAAGACCTGCTGGAAGCGGCGCTCCAGGGCCGGGTCCTTCTCGATGTGCTCGCGGTACTCGTCGAGCGTGGTGGCGCCCACCATGCGCAGCTCACCGCGCGCCAGCATCGGCTTGATCATGTTGCCGGCGTCCATCGCGCCGTCACCGGTCGCACCGGCACCGACGATCGTGTGCAGCTCGTCGATGAAGGTGATGATCTCGCCCTCGGCCTCGGTGATCTCCTGGAGGACGGCCTTGAGCCGCTCCTCGAACTCACCGCGGTACTTCGCGCCGGCCACCATCGCGGCGAGGTCGAGCGCCATCAGCCGCTTGCCCTTGAGGCTCTCCGGGACGTCGCCGGCCACGATGCGCTGGGCCAGGCCCTCGACGATCGCGGTCTTGCCCACGCCCGGCTCGCCGATGAGCACCGGGTTGTTCTTCGTCCGGCGGGAGAGCACCTGCACGACCCGGCGGATCTCGGTGTCCCGCCCGATGACCGGGTCGACCTTCCCCTCGCGGGCGCGCTCGGTGAGGTCGACGGCGAACTTCTCGAGGGCCTGGTAGGTGGCCTCCGGATCGGCGGTGGTGACCTTGCGGTTGCCCCGCACCGTGCGGAACGCCGCCAGCAGCGCGTCCGCCGTCGCCCCCGCGCTGGTGAGGACGGCGGCGGCCTCCCCCTCCGACGCGGCCAGGCCGACCAGCAGGTGCTCCGTGGAGACGTACTCGTCACCGAGGGCACCCGCCTGCTCGGCGGCTGCGTTGATCACCCTGAGGAACTCGCGCGAGGGCGCGGGCGCCGAGACGGTCGCGCCGCTGACGCTCGGCATGCGGCGCAGGGCGGCGTCGGCCTTGCTGCGCACGTCGGCCGGGTCGGCGCCCACCGCGGTGAGCAGCGGGCCGGCGATGCCGTCGGCCTGCTCCAGCAGGGCGACGAGCAGGTGCAGCGGCTCGAGGGCCGCCTGACCCCGGCCGACGGCGAGGCGCTGGGCACCGGCGACGGCCTCCTGCGAGCGGGTGGTGAGCTTGCTGTCCATGCCAGGGGGCACGTCCTCTCCTCTCTCGGGCACGCCGTCCCTCCGTGGCCGGCGTCATCGCTCCCTGCAACGAGCCGGGGGTTGAGTCTGTTCCGCTCAACTCTGCTGCGCTCGTCCATCCTCGCCCCGCCCGCCCCGGCACCACCAGGGCCCCCTTACGGGTCGCGTCCAGGGCGGAAGGTCCCGGCCCCCCGTGCGGCGGCCCTAGACTGGCGGGCATGACCGCCCTGCCGGCTCCGAGCGTCGCGCTCGACGACCAGCTGTGCTTCGCGCTGTACGCCGCCTCCCGCGCGGTGACGGCGCGGTACCGCCCCATGCTCGACGCGATCGGCCTCACCTATCCGCAGTACCTGGTGATGCTGCTGCTCTGGGAGCAGGACAACCAGACGGTCGGCCAGCTCGGCGCCCGCCTCGCGCTCGACAGCGGCACCCTCTCGCCCCTGCTCAAGCGGCTCACCGCGGCGGGCCTGGTCACCCGGCACCGCCGGGTCGAGGACGAGCGCTCGGTCTCCATCGCCCTCACCGACGCCGGCCGGGCCCTGGAGGGCAAGGCCGTGGCCATCTCCGAGGAGATGATCGGCGCGATCGGCTTCGACACCAGCGAGTTCGACGACCTCAAGGCGCGGCTGCGGCTGCTCACCGACCGGGTCAACGGCACGGCCGAGGTGCCCGAGCAGGCCTGATCCGCGCGGTAGCCGGGGCTCCCGGCGGGTAGGAGGGCGGCCACGGCGCCGCCCAGCCCGGGGCGGCCACGGCCCGGAAGGGGCAGCATGCCCACTCGTACCGCCCGCACCGCCTGGAACGGCACCCTGCAGGAGGGCTCGGGGCAGGTGGAGCTCTCCAGCTCCAAGGTCGGCACCTACGAGGTGTCCTTCCCCAAGCGCGCCGCCGACGAGGCCGACGGCACCACCAGCCCCGAGGAGCTCATCGCCGCGGCGCACTCCGCCTGCTTCGCCATGGCGCTCTCCAGCGAGATCGGGAAGGCCGGCGGTACGCCGCAGTCCCTCGAGGTCTCCGCCGACGTGACGCTCGGCCAGCGCGACGGCGCCCCGACCATCACCGGGGTCAAGCTGACCGTGCGCGGCGAGGTCGAGGGCCTCGACGCCGACGGCTTCGACAAGGCCGCCCAGGCCGCCAAGGCCGGGTGCCCGGTGAGCAAGGCGCTGACCGGCACCGAGATCACCCTGGACGCCGCGCTCGAGGGCTGACCCCACCCGGACGGACGGCGGCCCACCTCCCCTGCGGGAGGCGGGCCGTCGTCCGGTCAGCGGGCCGGGACCACCCCGGCGTGCGCCACCCCGGTGCGCGCGCCGCCGGCGTCGCGGCCCTCGATCGCGTCGGTGCCGATGCGCACCGCGGACCCGCGCGCGGCCTGCTCCCGCTCGTCGCCGGTGTCCGTGCGCAGGGCGATCTCGCGGATGAAGAGGACGGCGAGGACCGCGACGAGCGCGACCAGCGCCGAGATCAGGAACACCCGGCCGGTCGCATCCCCGTACGAGAGGCGGATCAGCTCCTGCACCGGCGCCGGCGCGTCGGCGAGGTCGGCCAGCCCGACGTCCCCTCCCCCGGCGGCGGCCGTCCCCGCGGCGCCCGGGACCCGCGCCGTGCCGTCGCGGATCAGGTCGCCCACGTGGTTGCTCAGCACGGCACCGAGGACCGACACGCCGATCGTGCCGCCGAGGCTGCGGAAGAAGGCCACCGCGGAACTGGCCGCGCCCAGGTCCCGGGCCGCGACGGTGTTCTGCACGGCGAGCACCAGGTTCTGCATGCTCATGCCGATGCCGACGCCGAGCACGAACAGGTAGACGCTGAACAGCACCATGTCCGTCTCGTGGTCGATCGTCGCCAGCAGCGCGAAGCCGGCCACGACCAGGACCGTGCCGGTCGCCAGGTAGGCCTTCCACCGCCCGTAGCGGGTGATGAGCAGGCCCGAGACGGTGGAGGAGACCAGCAGCCCGCCGACCATCGGGACGGTCAGGAGCCCGGCCTCGGTCGGCGAGTACCCACGCGAGATCTGCAGGTACTGGCCCAGGAACACCGTCGAACCGAACATCGCCATGCCGACCGCGACGCTGGCGACGATCGCGAGCGTGGTGGTGCGGTCGCGGAACAGCCGCAGGGGCACGATCGGCTCCGCGGCCCGCACCTCGGTGACCAGGAAGGCCACGACCGCCAGCGTGGCGCCGCCGAGGAACAGCGCCGTCTCCACCGAGGCCCAGCCGAAGCTGCCGCCGGCGAGGGTGACCCAGATGAGCAGCGCCGAGACGCCGGCGGTGAGGAAGGCCGCGCCGAGGTAGTCGATGGTCACGTCCCGCCGGGTCACCGGGAGGTGCAGGGTGCGCTGGAGGAGCACCAGCGCGACCGCGGCGAACGGCACGCCGACGTAGAAGCACCAGCGCCAGCCCAGCCAGCTGGTGTCCACCAGCAGACCGCCGAGGAGGGGGCCGCCGACGGTCGCGACCGCCATGACCCCGCCGAGGAGACCGGAGTAGCGGCCGCGTTCGCGGGGGCTGATCATCGCGGCCATCGCGATCTGCACCAGCGCCTGCAGGCCGCCCAGCCCCAGTCCCTGGAGCACGCGCCAGGCGATCAGGGTCTCCACCGACTGCGCGAGCCCGGCCAGCATCGATCCGGCGATGAACACCACGATCGACAGCTGGATGAGCAGCTTCTTGCTGAACAGGTCGGCGAGCTTGCCCCAGATCGGCGTGGAGGCCGTCGAGGCCAGCAGGGTCGCCGTGATCACCCAGGTGTACTGGTTCTGCGTGCCGCGCAGCTCGGTGATGATCGTGGGCAGGGCGTTGGAGACGACGGTCGAGGACAGGAACGCCACGAACATCGCCAGCAACATGCCGGAGAGCGCCTCCAGCACCTGGCGGTGGGTCATCCGCCCCTGCTGCTCGACGGGCGCCTCGGCTGCGGCGGGCGGCACGGTGCTCACGGGGCTCCTGGACGTCGGGTGTGCGGGTCGGGCGGGAGGCCGGGTGGCCACCGGGCCGCTCCCACCCGCACGGGGCGGGGTGGTCATCGGGCAGCTCCCGCCGGTTCGGGGCGCGGCACGCCGGTGACGTCGACGTCGGCGACCAGGCGCTCGAGCAGGCCGGCGAGCCGCTCGGCGTCGTCGTCGTCCCAGTCGGCCAGGGCGGTCCGCGCCCACGCGGAGCGCAGCGCCCGCGAGGTGGCCAGCGCGTCGGCGCCGCGGCCGGTGAGGCGGAAGAGGACGGCCCGCCCGTCACGGGGGTCGGGCTGGCGCTCGACGTGGCCGGAGCGTTCCAGCGCGGTGAGCTGGCGGCTGGCGACCGAGCCGTCGACACCGGCGTGCGCGGCGAGGGCGCTGCAGCGCAGGTCACCGTCGCGCTCGAGCGGGAGGAGGAGGGCCCAGCCGAACGACGGCAGGTCACCGTGGAGCTGGGTGGCGGCGCGGGAGCTCAGGTGCCGTCCGGCGCGGATGAGCTGGGCGACCCCGGCCATGAGGCGGTCCCGCGTGGCGGGGCTGAGTGGCATGACGAGTCCTCGGGGTGGTGCAACTGCTTGCAGACCGAAACCATACGCCCATATGGTTGCGGCCTGCAACGTCATGCCGGGCGTGCCGCCCCGGACGCGGCGATGCCCGGACCCCGCGGTGGGGTCCGGGCATCGTCACCGGTGCCGCTGGGCTCGGCGGGTGCACGGGCGGAGAACGGCGGACACCGGTGACGATGCCGGCGGGTCAGGACCCCTGCTCGGCCTCGCGCGCCTCGCCGATCCGGTTCAGCCGCTCCAGCAGCGCGGCGAGCGTGGCGACGTCCTCGGCGGGCCACCCGGACATGTCGCTCTCCCAGCGGGCCCGGCGGGCCGACCGGATGCGGGCCAGCCGGGCCGCACCCTCGGCCGAGGGCGTCAGCACCTGCGCCCGGCCGTCGTCGGGGTCGGCTGCGCGGTCGACCAGGCCGAGGTCCACGAGGCTGGAGAGCTGCCTGCTGACGGTGCTCTTGTCCAGGCCGAGCCGGGCCACGAGGTCGCTGGCGCGCAGCGGCCCGGCGTCCTGCAGCAGGGCCAGCAGCCCGTAGGCGGCGCCGTCCAGGTCGGGGTGCAGCTCGCGCGCCAGCCGGGTCGAGATGGCCCGGGACCGGCGCAGCAGCAGCCCGATCTCGCGCTCGAGCCCGACGAAGGCCTCGTGGGCGTCGGCGCCCGGCCCGCTCACCGGGCCCCCCCGGGACGCCACACCACGAGGGCGGAGCTCGGCCGCCGGTGGGGCACCAGGTCCGCGCGGTAGGCCGCCGGGATCGCGGCCTCGGCCGCCATCCGCCGGCTCTCCGAGTGCTGCAGCTCCTCGAGGAGCTCGTGCACCCGAGCCTGCAGCGCCTCGACCTGGGACTCGAGGTCGATGATCCGCTTGATGCCGGCGAGGTTGACGCCGTCCTCCTGCGAGAGCCGCTGCACCTCGCGCAGCAGCGCCACGTCGCGGGGGCTGTACCGGCGGCCGCCCCCCGGCGTGCGACCAGGGCTGACCAGCCCCAGCCGGTCGTACTGCCGGAGCGTCTGGGCGTGCATGCCGGCCAGCTCGGCCGCCACGGAGATCACGAACACCGGGGCGTCGTCGGCGACGGACGGGGCCGCGTGGCCCAGCGGCCCTCCCGATGGCCTGGTCATGCCTCACCTCCCGCCCGCACCGCCGCGGTGATCTGCGGGCGCGGGTCCTCGTCCAGCTCCTCGGCCAGGTTCTCGACGGCCTTCCGCTGCGCCGGGGTCAGCCGTGCGGGGACGGCGATCTCCACGGTGACCAGCAGGTCGCCGGTGCGGCCCTTGGCGAGCACGCCCCGTCCGCGGACCCGCAGCGTCCGGCCGCTCGCGGTGCCCGCCGGCACCTTGAGCGACACCGTGCCCTCGAGGGTCGGCACGGTGAGCGTGGTGCCCAGTGCCGCCTCCGCGAAGGTGATCGGCACGGTCAGCGTGAGGTCCTCGCCCTTGCGGCCGAACAACTGGTGCTCGGACACGTGGACGACGACGAACAGGTCGCCGGCCGGGCCACCTCGCCGCCCGGGCGCCCCCTTGCCGGGCAGCCGGATGCGCTGGCCGTCCTTGACCCCCGCGGGGATCCGCACCGTGATGGTGCGGGTCTGGCTGGTGATGCCGCTGCCCGCGCAGGTCGGGCACGGGTCGTCGACGACCTGGCCGCTGCCGCGGCAGTTGCGGCACGGCTCGGAGAACGCGAACGCACCCTGGCTGCGGCTGGTCACGCCGGCGCCCTGGCACACCGGGCAGGTGTGCGGGCTCGTCCCGGGCTTGGCGCCGCTGCCGGCGCAGGTCGGGCAGCTGCCCGGGCTCTGCATCCGGAGCGGCACCGTGACGCCGAGGACGGCCTCCTCGAAGGAGAGGGTCGCCTCGGTCTCGACGTCCTGACCGCGCGCCGGACCCGACGCCGCCTGGCTGCGCGCGCGGGCCCCGCCGCCGCCGGCGCCACCGAAGAGGCCGCCGAGGATGTCGCCCAGCC
>NZ_SSXC01000108.1 GCF_021699055.1 Blastococcus sp. MG754426 | reverse complement strand
CGCCGGTGCCCGCCCCGGCCCCGGCCGCCCCGAAGAGGTCGCCGAGGTCGAAGGGCTGGCCGCCGGAACCCGGGAAACCGCCGGGGAACCCGGCCCGGGCACCGGCGCCCCCGGCACCGAACAACCGCCGCGCGTCGTCGTACTCGCCGCGCCGCTTGGGGTCGGAGAGCACGTCGTAGGCCTCGGAGACCTCCTTGAACCGCGCCTCGGCCTCGGTGTTGCCCGGGTTCTTGTCGGGGTGCAGCTCCGTGGCCAGCTTGCGGTAGGCCTTCTTGATCGCGGCCGCGTCGGCGTCCTGGGGGACGCCGAGTGCGCCGTAGTAGTCCTTCTCGATGAAGTCACGGGTGCTCATCGGACGCCCCCTCTCCCGCTCAGTCGGACGCCGGGGCGCCGGTCTCGTCGGACGCCGGCGCGGCCGCCGGGGCCGGGTTCTCCGGGTCGGTGACCGCGACCATGGCCGTGCGCAGCACCCGCTCGCCGCGGCGGAAGCCCTGCCGCAGCACGGTGGTGGCCGTCGGCACGGTGACCTCGGCCGAGGTGTCGTGCATGACCGCCTCGTGCAGCCCCGGGTCGAACTCGTCACCGGCCTTGCCGAAGGCCTCGACCCCGAGCCCGTCGAGCACGCCCAGGATGCGGTCGGCGACCACCTTGAAGGCACCGTTGAGGTCACCGTGGTCGCGCGCCCGCTCGATGTCGTCGACGATCGGGAACAGCTGCGCGGCGAAGCGCTCGGCGGCCTGGTCGACGACCAGCGAGCGGTCCCGGTCGACCCGGCGCCGGTAGTTGGCGTACTCGGCGGTGACCCGCTGTAGGTCCTCGGTGCGCTCGGCCAGCTGCTGGGCCAGGTCGCCGTCGGCACCGGGCTGCGGTGCGGCGGCGTCCTGCGGCGCAGCCGCCTGCTGCGGCGCCGCGTCCTCCCGCGACGTCGTCGTGCCGTGCTCGGTGCCGGCGGCCGGCGTGTCGTGCTCGCTCATCTGCTCCCCTGGGAGGTCGGTACCGGGCCGGGCGCCGGCCGGCTGCTCGCCGGCCGGCGCCCGCACTGCGCCGGTGGTGGGGTCGATCCGCCGCCTGTCACGGATCACGACCCGCGGCTGCTCGTCCCCCTGGCTCATCGGCGGTCGGTGTCCTCGTCGACGATCTCGGCGTCGACGACGTCGTCGTCGGCCGAGGCCTGGCTGCCCGTCGCACCGGCGCCGGCGCCCGGGCCGGCCTCCGCACCGGGCGCCCCACCGGCCGCCTCGGCCTGCTGGGCGTAGAGCGCCCCGCCGACCTCCTGCGACACCCGGGCCACCTTCTCCTGGGCGGACTTGATGGCCGCGACGTCCGAGCCGCCCAGCGCGCTGCGCAGCTCGCTCAGCGCCTCGCCGAGCTCGTCCTTCTTCTCGGCCGGGATCTTGTCACCGTTCTCGGCCAGGAACTTCTCGGTCTGGTACTGCAGCGACTCGGCCAGGTTGCGGGTCTCGGCCTCCTCGCGGCGTCGCTTGTCCTCCTCGGCGTGCGCCTCGGCGTCCTTCATCATCCGCTCGATGTCCTCCTTCGGGAGGGCCGAGCCGCCGGTGATGGTCATCGACTGCTCCTTGCCCGTGCCGAGGTCCTTGGCGTGGACGTGGACGATGCCGTTGGCGTCGATGTCGAAGGCGACCTCGATCTGCGGGACGCCGCGCGGCGCCGGGGGCAGACCGGTCAGCTCGAACATGCCGAGCTTCTTGTTGTACATCGCCATCTCGCGCTCGCCCTGGAAGACCTGGATCTGCACGGACGGCTGGTTGTCGTCGGCCGTCGTGAAGATCTCCGAGCGCTTCGTCGGGATCGTGGTGTTGCGCTCGATGAGCTTGGTCATGATCCCGCCCTTGGTCTCGATGCCCAGGGACAGCGGGGTGACGTCGAGGAGCAGGACGTCCTTGACCTCGCCGCGGAGGACACCGGCCTGCAGCGCGGCACCGATGGCCACGACCTCGTCGGGGTTGACGCCCTTGTTGGGCTCCTTGCCCCCGGTCAGCTCACGGACCAGGTCGCTCACGGCCGGCATGCGGGTCGAGCCGCCGACGAGGACGACGTGGTCGATCTGGCCGACGGAGATGCCGGCGTCGCGGATCGCCTGGTTGAACGGCGCGCGGGCGCGGTCGAGCAGGTCCTGGGTCAGCCGCTGGAACTCGGCCCGGGTCATCGTGATGTCGAGGTGCAGCGGGCCCTCGGCGCCGGCGGTGATGTAGGGCAGGTTGACGTTGGTCGACTGCGCGCCGGACAGCTCGATCTTCGCCTTCTCGGCGGCCTCGCGGAGGCGCTGCATCGCCAGCTTGTCCTTGGACAGGTCGATGCCGTTGGAGGCGTTGAACGTCTGCACCAGGTGCTTGACGACGCGCTCGTCCCAGTCGTCACCACCGAGGTGGTTGTCACCGGCGGTGGCCTTCACCTCGATGACGCCGTCCCCGATCTCGAGCAGGGAGACGTCGAAGGTGCCACCACCGAGGTCGAAGACGAGGATCGTCTGCTCGGTCTCGCCCTTGTCCAGCCCGTAGGCCAGGGCGGCCGCCGTGGGCTCGTTGACGATGCGCAGGACGTTGAGGCCGGCGATCTCACCGGCCTCCTTGGTGGCCTGGCGCTGGGCGTCCTCGAAGTAGGCGGGGACGGTGATGACGGCGTCGGTGACCGGCTCGCCCAGGTAGGTCTCGGCGTCCCGCTTCAGCTTCTGCAGGATGCGGGCGCTGATCTCCTGCGGGGTGTAGGTCTTGCCGTCGATCTCCCCGGTCTTCCAGTCGGTGCCCATGTGGCGCTTCACCGAGCGGATGGTGCGGTCGACGTTGGTGACCGCCTGGTTCTTCGCCGACTGGCCGACGAGCACCTCGCCGTTCTTGGCGAAGGCGACGACGGAGGGGGTGGTGCGCGAGCCCTCGGAGTTCGCGATGACCGTCGGCTCGCCGCCCTCGAGGACGGTGACGACGGAGTTGGTCGTGCCGAGGTCGATGCCGACCGCTCGAGCCATGGAGATGGCCTCTCTTCCGTGTGCTGGGGTGGTACTGGTCCGTGCGGGGGAGTCGGTGTCCGCCGTTGCGCGGGGTCCACTCAACTTTCCTGCCCACCCTAACGGCATGCAGCGCGACCGTGTTCCCGGGCCCGCACCCCTTTCGCGTCCGGACCCACCCCGGCCCCGCCCGGCGCCGCTCCGGCGCGGGCAGAGGGCGGCCCGACCGTGTTCTGCGTCACCCCGGAGCGGGATTGGGCGGGGCGCCCGGTGGCCGAACACCGATCCGGGGCACCGCGCCCGTGGTTACCGGCGAGTAGCCTCACAGGGCGCCAGCTATCGTGCGCAGGAGTGCCGGCTGCGCCTGCCTGCACTGCGCGCCGAGCGCCGGCCGACCGGCCGGCGGGCCGGTGCGCGCACCGCACACAGCCCCGTCGCCCGCGCGGTCGGCGGGAGTCGACCGACGCCACCTGGCGTACGGGAGGGGAAAACATGACGGGCCCGCTGCAGATCGTCCTGGGGACGATCAGCGTCCTGTTCCTGATCGTCGCGTCCGTCATGGCCTACCGGGCCGTCCGGGCGATGGTGCGGATCATCCGCACCGGGCAGCCCGACGGCACCCGCTTCGGCCCGGTCAAGACCCGGCTGAAGACGATGCTCGTCGAGTCGCTGGGCCACACCCGGATGCTCAAGTGGTCGAGCATCGGCGTCGCCCACTGGTTCGTGTTCCTCGGGTTCTACGGCCTGTTCCTGACGCTCGTCGAGGCGTTCGGCGAGGTGTGGGACCCGGCGTTCCACCTGCCGCTGATCGGCACCTGGGCGATCTGGAACCTCTTCGTCGACATCATCGGCACCGGGACGATCCTCGGGATCGTCTACCTGATCATCCGGCGCCAGCGGGACCACCCGCGCCGGCAGGGCCGCAAGAGCCGGTTCGCCGGCTCGAACGAGGGCCGCGGCTACTTCGTCGAGGCCGTCGTCCTGGTCGTCGGCATCAGCATCCTGAGCATCCGCGCCGCCAAGATCGCCTCCGGCCTCGACGACGCCCCGACCTGGTCGCACCCGGTCGCGAGCCTGCTGTCCAACGTCTTCCCGGACAACCCGGACGTCGTCACGATCGTCGCGTTCATCAAGATCGTGGTGTCGCTGACCTGGCTGGTCGTCATCAGCCGCATCCTGAACATGGGTGTGGCCTGGCACCGGTTCAGCGCCTTCTTCAACATCTACTTCAAGCGCGAGGCCGACGGCGCCCCGGCGCTCGGCCCGCTGCCGGCGATGACCTCCGGCGGCAAGCCGATCGACTTCGAGGACCCGGGCGAGGACGACGTCTTCGGTCGCGGCAAGATCGAGGACTTCACCTGGAAGGGGATGCTGGACTTCACCACCTGCACGGAGTGCGGTCGGTGCCAGAGCCAGTGCCCGGCGTGGAACACGGGCAAGCCGCTCAGCCCGAAGATGGTGATCATGGACCTCCGCGACCACCTGTACGCGAAGGCCCCCTACCTCCTCGGTGAGAAGACGGCGAGCGAGACGGCGCCGGACTACGACGTGCTCAAGCCCAGCGACGAGCAGGTGTGGGCGTCGGGCTACGCCCGCATCGAGGGCACCAACGACGCCCAGGCCCACCGCCCGCTGGTCGGCACCCTCGAGGAGGGCGGGGTCATCGACCCCGACGTCCTGTGGAGCTGCACCAACTGCGGCGCCTGCGTCGAGCAGTGCCCGGTGGACATCGAGCACATCGACCACATCGAGGACATGCGCCGCTACCAGGTGCTGATCGAGTCCAACTTCCCGTCCGAGGCCGGCGTCATGATGACCAACCTCGAGAAGCGGGGGAACCCGTGGGGCATGGGCGGCAACGTCCGCGAGGACTGGATCAAGGAGCTCGACTTCGAGGTCCGCGTCGCCGACGGCCCGCTCCCCCACGACGTCGAGTACCTGTTCTGGGTCGGCTGCGCCGGCGCCGTCGACGACCGCGCCAAGAAGGTCACCAAGGCCGTCGCCGAGCTGCTGCACACCGCGGGCGTCGAGTTCGCCGTCCTCGGCAACGGCGAGACCTGCTCGGGCGACCCGGCCCGCCGCATGGGCAACGAGTTCCTGTTCCAGCAGCTGGCCATGGAGAACGTCGAGACCCTCAACGGCGTCTTCGAGGGCCGCGTCCCGGGCACCCGCAAGATCGTCGCGACCTGCCCGCACTGCTTCAACTCGCTGGGCCGGGAGTACCCGCAGGTCGGCGGCGAGTACGAGGTCGTGCACCACACCCAGCTGCTCGGCCAGCTCGTGGAGGAGGGCCGGCTCACCCCGGTCACCCCGGTCGACCGCAAGGTCACCTACCACGACCCGTGCTTCCTGGGCCGGCACAACAAGGTCTACACGCCCCCGCGGGAGATCCTCGACTCCGTCCAGGGCCTGTCCACGCAGGAGATGCACCGGTGCAAGGACCGCGGCTTCTGCTGCGGCGCCGGCGGTGCCCGCATGTGGATGGAGGAGAAGATCGGCAAGCGGATCAACATGGAGCGCACCGAGGAGGCGCTCGAGCTCGATCCCGACGTCATCTCCACCGCGTGCCCGTTCTGCATCACGATGCTCAGCGACGCGCTGACCAGCAAGAAGCAGAACGGCGAGGCCGGCGAGCACGTCGAGGTGCTCGACGTCAGCCAGATCCTGCTGCGCTCGATGAAGCCGGTCGCCGTCGGCGCGCAGGGTGCCGAGCAGGGTGCCGACGTCGGCACGAAGGCCGACGACGTCGCCGGCCTGGGCTCGGCCGCCACGGAGCACGATCCGCAGTAGCAGCACGACGACGGCGGCGCGCATCCCCCCCGGGGTGCGCGCCGTCGCCGTTCCCGGGGCGGTGCGCGGTGGTTGCAGCGTGCACCGACCCGGCGATCGTGCGGGGTGCGTCATGGAGGACGCTGTCCGGGTGACCCGCACCGCCCCCGCCCGCAGCAGCACCGGCACCGGTCGTCGCCGGGGGCTCGGCCTCATGGCCGTCGCCATCGTGCTCACCGCGCTCAACCTCCGGACGGCGGTGACCAGCGTCGGCCCCGTGCTGCAGGAGATCGAGCGGGGGCTGGGCATCTCCAGCGGCCTGGCCGGGGTGATCACCACCATGCCGGTGGTCTGCTTCGCGCTCATCGGCTTCACCGGCCCGGCGCTGTCGGCCCGCTACCGCGACGCGCACGTGCTCGCCGGAGCCCTCGTCGCGATGACCGCCGGGCTCGCGTTGCGCAGCCTGGCCGGGGGCTTCCCCGTCTTCCTCGGGGGCACGGCGCTGGCCATGGCCGGCGGGGCCCTCGGCAACGTCATGCTCCCCGGCCTGGTGAAGCGCCACTTCCCGCGGCGGACCGGCCCCCTCGTCGGCGCGTACAGCACGGCGATGGGCCTGGGCGCGGCCCTCGCCGCGGTGGCCTCCCAGCCGATCGCCGACGCGGCGGGCACCGACGGCGGCGGCTGGCGCTGGGCGCTCGTCGTCTGGGCCCTGCCGGCGCTCGTCGCGGCCGGGGTGTGGCTGGCCGTCCCGGCCGCGCCCGACGTCTCCCGCGCGAGCCACTCGGCCGTCCCGATGCGGGCGTTGGTGCACAGCCCGACGGCGCTGGCGGTCACCGCGTTCTTCGGAGTCCAGGCGCTGCAGGCCTACGTCGTCATCGGCTGGTCGGCGCAGTACCTGCGCGACTCGGGCCTGAGCGCCGCGACGGCGGGGCTGATGCTGGGCCTGAACGCCGTCGTCGGCCTGCCGCTGAGCGCCGTGATCCCGTCGCTCGCCGTCCGCCCGCGGCTGCAGCGCCCGCTGCTGGCGCTCTTCACCGCCAGCTACGTGACCGGTTGGGTCGGCCTGTGGACGGCGCCGGCCACCGCGCCGTGGCTCTGGATGGTGCTGATCGCCGTCGGCATGGGGACCTTCCCCATGGTGCTGACCCTCATCGGCCTGCGCGCCCGGACGCCGGAGACCGTCGCCGCCCTCTCGACGGTCAGCCAGAGCTGGGGCTACGTCGTCGCGGGGGCCGGCCCCCTGCTCGTGGGCGTGCTGCGCGGCGCGACCGGCAGCTACGACGGCATGTTCGTCGTCGTGCTCACCGGCGTCGCGGTGCTCGCCGTCGCCGGGTGGGTCGCCACGCGCCAGGTGTTCGTCGACGACGAGGTGGAGCGGGCGGTGCCCGGCTGGTCACCGGCGGGACGCCGCCCCGACGTGCTGGAGAGCGCCGGGGTCGAGATCCCGGCCGCCGCCCGGGCCGACGACGCCGACCAGGGGGCTAGGGACGGCGGGTCTCCGCGCGGGTGAAGTTGCGGAACGAGCGCGACGGGGTGGGCCCGCGCTGGTCCTGGTACCGGGAGCCGTAGACCGCCGACCCGTAGGGGTGCTCGGCCGCGCTGGTCAGCCGGAAAAGGCAGAGCTGACCGATCTTCATGCCCGGCCACAGGGTGATCGGCAGGTTCGCCACGTTGGACAGCTCCAGCGTGATGTGCCCGGAGAAGCCCGGGTCCACGAAGCCCGCCGTCGAGTGGGTGAGCAGCCCGAGACGACCCAGGCTCGACTTCCCCTCGAGCCTGGCCGCCAGGTCGTCGGGGATGCGCACGACCTCCAGCGTCGACCCCAGGACGAACTCACCCGGGTGCAGCACGAACGGCTCGTCACCCTCGGGCTCGACGAGGGTGGTGAGGTCGTCCTGCTGCTCCGCCGGGTCGATGTGGGTGTAGCGGGCGTTGTTGAAGACGCGGAAGTAGCGGTCCAGCCGGACGTCGATGCTGGACGGCTGCACCAGCCCCGGGTCGTAGGGCTCGATGCCGAGGCGTCCCCCGGCGATCGCGGCCGTGATGTCGCGGTCGCTCAGCAGCATGGCGCGGAGTCTAGGGAACCGGGTTCCCCCTCCGTCCGGGTGAAGGACGCCGCCGGGGCCCTCAAGCACCACCCGCCCGGCGCCGTAGCGGCACGGGAGCGCCCCACTGCGACCGGCGGGGGCCACGGGGTGGCCGGGGGTCGGCAGGGATGACGAGCAAGCGGGTGCTGGGAGCGGTGCTCTCCGGCGCCGTCGTGGCCGGTTACGCCGGGGCCGCGGTCTGGACGGCGTGGGCCACGCCGGCCGTCGAGGTCGCCACGGGGTTCGGCGAGGGCGACGGGCTGACCCGCTACGTGCTCACCGCAGGCGCCTCCTCCGGCGACCTGCTGGCGGCGCTGGCCGCGGTGCCCGGCGTCGAGAGCGCGCAGTGGGTGGACGACGGGCTGGCCCTCGTCGCCGCCGACGGCCTGGGCCCCGAGCGGCTGCGGGCGGTGCCGGGGGTCGCCGACGTGGCCCTGTCGACGTCCGTGCCGGTCCTCGGCTCGGTCACCGACCCGCTGTTCCCGCAGTACGGCTGGAACCTGGAGAACACCGGCAGCAACGCCTACGGCCAGCCCGCCGTGGCCGACGCCGACGTGGACGCCACGACCGGCTGGGACACCGGCACGGGCGTGGGCCGCGTCGTCGCCGTCATCGACTCGGGCTTCGACTCCGACCACCCGGAGCTGGCCGGTTCGCTGTGGACCAACCCGGCCGAGCGCTGCGGCACCGCGGACACCGACGGCAACGGCCTGCCCGGCGACTGCCACGGCTGGAACTTCTACGCGGACGATGCCGACATCGACAACGGCAGCCTGGGCAGCCACGGCACCAGCGTCTCCGGCGTCGTGGGGGCGCGGGCCGGCAACGGGTACGGGTCCGCGGGCGTGGCGCCCGGCGTGTCGATCATGCCGCTGGTCGCCGGCGGCGGGAGCACCGTCGACATCTACCTCTGCGCCAAGGCCATCCGGTACGCCGTCGACCACGGCGCCGACGTCATCAACGCCTCGTGGGGCGGCCAGCTCAGCGGCCCGCCGCTGGAGGCGCTGCGCTCGGCCGTCGCGTACGCCGAGGCGCACGGCGTCCTCGTGGTCGCCGCCGCCGGCAACGACGGCGGGAACCGGGACACCAACCCCGTCTACCCGGCCGGCCTGACCGAACCCAACGTCGTGACCGTCGGCAGCTCCACGGCCGCCGACACCGTCGCCGCCCACTCCGGCTGGGGCGCCACATCGGTGGACCTCTTCGCCCCGGGCACCCGGGTCGCCGCCCCGTGGAACGACGGCGGGATGCGCCTGGTCGACGGGACGTCGTTCGCCGCGCCGCACGTGGCCGCCGCGGTGGCGCTCTACCGGGCCGTCTCGCCAGCGGCCACGGCCGCCGAACTCAAGCAGGCGCTGCTCGCCGACACCGACCGGGTCGCGGCCTTCGCCGGCCGGTCGGTCACCGGTGGCCGCCTGTCGCTGACCCGCATCGGCGACCACGTCGGCGAGACGGTGCGCTACGCCTTCACGTCGATGACCGCCCGCCCCGGGACCGTCACCCCCGCGATCGGCATCAGCGCCCCGGCCGGCAGCGGTCGCTACACCGTCGACATCGGCCTGGGCATGGAGGACGGCGGCGAGATCTGGGCGCTGGCGAAGAAGCCGGTGACCCTCGACGGCGCCACCGTGGCCACCGACGACGCCGGCGACGCCCGCTTCGACCTGGGCTCCTTCCCCCACTTCGACGGCATCGGGCTGGCGCCGTCGATGGAGCTCGGCGCCGGCCGCTACGTGCTGACCACCCAGCTGTACCGCGACGGGGAGCCGCTGGGCCGCATGCACGCCGCGCCGCTGCTGGTGTCCCCGGCCGGCGACGCCACCCCGGGCGCCCCTGCACCGGCCCCCCGTCGCGGTACAGCTGGGTGGTCAGCACGTAGCGGCCGGCGCCGCGCTCCATCGACGGCGCCA
>NZ_SSXC01000107.1 GCF_021699055.1 Blastococcus sp. MG754426 | reverse complement strand
GGTCTCGGCCGAGGGCGACCGCGCGGCGCTGGTCAGCGTCCCTCCCACGGCGCTCGTGGACACCCCGGCGTGCCGGACGCCCGACGGCACCCTGCGGGACCCGGTCACCGAGGCGTTCGCGAGCTCGCTGCTCGAGGGCGGCCCGGCGTGCACGGTGCGGGCGGTCCAGCAGCTGTCCGGGCTCCGCATCGACCACTACCTCGGCGTGGACCTCGCCCGCCTCCCGGGGATGGTGGACGCCCTCGGCGGCGTCCCGGTGTGCATCGTCCCCACGGCGGCGACCGCGGCTGCCGCGACACCGCCCCCCGCCGGGCCCTCGGAGCTCTCCGGCGACGCGGCGTCGGGTTTCCTGCAGCCGGGCGACGGCGGCGTCGACGTCACGGGGGCCGCCGTCGCCGAGCGGGCGCAGCGCCTGCTCACCTCGACGATGCGGGCGGCGATGTCCGCGGACACGCTGCTCGACCCCGTCGCGCTGACGCGCTTCCTGTCCCGCGCCTCGGACGCCCTG
This sequence comes from Blastococcus sp. MG754426, assembly GCF_021699055.1. Classification (GTDB taxonomy): domain Bacteria; phylum Actinomycetota; class Actinomycetes; order Mycobacteriales; family Geodermatophilaceae; genus Blastococcus. The sequence continues at coordinate 9,224 of NZ_SSXC01000107.1, read as the reverse complement.
ACGGTCGACGAGCAGACGACGCTCGGCGACCTGCGCGCGCTGGCCGCGACCCTCGGCGACCTCTCCGGCGACGCGGTGCAGCGCGCCGAGCTGCCGGTCGCCCAGGTGGGGTACGTCCCGGCCGGCACCGAGCAGGGCTACGTCGTCCTCGACGCATCCGCCACGCGCACCCTCTTCGACGAGGTCATCGACGGCGTCCGGGTGCCGGAAGAGCTCCTGGCCGTCCCGGGTGCGGCGCTGCCGGCCCCCGAGCCGGAGCCGGCTCCTGAGCCGGTGGACCCCTCCGTGCCGGAGCCGCTCACCGCGGCCCCCGGCGAGATCACCGTCGACGTGCTGAACGGCACCGCCACCAGCGGCCTGGCCGCGACGGTGGCCGACGCCCTTCGCGGGCAGGGCTTCGGCATCGGCACGGTGGGCAACGAGACCGGCACCGTGACCGAGAGCGTCGTCCGGTACGGGCCCGAGGCGCTGGACCGGGCGCGCACCGTGGCCGCCGCCGTCCCGGGGGCGGTGCTCCAGCCCAGCGACGCGCTCGGCGACGGTGTGCAGCTGGTCATCGGCCCCGGGTACTCCGCGGTCGTCCCGGTGGAGATCGGCGCCCCGGAGCCGGTCGAGGTCGCGCCGGAGGCGGCTGCGGCCGCCCCCGCGCCGGAGGCGGCCGCAGTCCGCTGCTGATGCACCGCCGTGCGGTGCCAGCGATCACCCGCTGGTGGCCCCGGAACGGGGCCGTCAGCCGAAGCGGCCGGAGATGTAGTCCTCGGTCGCCTTCTGGTCGGGGTTGCTGAAGATCTTCTCGGTCGGGTTGAACTCGATCAGCCGGCCGGGCTGCCCGACGCCGTTGAGGTTGAAGAAGCCGGTCTGCTCGCTCACGCGGGCCGCCTGCTGCATGTTGTGGGTGACGATGACGATGGTGAACCGCTCCTTGAGCTCCGTCATCAGGTCCTCGATGGCGAGCGTGGAGATCGGGTCGAGCGCCGAGCACGGCTCGTCCATCAGCAGGACGTCGGGCTCGACGGCGATGGCGCGGGCGATGCAGAGCCGCTGCTGCTGACCACCGGAGAGCCCCGACCCCGGCCGGTCGAGCCGGTCCTTGACCTCTTCCCACAGGTTGGCGCCCTTCAGCGAGCGCTCCACCAGGTCGTCGAGGTCGGACTTGCTCATCCTGACGCTGTTGAGCCGGAGCCCGGCGGCGACGTTCTCGTAGATCGACATCGTCGGGAACGGGTTCGGCCGCTGGAAGACCATGCCGATCTGGCGGCGCACGGTGACCGGGTCGGTGTCGGGGCCGTAGAGGTCCTGGCCGTCCATGACGACCTTGCCCTCGACGCGGGCGCCCGGGATCACCTCGTGCATCCGGTTGAGCGTGCGCAGGAAGGTCGACTTGCCGCAGCCGGACGGGCCGATCAGTGCGGTGATGCTGCGGGGCTCGATCGAGACGTTGACGCCCTCGACCGCGCGGAAGCTGCCGTAGTAGATGTTGAGGTCGGAGACCTCGATGCGCTTGGCCACGGGGGTTCCCTCCGGGTCGGTCCGGTCAGCGACCGGTCTTGGGGGCGAAGAAGCGGCTGATCAGGCGGGCGACGACGTTGAGCCCCATGACCAGGATGATGAGCAGGAGCGCCGCCGTCCAGGCGCGGTCGATGGCGAACTCGGGCGGCACGCCGGGCTGGGTCAGCTGGTAGTAGGCGTAGACGGGCAGCGTCGCCATGCGGCCGTCGAAGGGGTCGAAGTTGGTCGCGTTGGTGATGCCGACGGTGATCAGCAGCGGCGCGGTCTCCCCGATGACGCGGGCGATGGCAAGGGTGACGCCGGTGCCGATGCCGGCGATCGCGGTCGGAATGACCACCTTGGTGATCGTGCGCCACTTGGGCACGCCCAGGGCGTAGGAGGCCTCGCGCAGCTCGTTGGGGACGAGCTTGAGGACCTCCTCCGCCGAGCGGACGACGACGGGGATCATCAGGACCGACAGCGCGATCGCACCCATGATGCCCAGCCGGATGCCCGGCCCGAAGATCAGGACGAAGAGGGCGTAGGCGAAGAGGCCGGCGACGATCGAGGGGATGCCGGTCATGACGTCGACGAAGAAGGTGATCGCGCGCTTGAGCCGCCCTCGCGCGTACTCGACCAGGTAGATCGCCGCCAGCAGGCCGATCGGCACCGAGAGCAGCGTGGTGAGCGCGGTGATGATCACCGTGCCCATGAGCGCGTGGTAGGCGCCGCCGCCCTCGCCGATGATGCCCTGCAGCGAGGAGTTGAAGAACTCGCCGTCGAAGCGTTCGATGCCGCGACCGACGACCTCCCAGACGAGGGCGACCAGCGGCACCATCGCGATGCCGAACGCCGCGGTCACGACGGAGGTGACCAGCCGGTCGGTGGCCCTGCGCCGGCCCTCGGTCACCCGGGACACGACGTAGACCGCGACCGTGCCGAGAACCACCGCGTAGACCACGAACAGGACGACGTTGAAGCCGGTGAGGGCGCTCAGCAGGGCCGCGACCGCGACACCCGCGGCGAAGACCGCGAGCGGGACCCAGCGGGGCAGCGAGCGATCGTGCTGCTGCTGCGGCCGGCTGACCGCAGAGGCCCCGGTCGTGGGGGCGGGGGTGGGGGTCTGGACGCTCATCAGTTGGCTCCGGAGAAGTCGGCCCGGCGGTTGACGATCCAGCGCGCCAGCATGTTCACCGCGAGCGTGATGACGAACAGCGCGAGGCCGCTGGCGATCAGCGTGTTGACGTCGATGCCGGTGGACTCGGGGAAGTCGAGGGCGATGTTGGCTGCGATGGTGGCCGGGTTGGCGCTGCTGATCAGGTTGAACGTGATGCCGCCGGAGACGGAGAGGATGATCGCGACCGCCATCGTCTCGCCCAGCGCGCGCCCCAGGCCCAGCATGGCGCCGCCGATGATGCCGCTCTTGCCGTAGGGGATCACCGCCATCTTGATCATCTCCCAGCGGGTCGCACCCAGGGCCAGGGCCGCCTCCTTGTGCAGGGTGGGCACCTGGCGGAACACCTCCCGGGAGATGGCGCTGATGATCGGCAGGATCATGATCGCGAGCACCAGGCCCACGGTGAGCATCGTCCGGCCGGTGGAGGACGTCGGCCCGGCGAACAGCGGGATGAACCCGAGGTTCTCCTCGAGCCAGCGGTAGAACGGGACGAGCTTGGGGGCCAGCCAGAAGATGCCCCAGAAGCCGTAGACGATGCTGGGGATCGCGGCCAGCAGGTCCACGACGTAGCCCAGGCCCTGCGCCATCCGGCGCGGTGCGTAGTGCGTGATGAACAGCGCGATCGCCACCGCCAGGGGGGTCGCGACCAGGAGCGCGATCACCGCCGAGAGCAGCGTGCCGAACAGCAGCGGGGCGATGTAGGAGAGCAGACCCTCGTCGCCGGGGATCTCCTCGGCCGGAGCGGTGAGCGCCGGCAGCGCCTCGGCCATCAGGAAGACGGCGACACCGGCCAGGATGACGAGGATGAGGATGCCCGCGCCCTTGGCGGAGCCCGCGAAGATGCGGTCGCCGGGCCGGCGGGGCGGCTTGGTCGTGCTCTGGTCGGACGGCGTCCGGGTGGCTGTCACCGCTGCTCCGGGAGGTCGGTGGGGAGAACTGCTGGGAACTTCCTACCCGTCGTCGGGCCGCTGCCAGGTGGTGCGGGATCACCAGGGCTCAGATCACCCGGCGACCGTGATCGCGTCGATGGCGGCCATGTTCTGCTCGCGCAGCCCCTCGGAGATGGGGGCGGAACCGGCGGCGTCGGCCGCGGCCTGCTGGCCCTCCTCGCTCGCGACGTAGGTCAGGAAGTCCTTGACCAGGTCGACGGTCTCCTGGTCCTCGTACTCGACGCAACCGATGTGGTAGCTGACCAGCACGATGGGGTAGTTGCCCGACTCGGTCGTGTCGCGGGCCAGGTCGATCGCGTAGCTGTACTCCGGCCGGTCGGCGTCGTCGACCTGCTCCGAGTTCTCCACCACCGCGGCAGCCGCCTCGGCCGACGGCGCGACGAACTCCTCGCCGACACCCACGTTGGCGACACCGAGGTCGCCGGCCTGGCTGAGGTCGGCGTAGCCGATCGTGCCGTTGCCGGCCGCGACGGCGCTCACGACGCCCGAGGTGCCCTGGGCGGCCTCGCCACCGGCGACCGGCCAGTCACCGCTGGGCTCGTGCGGCCACGCGTCGCCCCCGGCGGCGGCCAGGTACTCGGTGAAGTTCTCCGTGGTGCCCGACTCGTCGGACCGGTTGACCGGGGTGATCGGCAGGTCCGGCAGCGTGGCGTCGGGGTTGGCCTCGGCGATCGCCGGGTCGTTCCAGTTGGTGATCTGCTGGTTGAAGATCCCCGCGATCACGGCCGGCGGCAGGTTGAGCTCGTCGACGCCCTCGAGGTTGTAGACGACCGCGATCGGCGCGATGTAGTTGACGAGCTCGAAGGCACCGGCCGTGCCGCAGCGCTCCTCCGCCTGGGTCAGCTCCTCCTCGTCGAGGTAGGCGTCGGAGCCGGCGAAGTCGGTGCCGCCGGCGAGGAACTGCTCGCGGCCACCGCCGGAGCCGACCGGGTCGTAGTTGACGGTCACGCCGGGCTGCACGCTCGAGTAGCCGGCGGTCCAACCCTGCATGGCGGCCTGCTGGGCGCTGGACCCCGCGCCGACGAGCGTGCCGCTCAGCTCGGAGCCGGAGCTGGTGTCGCCGCCGCCGCTGGCGGTCTCCGCGGTCTCGTTGGACGCACCGCAGGCGGCGAGCGCGAGGGTGCTGGCGAGCGCAACGGACAGCGTCGTGGCGCGCGTCTTGGTGCTGAGCTTCAACTCAGGGCCTCTCAGGTTCGCCCGGACCTGTTCCGGGCAGCGTGGGACCGACGGGAGCGACGGTAGGGAGCCCAGGTGGCGGCACACCCCGCTTGCGGTGAACGGACGGTGAACGAGCGCCGAGAACTGCGATGATCTTGAGTGGCCCGGGTCACGCGGGGGGAAGATGCGGGGTCGCGGTGCCACCCACCAGCAGGCAAGGGCTCGGCGCCGGGTGGGCGCGTCGCCGTCGCCGGGTCGGCCTCAGCGGGCCTGCGGCTCCCGGTGCCACGCGACGTCCACGGAGTACCGGGTGAAGCCCCGCCCCTCGTACAGCCGCACCGCCGCCGTGTTGTCCTCCTCGACGTAGAGAAGCACCTCGCCGAGACCGCGCGCCCGCAGGTGCGCCAACCCGAGGTCGGTGAGCGCGCGCCCCAACCGCAGCCCCTGGGCGGCCGGGTCGACGCCCAGCACGTAGACCTCGCCGACGGGCTCGGGCCCGGCGTCCCCGGCGGGGTGGACCTTGGTCCAGTGGAAGCCGAGCAGCTCGCCCGCGGCCCCGGGCGCGCCCCGCCACGCCATCAGGAACCCGTCGGGGTCGAACCACGGCTCCGCCTCGCGGCGCTCGAGGTCGGCGTGGGTCATCCGCCCCTGCTCGGGGTGCCAGTCGAAGGCGCGCGCGTTGACCCGCAGCCACGCCTCCTCGTCACGCCCGGGAACGAACGGCACCACCCGGACGTCGCCGGGCAGGTCGGGGCGCGGGTCGGGGTCGATGCCGGCCAGGTCGCGCCGCAGCTGCAGGAGCACCCGGGCCCGGCGGAAACCGTGCGGGACGAGCAGCTCGGCCGACCCGGGCAGGTCCCCGTGCGCCCAGACGTCCAGCGGCCCTCCACCCGCGGCGTCCAGGACGCGGCGCAGCAGCGCGGTGCCGTGGCCGCGGCGGCGCCGCTCGGGGTGGACCACCAGCTCGGCGGTCCCACCGTCGAGGCGGGCGTACCCGGCCAGGGCGCCGTCGTCGTCCCGGACCGTGAGGTCCTGCCCGTCGGGCGAGCCGTGCCGGAGGCGCAGCTCGGCCTCCTCGGAGACCGGGCGCACGCCATCGGCGGCGCCGGCGGCGCGGAGCAGGTCGAGGACGCCGGCGACGTCGCGTTCGTCGATCACCGGCCCATCAGACCAGCTCGGCGCCCGCCCCGGCGTCGGCGGTGGCCGCGCGGTCCTCGGCGGCGGCCCGCGCGGTGGCGTCGGCCACCTGCTGGTCGAGCTTGTAGCCGACGTTGCGCACGGTGCCGATCAGCGCCTCGTGCTCGGTGCCGAGCTTGGCGCGCAGCCGGCGGACGTGGACGTCGACGGTGCGGGTGCCGCCGAAGTAGTCGTAGCCCCAGATCTCCTGGAGGAGCTGGGCGCGGGAGAAGACGCGACCCGGGTGCTGGGCCAGGTACTTCAGCAGCTCGAACTCCTTGTAGGTGAGGTCGAGCGGGCGACCGCGTAGCTTGGCCGAGTAGCTGTGCTCGTCGATCACCAGTTCGCCGGCCTGGGTGAGGCCGCCCTCGCCGCCGTCGGCCGGGGTGGTGGCGGCCAGGCGCCGGGCGGTCGCCCACTTCAGGCGGGCGTCGACCTCGGCGGGGCCGGCGGTGTCGAGCAGCACGTCGTCGACCCCCCAGTCCGCCGAGAGGGCGACCAGGCCGCCCTCGGACAGGACGGCGACCAGCGCGGCGGCCACCCCCGTCGAGGAGAGCAGCCCGCACAGGGTGCGGGCCTGGATGAGGTCGTAGCGGGCGTCGACGAGCACCACGTCGCCGGAGTCGCCGTCGAGCAGGCTGGAGAGCTCCGGGGCCACCACGCGGACCTGGTGGCCGAGCAGCCCGAGGGCGGGCAGCACCTCGGTCGTCGCCTGGCGGGCTGCGGTCATGAGCACGAGTCGCATGTCGTCTCCTCAGGGGTCCGGGGCCGGCGGGTGCCGAACGGACCTGCGACGGCGCTGTCGAGGTGAGACGGCAGGATAGCCGACGCCCGCTCCGGGGCCCCCGATCCGGCACCGATGCGTCCCCGTCGGGTGGGCCCGTGACGCCGGACACGCCGGTCGCGGAGCGCCCGACCCGCTCGTCGAGCGGAGCGCACGCCGGGCTTCTGACACGATCGGCCCGTGAGCTCCGCCGCGGTCCCGTCGCCGACGCCGGCCCGCCCGCACCACGTCGTGGCCGCGGGCCTCGCCGTCCTCGCCGCGGGCCTGGTCGCCGGGCTGCCGCCGCTGGCCGGCGAGGTCGGGACCCTCGCCGCCGTGCTGGTGCTCCAGCTCGCGCTGGTGCTCGCCTGGGTCCTCGCCACGGGGATGCAGGGCTTCGCGGCGTCGCTGGCCGTCGGCACGGCCGCCGCCGTCGCGGCCGACCTCGCGCTCGCGCTGCCCGAGGACCCGGTGCCGGGCGGCCTCCTCGCCGTGCTGGGCATCGGGTTCCTCGCCGCCGTGCTCCAGCAGATGCTGCGCACGCCGCGGGAGGCCCTGGTCGACTCGCTGGCCGGGTCGGCGGTCCTGCTCACCGCCGTCGGCGCGCTGGCGGCGCTGCTGCTGCTGGGCCGGGCCGACGACGGCGGCCTGACCGCCACCGCCCTGGTCGCCGGAGCCGCGCTGGTCGTCGGCCACCTCGTCGACCAGGTGCTGCCGCGGCCCCGGCTGGCCCCCGGGGTCCCGCGCGGGCTGCTCGGCGTCGTCCTCGCCGTCCTGGCCGGCGCGGCGACGGCGTGGGCGGTCCGCGACCTCGCCGACCTCGGCGCGCTCCGGGCACCGGCCGTGGGCGCCGTCATCGCCGGGGTGGTGGCGCTGGTCGCCGTGGCGGGCAGCTACCTCGCCGTCGAGACCACGTCCGAGGGCGAGGCGGAGGCGCTCTCCCCGTGGGCGCCGACCGTGGTCCAGGTCGTGCTGCCCCTCGCCGCCGGCGCCCCCGTGGCCCTCGCCCTGCTGACCGCCCTGTGAAGGTCGCCGCGGTCGTCCTCCTGCTGCTCGTCGTCACCGGCGTCGTCCTCGACCGGGTGGCGGTGGGCTTCGCCGAGCGCGAGGTGGCCGAGCGGCTGGCGGCCCAGGAGGCGCTGTCCGGTGAGCCGGACGTCGAGGTCCGCGGCTTCCCGTTCCTCACCCAGGCGCTCGCCGGGCGCTACGACGAGGTCCGCATCTCGTTGACCGCCGACGAGCTGGGCCAGCCCGAGGGCACCCGCGCCGACGTGTCGCTCCGCGGTGTGCACCTGCCCCTGTCGGCGCTGCGGGCCGGCACGGTGGCGGAGGTGCCGGTCGAGCGCATCGACGGCACCGCGACGCTCTCCTACGAGCTGCTGGCCGGGGAGCTCGGCGCGGACACCACCCTGGAGCGGGAGGGGGACGGGTTGCGCATCACCCGCACCGTCGAGCTCCTGGGCCGCGCGTTCCCGCTCACCGCGGCCGGCACCGTCTCGCTCGACGGGGACGAGCTGGTCATCGACGTCGACCGGGCGTCCGGGGTGGGCGTCGACGTCCCGCGCGTCGCCGTCGAACGGGCCACCGACCTGCTCGACCTGCGCTACCCGGTCGAGCTGCCCTACGGGCTGCGGCTCACCGACGTGACCCCGCGGGACGACGGCGTGGCCGTGCGCGCGGTGGCCGAGGACGCCGTCCTGGCCGCGGAATAGGGCCGCGGCCGCGCCGGGTTCTGCGGAGGAGGACCCGGGAGGGGTGGTGGACCAGGTGGACGCTGCGGCGGTGTTCGACCGGCTCGGGGTGCGCCCGGCCGAGGCGGAGCTGACCGTCGTCCAGTTCTCCACGGCGTTCTGCGGCCCGTGCCGGGCCACCCGGGCCCGGCTGGAGCAGCTGCGGGCGAGCCGGCCGGGGCTGGCCGCCGTCCACGTCGACGCGGAGAGCCACCTGGACGAGGTCCGCGAGCTCGACGTCCGGCTGACGCCGACGCTGTTCTACCTGGACCGGGGCGGGCGCGTGGTCGGCCGCACCACCGGGGCTCCCCGGCCGGCAGAGCTGACCGCGCTCGTGGATGCGCACGTGGGTGGCCGGGCAGGCGGTCCGGTGTGATCGGCTACGCTCGCGCCGTGGGCATCCTGCTGACCTCGCGCCGCACAGTCGACCTGTGCCGCGTCGGCAGCTGCCTGTGTCCCGCCCTCTGAGGGCGGCACCGCGCCGTCCAGACGCGCTCTCCGCGCCGTCGGGATGCCCCTCTCTCCCGGAAGTTCCGCGCTGCGAGCGATCCGCGTCGTCCCGCACCACCCGAACGACCGACCGCACACACCGATCACCCGGAGGACCACCACCATGAGCCGCAACGACGTGCTCGTCACCGCCGACTGGGTCCAGGAGCACCTGGGCCAGCCCGGCATCGTCCTCGTCGAGGTCGACGAGGACACCACCGCCTACGACGGCGGCCACATCGAGGGCGCCGTCAAGCTGGACTGGAAGAAGGACCTGCAGGACCCGCTGCGCC
>NZ_SSXC01000106.1 GCF_021699055.1 Blastococcus sp. MG754426 | reverse complement strand
GCGCACCCGGCACGCCCACGGCGTCGCCCGCCGCGGTCAGCCTGGTGCCCTCCCCGGTGCCGCTCCCGGGGGCGCAGGACGCGTCGGCGGACGACGCCGTGGGCGTGCCGGGTGCGCAGCTGCGCGAGGTCTCGGTCGAGGACGTCGTCCCCAACCCCAAGCAGCCGCGCCAGGTCTTCGACGACGAGGCCCTGGAGGAGCTGACGCACAGCGTCAAGGAGTTCGGCCTGCTCCAGCCGATCGTCGTCCGGGAGGCCGAGGCCGGGCGCTACGAGCTCATCATGGGCGAGCGGCGGCTGCGTGCCGCCCGCGCCGCGGGACTGGGGACCGTGCCGGCGATCGTCCGGGACACCACCGACGACGCCATGCTGCGCGACGCCCTCCTGGAGAACATCCACCGCGTCCAGCTGAACCCGTTGGAGGAGGCCGCTGCCTACCAGCAGCTGCTCGAGGAGTTCGGGGCCACCCACGAGGAGCTCGCGCAGCGGATCGGTCGCAGCCGTTCGCAGGTCACCAACACCATCCGGCTGATGAAGCTGCCGGTGAAGGTGCAGACCCGCGTCGCAGCCGGCGTCATCTCCGCCGGGCACGCCCGCGCACTGCTCGGCCTGCAGGACCCGGTCGCCCAGGACGCCCTGGCCACCCGCATCGTCGCCGAGGGGCTGTCGGTGCGCGCCACCGAGGAGGCCGTCGCCCTGGCCGCCGCGGAGGAGCCCGCGGCCAAGCGGCGGACGCGGCGCATCTCCGCGCCCGGCGTGGAGGAGCTGGGCTCCCGGCTCTCGGACATGTTCGAGACGAAGGTGAAGATCCAGATCGGCCGCTCGAAGGGGAAGATCGTCGTCGAGTTCGGCTCGGTCGACGACCTGCAGCGCATCATCGGCGTCATGGCTCCGGACATCACCGGCCGCCGACCCGAGGCCTGACCCCTAGCCGATACGAAGGCCCCTTCCGTCACTGACGGAAGGGGCCTTCGTATCGGCTCTCGCGGAGGTCGGCCTAGCCGGGGTTCCCGGCCCGCCGGGCGAGCAGCCGGCCCAGCACGGTGCCGAGGTCGTACCCGGCCGCCTCGACGGCCATGGGGAACATCGAGGTCTCGGTGAGCCCCGGGGAGACGTTGACCTCGAGGAAGTGCACCTCCCCGTCGGGCGTGATGATCGCGTCGGTGCGGGACAGGTCGGCCAGGCCCAGGACCTCGTGCACCCGGACGGCGACCTCGGCGGCGCGGGCGGCGACGTCGTCCGGGATGCGCGCGGGCGCGTGGTACTCGGTGAGACCAGGCGAGTAGCGGGAGCTGTAGTCGAAGACGCCGGACTCCGGCTCGATCTCGACGGCGGGCAGCGCGACCGGCCCCTCGCCCAGGTCGATGACGGCCAGGGCCACCTCGACCCCCTCCACGTAGCGCTCGACCATCACGGTGTCGCCGTACGCGAAGCAGCTCACCATGGCCGCGGGGAGGTCCTCGACGCGGCTGACCTTCTGCACGCCGAGGGCAGACCCACCCGACGCCGGCTTCACCATGAGCGGCAGGCCCAGGCGGGCGACCATGAGGTCCAGCACCGCGCCGGCGCCCAGCTCGCGGAAGGTGCTGTGCGGCAGCGCGACCCAGTCGGGTGTGGTCAGGCCGGCGGTGCGGACCACGGATTTCGCGGCCGGCTTGTCCCAGGCGAGCCGGCACGCCGCCGCCGGTGAGCCGACGTAGGGGACCCCGGCCAGGTCGAGGACGGCGCGGAGGGCGCCGTCCTCACCGGTTGCGCCGTGCAGGGCGATGAAGACGGCGTCGGCCGGCGCCGCGGCGAGCCCCGGCAGCAGGTCGGCGTCGGCGTCCCGCAGCTCGGCGTCCACACCGGCGCGGGTGAGCTCCTCGACCACCTGGGTGCCCGAGGAGAGGCTGACCTCCCGCTCGAAGGTCAGCCCGCCGGCGAGGACGACGGCGCGCAGCGGGTGGCGCTCCTCGGCCGCGGCGGGCTCTGCGGTGGGCGCGGTCTCGCTCATCGGCCGTCCTCGTACGTGTCGCTGTTCGCCGGACCGACCATCGACTCGGCGTCGTGGCCGGACCCGGGGCGGATCGCCCGGAAGGTGCCGGTGTCGACCTTGTCGAACGTGGAGTGCAGGTCCAGCTCCGCCTCCACGACGCGGGAGAGGCGGCGGACGCCCTCGCGGATCTGGTCGGGCTCGGGGTAGCAGTACGACAGCCGCATGTACTCCTGGCCGCTGCCGTCGGCGTAGAAGCCGATCCCCGGCACGTAGGCGACGTGGGCTCCGACCGCCCGTGGCTGCATGAGCTTGGCGTCCAGCCCGTCGGGGAGCTTCAGCCACACGTAGAAGCCGCCGTCCGGACGGGTCCAGGTGGTGCCCGCCGGCATCAGGGCGGCAAGGGACTCCAGCGTGGCGTCGCGGCGCTCGCGGTAGAGCTCGGTGAACAGCTTGATCTGCTCCCGCCAGGGCTGGGTGTCCAGGTACCGGGCGACGGCGTACTGCGTCAGCGACGGCGGGCAGAGCACCTGCGCCTCGGTGGCCAGGACGAGCTTCTCGCGGACGGCGAGGGGGGCGAGCACCCAGCCCACCCGCAGGCCCGGCGAGAAGGTCTTGGAGAACGAGCCGAGGTAGATGACCCGCCGGGAGTCGCGGGCGCGCAGGGCGCGCATGGGCTCCCGGTCGAAGCCGAGCAGGCCGTAGGGGTTGTCCTCGATGACGAGCAGGTCCCAGCGCTCGGCGATCGCCATGATCGCCTCACGGCGCGGCTCGGAGAGGGTGACACCGGCCGGGTTGTGGAAGTTCGGCACCGTGTAGAGGAACTTCACCCGGTCGCCGGCGGCGCGGCAGGCGACGAGCGCCTCCTCGAGCGCCTCCGGGATCAGCCCGTCGTCGTCCATGGCGACGTGCCGGACCCGCGCCTCGGCGGACTGGAAGACGCCCAGCGCGCCGACGTAGGACGGCGCCTCGGCGAGGATGACGTCGCCGGGGTCGACGAAGACGCGGGTGACCAGGTCCAGCCCCTGCTGCGAGCCGACGGTCACGACGACCTCGCTGGGCGAGGCGTCGGTGATCCCCTCGAGGGCCATGACGTCGCAGATCCGCTCGCGCAGCCGCGGGTCGCCCTGACCCGAGCCGTACTGCAGCGTCTGCGCGCCCATCCCGGAGACGAGGTCGCCGATCATGGAGCCGACGGCGTCCAGCGGCAGCGCGGTCACGGCCGGCATGCCACCGGCCAGGGAGACGACCTCGGGCCGGCTGACGACGGAGAACAGCGCCCGGATCTCCGAGGTCTTCATCCCGTGGGTGCGTGCTGCGTAGCGGTCGGCCAGCGGGTCGAGCCGCGGATGACGCGGCGCGGGGTGGGGGTGCGCACCCGGGTGCGCCCCCTGCTGTCCGGGACCGGCAGGCAAGCCGGGCGGGGAGGTGGCCACCCCAGGAGTGTAGGCGCGGTGGGATGGCCGCCCGGTGGGACCACCGGTGACGGGTGGACCGTTCGGCGGGGCCGGTGGCCGGGCGCGTGGGCTCTGCGGCTACGCCCTCCCGGGGAGCAGGAAGGTCCCGGTGGCCGGGTCCGCCTCGGCCGGCAGGTAGAGCCGCTGGACGGCGGCGAGGACACCGTGGGCGATGGCGCTGCGGACGCGGGCGTCCAGCAGCAGCAGCCGGTCCACCGGGTGGGAGAGGTAGCCGCAGTCGACGCGGACGGCGGGCATCCGGGTCATGCGCAGCAGGTCCCACGTCTTCGGGTGCGACCCGAGGTCGAGCAGGCCGGTGCGGGCCACGATCTCCCGGCGCACCAGGTTGGCGAACTGCTCCCCGACGGTGGAGGAGGCGCCGGAGCCGGTCCCGTAGTAGTAGCTGGCGACCCCCCGGGCGTGCTCGGAGCGGTGCGCGTCCAGGTGCAGCGAGAGGAAGAGGTCGCCCCGGGCGTCGTTGGCGAACGCGGTGCGCTCGGCGTGCGCCGGCCCCTGCCCGCGACCGCGGGTGAGGTAGACGGTGGCGCCCGCGGCCGCCAGCCGGCCCTCGATGCGGGAGGCGAGGTCGAAGACCAGGTCGGCCTCGGTGGTCTCCCCCACCGTGAAGCCGGTGTCCGGCCCGCCGTGGCCGGCGTCGACGACGATGCGCCGCCCGATCAGGTGCGGGCCGCTCTCGACGAAGGAGGCGCTCTGCCGCAGCAGCTGGGGGCGGCCGCCGGTGACCTTGCGGCCGAGCTGGCGCAGCGCGCGCAGCGTCGCGGGGCCGCAGGTGCCGTCGGAGGTCAGCCCGTAGTCGCGCTGGAACGCCCGCAGCCCCTGCTCGGTCTCCGGGCCCAGGATGCCGTCGGCCCGGCCGGCGTCGTAGCCCAGCTCGAGGAGACGCTCCTGGAGGCCGGTGACGTCGTCGCCGCGCATCGGCCGCTCGGGGTCGTAGCGGAGCAGCCGGTCCCCCAGCGACCAGCGGGCCTCGCTGAGCGCCCGGTAGGTCTCCTCGCCCACCCGGCCGTCGACCGAGAGGCCGCGGACCTGCTGGAAGTGGCGGACGGCGAGCTCGGTGCCGGCGTCGTACTCCGCCGACTCCAGGGCCGGGTCGGGACCGTCGGGGGATGCGGGGAGGAGGCCCAGGCTGCGGAGGGCGGCGTGCACGTCGGCCACGGCCGGCCCGCGGTCCCCCCGCCCCAAGGGCTGCATGCGGCTGTCGGTTCCCATCGTGCGCCGATTGTCGTCCCTGCCGGTGTCGTCGGCGCGCCCGGGGCGGCACCCCGCCCCCGGGAACGGCGGAGGCCCACCCGTCCGGTGGACGGGTGGGCCTCCGCGAGCACGCTCTGGTGCTCAGATGTAGTCGGCGAGGTCGCTCAGGATGGCGCCCTTGGGCTTGGCGCCGATGATGCTCTTCACCGGCTTGCCGCCCTGGAAGACCGTCATGGTCGGGATGGACATGACCTGGTAGTCACGGGCGATCTGCGGGTTCTCGTCGATGTTCAGCTTGGCGATGGTGAGCTTGTCGCCGTGCTCGGCGGCGATCTCCTCCAGCACCGGGGCGACCATCTTGCACGGACCGCACCACTCCGCCCAGAAGTCGACGAGCACGGGCTTGTCGCTGCCCAGCACGTCGGTGGCGAAGCTGGAATCGGTGACGGTCACGGTGTTGCCTGCCATGGTCGTTCTCCCTCTCGGTCGACTGGCTCGTTGCTGGCGCTGACGAGGTTGCCTGGCACGACAACCGGTCGCGTGGACCGGTTATGCCCGGCTGGGCGAGCCCGATGCGGGCTCAGCGCTCGTCGAAGGTCTCGGCGAGCCACCGCTCGGCGTCGATCGCGGCGGCGGCACCCGTGCCGGCCGACGTGATCGCCTGGCGGTAGATGTGGTCGACGACGTCACCGCAGGCGAAGACGCCGTCGATGTTGGTCCGGGTGGTCGGGTGGTCGACCTGGATGTAGCCCTCGTCGTCCAGCTTGAGCTGGCCGGCGAAGAGCTCACTGCGCGGGTCGTGGCCGATGGCGACGAACATGCCGCTCACCGGCATGGTCTCGGTGGCACCGGTGGTGGTGTCGGTCAGCTCGACGGCGGAGACGGTGGTGTCGCCGAGGACGTCGGTGACCTGCTTGCCGAGGGCCCAGCGGATCTTCTCGTTGTCCTGCGCCCGCTTCTGCATGATCTTCGAGGCGCGGAGCTCCTCGCGCCGGTGGACGACGGTGACGCTCTTGGCGAACCGGGTGAGGAAGGTGGCCTCCTCCATCGCCGAGTCACCGCCGCCGACGACGACGATGTCCTGGTCGCGGAAGAAGAAGCCGTCGCAGGTGGCGCAGGCGGAGACGCCGCGGCCCAGCAGCCGCTGCTCGTTGTCCAGGCCGAGGTACCGGTACTTGGAGCCGGTGGCCACGATCACCGCGTGCGCGCGGTGCACCTGGTCGCCGACCTTGACGATCTTCGGCTCGGCGGTCAGGTCGACCTCGGTCACGTCCGACGGCACCAGCTCGGCGCCGAAGCGCTCGGCCTGGGTGCGCATGTCGTCCATGAGCTGGGGCCCCTGGATGCCCTCGGGGAACCCGGGGAAGTTCTCGACCTCGGTGGTCGTCATGAGCGCACCACCGAACTGCGAACCCTCGAACACCAGCGGGTGGAGGTTCGCCCGGGCGGCGTAGGTGGCGGCCGTGTACCCGGCGGGCCCCGAGCCGATGATGATGAGGTCGCGGACGCCGTCGTGCTCGGCGGGCGGGATCGCCGGCTGGGTCACCTCACCGGTGGTCACGGCGGGGCCAGGGGTCGGCTGGTCTGCAGTCACGGGCGGCACAACGACGATCCTAGGGGCGGCATTCCCCGTGCCACCCGCCGGTGATCACCCTGGTCCGCCGTCAGCCGGCGGTGCTGATCTCCACCTCGGCGAGCTCCGCGGAGAAGCCGTCCGGGCTGTCGACCAGCCCGGTGAGCCAGACCAGGACGTAGCGCGCGGTGACGGTGTCGTCGAAGGGGAGCTCGGTGCGCTGCTCCAGCGTGCCGTTCGCGGCGACGGCGAAGTCGTCCAGCGCCCCGTCCGCGGTGTCGGCGGTGCGGATCTCGACGGTGGCGCCGGGGAGCGCCGTCTGGACGGTCACCCCGGCGAGGTCCTGGGGGGAGCCGAGGTCGTAGACGACGCCCACGCCGGGCTTGAGGTTCCCGAACGCCGGGGAGCCCCGGTAGGTGAGCGTGGGCCAGCTGGTGGCCGGGTCGCCGTCGTAGGACAGCGGGACGTCGTCGTCGTTCTCGGGCGCGCCGTCGCCGAACGGGTCGTACACCTGCGCCCCCGCGATGGCGGCCGCCGACCCGGGCTCGCCGGCCGGCTCCTCGCCCGCGCCGCCCTCGGCGACCGGGGCGCTGGTGGCCGGCGGGGTGGAGCCGTCGATGTCCTCGTCCACGGCGTCGGTCACCGACAGGACGCTGGACCCGATCCACCAGGCGAGCGCGATCACCACGAGCAGGGCCAGCAGCGGCAGCGCGACGACCACCAGCCGGTGCTTCCGGGCGTCGTCCTCGTCGTCCTCGTCGAGGTCCGCGGGGTCGGCGTACCGGCCGGCGGAGGTCGACCCGCCGGCGTGCAGCACCCCGAACGGCTCCTCCTCACCGGCAGGTGGGGCCGGCGGGAGCGCCGGGCCGGCGGCGATGGTGTCGTGGGGTGAGCGGGCGACGGGGGCGGGCTCGTCGTCGCCCCCGGGCCGCACCGGCGGCACGGGCGGCAGCGTGCCGGGCTCGAGCCGCACGGGTGCGGCGGCCTCGGCCCGGCGGTCCCGCCCGCGGCGGCGCCGGCCGCCCTCGGCGTCCTCCCCGCGGTGCGGCGGCAGCGGCGGGGTGGGCCCGGTCCGCGGCCGCTCCGCGAGCAGCGACGCCATCGCGGCCACGCTGGACAGCCCCTGGCCGGGTTCGGTGGAGCGGGCCCGGCGGGCCAGGGCCACCAGGTCGGAGGGGCCGGTGGCGGTCCGGGCGCCGGGGCCCACGCCGGTGAGGCAGGCCTCCAGCAGCTCGCCGAGCGCGGTGATGTCGCCGTGCACGGTGCCCGACGCCGCCGGCACCGCCCGCAGGCCGACCAGCCCGTTGGGCCGGAGGACGACGTTCTCCAGCGTCAGGCCGCCGACGGCCAGGCCCACGCGGTGCGCCTCGGCGACGCCCTCCGCGAGCCGGCGCAGGACCAGTCGCACGTCGCGCTCGGGCATGGGGCCGGAGCGGAGCCGCTCGGCCAGGGTCTCCCCGTCGATCCACTCGTTGACGACGTAGGCGGCGCCGCCCGGGGCCTGCGGGTCACCGCTGCCCTCCGAGGCGTCGTAGACCATCGCCAGCGCGGGGGTGGCCAGCCCGCCGGCGGTGAGCGCGCGGGTGATCCAGGCGTGCGCGGCGGGGCCGGCCGGCACGTGCACGCGGATGGCGACGTCGCGGTTGAGGACGCGGTCCTTGGCCCGCCAGCTCTGGATGACGCCGGTCGGGGTGGTCTCGTCGGGCCCGATCTGGTCGAGCGGTCGGTAGCGGTCGGGCAGTCCGGTGGTCGTGGACGCCATCGACACTGTCGACTCCCTGTGCTGCTCCGGCCGCCGAGGCGGACGCTCCGGCACGGTCGGCTCCCCCGCCCGGCCCTCGGTCACCTGCGCCCCAGCCGGGCCCGCAGCGCAGCGACGGGCTCCCGGACCTCCGGAACGCGGGCCACCACCAGACCGGTCAGTGCGACGCCGCCGATGACCAAGGTACCGATGAGGACTTCGGCGAGCGAGCCTGCCGTCGACCGTTCGCCCAGGTCGCCGGTCACGATCCGGACAAGACCGCCGGCCAGGCCGGCGACGACCGCGACGGCCGTGATCCGGGCCACCGGGCCCAGGGTGACGCCGGTCTGCAGCCCGCCGAGCCGCCGGCGCAGCGCGAGGTCGCCGATGACCCAGCCGGCCACGTAGGTGAGCCCGGTGGCGACCATCAGCCCGGCCACCACGAGGTCCGGGTCGACCACCGCGGGGACGAGCAGCAGCAGCGGCACCCGGACGGCGACCATGCCGATCTGGATGAGGGTGGGCGTGCGGGCGTCCTTCATCGCGTAGAACACCCGCAGCTGCAGCAGGGTGACCGCCATCGGGAGCAGGCCGAACGCGCCGGCGGCCAGCGCGGTGCCGATGGCCGCGGCCTCGTCGGCCGAGGTGTTGCCCCAGGCGAAGACGAGGACGCCCAGGGGCGGGCCCAGGACGGTCAGCGCGGCGGTGACCGGCAGCAGCCCGAGCGCAGAGAGACGGGTGCCCAGGGAGAGGTCCTGGACCACACCCGGCACGTCGGAGCGCGCGGCGGCGCGGCTCATGCGGGGGACGAGCGCGGTGAGCAGCGCGACGCCGATGATGCCGTAGGGCATCTGGAACAGCAGTTGCGCGTACCCGAACGCCGCCGAGCCCAGGCCGCCCTCCCGGCCGGCCTCGTTGGCCACCCGGAGGGCGACCAGCACGCCGACCTGGCTCACGGCCACGTAGGCGATCACCCACAGGCCGAGGGTGCCGGCCTCGCGCAGCCCGGTGTCGCGCAGACCCCAGCGGGGCCGCAGCGGGACGCCGGCCCGGCGCATCAGCGGCAGCAGCACCGCCGCCTGCACCGCGATGCCCAGCACCGTGCCCGCGCCGAGCAGCCACACCAGGCCGGCGGGGATGGTGGAGGGCTCCAGCGCGCCCGGACCGCTGGCGGCCAGGAACACCAGGCCGGTGGCGATGACGACGACGTTGTTCAGGACCGGTGCCCACGCCGGTGGGCCGAAGACGCCGCGGGAGTTCAGCACGGCCTGGGCGAACGCGCCGAGCCCGTAGAAGACGATCTCGACCAGCAGGATCCGGGCCAGCCAGTTGGCCAGCCGGTACTGGTCGGGGTCCTCGTCGAGCCCGTAGAGCGAGGTCAGCAGCGGTGCCGCGAGCACGGCCAGCGCCGTCATGACGAGCAGGCCGCTCAGCGCGATCGTCGCCAGCCGTTGCGCGTAGGCGGTCCCCCCGTCCCGGTCGCGCTCCTGCGCGTGCACCAGCAGCGGCACGATCACCGACGTGAGCACGCCGCCGAGCAGCAGCTCGTAGACGATGTTCGGCAGCGTGTTCGCGGTGTTGTAGGCGTCGGCGACCAGGCCGACGCCGAGGGCCGCGGCCAGGACGATCGTGCGCAGCAGGCCGGTGATCCGGGAGACCAGCGTCGCGACCGCCATGGTGCCGGCCGCCCGCAGGATCCCCCCGCTGGCCCCGGGCGCGCCCTCCCGCCGCTCGACGTCCTCGTCGGTCTCCTGGTCGGCGCGCGGCACCGGCGGCAGCACCGGCATGGGGAAGACCTGGGTGTCGTCCGCGGCCGGCACCCAGCGGTGCCGCAGGGGCGGCAGCGGCGGGACCGGGGTGGCCGGCCGCGGACGACACCCAGGTC
>NZ_SSXC01000105.1 GCF_021699055.1 Blastococcus sp. MG754426 | reverse complement strand
GGGGATGCGGTCTGCTCGGCGGTCACGCGTCCATCCTCGCAGCGGCCCGGGAACGACTCAGGGGCCGCCTCGCGGCGGCCCCTGAGCTGAGGGTCGGGGTGACAGGATTTGAACCTGCGGCCTCGTCGTCCCGAACGACGCGCGCTACCAAGCTGCGCCACACCCCGAGGTGCGTCGACGAGTCTAACGCCCGCCCGCGCGGGCCCCCGCGGCGGGTCAGGACGGGCGTGCGGTGAGGGTCAGCAGCGTCGCCTCGGGTGGGCAGGCGAACCGCACCGGGGCGTACGGGCTGGTGCCCAGACCGGCCGAGACGTGCAGCCAGGTGCCCGCCGGGTGCGCCGGCGTCGGCTCCGCCCAGCGGTGCAGCCAGCGCACCCGGGCCCGGTCGATGCCGCAGTTGGTCACCAGCGCGCCGTAGAAGGGCACCCGCAGCTGGCCGCCGTGCGTGTGCCCGCAGAGCAGCAGGTCGTAGCCGTCGGCGGCGAACCGGTCGAGCACCCGCGGCTCGGGGGAGTGCGCCAGCCCGATGCGCACGTCGGCACCCGGGTCGGCCGGGCCGGCGACGAGGTCGTACCGGTCCAGCTTCAGGTGCGAGTCGTCCACGCCGGCGAACGCGATGCGGCGGCCGCCCACGTTCAGCTCGCCGCGGTCGTTGGTGAGGTCCAGCCAGCCGCGGTCGCGCATGCCGTCGCGCAGGTCCCGCCACGGCAGCTCGTCGCCGTGCACCCGCTTGTGGTCCCGCTTGAAGTACTTGAGCGGGTTCTTCGGCCGCGGGGCGTAGTAGTCGTTGCTGGCCAGCACGAAGGCCCCGGGGAGGTCGAGGAGCGGGTCCAGCGCGCGGAGCGTGGGCGGTACGGCGTCGAAGCCGGCCAGGTTGTCACCGGTGTTGACCACCAGGTCGGGCTCGAGCTCCGCCAGGCCCGCGACCCACTCCTGCTTGCCGCGCTGCCCCGCCGTCATGTGCAGGTCGGACAGCTGCAGGACGCGCAGCGGCGCCGAACCCGGGGCCAGCACCGGGACCTCGAAGCGGCGCAGCGTCCAGCGGGTGCGCTCGTAGAGGCTCGCGTAGGCGGTGACGGCCGTGCCGGAGGCGACGGCGGCGGAGGGGAGGGCGGTGTACCAGCGCACCCGCGAAAGCCTACGGGCGCCCCCGGGTGCGGCGTCGTGCAAGGCTTGCTCCGTGTCCGACCTCAAGGAACAGCTGCGCACCGACCTGACCACCGCGATGAAGGCCCGCGACGAGCTGCGCACCGCCACGCTGCGCATGGTGCTCGCCGCCGTCAGCGCCGAGGAGGTGTCGGGCAAGGAGTCGCGCGAGCTCACCGACGACGAGGTGCAGGCCGTCGTCCGCCGGGAGGCGAAGAAGCGGCGCGAGGCCGCCGAGGCGTTCGGCTCGGCCGGCCGCGCCGAGCAGGCCGCCCGGGAGCAGGCGGAGGGCGAGGTCCTGGCCGGCTACCTGCCCGCCCAGCTCGACGACGCCGACCTGACCGCGATCGTCGCCGACGTCATCACCCGCACCGGCGCCTCCGGCATGAAGGACATGGGCAAGGTCATGGGGGCCGCGAACGGCGTCGTGGCCGGCCGGGCGGAGGGCTCCCGGGTCGCCGCCGAGGTGCGCCGCCAGCTCGGCTGACACCGGAGAGCACACGAGGGGCCGGACCTGGTGGTCCGGCCCCTCGTCGTCATGGGCTCAGTTCGCCGGGGCGCCCTCGGCGTCCGTCGTCGGGGCGTCGGACGGCGGCGGCACCTGGGGCTCCGTCCCGGGTTCGGTCGCCGGCTCCTCGGTCGTGGGTTCCTCCGACGGCGCCTCCGGCTGTGCCGGCGGCTCGGGCTCCGGCGGCGGCGTGGTGCTCCGGGTCGTGGGGCCCGGGCGGTTCGCCGAGCGGCTGGACGCGTTGTCGGCGGGCCGGGTCGGGCCCTGCGGCGCGGCGTCGACGCCGCGACCGGCGTAGCGCGGGTCGGCGGGCGGGAAGGCGACCGGCTCCTGGGCGGTGAGGACGGGTGCCATCGCCTGGCGCCAGATCCCGGCCGGCAGCCCACCGCCGTAGCTGCCCACGTCGTTCGTGTCCCGCGGGCGGAAAAGCATGACGCTGGCGGTGTACTGCGGGGTCGAGCCGACGAAGGCCACCGAGTCGCGCTCGTTCACCGTGCCGGTCTTGCCGGCGATCTGGTGCCCGGGGATGTAGGCGCGGGCACCGGTCTGCAGCGGGTTCCCCGGCGCGGTGTCCTTGATCATCATCTGGTTGAGGGTGTCCGCGATGCCGGGCTCGATGACCTGCTCGCAGTCGTTCTCCCGGACCACCGGCTGGCCGTCCTCGGCCAGCAGCGGCTCGCCGTTCGGGGTGGTGATCGACAGCACCGGGGTGGGCGTGCACCTGACCCCGCGGGCGGCGATGGTCGCGTAGGCGTTGGCCAGGTCGAGCGGGCTCACGCCGTCGGTGCCGAAGGCGAAGGACGGGCGGTTCTCGTCGATGATCTGCTGCGCCGGCGTCTGGGTGACCGAGTAGTCGAAGGTCATGCCCAGCCGCTCGGCCATGCGCACGGCCGGCTCGATGCGGCCCAGCGCGTCCTCCAGGGCCAGGAAGTAGGTGTTGGAGGACATGTACAGCGCCTGCGTCATGGTCAGCGTGCGCGGGTAGCTGCTGCCCACGTTGCCGACCTCGTAGGGCTCGATGCGCTGGGTCTCGGGGTCGTAGCTCTCGTAGACCCGCGACCGGTACGGCTCGTTCGTGGTGATCGTGTGGCTGGCGGGCAGGCCCTGCTCCAGCGCCGCGGCGGCGACGAAGGTCTTGAACGTCGACCCCGATCCCTTGGTGGGGATGGTCGCGAAGTTCACCGACTCGCACTCGGGGTCGTCGCAGCCGAAGCGCCGGTTGACGCTCATCGCGAGCACCTGCCCGGTGCCGGGCTGGACGGCGTCGTAGACCGCCACGGTCCCCGCGCCCATGGCGACGGTGTCGAGGACGGCCTGGTCGCCGGCGCGCTGCATGTCCGGGCGCAGCGTCGTGGTGATCGTGAGGCCGCCCTTGTCCAGCTGCGCCTTGGTCAGGCCCAGCTCCTGGATCAGGTACTGCCGGGTGAAGTCGCAGAAGAACCCGCCGATCGAGGCGTCGATGCAGCCGTTGGGCGGGGCCTGCCCGGGGGTGACCTCCACCGGCGTCGGGGTGATCTCGGCGAGCTGCTGCTCGGTGATGTGGCCCAGGTCGTGCATGCGCTGGAGCACCTGGTTGCGCCGGATCTGGGCGTTCTCCGGGTTGTTGATCGGCTCGTCGTAGAACGGGCTCTGCACCAGCCCGGCCAGCATCGCGGCCTGCGGCAGGGTGAGGTCGGCGGCGTTCACGCTGAAGTACCGCTGGGCCGCGGCCTGGATGCCGTAGGCGCCCTGCCCGAAGTACACGATGTTCAGGTAGCGGGTGAGGATCTCGTCCTTGGAGTAGGTGTCCTCCAGGGCGAGCGCCAGCCGCGCCTCCCGCAGCTTGCGGCCGACGGTCTCGGCGTCGGCGGCCTCCCGCTCCTCGGGCGTCGCGGCCGTCTGCAGCAGGGTCTGCTTCACCAGCTGCTGGGTGAGCGTCGAGCCACCCTCCTGCACCGAGCCGGCGGCCACGTTGCGCACCAGCGCGCGCATGGTGCCCTGCACGTCGAGGCCGTTGTGGTCGTAGAAGCGGGAGTCCTCGATGTCGACGAGGGCCTGCTTCATGACGTCGGCGATCTGGTCGGAGGTCACCGGGGTGCGGTTGTGCTCGTAGAAGTTCGTGATCAGCGAACCGTCCGAGGCCAGCACACGGGTGACGCCGGCCGGCGTCTTGTCGGTGAGCTCGACCGGCAGGGCGTCGAGCAGCGACACGGAGTTGCGTGCCGCGAGCCCCGGCCCACCGACCCAGGGCAGCATGAGGCCGGCCAGCAGCGCGCCCGCGACGACGATCGTCGCGGCGAGCTTGGCGAGCAGACGGGTGGTGGCGCGCGCGTTCTCCGACATCGCGGTCAGGGTACGTCGCCCGGACGGGTGAGAGCGCTGGTCAGCCGCGGCGCGCGGGGAGGACGCGCGTCCGCGGCGTGCCGGTCGGCGTGTCGTGGTCCGGCCCGGTCAGGGCGGCGGCCATCGCCCGCAGCCCCTCGAGGTCGTGCACGTCCCCGGCGGCGGCCGGCACCGTCCGCAGGGCGACGTCGGGGTGCGCGCTGGTGAAGCGGTCGGCCAGGTGCTGCTCGCGGGTGGCCAGCTGCATCCGCTCCGCGTGCACCCGCAGGGCCGCGGCCGCGAGCGCGGCGCCGTCGTCCCCGCTCTCGGCCACCTCCTCCGCGGCCCCCTCCGCGCGGGTGGCGGACAGGGCGGTGGTGGCCGGGGGGTGGGTGCGGTTGACGACCAGCCCGGCCAGCGGCATCCCCTCGGCGGAGAGCCGGTCGACGAAGTAGGAGGCCTCGCGCAGCGCGTCGGGCTCGGGCGCGGCGACGACGACGAACCACGTGCCCGGTCGGCGCAGCAGCTCGAACGTCGCCGTCGCCCGCTCGCGGAACCCGCCGAACATGGTGTCGAGGGCCGAGACGAACGCGGAGATGTCGCGCAGCAGCTGCCCGCCGAGGATCTTCGAGACGATCCGGCTGAACAGGAGAAAGCCGGCGCTGGCGAACTTGAACCCGGCCCGGCTGGGCGCCATGAGCAGCCGGATCATCGTGCCGTCGAGGAAGCGGCCCATCCGGTTGGGGGCGTCCAGGAAGTCCAGCGCCGACCGGGACGGCGGGGTGTCCACGATGATCAGGTCCCACTGGTCGCTGGCGCGCAGCTGCCCGAGCTTCTCCATCGCCATGTACTCCTGCGTGCCGGCGAAGGAGGAGGAGAGCGCCTGGTAGAAGGGGTTGTCGAGGATCTGCTGCGCCCGCTCGGGCGTGGAGTGAGCGGTGACGATCTCGTCGAACGTCCGCTTCATGTCCAGCATCATCGCGTGCAGCTCGCCCGGTGCCCCGGGGACGTCGACCTTCCGCGGCTCGTTGTCCAGCTCGGTGAGCCCGAGGGACTGGGCCAGCCGGCGGGCGGGGTCGATGGTCAGGACGACGACGGTGCGCCCGGCCTCCGCGGCGGCGAGCCCGAGGGCGGCCGACGTCGTCGTCTTGCCCACGCCGCCGGCGCCGCAGCAGACGACGATGCGGGTCTGCCGGTCGGCGATCAGCTCCGCGAGCTCCATGGCCGGCGCCTGGCGGGGCGTGCGGGCGCCGGCGGTGGTGCGGGTGGTGGCGGTGTCCGCGGCCATCAGCGGGCCACCGCCGCGGGCAGGTGCTCCTCGAGCCGCCCGGCGAGCTCGAACAGGCAGCCGAGGTCCATCGGTCCCGGCAGCAGCGGGATCTCGACGGTCGGGCGGCCCAGCTCCTCGACCCGGGCGCGCAGCGCGTCCTGCGCGGCCCAGCGGCGGGCGTGCTCCACCACCTCGGCCACCAGCGCGTCGGCCAGCTGCTCGGCGCCGGGCAGGTGGACGGCGCCCAGCGCGGGGGCGAGGTCGGCGCCGGTCAGCTCGCCGGCGACCGCGCGGTCCAGGGCGTCGGGCGGCAGCACCGGCTCGGCGGCCATGTTCACGACCACCGAGCCGAGCGGCAGCCCGGCGGCCTGCAGCTCGGCGATGGCGTCGGCGGTCTCCTGCACGGGCATGTCCTCCAGGAGCGTGACCAGGTGCACCGCCGTCTGCGGGGAGCGCAGCACGGCCATGACGCCGTCGCTCTGCGTCTTGATCGGGCCGGACCGGGCCAGCTGCGACATCTCCCCGGTGACGCCGAGGAAGCGGGTGATCCGCCCGGTGGGCGGCGCGTCGACGACGACGGCGTCGTAGACCTGCCGACCGTCCTGCCGGCGGGTGACCGCCTCCTTGATCTTCCCGGTGATCAGCACGTCGCGGAGCCCCGGGGCGATGGCGGTGGCGAAGTCGACGGCGCCCATCTTGCGCAGCGCCCGGCCCGCCCGCCGCAGGTTGTAGAACATGTCGAGGTAGTCGAGGAGCGCCTCCTCGACGTCGATCGCCAGCGCCTTCACCTCGCCCCCGCCGCGCGCGACGGCGACCCGGCGCTCCTCGTAGGGCAGCGGCGGGGTGTCGAACAGCTGGGCGATGCCCTGCCGCCCCTCGGTCTCCACGAGCAGCACCGACCGCCCGTCGGCGGCGAGCGCCAGGGCGAGGGCGGCGGCGACGGTGGTCTTGCCCGTGCCCCCCTTGCCGGTGACCACGTGCAGGCGCGCGGGCGTCAGTTCGGGGGGCACCGCCCCAGCCTAGAAGGACCCTCCTGCCCCCCGCCGTTCGCAAGCCCACGGCGGGACCCTGCGAGGAGGGCCGGTCCAGCCCCTCGCCGGAGGGGCTGCGCTAGCGTCGGGGCCATGAGCGAAACCGCCCGCCAGAAGTGGGAGTACGCGACGATCCCGCTGCTCGTCCACAACACCAAGGCGATCCTCGACTCCTGGGGCGTCGACGGCTGGGAGCTGGTGACCGTGCTCCCCGGCCCCGGTGGGGCGGAGCAGCTGGTCGCCTACCTCAAGCGGCCGGTGTGACCGCGCCCGCGCAGGGCTGGCACGCCCGGCTCGCCGAGCTGGGCATCCGGCTGCCGCCGGTGGCCGCACCCGTCGCCGCCTACGTCCCGGCCGTCCGGGCCGGGTCGCTGGTGTTCA
The DNA here is from genome assembly GCF_021699055.1 of Blastococcus sp. MG754426. Taxonomy (GTDB): domain Bacteria; phylum Actinomycetota; class Actinomycetes; order Mycobacteriales; family Geodermatophilaceae; genus Blastococcus. The sequence continues at coordinate 3,625 of NZ_SSXC01000105.1, read as the reverse complement.
CCTCCGGCCAGCTGCCGTTCGTCGACGGCGGGCTGCGCCGCACCGGCAAGGTCGGCGGGTCGGTCGACGTCGAGGCGGCCGCGGCCGACGCCAAGGTCTGCGCGCTCAACGCGCTGGCCGCCGTCGACGACCTGGTGGGCCTGGACTCGGTGGCCCGCATCGTCCGGGTGGTCGGGTACGTGGCCAGCGTCGAGGGCTTCACCGGGCAGCCGCGCGTCGTCAACGGCGCCAGCGAGCTGATGGGCCGGATCTTCGGCGAGGCCGGGCAGCACGCCCGCAGCGCCGTGGGCGTGGCCGAGCTGCCGCTGGGCGCCCCCGTGGAGGTCGAGCTCACCGTCGAGCTGCGATGACATCGCGATCCCCCGGATCGCACCGCGGCCAGGTGCCATCCCTTCGTCACGCTGAGCGTGTCCCCGTGATCCCGTCGGGAGACCTCCGGCGCCCGCGCCGGGGCCACGACCCCGCGGGGCGACCGTGACCGCGACCCCCCGGCAGGCGGCGACCGTCCTGCTGCTGCGCGACGGGGAACCCGGGCTGGAGGTCTACCTCCTGCGCCGCACCCGGGGCATGCCCTTCGCCGGCGGCATGACGGCCTACCCCGGCGGAGGGGTGGACCCCCGCGACGGCGACACGGAGACCGGCTGGGCCGGCCCCGCCCCGGCGCAGTGGGCCACCGCCTTCGGTTGCGACGAGCGCATGGCGCGCGAGCTGGTCTGCGCGGCGGTGCGGGAGACCTTCGAGGAGGCCGGCGTCCTGCTGGCCGGGCTGCCCGACGGCGGCGTGGTGCCGGACGTGTCGGGCGACGACTGGGAACGGCAGCGGCAGGGGCTGCTCAGCCGGGAGCTGTCGCTCGCCGAGCTGCTCGCCGACCGCGGGCTGGTGCTCCGGTCGGACCTGCTGCGCCCGTTCGCGCACTGGATCACCCCGCCGGTGGAGCCCCGCCGCTACGACACCAAGTTCTTCGCCGCCGCGCTGCCGGTGGGCCAGGAGGCGCGGGACGTGTCCGGGGAGGCCGACGAGGCGGCGTGGCTGCGCCCGGCCGACGCGCTGGCCGAGCTGGCGGCCGGCACGCGGCCGATGCTGCCGCCGACGTCCCACACGCTGGGCCAGCTGGCGGGGTTCCCCGACGTCGCGGCCGCGCTGGCCGGCTCGCCCCCGCAGCCGATGCACCCGATCAGCCCGCGGTTCGAGGAGACGCCGGACGGTCGCTGGGCGGTGCTGCCCGACGGCACCCGCATCCGGCTGGCCGTCCCGCTCCCCTCGTGACGAGCGCCCCCTCCCGCAGGCGGGAGGGGGCGCCGGTCAGGACCTCGGCGTGGCCGGTCAGGCGCCGCCGGCGGCCTGTGCCGCCGCGGAGAGCTCGGCCACGTACTCGTCCAGGCCCCAGGTCAGGGACAGGGCCGTCGGCGGGGAGACCGCGGCGATGAGCTGCTGGCCGACGACCTGGGCGACCGCGCCGGTGCGGACCTGCTCCATGAGCTGGCCCTGCGGGCCGGAGAGGAACTCCTCCATGGCGGCCTCGGTGTCGGCGTAGGCCACCAGCACGTCGCTGCTCAGCTCGCCGAGCCGCTCCGGGCTGAGCGTGTAGTAGAAGGTCTCGCCCTCGCCGTCGCCGAGCGCGGCGACGCTCGGGGCGCTCTCCATGCCGAGGTCGAGCAGGAAGTCCACCCGCGCGTCGGCCGGCTTGTAGACGGAGAAGGAGTCCGGCGCGGGCCACACCGCGGCCACGGTCAGCCCGGTGAGCTCCGGGTGTGCGGCCGCCTGCTCGGCGACCTGCTCGTCGATGTCGGCGAGGAGGTCCGCGGCCTGCTCGTCACGGCCCAGCGCCTCGCCCACGATCTCGATGGTCTCCCGCCACGGCGTCGCCCACGGCTCGTCGGGGTAGGCGACGGTCGGGGCGATCTGGGAGAGCAGCTCGTACTCGCTCTCGGTGAGGCCGGAGTACGGGGCGAGGATGAGGTCGGGGTCGGCCGCCGCGATCGCCTCGACCGGCGCCTCGGTCTGGTCGGGGAGCAGCTCGGGCAGCTCGGCGCCGTCCTGCTCCAGCCGCTCGCGCACCCAGGGCAGGACGCCCTCCTCGTCGCCCCCGTAGGACTGCGTCGGGATGGCGACCGGCACGACCCCCAGGGCGATCGCGGCGTCGGTGCTGCCCCAGCCCCAGGTGACCACCCGCTCGGGCTCGGCCTGCACCTCGGTCGAGCCGAAGGCGTGCTCGAGGGTGACCGGGAAGGCGCTCCCGGCTGCGTCGCCGCCGCCCCCTCCGGTGGCGGCGGTCTCCTCGGTCCCCCCGCAGGCGGTCAGCGGGAGCAGGACGGCGACGGTCAGGGCGCGGGCGGCGAGGCGGCTGCGCCGTCGGCCTGCGGTGCGGGGTGCGGGCATGGACCCTCCAGCGAGCGAGCGAACGAGTTAGGTAAGGCGTACCTTAGCCAACCCGTCCTGCGCTCCCGCGGTGAGCCGGCAGCGGTGCATGCGAGAGGCCCAGGACCGGGGTGGTCCTGGGCCTCTCGCCGCCAGCGGTCGGGTGTCAGCGGGCGCGGCGCCGCAGGCGCTCCTCGTCGAGGACGACGACCGACTTGCCCTGCAGCTGGATCCAGCCGCGGTGCACGAAGTCGGCGAGCGCCTTGTTGACGGTCTCGCGGGAGGCGCCCACCAGCTGGGCCAGCTCCTCCTGCGTGAGGTCGTGCTTGACCCGCAGCCCGTCGGTGTCGCGGCTGCCGAACCGGTCGGCCATCTGCAGCAGCGCCTTGGCGACGCGGCCCGGGACGTCGGTGAAGATGAGGTCGGCGACCGAGTCGTTGGTGCGGCGCAGGCGGCGGGCCAGCACGCGCAGCAGCTGCTCGCCGATCTCCGGGTGCGCCTCGATCCAGGGCAGCAGGACCGACTGCGGCATCCGCGCCAGCTTGACGTCGGTGACGGCGGTGGCCGTCGCCGTGCGCGGGCCCGGGTCGAAGACCGACAGCTCGCCGAACTGGTCGGACGGGCCCATGACCGCCAGTACGTTCTCCCGGCCGTCGGGCGAGCGGCGGGACAGCTTGATCTTGCCGGTCAGGACGATGTAGAGGCTGTCGCCCGGCTCGCCCTCGTTGAAGACGACCCGGCCCCGGGGGAGGGTGATCGTCTCCAGACGGCTGATGACGGGGTCCACCGCGTCATCGGAGAGCCCCTGGAAGAGCCCCGACTGGGCCAGCACCTCGTCCACTGCACGTCCTCTCGCACTGTCTGCGGGTGCGGGGATGCCCACGCCCGACGGAGAGTCTAGGCGGCTGTGCAGTCCGTCACCCGTTCGGTGGCCCCACGGTCCCCCCTCCGAGCGAGATCGGGGGCCTCGCGGCCCCGTCGTCCGCGCCGGGGAGCTGCTCAGACGAGCGGCGGGTTCTGCGAGGGCCGGCCGCGGTGGCGGCGGCGCCGCCAGCGGAACAGGGCCCGCCGGATTCCCGAGGTCGCGAGCGTGTCGACCTCACCGGGGGTCGCCGTGTCGAGGAACTCGCTCACCTCGCGCGGGGACGCCGGGCGGCGCAGGGGTTCCTCCACCCGCTCCATGACCAGCAGGAACGCGATCAGCAGCGGGGGGAAGAGGATGACACTGAGGGCGACCAATCCCGATCTCCTCTGCATCGACGGCGGG